>CAIMFV010000031.1 GCA_903840435.1 uncultured Caulobacterales bacterium
AAGTAATAAAAGTAAATTAACTATAACTTCTATATTTCATAATATTCCCCTTGAGATAATTTTGCAATAACGCATCGCCTCAATGTTTAATTTTTTACTGCTAGAATTTCAATAATTACATAATTATCAGAGGTACCAAGGGTGTCAGCGCTCCCTCATCCCGCGCCTTGACTTCGTCAAGGAATTTTTGGAACCCTGTTAATGTGTGTTCGGCTCAGAGAAACGGCTGCGCTTCATGGTCTGATCCTCGTCTGGGCCAAAACGAGCTTCAAACTGAAATACCTCCGTTGGGCAACGTCACCTCGATTCTGCTGTAGATTACCCTTGCAAGCGCTGATTGAGTTTCCAACCAATCAATAAGCTATTAAGTTTCCCACTCTCAAACAATTCGCGCAAATGGGAGAACGACACCATTCTCTTTAGTTCGGGAATGAACACATCACGAAATGCGTTCTCGATTCGAGCGAAGGATTCTTTCTCAGCCCCAACCACCAGGGAGTTTATTATTTCCATCTGATACTCTCTAAATAGATTCTGCAGACGAAACGCGACCATAGAGGCCACATCTCCCTCACCTCCCTCACACCACACTGAGACATCAAACCAGCATTGCGCGTCGAATTGAGATTTTTCCAATCGACATACAACCACGCCATCCGGAGTCACCAGCGTCCACTTACTTTTGGAAACATCGAAGCCGGATTCTTTAAATAAAGCTTTCAGACTTCTTTTTATTTCGCTTAGAGTCATATTTTCGGCTCGTAGAGATATAGGTGAGCGGTCCATTTTTCGCCGGCCCTTTCCTCAAGTTCACCCTTGTATCTTTGAAGCTGGGAATTGCGCGCCCGAATTCCACTGGCGGCATCAGGCCTCAGCTCCCGCACTTCTCTTTATTCGAGATTTATGGCGTCCGGTTGACCTCCAATTGGCAGTACATTTTTATAGTGCCAGCGCGTCCCTTTATGGACCAAACCACCTAATTCACGTTCGGTGGATAGACTGCCGTTAAGCGATAAAATGCTGCGGCTCCCCCGAGTATGAACATCGCCGTTTGCCCACCAAATGTAAGCAAATTTCTCAATAATGAAATTTTACCGCTCCCTTTATTGAGGATCAATCGCTTAAGAAACGGAACCACACCGAAGGTACAGAAAAATATAAAATATAGATACTTCATGCTGACGTAAAATCTCAGCGACAACATGATCATGACCACACTGGTCAGCGCACCTGACAAAAAGGAAAAACCGTATAACTTCGCTTCTGTTTTATTGCGCACATTTTCAGTCAATTTATATATTCCCTGCTGATGGCTCACTTATCGTCTAGATAAACGTGTCCTGTGATGCAGATATCAAACGGGGCTCCAGCGGACGGGCTTGTATAGAATGGTACCTATATTGCGAGCAATTTCAGCCAGACGCTTAGGCTCATGCAAGATAATCTGGCCGGAATATCGGAACCGCGAGCCGCTCCAGCTTTTGGGCTCACCAGAGGGTCCTTAGGTGTTGGTTTCTTGGATCGCTCGACTTGCAAGTGAAACCACAATTACTGAGCCTTGCCGGTCTTAAGATCGCAAAGCTTTGTTTGTCGCAGCAGCACCACAGGGCGCGCCGCAAGGGGGACGAAGCGGGGTCAGCTGGCGCGGGGGGCTTGCTCGGCCAGGGGTTTGGCGAGAACCGGCATCCGCACCGTAACCGCCGTTCCCTCGCCCAACTGGCTTTCAATCGACATTTCTCCCCCGTGCATCTGGGCGAAGGCCTGCACCAGAGACAGGCCAAGCCCCGTGCCGCCGTTTTGGGTCAGGGCGTTTTTCGCCTGCTCAAACGGTTTGCCAAGGCGGGCCAGATCGTCTTGGGCAATGCCAATGCCGGTGTCGGCCACAACCAGTTCCAAACCGCCCGCCGCGCTTTCCAAGGTTACGGTCACGGCCCCGCCGCGTGGCGTGAACTTCAAGGCATTGGAGATCAAGTTCAGCAGAATCTGTTTGAAGGCGCGCTCGTCGGCGTGGACGATCAGCGGGTGGCTGGGCGTCAGGCTGTGCAACCGGACGCCAGCCTCATGGGCTTGAAGCTGGAAGAGCCGCAAGGCCGAAGCCACCACATCACAGGCGTCGAAATCCCTTGGGTGGATGACAAACCGTTCGGCCTCAATCTTCGACATGTCCAAAACGTCATTGATCAGGTCAAGAAGGTGCGCGCCGCTCTCATGGATCAACTCGGCATATTCGGTGTACTTGTCGGACAGGTCGCCAAACAGGCGCGTCCGCATAATATCCGAAAAGCCCATGATGGCGTTTAGCGGCGTGCGCAGTTCGTGGCTCATATCGGCGAGGAATTTCGAGCGGGTGCGCAAGGTGCGGTCGGTCGCTTCGCGGGCCTCTTCAGCTTGGGCGCGTGCGCGGGTCAGCGAGACAATTTGATCATTGAGTCCCGCCGCATCGCCGGAAGCGAGGATGGACTTGGCGTCGGAAGCCGAGAACAGCGCAATCACCCTGCCCTCGCTGGCCCGCTTCAACCACAGCTCAACATCGCCGGTCGGTTCGCCTTGGGGGGTAAACCTTGCCTGGGCCATCCCATGATCGAGCGCCTCGGTCAGGGCCGCCTTCAACGAACCACGGTGCGCCTCGACCGCGGCAAGGCAAAAGGGCTGATCCCCCACGGCGAGCCGCATGCCTGAAGGAGGCGCGCCGGACAGGGCCAAGACCTCCCCATGCTTATCTATATGGGCAATGAGAATTTCACTCTTGGCGAGGGCGGCCGTCAGGTTATCGCTCGCCAAAGGAAGCGAGCGCCCAGCCCTGCTCCGTCCCGTCAAACCGGCCGCCGCCAAGACGAGCAGTCCCAACAGGCTTGAAAAGGCCAAGACCAGACGCAGGCCCTGTTCGGGGCTCGCATAGGGGAAGGCCACGGCCCCCAAGAGCGCAAATCCAAGGCTTGCCACCGAAAATGCCAAGCCGCTCGCGAGGCCACTCTCCAGCCAAACCGCCGCGACCACGGGCGCAAAGCACAAGACTGCAAAGGGTCCGACCACGCCGCCGGTCAAGACAACCGAAATGGCGCATAGGGATAGGCTCGCCAAGCCAAAGGTCTCTAAGCGGTTCTCCGGCACAACCAATCCCGGAACGGGCGCAAAAGCCGCCACTAGGAAGGCTGCTAAAATCTCGCCGCTGACATGGCCAAATGCGACGAGCACGCCGCCCAAGATCAGGGCGAGCCCCACCCACCAGAAGAAGGCAAACCGACCCCAGCCGACCGCATTCGACGCCTTGGGCATCGCTGTGGCAGAGCTATTTGGTTGCGGCGCGAGGCTCAAAAAATGCAAACCTTCAGGCTGGGCGGGTGGGAGTGGCTCATCTTAAGCGCTCATCATAGCGCGCGAATAATGGCCGCGCGACGGCGATCAATCTACAGGCGAAACCTTTTTCTCAGCCCGTAACAATTAACCCTATTGGCGCCACATCTGCGCGAATTTTTGCGTCTCCATTTCGTATTTTAGGTTTTTGACCCGGGAAACGGAAAAGTAAGGCCAAGCTGCTAAAGTGATCAGGTCGAAATAAAGCGTCGAGGTCATGTCACAATCGCGCCCATCGCTCGTTCCGAGTGATCCGCAACTCCAAAATGACGCAGCCCAACTTCGCCAAGCGAAGATGGGCAAACGCCGACGTATGGCCGAAGAAGAATCGACCCGGTCCTTCATTCGTCTGATGAGCCACGAACTTCGGACGCCGCTCAATTCCATCATCGGATTTTCCGAGATCATCTATCAAGAGCTATACGGGCCTCTGGCAGAGCCGCGCTATCGCGAACATGCTGATTATATTAGACAATCCGGGCTAAAACTTCTCGCCCTTGTCAATCAGATCATGGATATCGCCCGGTTGGAATCCGGCGGCGCCGATATGGACATCCATGTCCAGCCTTGCGGCTCTCCCATTTCCGACGCCATCCGCAGCGTGCAAGCCCTGGCGAATGAGCGCAATGTCACCTTAGAGGTGAGAATTCCAACGCCTGAGCCCATGGTCTTTTGCGATCATCGCGGACTGGAGACGGCGCTGGTCAATCTGTTACACAACGCCATCACCTTCGGTTGCGACGGCCGTTTGGTGGTCCTGGAAGCGCAACAGGAGGGATCGCGTCTCGCGATTTCGGTACAAGATTTTGGCTGCGGCATCGCCTCCGACCAAATTCCGAGACTCTTGCGTCCGTTTGAACAAGGCGAAAATGCCCTTGTTCGCCATGCGGCGGGCGCAGGCCTTGGTCTGCCAACCGCGCTTTTGTTAACCAAGGCAATGGGCGGAACCATGTCGCTGTCGTCCGAAGAAGGCGAAGGGGTGCGCGCCATCATCCGTCTGCAAACTTCACCGCCCAAGCCGAGTGTGGTCAAAACCGCTTAGAGTTTGGCGGGGAAACGTGGAATCCGGTTTTCCCGATACGACAAACGCGACCTAGGAAACCGGCTTTTGTCGGGTTCAATTTGAAACTGACCAAAGCCTTGCGTCTGCCTCAGTCGGCAAAGGTCCACACATCGGTGCGTTTGACCTCCTGATCTTCTAATTCAAGCGTCGTTCCGGCGCGGTATTCTCCAAGCTTCACGAGACCCTTGGCGTCGAAATAGGTCCGACCCGGATCGCCAAGCAGGACACGCGCGCCGTTTTGGTGGGCGCGGAACAGATAGGCGCGCATGGCTTCGGCCATGGGGCGTTCATAGCCGACATCGCCCGCCGTCACGAGGTCCGCGTCAGGCGGTGGCCCGTTGAGCACATCCTCGACCCGAAACTGCACCGTCACGCCATTGGCCTTGGCATTGAGCGCCACTGCTGGGGCGCAAAAGCGGTCAATATCAATGCCAACCGCAGCCTTTGCACCTGACTTCATGGCCGCAATGGCCACAAGGCCTGAACCTGTGGCCAGATCGACCATTCGCCGATCCTTGGCCTCGTGTGGATGATCAAGCAAATAGCGCGCGAGCCCCTGGCCTCCCGCCCAGGCAAAGGCCCAGAAGGGCGGAGGCAATCCAAGATCGCCCAAGGCCTCCTCGGTCAGTCGCCAAAGCGGCGTCACTTCATCAGCGAGATGTAAGCGAAGCTCAGGCAAAAGGGTTGGGCTTTGCAAGCGAGTGTTCTGGCGAACAAATTCCCGTTGCTCAGCTGGCGAAAGCGCGGCGAAATTTGTGACGGAGGGGCTCAAGACTTAGGCGCAACTTGGCGCAAGACCGCAGCATAGCCTTGGCCGATCTCCATGCTGTCATGGCGGCCCTTGCGACCCAAGGCCTGATGGGCCTTGGGCAGGTTCCAACAGCTAATATGCATGAAGAGATGATGCTCGGCGTGGAAATTGACATAGTAGGGAGCGATGAAGGCCCGATCAATCCATGCGGCGCGGGTGGTCCGAGCTTGGCGAAATGGATCGGAGCCATCGCCGACGCACGCATGCTCCGCGATGTTCCGAATGCGGGTGACCAGCGGATACCAGGTCGCCATCGGCACAATCCATAGGCCGAGAAAGGCAAGTCCATGCCCAGAGCCTATGGCGATCAGCGCCAGGGCCGCATTCCAGGCCAAGAACCTGGGCTCACTGCGTAAAAACGCTTGGAACCGCGCCGAGCGGCGCACCTGTGGATCAAAAAATCCCAGATAGGGTTTGACCCTTTGTTTGAAGTAGGTCTGGCCCGTCAGATCGCGGATCACCTTGCGCCGCAGCGAAGCCGGCGTGGTCGGAAACTTGGCGGACAGGCCAAGATCGGGATCTTCTGCTTGCTGGGCGAACTTGTGGTGTTGCAGGTGATAGGGGCGATAGCGTTTCAGACTGGCGCCAATCGGCTGGCCACAGACCCACTCGCCAAGAAAATCATTGATGGCAGGAACAGGGTGCAAGGTCCCATGGGCAGCCTCGTGCATCAGGATCGCCAGACCCAGTTGGCGCGTGCCAATCACCATGACGGCGAGAAGGTAAGTGATCGGGTTTGGCAAAAACTCAACGACAACCACGCTTAAGCCGATCACCCCCCAAGCATGGCTCGCCAAATATATCCCACGCCACCAGGACCGCTTTGAGAGCGCTTTCCAGTCATCAGCGTCAAAAATGTCCTTCGGATGGAGCCGCTTGACCGCTGGCATAGCCGACCTCCCCGGTCCTATTCACTTGGTCTTGGCGATCAGTTTAGCGCTCCCGCGCCGCCTTGCCCACCTCATGGGAAGAATTTGACCTCGGGGGTCGCGGCCTACAGCCGAAGTGTTCGCAGGTGCATTCCCGAAGTCCCTGAGCCTCAGTCCGGCCGAAGCGCTTTTGGATCAAGCGCGATGACTGCATCACGCCCAAGCGCAAAGACCTGAACCGGTTGGCGCAACACTGCTGCAAAGGCGGGGTCGAGAATATTGAGACCGCCGGTATAGGCCCCGAAAGCCGGCAGGATCAGCCGGTTGCCATCAAGGGCAAAACAGCGCCTGCGTACGCCTCGCCCCCGCGAACTGACCTTGGCGCAGGGGTGATAGTGGCCCGACACCTCCACCCTTCCTTCAAGGTCACTGCAAGGGTCGGCTGCGTGACGAAAAATCAGATCGGGCGAGGCAATCTCGACGCAGGTTCGTCCGGGCAGGCCGTCGAGCCCTTCGCTGTCATGATTGCCCGCCACCCAGACCAGATCACAAAGGCGGGCAAGTTTGGCCAGCCGGTCTCGGTATTCGGCCAAAAGACGCGCGGGGCCGAGTGGGTCGTGGAAACTATCGCCGAGAAAGATCAGCTGCTCCGGCGCGAAAGCCGCAACCTCGGCCTCGAGGCGCTCTAGGGTAGCTGCTGTATCATAGGGCGGGATCAACTGTCCCCGGGCCGCGTAACTTGACCCTTTTTCCAAGTGAAGATCGGCCATGACCAGCACGCGATCCTTCGCCGACCACAGGGCGCCTGAGGGGGCAAGCCCGAGTTCGGCGTCGCCAGCGCGCACCATGGCACAGGACCGAGATGCTGGCTTCATGGCGTTATGGGATCAAGGCGCATGGCGTCGCGCACCAGGTCGGCAGCGTTTTCGCGCAAAATGGCGTCTTCGGCCGCGCCGAGAATAGGTTCGCGCCCGATCTCCATCAATACCGGGGCGGCAAAGGGCGAAACCCGGTCGAGCCTTCGCAAACGGATACGGCCCTGGATGCGCTTCAACAACCGACCCAATCGGTCAATATCGAGCGTATCACCCAAGGTCTCGCGCTGGGCACAGTCGAGCAACAGATGATCGCTCTGATGGCGACGCAGCGTGTCATAGATCAAATCGGTGGAAAAGGTGATCTCTCGCCCACTGCGAGCGCCTCCTGGACGTCTCTGCTCAATCAGGCCCGACAGGACAGCGCAGGTGCGAAAAGCGCGCTTCATCATGAAGCTTTCTGCGAGCCACGTGTCGAGATCATCGCCCAACATGTCCTCTTCGAACAGGGCATTGAGATCAAGACCGTCCAAAGGCGCAAAGGTCCAAACCGCCAGGCCGAAATCATTGGCGACGAAGCCCAAGGGCGCACGGCCCAGCCGCTCTAGCCGCCGGGCCAGCAATTGACAAAGCGCGGCGTGGCAGTGGCGACCGTCAAAGGGATAGGCGACGAGATAGGTCTTTCGGGCTTGTGGAAAGATCTCCACCAACATCTCGTCTTCTGCCGGAATCAGCGACCTTTGCGCCTGGACCTGCAACCAGGCCTGCACATCCTCGGGAAAGTCCGACCAGACGGTGCGGTCGGCGATCATATTGCGCACCCGTTTGGCTAGTGAGGTTGAGATGGCAAATTTCGAGCCGCCCCAACTGGGTAGCTTGGCCTCCACGCCGGGCGGTGCAGGCGTAACCAGCGCATCGGTCCCTGCCACTCCTTGTAGGGTGAGGACCTTGCCCGCAAAAAGAAAGCTGTCGCCGGCGCTCAAATGCTCGACAAAGCTTTCCTCCATCTCGCCGAGCTTGCGGCCTGCGGTCCAGGTCCCGCCGCGACGCACCCCCATCCGAATGTTCAACATCGGCGTGTCGACAATGGCGCCAACATTCATGCGGTGACGGCGGACGATTTCCGCAGTTCTTGCCCGATAAAGTCCGGCGCGATCTCGAACAATGCGATGGAAGCGGTCATACGCCTTCAAGGCATAGCCGCCCGAGGCAACGAAGTCTAAAACCCGATCAAAATCAGAGCGGGGCAGACCCTGATAGGGCCCGGCCGAGGCCACCTCATCATAAAATTCGGCGGGGTCGAAGGGGGAAGCGCAGGCCCGGCCCATCATGTGCTGCGCCAACATGTCGAGGGCCCCAGAGCGCGGTCGGGCATCGTCGAGCTCGCCTGCCAACACTGCCGCGCGCGCCGCTTCACACTCTAAGACTTCAAACCGATGGGCGGGCGTCAACAGGGCGCGGCTCGCCTGATCCAAGCGGTGATTGGCGCGGCCAATGCGTTGAATGAGGCGCGCTGAACCTTTCGGAGCCGCCAATTGCACCACCAAATCCACCCCGCCCCAATCGATGCCGAGATCAAGCGTTGAGGTACAGACCACGGCCCGCAGCTCGCCGCGGGCGACGGCGGCCTCCACCTTTCGCCGCTGTTCGGGGGCCAGGCTGCCATGGTGCAGGGCGATAGGCAGGTTGTCGCCATTGACCTCCCACAGCATTTGAAAGGCGAGTTCAGCCTGAAACCGCGTATTGACGAAGACCAGCGCCGTGCGCGCCGCCGCAATGGCTTCATAGACCTCGACCATGGCGTGGCGGGCGGTGAACCCGCTCCAAGGGGTCGGGTGACGCGAGCGCAAAACCTCGATCACTGGCGGCGCGCCCGGTTCACCCAGGATCAGTCGTCCGCCGCGTCCGCGAGGGGTTAGCCAACCTAACAGGCCCGGCGGGTCGGCCACGGTGGCCGACAAACCGACACGGCGCAGTTTCGGCGACAGGGCTTGAAGTCTAGCAAGGCCTAAACTCAAAAGATCGCCGCGCTTATTGCCGCTCAGCACGTGAATCTCGTCGAGGATCACGGTGGAAAGTCCGCCAAACAGTTCCGCCGATCCCTCCCAAGCACAGAAGAGCGCCAGTTGCTCTGGAGTCGTAATCAAGATGTCGGGGGGCAGGCGCCTTTGGCGGTCTTTCTTGGCGGCGCTGGTATCGCCCGAGCGGGTTTCAACTCGAATGTCGAGCCCCATCTCGGCAATGGGCTGCTCCAGATTACGATGCACATCAACGCCCAGGGCCTTGAGCGGCGAGATGTAGAGGGTGTGAAGCCTTTGGGTGCGCTCGCCCTGCGACAGGGCGATCAGACTGGGCAAAAATCCGGCCAGGGTCTTACCGCCACCGGTCGGCGCAATCAAAAGCGCATGCTCTCCAGCTTCCGCCGCCTGCACCATGGTCAATTGGTGTGCGCGAGGTCGCCAGCCCCGGCCCGCGAACCAAGCCTCGAACCGCGGCGGCAAAGCCGCAAGCTTGCGCGCTCCGTTGGGCGAGGTGTCTCGACCTCCAAGTTCATCCATGACCATAGACGCGCGGGTTAGACCTAATCAAACACGCCGTCCAGGGCGCGGCGAAACGGGCCGTTATACTGCGGTGGCGGCTTTTTCCGGCGGCGGTCCGGTCCGACGAAATTGCGCGTCGAGACAAAGGCGCGCGGTTGAACCAGGGCCGTGTCGAGCCGGGTCAGCAGCGAATGGGCGGTCACCGGCTTGGTGACAAACTCGGTCACGCCCGCGTCGCGCGCTTCGAGGATGCGGCTAAGCTCGGTGTGGCCAGAGACCATGATGATCGGTGTTTTCGGATTAAGGCTCGCCCGCTCCTGGCGAATCCGTCGGGTCAGACTGAGGCCATCCATCCCCTCGAGCTGAAAGTCGATCAGGGCCGCGTCGAAATGGGTTTTCTGCACCAGATCAAAGGCCACGCGGCCATCGGCGGTGGCTTGAATGTGGCGGATGCCTGCGGCGTTTAACAGGGTCGCCAAGATGAGCCGCATATTGCGGTTGTCCTCGACCACCAGGATTTGCAGCTTGTCGACGGAGAGCGCGCCCGGCATGGCCTAGACCTCACCTGCCTTAAGTAACAGCGATGGGTCGAGATGGCGTCCGCGCCAGGTCGCCCGCCAGCACAGATGCGGCCCCGTCGCGCGACCCTTAGCCCCCACCGCGCCAAGCGTTTGGCCGCGACGGACAAGGTCGCCCTCCCTGACGTCAAGGCGGCTCTGGTGCAAAAAGGCACAGACCAAGCCTTGGCCATGGTCGATCAGGGTCAGTCCGCCTTCGAACCAAAGATCGGTTTCGGCCAGGACGACGCGGCCGTCCGCAGGCGCAGTTATGCGGGTTCCCGTCGGCGCCGCCAGATCGACGCCATAATGGGGTGTTTTGGGCACGCCATTTAGAATGCGCTGCGGTCCAAATGCCGAAGTGCGCAAGGCCTTGGTCAAGGGCGGCGAAAAACCGGAAGCGAAATCCTCCGAATCGATGCGCGAGGCAAAAGCCTTGGCCTTCATCTCGCTCTCCCGCTGAATGCGCGCCAAAAGGGCTGGGTTCTGCGGCGTCACTTGCTCGGGCGGCAGACCGTCAATGCGTTGGACCGCATAGGCAACCGGTTGGACGGCGAAAACCTGCCGACCTTGGGACGTCTCGACCGTGGCAGCGGGCCCTTGATCACGATCAAAGCCAATGAAAAATAAGCCCGTTGGCCCAGCTTGGGTGATCTGCATCCCATCGAAGGAGACGGGCTCGCCCGGCGCGCCTTGGCCAATGATAAAGCCCCCCTGACACAGGCGACCGTGCCAACGAAACGGATCCTTCGCGCCACTTTTATCCCAATTCCGATCCCAGTCTGCCGCCCTCGCCGCGTGGCCGCTAAAGGCCAGGGCGGACGCGCCGGTCACCGCCGCACGGCGGGTCAGGGTCACGCGGACCGCGCCGCCTGTCGCGATTGCCAGGCCTGCAAGGCTTCTGTGGCGCTCGCATAGGCTTCTTGCGTCTCCGCATCCCAATAGCGCAGCGCCTCCAAAGGCACCCGCCGCCCGCTGACGGCACACAGCACATAGCGCCCCGGCTTCATGACCACGAACTCGCCGTCGCCATAATGCAGGTGGGCCAAATCGTCCGATTTCGGGTCCATCGCGTTCATCGACACACCTTACAAAGGAATGGGCCTCGGGCCAAGCCGGAAGCGGCGCGGTGGGCATTTGAACAATTGGGTGTCAACTTGTGCAGGTGCCTAATCCGCTTCAATATGGTCGAAATTCGGCGCGGAACGACGCTATGGGCTTCCCCCAACCAACCAACAAAAGTCGCCCTTTGGAACTCGCCGCAGCCAAAGCGCTTAATCGGCTCATGGCGATCATAATTGTAATCGGTATTTCGGGATTTGCCGCCTATTTAGCTTATAGAAACATTGGGATTTTTATAAATACTCACGGCGCACCACTTCATTGGCAGTTGCAACGTATACTGTTAGCGCTGGGCCCGTTTTTACCAATATTCAGTCTTTGGGTCGCATGGAGGCACTCTTCAAAGTCTCACCCACCCACTCCATCGAATGAGGCTTCTCGCGATTAACTCGGACGCCTAAGCGGACATCGAATGGCGGCATGTCTCAGACGTCGACACCTGCCCAAACCAACAAGGTCAGCCAGAGCTCGAAATTCCAAAACGCTGATTGGCCTTGGCCGTAATAGGCCCATCCCCAAGCCACGACCTTCCTCCCGATCACCCTGCGACTTCGTCAATCAAGACTTGGAAGTCAGGCATCGAAACCTCCTGCGTCTTTGCCGTGCGTTTGGGCGATAACGCCGTGCAGCCTGGATCATGCTCCTCTATTGGCTGGGAGGACCGGATGCGACCGGCGGCCACACCGGCGGAGGGGGGATGTTCGGCGCGGCTGGCGGGGCAGGCTCGGGCGACGGAGTTGGCCCAAGGTTTGGGGTCGGCGACGCCGTTGGCGGCGGCGACGCGGGCGCTGGTGTAGAGGCGGGTGCTGGTGTAGCGGCCGGTGCTGGGACGGACGCGGGCGCGGATGCAGGGGTGGGACCGGCGGGGCTCTTCGTCAGGTCCCCCGGCTTGACTGGCGGTTTCCAGCTCGACAGGCGAAGGCGGCCGCTCACCTTGTCAAAGGCCTCCTGCGAGGACAGTGAAAGCTTTGGCCGCGCAATGATCAGCCCCATGTCCAGACTTTGCAGGACATAATAGACCTCGCCGGGCTCCAATTCGAGCTTGAGCGTATCTGTCACCTCGCCGTTGATGCTGAACATATGCGCGCCGGGGTCTGTGACATAGACCTGATAGGCATTGGCCCCCACCTTGGCAGCATTGACCGGTCCGTCATGGACGGTAAAGGCGACCAGCAATCCCATACTCGAAGGGCGAAAAAACACCACCGCCGCCTTATCTGGGGCTGGGGCGGCGATATGGACGCCGCTCGCGGCAGCGCCCGGCTTGGTAGCGATGTCATCGGCGCGGGTGGAGGCGGCACAGACTGTCAGGACCGCGACGGCGGCGACCAAAAGTTTCAGGTTCATGCTCAAAGTCTCGGAAGCGGGTTGGTGGCGGGGGCGGGCAACGGGGAGGAGGGATTGGCTGGGGAGGGTTCAGCGGGTGTGGGAGAGGCAGCCCCTGGGTCCGGGCGCGCTTGCCCTTCGATGGGCGTGGAGACGTCCTCGCCCAGCTTGGCGTCCAGGACCTGCCCAGCCGGAACTTGATAATTGCCGCCCTGAACCAAGAGCGAACCGAGCGGGGAAATAGCCCCCACCACGACCACGAGTTTAGTGTTGTCTTGACCAGCGCCGCCGGTCAACATTCCGCGCAACCGAATTTGCCGGTCTCCCACGCGCAGATACCGCGCCACCAGAACCAACTTTCCGGCAGCGCCCATAAAGCCGCGCGGTGCAGCGTCGAGCACCTCACCTTCGCCTTCGACGCCTTCGGGGACGAAGACCTGATCACCGACAAGAATTGGCGCGTGCAGCCGAATGCGGAACCTCTGGCCGGGACGCGCGGTTTCGGAGGATATGGTCTCAAGCGTTTCGATCTGAATGTGTTGGCCGGCTGACGCCTTTTGCGGCGCAACGATCTGGAGTGCAGATATTTGGGCTGCAGATATTTGGGGTGCAGCGTTTTCGCTGGGCGATTGTATCGCCATCACAGCTTGAAGTGCGAAAGTTATCAGCAAGTTTTTCCCCAAATACTGAATTATGAAGAATTAATTCCGCAAATACTCTAATAAAATATAAATCTCCTTGTGAATTCACTAAACTGCCCATTTCAGGGTGGGCACGGCTGGTGCTTGAGCGCCGAGGCGCGCGCCGCACAATCACCGCGACGTCCGTGAGGCCACCATTGCCAGTGGCGGTCTCGACGTTTAGGAAGACCCGACCCTCCTTCGGCTTGAGACTAAAGAAGAGACCGCCATGGCCTCCAATCAATTCATTTTCCAAATGCAAGGCCTGACCAAGGCTTTTCCGGGCGGCAAAAAGGTGTTCGAGAACATCTGGCTGAGCTTCTATTCCGACGCAAAAATCGGCGTCGTCGGGGTGAACGGCTCGGGTAAATCAACGCTTCTTAAGATCATGGCCGGTCTCGATACCGAGTTTACCGGCGAGGCGCGGGCAGCCGATGGCATCAAGCGCGGTTATCTGCCGCAGGAACCCCACCTCGATACGAGCCTCGATGTGTGGGGCAATGTGATTTCCGAGTGCGAGGAAAAGAAAGTCTTTGATCGCTACAACGCCATCGCCGCCGAGCTCGGGGATAACTACACCGATGCGCTGATGGAGGAGATGAACAAGCTGCAAGAGGTGATCGACGCCAAGGATCTTTGGGACATCGATTCCAAGATTGAAATGGCGATTGACGCCCTGCGCTGTCCGCCGAACGACGCCAATATCGAGACCCTTTCTGGCGGTGAAAAGCGCCGCATTGCCTTGGCGCGGCTTTTGTTGTCCAAGCCCGACATCTTGCTTCTCGACGAACCGACCAACCATTTGGACGCCGAATCGGTCGCGTGGTTGCAGCATCACCTAGAAGCCTTCCCAGGCTGTGTGATCCTCGTCACCCACGATCGCTATTTCCTCGATCAGGTGACCAAATGGACCCTTGAGCTCGACCGGGGCAAGGGCATCCCCTATGAGGGCAACTATTCGGGGTGGCTCGAACAAAAGACCAAGCGCATCATTCAAGAGCAGAGCGAAAGCGAAGCCCGCCAACGTGCCATGTCGCGCGAACTGGAATGGGTTCGCTCAAGCCCCAAGGCCCGGCAAGCCAAATCGAAAGCGCGCTTGGCCGCTTACGAGCAAATGGTCAATGACCAGGAAAATGCCCGTCTCGCCCAATCCTTCGCCCAAATTCAGATCCCGCCAGGGCCCCGGCTTGGCAATGTGGTTCTGGAGGTCGAAAACATGGAAAAGGCCTATGGCGACCGGGTCCTGTTTAAAAACCTGACCTTCAAGCTGCCGCCCAACGGCATTGTTGGCGTCATCGGCCCAAACGGCGCGGGCAAATCGACCCTATTTCGCCTCATTACCGGCCAGGAAACGCCCGACGAGGGCAAGCTGCGCCTCGGTGAAACGGTCAAGCTCGCCTATGTCGATCAGAGCCGCGACAGCCTGGATGCGACCAAGACAGTGTGGCAGGAGGTATCGGGCGGTCTCGACATTATGAAGGTTGGCGGACGTGAAATCGCCAGCCGCGCCTATGTCGGCGCCTTCAACTTCAAGGGCGGCGATCAACAGAAAAAGGTCGGTCAATTGTCCGGCGGGGAACGCAATCGTGTTCACCTGGCCAAGACACTGGCTTCAGGCGGCAATTTGATCCTGCTCGACGAGCCGACCAACGACCTCGACATCGAAACCTTGCAAGCCCTGGAAGAGGCGCTTGAGGAGTTCGCGGGCTGCGCTGTGGTCATCAGCCACGACCGTTGGTTCCTCGACCGACTGGCGACCCATATCCTCGCCTTTGAGGGCGATAGCCACGTGGAATGGTTTGAGGGCAATTTCGAAGCCTATGAGGAAGACAAGAAACGCCGCCTCGGCGCCGATAGCCTCATCCCGAAGCGTATCAAGTTCCAGAAGTTTACGCGCTAGGTTTAGGCCTAGCCAGCGCCGCCCGGCCCAAACATGCAGCGGGCGGCGGCGGCCTTGACCGGCAAGATGTCGACCCGTGCCTCGCGCAGGAGATCGATCACCGCCTGAAGCTCTTCGGGGCGACAGCCATAGGGGGTGGGCGAGACGTCGACGTCATGGGTGAAAAACACCAACCATCCGGTGTGCGCCACCGCCCGGGCGATGAGGGCGCGCACGGTCTCAAGATCAAAGCTCTTGTGGGTTAAGCTGATCGCCCGCAGTTCGGCAAAATCAACAATTCCCGAATTGATCCCCGGCATAACGCCGCGCGCGGTGAAAAAGCGTTTGGCGTAATAGCCTTTGGCCGCGACCGAAACCTGGCCATAGGGATAGGCAAAGCTGACGAGATCGGTTTCTGGAGCGAGCGCGGCAAAATAGGCTTGGTTTTGCAACCGCTCGGCATCGCGGCCCTGCAGCGACAGGCGGGTAACGTCGGCGTGGGTAAAACTATGGCAGCCGATTTCGTGGCCAGCTTGGCGAAGCGAGACAATGTCGTCGCGGGTCTGTTGCACCACGCCTTCAAAGCTGCCGCCCGTATGCCCGCCACAGATATAGTAGGTGCCGAGCACGCCGTTCTTCTCCAAGACCGTCGCCCCGACGCGGGCGGCGGACGCAGGAATGTCGTCAAAGGTCAGACTGGCAACAGCCCGGTCCAGCTTGGCGCGCACCGGGTTCATCGCGACGCGACGCGCCACGGCCCGTTTGAGGCGTTGGGCGAAGCCTTCGCTCATGGGGCGGCACGCGAAAGTTCGCGGGCGTCCTGCACCGCAACGATTTCAGCCCCGTCGATCGGGGCGGCGAGGTCGTGCAACAGAAAGCCCGCCACGTCCGACTCCTTACGCCAGTGAAAGCCCAGCGCCAGAAACAGCTCAGCCGCAGCGCCATTGCGAGCGGCCTTGCGCCAACGCACCGACAGGCGTTTTGCGCCCTTAGCCCTGGCCTCTTGCGCCAACCAAGCGGTCAAGGCGGCCTCGACCTTTTTCCTTTGCACCCGGCAGCTCATAAAAAAGTCGTTGATCTCACCCCGCTCGGGCGCCCAGACCACGGTGCCGATCAGGCCATAGTCGCCAAACCGATCTTGGCAGCGCACCGCCAAGACTTCGCGCGTCTGGTCGCGCATCAGCTGAACCAGATCCTCGCGCAGAAAGCGGGTGGCGGCGATATTGAGTTGATTGGTCCGTTGGGAGAGCTCGAAAATCCGTTCGAGATTGGCCTCCGATAGCCGCTCAAGCGTGATCTGCAATCGGCAGTCCCGCAGGAAAGCTTCATAGCCGTCGCCGCCAAATGTCGCCGCCGCCACCGCGCGGTCCGCTTCCAGCCGATAGAGCGCGCGACGCTTGCGGCTTTCCGGGGTGACGGGAAGATCAAATAAGGGGTCGGCTAAAAGCTGGTCGATCAGCAGGGCGTCCCGCGTGACCACGCCCGGACATCCCGCCGCTACCTCTTCGCGCTCAAACGCCTGGTCATCAACAAAGACAAAACTGTCGAGCCCCAGGTTCAAATGGTTGGCGATCGTGTGCAACGCCTGGCTCTTCGGGCCCCACGAGGCCTGGGGAGTTAAAAAGTAGCTGTCCAGTTCGAAATGGCGCAGAGCGGCCTCCGCCTCACCCGGATCATTTTTACTCGCCACCGATTGCAACACCCCACGGGCGTCGAGCTCGGCAATCAACTCGCGGACCTTTGGCTTGAGGGTCAGGCCTTCAATCCCGTCTTCGGCGAGGGTCCCATCCCACAGCGTGTGGTCAAGATCCCAAACCACAACCTTGGCCCGCTTGGCGGCGCTGGAGGGAGCCAGGGCCTTGGGCATAAACGCGGCCCGACCTGCGGGCGAGAGCGTGACAAGGTCACAGAAGCCAAACAGCACGTGAATGCCCGCCGCCTCGCCGACCGGCTCCAAGCTGATCAATCGGGGCAGGTCGAGATCAAGTGATCCGGCGATATCGCCTAAGGGAATGAAATGGCGAGACCAATCCGGCGTCAGTTGGATATGGGTCTGGAAAAGCCCCACGGCGCGTTTGTCGAGCGGACTGAGCGAGAGGGTGAAATTTCGCACTGCGCCGTCAAGGCTCATCCCTTCGATCAGGACGCCCTCAAACTGGCGAGCCCGGTCAGCGCCCCGTCCGCGCAGTACCCGGTTCATCACCCAGGCAAACCGCCGTGCCAGAGGCGTCAAGCTCCAATCGCCCGCCAGGGTTTCGAGCGCGGCGGCGGCCTTTTCTCGACGCCGGGCGGTGTCCTTAGAAACGGGTTTCGCAGGCCCCTTGGCCTCCAGCTTGCCCCAGCGCCGAAACCTGATTTCCAGCGCAGCAGCCGGGCCGAGGCCCGCAACATCATGCGCCACCATACCGCCCTCGAAGCGGCGACAGTGGCCATCGGCGCGCGGGGTATAAAAGTCGCAGGCCGCATAACAGGCAGGCGCCGAGCACTCAGAGCAGTGCTCGCCCCACAGAAGCTGGCTTCGCGAAGTGATGAAGTCTTGGGTTTCCCGCATGGCGAGTTCGACGCCAGACGCGAGGCGCGCCTGGGTTCGACCGTGCTCCAGGGGAATGATTTCTCTCACAAACAGGCACTCCGACAGGTCCAAGTCTAGTCGGACAGGGTTTATAGGCGGTGAAGTCCCGGCCTATTCGGGTACGTGAATCTGCGCCTTAATGTGTTTGAGGTTAGCTACCAGGGTGAAAGTCAATATTGCCAATAAAGACCAGGAACTCCACTTGCCCATATGAACAGCAGACCAAGCACCTAATTGATTTGGATAGCGCCATAGACCGTAAAATGTCGAAATATTTTCTGCTAACCACAGGAAAAATCCAATCAAAATAAAGGACAGAACCAGTGGCATCTTAAGGTCACGCTGCCTTGGGCGAAAAATGACTGTGGCGCGGGCATAGAGGCCCAAAACTCCCGCCGCCAAATACCAGCGCAGGTCGGGCAAAACCGTGTGGGTGAAGAAGTTCACATAGATGAGGCCCGCTACAAGCCCCGCCATCCAATAAGGGGGATGGTGGCGAATACGCAAATCGAGCAACCGCCACGACTGGGTCATGTAACTGCCGACGCTCGCATACATGAACCCGGAAAATAACGGCACACCAAAGAGCTTGGTGTAGGCGAAATCGGGATAGGTCCAGGCATGGACCGCTGTAGAGGTCTTGAACACCTCCAGCACAAAGCCGACCAGATGAAAGACCATAATGGCTTTCAACTCGTCCCAGGTCTCGATCTGGAGCGCCACCATGAGGATTTGAATTGCGACGGCGACCATCAATAGCAGGTCGTACCGCGGCAAGCCAAAAAGCCCGGCCCGGGGCATGAGAAAGACGGCGAGGAAGAACAGGCCCGCGAACAAACACGCCCGCGCCTGTTTGACGGCAAACCAGACGAGCTCACGTCCAGCCTCCATAAGGACGTCCTTCACGCTTCGAGCGGAAAGCGGCAAGGCGGGGGTCACGGGTCGCGGCTCATCGCTCCGTGCTTTAAGCGAAGCTCACGGCTAGGGGAAGCAGAAGCTCTCGGGAAGGGATGGGCGCGAGCCACCCTCCTGACTGCGATCGGCACGGAGGCCTTGTAGCGAGACAAAGGCGCCAAGACTGAGCGCTTTTTGGCGGGTTAGGCTTTGACCGTTGAAAGGTTTAGAAGATGTATGCGCAAGTTACGCTGAAGACCTGCCGGTGCGACAAAATTGCACTTTTCGGTAGCAAGAATTCGTTTGCCCATCGCTAAAAAACCTTGAATTCTTATGTCTGTCAGGGGGACTTAAAGCCTCCGCCTGTTTAAACTGGAATTGGTTATCTTATTCACGGGCTTGGAGGCTGATCTCGTGACGAACGCGCAACGCAATCAAGCCATTTCGCGAGGCCTGGAAGCGTACACGAAAAAGCACACCGCCTCGAAGGCCGCAGCCCGCACCGCACTCATTGCCGAGGGCATATATACCCAATCCGGTAAATTGCGGGCCGAGTTTGGTGGAAAGCACTCAAAGATCGCGGCCAAGAAGGCCAGTTGAGTCGTCTCGCAACATCCTTTGTACTCGGCTACCACGGATGCGAACGTGCGGTAGCAGAGAAGGCGGTGCGCGGAGACATAGAGCTGCTCCAAAGCAAAAAAGACTTCGACTGGCTCGGTAATGGTTCCTATTTTTGGGAGTCCGACCCCCAAAGAGCTAAAGAATGGGCCGATTGGAAAGTTGAAGCCGGGAAATTTAAACATGCCACAGTCATTGGGGCTGTTATAGATTTGGGAAATTGTTTGGATTTAACCAACCGGGACGACATTGAGCTTTTGAAAATTGCTCATAGGTCTTTCATTAGGCACCAGAAAAAAGCTGGCCTGCCCGTTCCGAAAAATAGAAGTGCAAAGGGTGAACCGAACGCAGACCGCGTTTTGCGCTTCCTAGACTGCGCGGTCATCCGGCATCTTCATATGGCCATTGATGAGATGGACGGAATTCCTTCATTTGAAACGGTTCGGGGAATGTTTAGCGAGGGAAAGCGGCTCTATTCAGGCTGCGGGTTTCGGGAAAAGAGCCACGTACAAATCGCCGTGCGGGACAACAAATGTATCAAGGGCATTTTCTTCGCCCGAAATTTCTAAATCTCCATGCGTCCCGCCGCATCACCTTCCCATCCTTGCGCCCGCCCCTCAAACGCCCTACCTTCCTTCGTGGCGGGTCAGCTGCGGCTCGCGTCGGAGGACTCACATCCCGGGGACCGTAATCTTCTTGAAAGGGAGCTGTCCCTGTTGGGGTTCGTGGACCCCAGCACACGGCGCCCACCTGGTTAACCAGGTCCAGGGGGATTGAAACGCCTCCACGGTTTTCGTGGCGCCGCCACCCTAACCTCTGCCGATCATGATGTGAGGATCGGTGAGAGGCGCAAATTTGATCAAAGCCATGACAGCCTCTGAAGATGATGTGCTGAAGGCGAGCCTGCGCCGTCGCTTGCGCGCCCTGCGCCAGGGTTTGGATGGGGCGAGTGCGGCTTCGGCCTTGGCGGAGCAGGTTGTAACCCTGCCCGTTATGCCGACGAAAGCCCATACGGTTGCCTTTTACATGCCAATGGGCGCCGAGCTTGATCCTCGCCCGCTCGTGGCGCGGATCGCAGCTGAGGGCGCTACGCTAGCCCTGCCGGTAACGGTGGCGCGCGGCCAAGCCCTGATCTTTCGCACTTGGCGTGAGGGCGATGGCCTCGCCCCGGATGCGCTTGGCATGGCCGCGCCGCTGGACACGGCACCGCCTGTGCACCCCGATATCATTCTGACCCCTTTGGTCGGCTTTGATCGGTTTGGCCGCCGTTTGGGTCAAGGCGGGGGATTTTATGATCGGACCTTGCGAGAGCTTCGGGCTTTGGGCTCAATCCTCGCCATTGGCCTCGCCTTTGCCGAGCAGGAATGCGACAGCCTGCCCGAAGGGCCTTGGGATGAAAGCTTAGATGGTGTTTTGACGCCCAAGGGCTATAGGAAGGCCATTCAAACTTAGGGATTGCGGATGCGGCTGGCGTTTTTTGGCGATGTGGTCGGCAAGCCGGGCCGAGATGTGCTGTCCGCCCATCTGCCGGGCCTGAAGCGCAGGCTGGGGCTCGACTTTGTCGTCGTCAATGCCGAGAACGCCGCCGCCGGTTTTGGCATCACCGAAAAGACCGCCAACGACCTTTTCGAGGCGGGCGCTGATTGTTTGACCCTGGGCAACCATTCCTGGGACCAACGCGAGGCCCTGAGCTTTATTGAGCGAGAGCCCCGCCTGTTGCGACCGATCAACTATCCCCGTTTAGCGCGCGCGCCAGGGCGCGGAGCCTTCGCCTATGACACGCCCGGCGGCGGTCGGGTCCTGGTAATTTCGGTTCTGGGACGGGTGCATATGGACGCCCTCGACGACCCGTTTTCCGCCGTTGATCAAGCCCTTGAGAGCGCGCCGCTTGCTGTGGCTTTTGATGCCATCATTGTCGACATCCATGCCGAGGCAACCTCTGAAAAAATGGCCATGGGCCATTTCTGCGATGGCCGCGCCAGCCTGATTGTCGGCACCCATACCCATGTGCCCACAGCTGACGCACAGATCCTGCCCGGCGGCTCTGCCTATCAGACCGACGCCGGGGCCTGCGCCGATTATGACAGCGTCATTGGCATGCAAAAGGCGGCGGCGACCCAACGCTTCTCCACCCGCTTACCGACCGACAGACTAACCCCCGCCACAGGACCCGCCACCGCCTGTGGTGTCTTTGTCGAAACCGATCCGAAGACCGGGCTTGCCGTCCGTATCGAACCCATCCGGGTTGGCGGTCGGCTAAAGCCACACGTGCCAGAGGTCGGAGTCTAGCCCTCTGACGCATTCACAAGGTTCATGCGCCATAGCCCTAGCTTTTTGAATATGCATCAATTTTTCCAAGCCTCGACTGTCGTCTCCGTTTGGATCGATGCACCAGGCGCTAGACCGGCAGGCGGAGCTCCGAGGCGATAACCGTCACGGCGCTGCCGCGAAGCAGAACCCGCTCACCTTGCAATTCAACGCCGATCTCCGCGCCACGCCCCGGATAGGCCTGGAAGCACTCAAAGCCCATGCGACCGAGCTTTTCAGCAAACAGGGGCGCCAGAATACAATGGGCCGAACCGGTGGCCGGATCCTCTACAATGCCTGCGCCCGGAGCGAAGAAGCGGCTGACCACCGCATAGGGTTTGCCGTGCGCCAAAGCGGCGACGACGACCTGGCCCGCACGGCTCGTTGTCGGCAGATGGGCGACCTTGGCCATGTCGGGTTGTAAGTTTCTGACAGCGTCCTCATTCTCAAGGATCGCGACGAGATAGGCGGCGTTAAACGCCTCGACCACCTTGACGCCCAAGGCCGCCTGCAGGTCTGGCGACACCGGGATGGGGGTGGGCCGTTCCGCAGGAAAATTCATTTCATACGCACCGTCTGGCGTGGCGCGCACAGTCAACAGACCCGACTGGGTGTGAAAGCTTAAGCCCGCCGCAGTCTCGCCGAGTTCGGTCTTCAACACATGGGCGGTGGCGAGGGTGGCGTGCCCGCAAAGCGGGGCTTCCACAGCAGGCGTGAACCAGCGCAGATCATACTGCCCAGGTTCGGCCCGACGCCGCAGATAGGCGGTTTCCGCCTGATTATTTTCCGCCGCTAGGGTTTGCATCCAGTCATCGGACGGCCAGAGATCGAACGGCTCCAACACACAGGCCTGATTGCCGAAAAAGGGCTGAGACGCAAAGGCGTCGACGGTCCACTGGCGCATGGGGGCGCTCCTTAAGGTTCAAAGGGAAAGCTGCAGTCGGGTGGCGAGTTTCGCCTTGGCGGCAGGCCAGTCTGAGGCGATCAAGGCGAAATAGACCGTGTCGCGGAAACTGCCATCGGGGCGCAACATGTGTTGGCGAAACACCCCTTCACGCTGGGCGCCCAACTTGGCGATGGCGGCTTGGGAATGGAGGTTGCGGTTGTCGGTCTTCAACTCCACCCGATTGAGCCCAAGCGTTTCAAAGGCGTGGCGGAGCAGGGCGAACTTGCAGGCCGGATTGACAACCCCGCCCCAAACCGAAGGCGCATACCAGGTCGAGCCGATCTCGGCGCGAAAATGCCCTGGCGCCAAGGCCATGTAACGTGTCGAGCCAATGGGCGCGCCCGCCGCGCCAAGCCGCACGGTAAAGACCGCCTCCTGACCTGTGACATTCATTTGCAAGGCGTGGTCGAACCAGCCGTCAAAGCCTTCGCCATAGGCGCGGATCGGCATGTGGGCCCAAATGGCCGGATCGGCGCCCGCCGCGCGCAGCGCTTCGCGGTGCTGCTCCACCAGCGGCTCAAGCACCACTCCGGCAACCTCGAGGCGGACAGGTTGGATATCAGGGGTCACGGAAAATTTCCTTCAAGAGCACAGCAAAATTGCGCCTATTGTCATGGGTGTCAAAACCTATATTGTCATCATGACAATATTTTAGGACTACCAGCGTGCCGCCCCTTAGCCTCGATGACACCACCGGCCGCCTCCCCGAGCGGATTCTCGCCGCCATGGAACGCGAGATTCGCCATGGACGGTGGAAGCCGGGGATGAAGTTGCCGCCCCAACGTCAGTTGGCCTTGAGCTTAAAGGTCAGCCTTGGCGCCGTAACCGCGGCCTACGCGCACGCCGAGGCGCGAGGGCTGGTGCGCGGCGAGGTTGGACGCGGAACCTTTGTCAGGGGGAGCGAGGACAGCGCCGAAACCCCTGGCCCCTTCGATCTGGCCCACAATATCGCGCCCACCAACATTGCCGGGCCGAGACTTTCTCAGGCCCTGCTGCGCTTGGCCCGACAGGATAGGCTTGCGGACAGCGCCGCCTATCCCGAACCGGCTGGCGCGCCCGGCCAAAGGCAGGCGGCCGCAGCTTGGATCGCACGGACGACACGCTTGCCCAACAGCGTGCAAGACCTTGCCGCGCGTCTGATTTGCGTCAATGGCGCCCAACAGGGCTGCGCCGTGGCGCTGGCGGCGGTTTTGCGGCCCGGGGAACGCCTGATCGTCGAAAGCCCGACCTTTACCGGCATCCGGGTGCTCGCCGCCCATATGGGCTACCCGCTGATCGGCCTTGCCCTGGACGCAGAAGGCGCCTCTCCGGAATCCTTAGAGGCGGCGGCGGCAACGGGTGCGCGCGTCGCCTATTTGCAACCCCTGCACAATCCCACCGGGCGGGTTATGGGACTGGCGCGCCGCCAAGCCCTGGTTGAGGTGGCGCGACGCCGCGACCTCTATCTGGTCGAGGACGATCTCTACGGCGTCTATGCCAACGCGCTTGCGCTTCCCCCCTTGGCCGCGCTCGCCCCGGAGCGGGTCTTCTATGTCGGCGGTCTGTCAAAGAGCCTCGCACCCGGCCTAAGGTTCGGCTATTGCCTTCCGCCAGATGAAGACCGGTTCCGGCAAGGCGTGCTCACCGCTTTGCGCGCCATTGCCTTTGGCCCGCCGGGCCTGAGTGGGCGCATTGCGCAAGACTGGCTGGAGAGCGGTACCGCCGACGAGATCTTGGCCGAGCATCTGGCAAGTTTCACCGAGCGCACAGAGCTTGCGCTGAAATGGCTGGGCGCGCGGGTCGAGCGCCCCCGCCACCGTGCCGCCACCCAGGTCTGGGCGCCGATGAGCCAGTTGGACGCCGAACGGGTCGCCGCTCAGGCCGGTCGGCTGGGCGTCATGATCACCCCGCCGAGCCCAAGCCAGACGGGGGAGCGCACCAGCGGCTTGCGGCTTTGCCTCGGCGGCGTGGCCAGCCTTTCTGGGCTTGAAGAAGCGCTGCGGCGAACGGCTGCAGCATTTGCCGGGCGCGAGATTGGACTGGACGCGGTCTAGACAATTGGGCTTCAAAGAGAACCCTACCCGCCAGATCGAGGTTTTCCGTCATGCTCACCAACAGCCTATTCAGCCTCGAAGGCCGCGTCGCCTTGGTCACCGGCGGCTCGCGCGGGATTGGTCGGATGATCGCCCAAGGGTTTTTGGAAATGGGGGCCAAGGTCTATATCTCGTCTCGGAAGGCCTCAGCCTGTCTTGAAACGGCAGAAGCACTTGCCCCTTACGGAACCTGCATCGCCCTGCCCGCCGATGTCTCGACCGTTGCGGGCGCCAAGGCCTTGGCGGAGGCCTATGGCGAACGCGAGCCGCATCTGGATATTTTAGTCAATAATGCTGGCGCTGCCTGGTTGGCCGAGTTCGACGCCTATCCCGAAAAAGGTTGGGACAAGGTGATGGACTTGAATTTGAAGGCGCCGTTCTTCCTCACCCAGGCGCTGGCCCCCGCCCTGCGCGCCGCCGCGTCCGAAGCCCGACCCGCCAAGGTCATTATAGTCGCGTCCGTCGATGGACAGTCGGTCAATCCACAAGAGACCTATGCCTATGGCGCCTCAAAGGCGGGCGTCATCATGCTGACCCGCCGAATGGCGCTCAGGCTTGCCAAGGACAATATTGTCGTTTCGGCCATCGCACCCGGCGCCTTCGCCTCGGAAATGAATATTGCTGCGCGTGACCAAGCTGACCGGCTGGGCCAGCAGATTCCCGCAGGTCGAATCGGACGCGACTCCGACATGGCCGGAACCGCCATCTTCCTCGCCAGTCGTGCAGGCGACTATGTGATGGGGGCGGTCGTCACGGTCGACGGCGGCGTGACCTTACAAACCTTCTCCGCCTCCATGGCGGAAGAGGCCTAGTCAGGAGAGCCTAGCGGCTTTGCCAGCATCGAAACGCCTGCCGAGCATTGCTTGGCGGGACCGGATACTCTAGGACCTCCCTTTAACCCAAATGACGTCGAAGCGGTCCGTGCAGCGGGGTAAACCCTGGGCTGGCCTCTGCGACTGTGCGCGTCTGATCTTAGAGAGCCTGCAATGCCCAAACGCACTGACCTGAAATCGATCCTGATTATTGGCGCGGGACCGATCGTCATCGGCCAGGCCTGCGAATTTGATTATTCCGGCGTGCAAGCCTGTAAGGCGCTGCGGGCCGAAGGCTATCGGATCATTCTGGTCAACTCCAATCCGGCCACCATCATGACCGATCCGGAGGTCGCCGACGCCACCTATATAGAACCGATCACACCGGAATTTGTCGCGCGCATCATCGAAAAGGAGCGGCCCGACGCCCTGCTGCCGACCATGGGCGGCCAAACGGCGCTCAATTGCGCCCTGGCGCTCGAAAAGGACGGGGTCTTGGAGCGGTTTGGTGTCGAGATGATCGGCGCCAAGGCTGATGTGATTGAAAAGGCTGAAGACCGGCAAAAGTTCCGCGACGCCATGGACAAGATTGGCCTTGAGAGCCCGAAGTCTCAGGTGGCGCACAGTCTGGTCGATGCGCTCGAAGCCTTGGACAAGGTGGGCCTGCCCGCCATTATCCGCCCGTCCTTCACCCTGGCCGGAACCGGCGGCGGCATCGCCTATAATGTTGAAGAGTTTCGCGAAATCGTCGAACGCGGCCTCGACGCATCGCCTGTCTCAGAGGTGTTGATC
Organism: uncultured Caulobacterales bacterium; assembly: GCA_903840435.1. Taxonomy (GTDB): domain Bacteria; phylum Pseudomonadota; class Alphaproteobacteria; order Caulobacterales; family Caulobacteraceae; genus CAIMFV01. Next base: position 26,030 of record CAIMFV010000031.1, read on the forward strand.
GAAGAAAGCGTTTTGGGTTGGAAAGAGTATGAGATGGAGGTTGTGCGCGACACAGCCGACAACTGCATCATCATCTGCTCGATTGAAAATATTGATCCAATGGGCGTTCACACCGGCGATTCGATTACCGTGGCGCCCGCCCTCACCCTGACCGACAAGGAATATCAGTGGATGCGCGCCGCCTCGATTGCGGTGCTGCGCGAGATCGGCGTGGAGACCGGCGGCTCCAATGTCCAGTTCGCGGTCAATCCGCGCGACGGGCGGCTGGTGGTGATCGAGATGAACCCGCGCGTCTCGAGATCGTCGGCCCTGGCCTCCAAGGCGACCGGCTTTCCCATCGCCAAGGTCGCGGCACGGTTGGCGGTTGGCTACCGCCTCGATGAATTGATGAACGATATTACCGGCGCCACCCCCGCCAGCTTTGAGCCGTCCATCGACTATGTGGTGACCAAGATCCCGCGCTTTGCCTTCGAGAAATATCCTGGCGCGGAGCCGCTCCTGACCACCTCGATGAAGTCCGTAGGCGAGGTAATGGCCATCGGCCGCACCTTTAAGGAAAGCTGCCAAAAGGCGCTGCGTGGGCTTGAAACCGGCCTGAGCGGCTTTGACGAGATCGCCATTCCCGGCGCTGATGTCTCCGACCCTTCTGAGGTCAAGGCCGCTGTCTCGCGGGCGCTTAGCCTGCCGACACCGGATCGTTTGCGGGTCATTGCCGAGGCCTTCCGCAAGGGCTTGAGCGTTGACGAGATCGGCGCCGCCTGCGCCTACGAGCCCTGGTTCCTGCGCCAGATCGAAGAGATCGTCGCCGAAGAAGCCAAGATCACCCACCAAGGCCTGCCCACAACAGCGGCAGCCTTTCGCACGCTGAAGGCCATGGGCTTTTCCGACGTGCGGCTGGGCAAGCTCGCAGGGCTAACCGAACGCGCGGTGCGCGAGCGCCGCCGTGACCTGGGCGTTCGCCCGGTGTTCAAGCGCATCGACACCTGCGCCGCCGAATTCTTCGCCAAAACGCCATACATGTACTCGACCTATGAAACCGGCGTCTTGGGCGAGGCGCCCGAATGCGAGAGCAAGCCAAGTTCGGCCAAAAAGGCGGTGATCTTGGGCGGCGGCCCAAACCGGATCGGTCAAGGCATTGAGTTTGACTATTGTTGCTGCCACGCCGCCTTTGCCCTGGCTGAGATCGGCGTGGAGTCGATCATGGTCAATTGCAACCCAGAAACAGTCTCCACCGATTATGACACATCAGACCGGCTCTATTTCGAGCCCCTGACCGCTGAAGATGTGCTCGAATTGATCGCCACTGAGCGGCAATCAGGCGACCTCTTAGGCGTCATCGTGCAATTCGGCGGACAGACCCCGCTCAAACTCGCCCAAGCGCTGGAAGAGGAGGGCGTGCCCATTCTTGGCACCTCTCCCGATGCCATCGACCTTGCCGAAGATCGTGAGCGGTTTCAGCAGTTGCTGCACCAGATCGGCCTCGTCCAGCCGATCAACGCCATTGCGCGCTCGTCAGAGGAGGCGTTTAAGGCCGCCCACCAGGTCGGCTATCCGGTTGTTATCCGCCCCTCCTATGTCCTGGGCGGTCGGGCGATGGAAATCATCCGCGACGATGAGCAACTGAGCCGCTATGTCCGTGACGCCGTGCAGGTTTCGGGCACCTCTCCGGTCCTCATCGACCAATATTTGTCCCGCGCCACCGAAGTCGATGTCGACGCCATTTGCGATGGCCAGGATGTCTATGTGGCTGGCATTATGGAGCATATTGAAGAGGCGGGTGTTCATTCCGGCGATTCCGCCTGCTCCCTGCCGCCTTGGTCTTTAGACGCGGCGACGGTTGCGGAATTGACCCGTCAAACCAAAGCTTTGGCCCACGCCCTGCATGTGCGCGGCCTGATGAATGTCCAATTCGCCATCGAAGAACCGCACGGGCCGTCACCGCGCATTTTTGTGCTTGAGGTCAACCCGCGCGCCTCGCGGACCGTGCCCTTTGTGGCGAAAGCGATTGGCGCGCCGGTCGCCTCCATCGCTGCAAAGGTGATGGCAGGCGAAATGCTGGCGCAGTTTGAACTCCCGGGCCCCTCGTCACGCCATGTCGCGGTAAAGGAAGCCGTCTTCCCCTTCGCCCGGTTTCCAGGCGTCGATACGGTGCTTGGCCCCGAAATGCGCTCAACCGGCGAGGTCATGGGTCTGGATTGGCGCCGTGACGATGAACCGATGAGCGCCGCTTTCGCCAGGGCCTTTGCCAAGAGCCAAATCGCGGGCGGAACGGCTGTGCCGCGTCAGGGTGCAGTCTTCGTCTCGGTCAAGGATGCCGACAAGCCGTTCAGTCTTGAGGCTGTCAAACTGTTGGCCGATCTCGGCTTTTCCGTCATCGCCACGGGCGGCACGGCGGATTTCCTCGAATCCAATGGTGTGCGGCTTGAGCGGGTGAAAAAGGTCATCGAGGGCCGACCCAATATTGTCGACAAGATGAAGAATGGCGAAGTCCAGCTGGTGTTCAACACCACCGAGGGGCGCCAATCCCTGCAAGATAGCTTCTCGATACGCCGCTCGGCCTTGATGATGAAAATTCCCTATTACACCACCACGGCCGGTGCGCTGGCCGCCGCGCAAGCCATTGCCGCGGTTCTGGGCGGGCCCTTAGAGGTCAGACCCTTGCAAAGCTACGCAGGCTAAAGATCTAGAGCGCTTTTCGATCAGATTGCATCAGATCGGCGCTCTATCGTTTTGAGTTTTCGCCTTTCTTTTCCGCCAACCGGTGTCCACTTGGTCGGGAAAGGCTCTAGTTCCGACATGGCGCGGAGTTTGCAGGGGCGCGTGACGAGCTTAAGTCACGCCCCCGGGGTTCCATGCGCCAGTCCCTTTCCACCAAACCGCCGCTAGCACTTCGGCTGTTTGACGTGTTTTTAGCCGCAATGGTGTTTGCCACCCTGTCCTAAGCGGGATAGCTGCGTCGCATCCCACAGCCGAAACGGCATTAGTCGCCGCGCGCCGAGGCCAAGGAAACAATAAAGCCTGCCAGGACGTCGAGCAAAACCATGGCCGTGATCATGAAAAAGGCACTTGTTGCGCAGGCGCCCTTGAGCAAAAACTCAACCAGACAGGCAATGAACAACAACATTGAGAGACTATGATTGATAATGGCGACGCGACCGGAGTGGGTTGCCCGCAAAAGCTCTATAAAAAGTATAATGAGAGACGAAAAGACAAATAGGTCAGCCGTATGAACGGCCCATTCGACCCGACTGGCCATGGTCACTTTGAACAGAACCTGTTCCATTTTGGGCTGCGCGTCAGCGCTTAAGCCGCCCGCAAAGATCAGCGCGAAAAGATTATAGGCCAGGACCGGAAAAATCAGGAGCGGGATGGCTGCAATCATCTCTCCCCCTTGTTTGGCGCGCATTTGCCCAACTGAACTCAACGCAGGAAGTGGGCTAATTCGCCCCATTAGGCAAGAATGGCCGAGGGGCGCGAGAAGGCCAGCCTTTCGGGCAAAAAAAACGGCGCCCGAAGGCGCCGCAGTTCATAGGGAGGAAACGCCCAGGAAGGGCAACAGCATCAGAGACGCCGTACTCAATCGTTTTACGCTGCGGTGCAGCATAAAGCAAGACGAATTTCCGAGGTGCGGCAAAAATTTTTCCAAGGTGCGGTTTGGCGATACTGTCGGCAGCCCCCAAACGGTTGGAAATGCGAAAAAACCGCCCACGCGCCTTGTGGTTAATGAGGCGCGACCCCGCTATATCTAGTAGGGAACAAAATCCGAATCGGCGGCGTTCACTGATTCGGTCACGATTCGTTGCGCTGACGTTCCAAAAATTAACTATAATCGTTCATTCAATGGCTTGAGGCGATTTTGCCAAGGGTCTTGAACCTGTCGCAAACCCACACCAAGCTCTATCCATGTCTGATCGAAGCGCTGGACAAACCCCGTCTCGCCTGATCGCCGTCGTGGGTCCGACCAATACGGGCAAGACCCATTACGCGGTGGAGCGTATGTTGGGCCATGCCTCTGGCATGATCGGGCTGCCCTTGAGATTGTTGGCGCGCGAGGTCTATGACCGAATTGTCCGCCTGCGCGGAGCGAGGTCCGTCGCCCTGATCACGGGTGAAGAAAAAATCTTACCCCCGCGCGCGGTCTATTTCGTCTGCACTGTCGAAGCCATGCCCTTGAGCCGCGAGGTTGAGTTTCTTGCGGTCGATGAGATCCAATTGATGGCCGATCCTGAGCGCGGCCATATCTTCACTCAACGCTTGCTGCATGCGCGAGGCCGGTTTGAAACCCTCTTCCTCGGCTCGGCCATCGCAGCCCCCCTGATCAGACGACTTTTGCCAGAGGCGGAATTTATCCATCGCGAGCGATTTTCAGCTCTTCGCTATGATGGCTCAAAGAAATTGACCCGACTGCCGCGCCGTTCGGCGGTCGTCGCCTTCTCCGCCGACCGTGTCTATGCCATTGCCGAATTGATCCGCCGCCAGCGCGGCGGCGCCGCTGTGGTCATGGGCTCGCTCTCTCCCCGAACCCGCAATGCGCAAGTGGCGCTTTACCAATCTGGCGAGGTCGATTTTCTCGTGGCCACCGATGCCATCGGCATGGGCCTGAATATGGATGTCGACCACGTCGCCTTTGCCGGGCTACGCAAGTTCGACGGCAAGCGAACGCGGTGGTTGGCGCCACAGGAAATCGGCCAAATTGCTGGGCGGGCTGGGCGCTATCGCAAGGATGGAACCTTTGGTGTCACAGGCGAGGCTGAGGAGATCGATCCCGACCTTGTCGAAGCTGTCGAGAGCCACACCTACGAACCCTTGATCGCTGCCGAATGGCGCAGTGCCGCACTCGATTTCGCCAACCTGAACGACTTGCTGCGCTCCCTGGCCACACCGCCGCTGCGGGAAGGTTTGAAGCTTGCCCCCGAAAGCCTTGACGAGACCGTCCTGCGCGCCCTGAGCCGCGATGAGGACATCACCCGCAAGGTGCGCGACCGGTCGGCCTTGCTGGCCCTGTGGGACGCCTGTCAGACGCCGGATTTTCGTAAAACTACCCTCGACGAGCATCTACATCTTGTCCGGCTGATCTTTCGTCACCTGACCGACCGCTCCCGCCGCCTGCCCGCTGATTGGATGGCCGAGCAATTGAAAGCGCTCGATCGGACCGATGGCGAGATCGATGCACTGGCCCAGCGCCTATCAGGCGTGCGCACCCTCGCCTATGCCGCCAATAGGCCGAACTGGCTCGCAGACCCGGCCCACTGGCAGGGCCGATGCCGCACGCTGGAAGATCGGTTGTCTGACACCTTGCATGAAAAGCTGATGCAGCGGTTTATCGACCGTCGCACCAGCGCCCTGATGCGCGGTTTGGCCAGCCGCGAGGATCTGTCTGCCGGCCTTGCCGCGGATGGGCAGGTGACGGTTGAAGGCCATCTCGTCGGCCGTCTTGAAGGGTTGCGCTTCGAGGGAGAAACGGCCGGCTCTGCCCTGGAAGACAAGGCCTTGCGCCAAGCCGCGCAGCGGGCTGTCGGGCCTGAGATTGCCCGCAGACTGGGAAAACTGGCCGCCGAACCCGGCGACGCCTTTGGCGTGTCCCCCGATGGCCAAATCTTCTGGCGCGGCGAATTGGCGGCCCAGGTCATCGGCGGCGACCCCTTCCGCCCCAAGGTGCGCCTGTTCGGCGAGTTTGGGCCAGCCCATGCGCGCGAGCGGGCTAAGCGCCGCTTAGAAGCCTTTATCGCCAAGGAGGCAGGCGCACGGCTTAGCGTTTTGCGTAGCCTCGATGAGGCCATTACCCACGGACGCCTGGCTGGCTTGGCACGTGGGCTGGCCTTTCGCATGCTTGAGGGCGGCGGGGTGTTGCCCCGCGCCATGGCGGGGGCCGAGATCGCCGCACTCAGCCCATCGGAACGCCGCGCCCTCAAAGCGCTGGGCGTCAAATTCGGCGCCTTCTGTCTGTTCGCGCCCGCCCTGCTGGCAGACGATGCGCTCAGGTTTCACGCGATGTTTTCGGAGGCGAAGAGCCTCGCCCTAGACCCGTCTGGACTAACCCGGCTTAGCGAGCCCGTTCCGAGCGCCCTCGCACTTGGCCGTCGCGGACTGATGGCGGTCAGCGGCCTTGCTGTCGCGGTAGTCCAATTGGAGCGCCTCGATCAGCTATTGCGCGCCGAGGGCGCCGACGGCCCCGTTGTGACCATCTCCCCCAAACTCGCCAGTGACCTTGGCTGGACGGAGGTTCAACTGGTCCTGATCCTCAAGGGTTTAGGCTTTCGCCCGCGCGAAAAGGTGGTGTTTGGCGCCCCAAGCCAATGGCGACGGCCGCGCACAGCGACCGCGAAAGCCTTGCAGAACACCGCGCGCGCCCACGGCCCCACACCTCCTCCGGCGGCCTCACCGTTTGCGGCACTCGCCGCCCTGCAGCCCTTGCCAGAAGCGCCACGCCGAACCGCGCGGCCACGGCGTCAAAGGCGCCGCGCCCGCCCAGCAGGTGCGGGATGACCGCACTCAGCGACGCGCAAGCCTGTCGCATCGACGCTTGGCTGTGGCGGGCGCGCATGTTCAAGACCCGCGCGGCGGCCGGTGATTTTGTTGACGCTGGAAAGGTGAGGCTGGCGCGCGGCGATTGGGTTCAACGGGTGGACAAGCGCAGTCGCAAGGTGCGCCCCGGTGACACCTTGGTTTTCGTGCTTTCAGACCAGGTCATGGCCCTGCGGGTGGAAGCCCTGGGGGATCGCCGAGGTCCGGCGCGCGAAGCCCGAACCCTCTATCGTGCCGAGGCCCCGCCGCCAAACGCTGTTTCGGCCTGACGCAAGGCTGCGAGCACCGCAAGGCCAGCACCGCCAAAGCTTGGCGCATCGGTCGGCGCAGCCAGGCCCCAGATCGGCGCCAGATTGAGCCGCCCCGCCGCGAGCATGCACAGGGGTGAGGCAAGGGGCGCGCTGAGCCGGACATGATCCAAGGCGCTCGGGTCCATCTGGGCGGCTATGGCGGCCGCCGCGAGGGCGGAAGGCCCGTCCAGCAGAACCGGCACCCCGCTGACCCGTGCAGCGATCAGGGCCCCGGTCAAGGCGCAGATTTCCCGCCCCGCAAGCTCAGCCAAAAGATCAAAGACATCGGCGGGTGGCTCTGGTCCAAGGCGGGCCAGCGCCGTCTCGGTCCAAGCACAGTGCGGTTCGCCCGGGGCGGAGGCGAAACTCAGCCCGAGCAAAGCCATCAATATCGCACGCGCAGCGCGGTCGCCCCCCTGGCTGACGTCTGAGAGAATAAGGAGGTCTGGCGTTTTGGCCACGGCCTCCATGCCAAAGGCGACGGTTGCCGCAACCTCTCTGGCCGAAGCACTGGGCTGGACGCTTGCGTCGCGCGAAGGCCGATCTATGGCAAGGTCGAAGGCTTCAATGCCTGCGCCCAGGCTACGGGCGAAACGGCAAAGATGCGCATCCTCAGATGCGAGGGCTTCGAGGCGCTGACGGGCAAGCTGCGCGCCATTGTCGACGCCCTCAGATGCGCTGGCATAGACGACGAGGATCGGCCGACGGATTGCGGTCCTGCCCATGACGCCTGCTAGCCATCCGGCAAGGTTGGCAAGAGGTCCCGCTTCCGCCCAGTCAGACGCCGTTTGCGCCGCAGATGCCAGGTCAAATTCCGGCGCAGATTGCAACAGCCCGCGAAAGTCATCGACAGGAGAACGAGGGGGAGGATCGGCCAAGGACAAGGGGCAGCTTTCAAGCTCTAAGGGAAAAGAGGTGATGGTCGCGGGTGGTAAGGGGCGAAGAGTGGCTTGTCCATGGCCTCGGTCAATGCCATCACGGGTGCGTGACTATCGCCGCCGCCAAATCGCCCGCCAGTTTCGCCAGTAATCCCCTGATCCTGGGTGTTTTGACCGCCATGGGTCCCCTGGCGATTGATCTCTACCTGCCGGCCTTTCCAGCCCTAACGCTTGGCCTGCACGCCAGCGAGGGCGAAATTCAAGCCTCGCTCGTCGCCTTCTTCGCCACCTTGGCGCTGGGGCAATTGGTCTATGGCCCGATCTCCGACGCGGTCGGTCGCCGCCCTCCGCTGATTGTCGGACTGATCCTCTTTCTCATCGCCAGCCTTGGTTGCGCCTTAGCTCCGAATATTGAAAGTTTGATCGTCCTGCGCGCCGTGCAAGGCCTGGGAGCCTGTGCCTGTTCCACCCTGCCGCGCGCCATTGTGCGCGACCAAAAATCGGGGCCGGATGCCGCGCGCCTGCTGTCAACAGTGTTTTTGGTGTTTGGCGTCTCGCCCCTGTTCGCTCCTACCCTGGGCGGCGTTTTGTTAAACTTTGGCGGATGGCGCACCATTTTTTACAGCCTCGCCGCCCTGGTGGTGGCCTGTCTGATGACGACCCTTTGGTTATTGCCGGAAACCCATCCCAAGGGACGGCGCACCGCGCTCGCCTTCACTGAGGTCTTGTCGAGTTATGCGACCTTGTTAGGTGACAAACGGTTCGTGTTTCTCACCCTCGCCTCAGCCAGCTGGAGCGGCGCCACCTTTACCTATCTGACGACATCTAGCTTTGTTTATATGCAACATTTTGGCTTTTCAGCCTTTGGCTATGGCGTCACATTCGGGGTTTGCGCCTCTGGCATGATCGCGGCTTCACAGTTTAACGCCTATCTGATGCGCAAGCTCGGCGCGCGCAAGCAGTTGGCCTGGGTGACCTTGACCGCCATGGCGATCAGCACGCTTTTGTTTACCGCCACTGCGCTTGGACAGATGAACGCGCCGGTCTTGATGGTCGGTGTCTTTCTGCTGTTCTCCTGCCAGGGCATGGCGATTGCACCGGCAAGCGTGACCGCCCTGGATCGTCACGGAGATCGCGCCGGTGCGGCTGCGGCCCTGATGGGGGCGCTGCAAATGGCCATCGGATCGGTGGTGTCGGGCCTTGTCTCAGCCCTGTTCGCGCCTAGCCTTGCAACCCTGGTCGTAACGCAACTTGTTTGCGTGACAGCCGCGGCCATCGCCTCGCGGCTGGCCTTTCGCGGAGCGGGACGCAGCGAGCTGCGCGCCTGACGTGTTGCGGGTCCATCAGCCGCTGAACAAGAAATGCATCACATCGCCGTCGCGCACCACATAGGTCTTGCCTTCCGCGCGTAGCTTGCCTGCATCGCGGGCCTTACTTTCCCCCCCCAGCGCGACGAAGTCGTCAAAGGCTACAGTTTCGGCGCGAATAAAGCCCTTTTCAAAATCGGTGTGGATGACGCCTGCCGCCTGCGGGGCGGTGGCGCCGACAGGAATGGTCCAGGCGCGCGCCTCTTTCGGTCCGACGGTGAAATAGGTCTGCAGGCCAAGGAGTTTATAGGCCTCGTGAATCAAGCGGTTCAAACCCGGCTCGACCAGGCCCAAGGTTTCCAGAAATTCCGCCCGCTCGTCAGCAGCCAGAAGGGCGATTTCGCTTTCGATCTTGGCCGAGATCACCACTGACTTTGCCCCGTCGCGGGCCGCGCGGGCGCTGACCGCCGCCGAAAGGGCGTTACCCTCGGCTGCTTCGTCTTCTTGCACGTTGCAGACATATAGGGCTGGAAGCGCCGTCAAGAGTTGCAGCATGTGCCAAGCCTTGTGGTCTTCGCGCGCCACCTTGTCGAAGGCTGCCCGCGCCGGACGACCTGCATTCAAAGCCTCAAGCGCCAATCGGACCAACTCGAGGGTCTTGGCGCTTTCCTTATCGGCGCCCGCCTTGGCACGCTTTTCCAGATTGGGCAGACGCCGCTCCAAACTTTCCAGATCGGCCAACATCAACTCAGTTTCGATAATATCGAGGTCAGACAGTGGATCGATGCGCCCTTCCACATGGGTAATGTCACCATCCTCGAAACAGCGGGCCACCAGGGCGACGGCGTCGCAATCGCGAATATTGGCCAAGAACTGATTGCCAAGTCCTTCGCCCTTCGAGGCGCCGCGCACCAAACCCGCCACATCGACAAAGGTGATGCGCGCTGGAATAATTTCCTTCGACCCGGCGATCTTGGCCAAGGCCTCAAGCCGCGCCTCTGGCACCGCCACCTCGCCCTCATTCGGCTCGATGGTGCAAAACGGGTAGTTAGCCGCCTGGGCCGCCGCCGTCTGGGTCAGCGCGTTGAACAGGGTGGACTTGCCAACATTGGGCAAGCCGACAATGGCGACCTTGAGAGCCATGAGATCCTACAAAATTCGGGATGAAAAACTATGGGCCTTATGGCCGCTCGATCCGGCTCTGGCTAGGGGATTTGCAAGCCCTAAGGGATCGCCGGGTTCAGAACGCCGGGTGTCCGATCGGGTATGACGGCTTCCCAAGAGACCTTGGCGCGACGCCAGGAGCGCTCTTCGCCTCTGGGCTTTGCCGCGCGCGGATATGGGGTACACTCACAAACCACGCCCCTCATCCGAAGAGCTTCCCAACCATGCGCAGCCTCATTCTCTGTCTGAGCTTCAGCCTTGCCATCGCCACCCAGGCTCTGGCGGCGCCGGTCTTCAAGATCGCCATGCCGCAGGATTTGAAAGCTGGGACTGTCGATGGGCGCCTGATGCTTCTCATCACGCCACGCGAAGGGGTTGAGCCGCGCAGCCTCGTCGAAGCCGACCAGCTTCTCGCCTCGCCCTACCTTTTTGGTGTCAATGTGACCCAGGCGAAGGCCGGAAGCACGCTCACGGTCGATGCGTCCGCCTTTGGCTGGCCGGCGGCGAGTTTGAGCGCCATCAAGGCCGGAGACTATACGGTGCAGGCGGTGCTCAACCGCTATGAAACCTTCCACCGCGCCGATGGCGTTACGGTGAGCTTGGCGCCCGACCAGGGCGAGGGACAAAACTGGACGATTAAGCCCGGTAATCTCTATTCAACTCCGGTCCGTCTGCACCTTGATCCCTCCGCAAACGGCGAAATCAAGATTGCGCTTGACCACGAAATTTCCCCCATACCGCCCAAGGCCGACACAGACTTCATCAAGCACATTCGGATCAAGAGCGAACGCCTTTCGGCCTTTTGGGGACGCCCCGTCTATCTCCGCGCCCATGTTTTGCTGCCCTATGGCTTCGATACCCACCCTAACGCCCACTATCCCCTGATGGTGTTTCACGGGCATTTTCCCGACGACATTTCAGGGTTTCGCACCACGCCGCCTGACAAGGACCTAAAGCCCGACTATTCGGAGCGCTTCCATCTGGCGGGCTATAATCGCATCCAACAGGAAGAAGCCTACCGCTTCTATCAGACCTGGATTTCCAAGGAATTTCCGCGCTTTATCGTCATAGAGATCGATCACGCCAACCCCTATTATGACGATAGCTATGCGGTGAATTCGGCAAATCTCGGTCCCTATGGCGACGCGATCAATTATGAACTGATCCCGGAGGTAGAGAAAAGGTTTCGCGGCCTCGGCCAGGGTTGGGCGCGCTTTACCTATGGCGGGTCTACCGGCGGCTGGGAGGCGCTCGCCACCCAAGTCTTTTATCCCAAGCTCTATAATGGCGCCTTCGCGGCCTGCCCCGATCCGGTTGATTTTCGCGCCTACACATTGATCAACCTCTACGCCGACAAGAACGCCTATCAACTTGATGGCGATACCCATGCGGTCGAGCGACCCGCGACCCGCAACATGTATGGCGAGACCTTTTCGACCCAACGCGACAACAATCTTTGGGAGTTGGCCCAAGGCGATCACGGCCGCTCAGGTGGACAATACGATATCTGGCAGGCTGTCTTTTCCCCGAGGGGCGCCGACGGCTACCCTGTGCCGATCTATGATAAGCTGACCGGCCTTATCGACCCCAAGGTGGCGGACTATTGGAAGGAAAACTACGACCTGTCCCATATTATCAGCCGCGATTGGGCAAGGCTCGGTCCTGATCTGGCCGGCAAGATCCACATCTATGTCGGGACCGCCGACACCTATTTCCTCACCGACGCCGTCTATTATGCCCAAGAGCGGCTCGAGGCCTTAAAGACCCCTGCCTATGGCGGGGAGGTCGACTATGGCGACCGCGCCGAACACTGCTGGAACGGCGACCACAGCCTGCCGAACGCCTATTCGCGGCTGCACTACAACACCTTCTACCTGCCAAAAATCTTGCAGCGCATCGCCGACACAGCGCCTCCCGGCGCCGACCTGACCAGTTGGAAGTATTAGGGGGGGAAGGCTCGTCATTTCAACACCATCCGCTCATACCGGCGGAGGCCAGAGGATCATTCCCAAACCTCAGCAGGCCCGTCCCTGGACCCCGGCCTACGCCGGGGGGGAGCGGCGGAAAGGCGTGGAATTTCAATATTTTCCGCTCATACCGGCGAAGGCCGGTATCCAGGGGATCATCCCAACCTTCTGCGGGGCCGGTCTCTGGACCCCGGCCTTCGCCGGGGGGAGCGGTGTTTATGTGGGGGCTCATTTAAATCCAGAGGATCATCCCAAACCTCAGCAGGCCCGTCCCTGGACCCCGGCCTACGCCGGGGGGAGCGGTGTTTAGGTG
>CAIMFV010000032.1 GCA_903840435.1 uncultured Caulobacterales bacterium
CACACACCTGTCCGCCGCTCATCCCGGCGTAGGCCGGGAACCAGGGACGGGCCCGCAGACGTTTGTTGATGATCTCCTGGATACCGGCCTCCGCCGGTATGAGCGGATAGGATGGAGCACCACCTAAACACCGCTCATCCCGGCGTAGGCCGGGAACCAGGGACGGGCCCGCAGACGTTTGGGGATGACCCCCTGGAGACCGGCCTCCGCCGGTATGAGCGGAAAGTATTGAAAACACGCACCTTTCCACCGCTCACCCCGGCGCAGGCCGGGGTCCAGGGACGGGCCCGCTAAGGTTTGTAGATGATCTCCTGGATACCGGCCTTCGCCGGTATGAGCGGATGTAATTGAAATAACACACCTTTCAGCCGCTCATCCCGGCGTAGGCCGGGAACCAGGGACGGGCCTGCTGAGGTTTGGGGATGATCCTCTGGATACCGGCCTTCGCCGGTATGAGCGGATTTAAGTGAGAACAAACATCTAAGCCGCTCATCCCGGCGTAGGCCGGGATCCAGGGACCTAGTCCACCCCGGCCAAGACCGTGCGCAAGGTCTCGACGATGCGGTCGATCTCGGTGGTTTCGATGATCAGTGGGGGGGAGAGCGCAATAATGTCGCTGGTCACCCGGATCAGCACGCCCGCTTCAAAGGCGCGGTTGAACACTTCCATGGCGCGTGCGGTGGGGGTGCCGGGTCGCGGGGCGATTTCGACGGCGGCGGCCATGCCGAAGTTGCGAATGTCGATCACATGGCGCGCATCGGCCAAACAATGGATGGCGGCTTCGAAATGGGTTTCAAGGTTCCGCGACCGCGCGAAGAGGTCTTCCTCGGCATAGGTGTCCAGGGTGGCCAGACCTGCGGCGCAGGCGAGCGGATGGCCGGAATAGGTATAGCCGTGGAAGAATTCGATGGGGGCATCGGCGCCGTCGAGCACGGCTTGATAAATATTCGCCCGCACGCCAACCGCGCCCATGGGCACTGTGGCGTTGGTCACGCCCTTGGCCATGGTGATGATGTCGGGCTGGACCTGAAAGCGCTGCGCGGCAAAAGGCGCGCCGACGCGGCCAAAGCCGGTAATCACCTCATCAAAGATCAACAGGATGTCGTGACGGTCGCAAATGGCCCGCAAGCGCTCCAAATAGCCGACCGGAGGGGGCAGAACGCCAGTGGAACCCGCCACAGGCTCGACAATGACCGCGGCGATGGTCGAGGCGTCGTGCAGGGCAATCAGCCGCTCCAAACCGTCAGCCAATTCGGCGCCATGGGCGGGTTGCCCGCGCGAAAAGGCGTTTCTGGCCAGATCATGCGTATGCGGAAGGTGATCGACCTGGGCAAGGTGATTATTGAAATACATGCGGTTTTTCGGCAGTCCGCCAACCGACATGCCGCCAAAATTGACGCCGTGATAGCCACGCTCGCGACCGATCAGGCGGGTCTTGTGGCCCTTGCCCCGGGCGCGCTGATAGGCGAGCGCCACCTTTAGCGCCGTTTCCACCGCCTCTGACCCGGAATTGGTGAAAAACACGTGGTCGAGGTCGCCGGGCATCAGATCCGCAATCCGGCTCGCCAACTCAAACGCCTTCGGATGGGCGAGATTGAAGGTCGGCGCAAAGTCCATTATCGCGGCTTGCTGCTGGATTGCTTCGATAATTTTGGGCCGCGCGTGCCCGGCATTGACGCACCAGAGCCCCGCCGTACCGTCCAAGAGGCTGCGCCCGTCCGCCGTCTGATAATACATGCCAGACGCGCTGGTCAGCAGCTTCGGCGCCGCCTTGAAGTTACGATTGGACGTAAATGGCACCCAGAAGGCGGACAAGTCATTGGGTAAAGGCGCATTCATGGTGCAGCGTCCGGTTGGCGGTCAAATGAACGATGTGAGACCGCGAGCATTTCACACCCGAGGCCTCACCGTCAATCTGAGATCACACTGCCTACCAGAAGGTCTTGTAGATCAGCACGAGAAGGACAATCACGCCGACGCCTGCGGCGTTGAACACGGTGCCCGTCTTGAAGCTGACGCCTTCGAGCGTAATCACCGACCGCTCTTCCGTCACGGGCCGAATGAGCGACACGCCGACGGCGGCGGCTAGGGCGACAAAGAAGACGAGCGCCACCCGGTTCATGAACGGCAGGTCCCACAGAAAGTGATAGGGCGTATTGGCCGAGATCCAGAAAAGACCCGAGAGCACCACGGAGCCGATGGCGGCGGTCAGAGCGCCTGCGGGCGTCGCCTTTTTCCAGAACATGCCCAGGAGGAAGATCACCACAATGCCGGGCGTGAAAAAGCCGGTGAACTCTTGAATGAACTGGAAGGCTTGGTCTGCGCCGCCGAGCAGCGGCTTGGCCGCCAGCGCACCGATTGCGGTCGCCACCACAGCGGCAATGCGGCCCACCCGAACGAGATCGCCTTCCGAGGTCTTGGGCTGGAGCGGTCGGAACACATCCAAGGTGAAGATGGTCGAGATGGAATTAATCTTGGCGGCGAGCGAGGCGATGATGGCGGCGGTCAGCGCGGCAAAGACGAGGCCCAATAGGCCCGGCGGCAACAGCTTCATCATTTCCGGATAGGCGCGGTCAGATGGGCTGAGATGGGGTGCGAGGACCACAGCGGCCAAGCCGGGCAGCACGACAATCACGGGCATGAGGAGCTTCAAATAGGCGGCGAAGGCGATGCCCTTTTGGGCTTCGTCCAAGCTCTTCGCCGCGAGCGCGCGCTGGATGATGTACTGGTTAAAGCCCCAATAGCTGACATTCATGATCCACATGCCGCCGATCAGCACCGACAGGCCGGGCAGCTTGTCATAGCCAATGTCGCCGGGCTTCAAGATCATGTGAAACTTCTGCGGAATATCCGCCAGAAGGGTGGCGAAGCCCGTGCCAACCGAGGAGAGGCTCACCGCGTGCACGCCGCTGATGCGGGTCAGCGAGATCGCGACAATGGTCAGCCCCCCGGCAATGAGCAAGGCGACCTGCACAATGTCGGTCAAGGCCACGGCCTTCAGCCCGCCCCAGAGCTGATAGGCAAGCGCGAAGATGGCGATGACGATCAGGGCGGTCATCTGGTCAATGCCGGTGACGCCGGTCACTGCGATTGAGCCCAACCACAGGATGGAGGTGACGTTGACGAAAATATAGAGGGCCAGCCAAAAGACCGCCATAACCGTGCGAACCACGGGACCGAACCTTTGCTCAAGAAAATTCGGCATGGTGGTGACGCCGTTTCTGAGGAAGACTGGCAAAAGGAACTTGGCCACGATCAACAGGGTCAGCGCCGCCATCCATTCATAGGAGGCGATGGCAAGCCCAATGCCGTAGCCAGAGGCAGACATGCCGATAATTTGTTCGGCGGAGATGTTTGCAGCGATGAGCGAGGCGCCAATCGCCCACCAGGGCAGCGACCGTCCGGCCAAGAAATAATCGGTCGTTGTCTTGGCGTGGTTGTCACGCTCGCGAGACACCCATTGGGCCAAACCGAAAATTGCCACCGCATAGATGGCCAAGACCGTAAAATCGATGGTGGTCAAACGACCCTCCCCGTTTGGATTTCTCGCCCGACGCGTCGCAATCGGTTGCGCGCCCTTATCCTACTCAGACAAGATAACCTTGTCAGTGTCTAGTGTCCGTCAGTTTCTTTCAGAATCAGACCGACACTAAATCCCTCTGTTTTCGTTTGTCTTTTCGGAAAAACCGGCTTCCACTTTTTCCTGACAAACGCTCGAGGCTGAAGCATCACGGCCGCTTGAACTTTTCAAACGGTGTGGGTTTTGCGGTCGCAGTCGCCTTGGCAAGCAATTGTCCCTCGGCGTCGAATAACTCGCCTTCGGTGAAGGCAATTGTCTTTCCCCATTTCAACACCTTGCCAATGCAGCGCAGCTTGCCGGGTTTGGCGGGCCGCAGAAAACTTGTCTTCATTTCCAAGGTCGGCATGACGCAGGTCATGCCAGAGGTCACGGCGCCAGCGACCGACATGGCGTCGTCCAACATGGCGCAGAGATAGCCACCCTGGATTTGTCGCATCGGGTTGCAGAAGGCGTCACTGGCGGTGAACTCGACTTCGACGGTCATATTGGCTTGATCCACCCTCAGCATACGAAAGCCCAAGGTGACCGACCCGGTCGGCGGGTTGGTGGAGGCCTGAAAACGTTCCAGCAGGGCCGCGTCGGACAGGCGGGGAGGAGCGGCGTCGGTCATGCCAGTCTTTCTGAAATGGCTGGGTTGAGGTTTGCCACCCTGACAGGTTCGAACGGC
The DNA here is from genome assembly GCA_903840435.1 of uncultured Caulobacterales bacterium. Taxonomy (GTDB): domain Bacteria; phylum Pseudomonadota; class Alphaproteobacteria; order Caulobacterales; family Caulobacteraceae; genus CAIMFV01. The sequence continues at coordinate 4,248 of CAIMFV010000032.1, forward strand.
GGTTGACAAGCTCGTCGCAACGGCATCGACTTAAGGTCTTCCGTCCAAAAGGGAATGGGTTACCGATGATGCTTCGACCGTTCGCGGCCGCACTTGGCCTTGCCCTCGCCGTCTGCGCCTCCACAGCCTTGGCCGCCGCCGACAGCGCAAAGCCGAGCCCTGAGGCCGCTGCGATTGAGGCCGAAACCGCGCGGGCGCCGGTGAACGAAACAGTCCATGCCAGCCACCATTCGGTGAGCGTGGACGGCAAGGTCATCGGCTATAAGGCCACCGCTGGCACGCTGACCCTGCGCGATGATGACGGAAAGCCAGTGGCCAGCATGTTCTATGTCGCCTATGTGGCGGACGGCGGGCGCACCGATCGGCCGGTGACCTTTCTCTATAATGGCGGACCTGGTTCAGCGAGCCTGTGGCTGCATATGGCGTCAGTGGCGCCGATCCGGGTCGAGACTGCTTCGCCCAAGGCCACGGGCCCGGCCCCCTATCGCCTGATCCCCAATGGCGACAGCTTGATCGATAAGACCGACCTCGTATTTCTGGACGCCATCGGCGCGGGCTATAGCCGTCCGCTGGGCGAGGCCAAGGGCAAGGATTTCTGGGGCGTCGACCAAGATATCGACGCTTTTGCCCGTGGTGTGGAACGCTATGTGGAACTGAACGGACGTTGGAATTCCCCGAAGGTGATTTTTGGCGAAAGCTATGGCACCCACCGCTCGGCCGGTCTCGCCTATCGGCTGGGCGAGGACGGCATACACCTGAACGGCGTCATTCTGCTCTCGACCATTTTGAACTACGGCGTGCGTGACGCGGGATTTGATCGCAACCTGATCAATCTCCTACCGACCTATGCAGCGGCGGCTTGGTATCATGATAAATTAGCCGCCAAGCCCGCCGATCTCGGTCTCTATCTCAAGGAGGTGCGCGCCTATGCCGAAGGCCCCTTTGCGGCTGCGCTCGCCAAGGGAGATCTGATCAGTGACGCCGAACGCGATGCCGTTGCGGCCAAGCTCTCGTCCTATACCGGGCTGTCGGTGGCTTATTTGAAGCAGTCGAATCTGCGGTTGGAGCTATCGCGGTTCCGCAAAGAGTTGTTGCGCGATCAACGCCGCACGCTGGGGCGCTACGATATGCGCTTTGAGGGCATTGATCGTGAGGCGGCAGGCGACAGCCCGGAAAACGATCCTTCCGACTCCGGCATGTCGGGCGCGATGATCGCAAGTTTCCATGACTATGTCAGCGGGACGCTCGGCTATGTTACCGACCTTTCCTATAAGCCCTCCAATGGCGATATCAGCCGGAATTGGGATTGGCGTCATAAACCACCGGGCGCCAATTACGCCCAGCAAAGCTCGGATACTGCGCTCGACCTGTCCGCCGCCATGCGCCGTAATCCGGGGCTTCACCTGCTGTCCTTGAACGGATATTTCGACTCTGCGACGCCGTTTTTCGGCACCGAATACGACATCGCCCATATGGAGCTCGACCCAGTCATCCGCAAAAACGTCCAGTTTGCCTATTATCCTTCGGGCCACATGGTCTATCTCAACCCGGAGGCCTTGAAGATGATGAAGGCTGACCTAGCGCGCTACTATGACGGGCTGTCGAAAAACTAATTCGTCAGCCGCCGCTCATGGGGGGCAAAAAGGCGACTTCCGAAGTGGGGCCAAGTCCGGCTGAAAGATCGCGTGTGATGGCCTGGTTCAAGGCGACCTGGACGCCGGGCCCGATCAGCGACGCCCCAAGGGCGGCGTCAGTTTGGCTGATCTGATCAATCAGCGCATTTAAGGTGTCGGCGGCGATGTCACGTTCGCGCCAGCCCGCTTGGTCAGCCAAGGGGCCAAATAACAGAACCCGCGCCATCCTATCCCCCCGTCGTCGACATATGTCGCGCCACAGAGGGGCGGCGGCTGATTTGAAAGTCATGGCCCTTTGGCTTTAGGGCCAGTGCGCCGCGAATGGCTTCCGCGACCGGTGCGTCATCGGCAGACGCCCGCAAGGGCGCGCGCAGATCTACCGCATCCTCCTGGCCGAGGCAGGTGTGCAAGGTGCCTGTGCAGGTTACGCGGATGCGATTACAGGCCTCGCAAAAGGTGTGGCTCAGCGGCGTTATAAAGCCGAGCTTGCCGCCTGTTTCCGCGACCTGCCAATAGCGCGCCGGACCGCCGGTGGTTTCAGCAAGCGGGTTCAGGGTCCAAACCGCAGCTAAGGATTGGCGGACCTTGGACAGGTCGACAAATTGGTCGCTGCGATCCTCATCAATCTCACCCATCGGCATGGCTTCGATCAAGGTCAGGTCAAAGCCTTGGTCATGGGCCCAGCGCACCATGTCCGGCAGGGCCTCGAAATTATCCTGGGCGAGCGCGACCGTATTGATCTTGACCTTGAGGCCAGCCTCGCGGGCGGCGGCCAGGCCGTCCAAGACATCACTGATCTTCGCCCCTCGGGTAATCCGGGCAAAACGTTCAGGGTCAAGACTATCCAAGGAAACATTCACTCGGCGAACTCCAAGCCGCGCGAGGGGCTCGGCAAAGCGGGCGAGTTGCGCGCCATTGGTGGTCAAGGTGAGGTCTTGCAGCTGACCGGATTGCAAATGCCGCGACAGGCTTTGAAAAAGTCCCAATACCCCTTTTCGCACCAGTGGCTCGCCACCGGTCAGGCGCAGGCGCTTGACGCCCATACGAATAAAGAGGGAGGCGAGGCGGTCCAGTTCTTCGAGGCTCAGCACGTCGCGCTTGGGCAAAAACTGCATGTCCTCAGCCATGCAATAGACGCAGCGCATATCGCAACGGTCGGTGACCGACAGGCGCAGATAGGAGATATTGCGGCCAAAGCCATCGACCATGCGAGCGTCAGCAGGGCTCTGGGCCATGGCCTGGCCTCGCTCAGACGCGAGAAATGAGTCGAATGGAGTCATGTTTGTTCTTCCGGCCTTGGCGATGCTGCGGCCTCTGCTAGGGCTGTAACATGGTCTCGCAGGTTTCAAAACAAAAGCCCCGGCGCTTTGCTGCCATCGTTTTGGCGGCCGGGGCGGGACGTCGGTTTGGGGGGGCGAAATTGACCGCGCCCTTTGGCGAGGGTGTGGTGATCGACTCAGCCCTCGACCTCGCCGCTGCTGCAGGCACGCCGGTCATTGTCGCTATAGGGGCAGACCCGCAGGTCGCGGCGCGGGCGCGGGCGCGACTGAAAGACAAGGCCGAATTGATCATCGTCGAGGTGGCAAGCTGGGACCTCGGACTTTCCAAGTCTTTGCGGGCAGCGGTAGCGGCCGTGCCGAAGGCTTGCGACGGCGCCTTTATCTGTCTTGGCGACATGCCTAAGATTCCCCACGCCATTCCAAGCCGCTTGGCGAGCGCCTTCGAAGAGACGGACCTTGCTGTGGCGCCATTTTATCAAGGCCTGCGCGGTCATCCGGTTTTGATCAGCCGGGCGCTGTTTTCCCGATTGGACGGACTGAAAGGCGATCAGGGAGCCGGGCGGATTTTAGACGGGCTGGGTCCGGCTTTGCGGCGCGTCGATACCGATCATGCAGGCATTGGCTTCGATATTGATACCCAAGCCGACCTCACCCCCAAATCGGAGACTTCGCGCCCATGAGCCGAATTGAAAGGCGTTATTTTGGTCGACTTGTCGACGGCACAGAGGTTGAGGCGATTGACCTGATTGGCGATGCTGGCGTGTCGGCCACGATCTTGACCTATGGCGCGACACTTCAGGCGCTTCGGGCGCCGGATCGATGGGGCGTCGAGGCCGATGTGCTCCTCGGCTTTGATACGCTCGACGGTTATCTTCAGGACGGGGCCTATCAGGGCGCGACGGTCGGCCGCTACGCCAATCGCATTGCCGGCGCGCAATTTACCCACGCTGGCGCGGCCTATCGACTGAGCGCCAATGAGGGTCCCAACTGTTTGCACGGCGGCGCTTGCGGTTGGAACCGCGCACTGTGGTCCGTGGCGCGACTGGGACCTACGGCAGACGGCGGGGTGGAGGTCCTCCTCTCCCACGTCAGTCCTGACGGCGATCAGGGGTTTCCGGGCGAAGTGTGGGTGGAAGCCGGGTTTCTGCTCGACGGCGCGCGGCTAACCCTCAGCTACCGCGCCACCACCCACGCGCCGACGCCAATCAACCTGACCAGTCATGGCTATTTCAATCTGGAGGGGGGCGACGCGTCGGTACTCGACCACAGGCTGGTCCTGCACGCGGATGCGTTTTTGGCGGTCGACGCCCGGCGAATTCCAATGGCGCCTCAGCCTGTCGCAGACACGCCGTTCGATTTTCGCCAGGCCAAGGCCTTAGGCGATCAAATTGCGGTAGCGCATCCGCAACTCGTCCAGGCTGGGGGCTATGACCACTGCTATGTGCTCCAGGGTGCGCGGGATGTGGGTCTTCCTGTCGCCGAACTCACGGCGCCGCGCTCCGGTCGGCGGCTGAAAATCGGAACGACCGAGCCCGGTGTGCAACTCTATACCGGCAATGTGCTCGGCCCGGCTCCCACCGGCAAAGGCGGGCGTCTTTATGGGCCGCGACACGGGGTCTGCGTTGAAACCCAAAACCTGCCCGACGCGCCCAACCGGACCGATTTTCCCAATTGCATCCTGAAGCCCGGTGACGTCTACGAAAGTCAGACTTGGCTCGAATTTGACGTCACGCCTTGAGACACCCTTGAAATCGTGTCACAGCGCCCGCGGGCCGCTCAAAACTGGAATGACTATGCCCGTGCAAGCCGAAGTCGATTTTGAAGCGATCCGCGCCGCCCATCCGAGCGTCTTCGTCGAAACTGTGTTGAGCGTTCACCATTGGACGGACCGCCTGTTCAGCTTCAGCCTGACCCGTCCGGCCAGTTTTCGATTTCGCTCCGGCGAATTTGTCATGATTGGTTTGCCCGGCGCGGCCAAGCCGGTCATGCGCGCCTATTCGATCGCGAGCCCGAGCTGGGCAGAAAGCCTCGACTTCTTTTCCATCAAGGTTCCCGACGGCCCCTTGACCGCAAAGCTGTCGCGCATCGTGCCCGGTGACGCCGTGCTTTTGGGCCGCAAGCCAACAGGGACCCTGGTGCTCGACGCGCTGAAGCCGGGAAAGCGGCTTTTCCTCTTCGGCACGGGGACAGGACTTGCACCATTTTTGAGCGTGGCGCGCGAGCCCGACGCCTATGAACGGTTTGATCAGGTGATCGTCGCCCACGGCGTGCGCGACGTCGCTGAGCTCGCCTATCGCGACTTTTGGACCCAAGGAATTTATCAGGACGAACTGGTCGGTGAGCAGGCGCAGGGCAAGCTTGTCTATTATCCCAGTGTCACCCGCGAGCCATTTGAACGCCAAGGCCGGTTTCCCGATCTGATCCGCTCCGGCCAGATGTTTGCAGAGCTTGGCATGCCCGCCAGCGGATTTGACCCTGCGGTCGATCGGGCGATGTTGTGTGGCTCTATGGCCATGATCAAGGATATGGCGTCGGTGCTTGACAGCTTTGGCATGCGCGAAGGGTCCAACGCCGATCCTGGCGACTATGTGTTAGAGCGCGCCTTTGTCGGCTAAGGGCGCTTAACCGTTGCGCTTCAGCCAGGGCAGGGGATCGACCACCTGGGTGTCCCGCCGCAATTCGAGATAGAGCTCGCTTTGTCGCTCCGACGCCATCCGGCCTACGGGTTCGCCTTCTTCGAGATGTTCGCCGGTTTTGACATTCAAACGACCAAGCCCAGTCAACACAACGCGGTAGCCTGAATTTGCCCGCAAGATGATCACCTGATCCAATCCACGGATCGGCCCGGCATAATCGATGTCGCCTGCCGTCGGACTGTTGACGCTCGCATTGGCGGCGGTGCGCCAGAAGAGACCTTTTGACCTGCGCCGATCCTCGCCCGGATGGATGATGGTTTGACCAAACCGCCGGATCAAAGCGCCTTCTACCGGTTGTTGCAGTGAAAGCGGGCTCGATACTGGCTGCTGCGGCGTTTCGCGCAAGCGTAAACGGCCAACCAGAGCATTGACATCCTGTGCCTGGGCAAGGGTTGCATCCGGGGCGGGGTTTGCTGCACCCTGCGGCGACGCCACCGTCTCCAGCCCAGCCTTGGCAGCACTCAGGCGTTCGATTTTTGCCAGCCGGTCCGCTTCGGCGCTCTCGATGGAAAAGAGACCCGCGCTGGCCAGGGCCGCCGCTCGCCGGATCTTATTCAATTCTTCCTGCTCGGCCAAATAGACTTGGCGGCGGCGCTCTAGCTCCGGCAGCACGGACTGCATCAATAAAGCCGCCGTCACCGACTGGCGGGCTGAGCGCGGATTAACCAGCAATGCCGGGGGAGGATTGCGCCGATAGAGTTCGAGCGCGCCCAGAAACCGCACGAGGCTGTCGCGATTGGCGTCCATGCGCTTGTCGAGATCGACTTGGCGGGCATTGAGGGCAACCAACTTTGCCCGCCAATCCGAGGCGTTGCGCTCCTCCGACTGTTGCTCGCGGCCGAGCCGGACGAGTTCGTTGTGCAGCGCTCGAAGTCTTGCCTTGGTGTCGGAGGTTCCGGTTGCGGAAACGGTCTCGGCTGTCGGTTCGGCCGCGCGCAGCGGAACGTCCACCGCCGCCATAGCGACGACGAGCACAAACGCCGCAAAGACCCGACCTGACTTCATCCTGAGCGCGAACCTGCCACGCTTCGGCTTTTGGACCAACCGCAGATGCACATCAATCGCGATGATAGGGCGTGCCCGCAGCGATTGAGATGGCACGATAGACCTGCTCAGCCAACATCACCCGGACCAAGGCGTGCGGCCAGGTCTGCGGCCCAAAAGCCAGGGTTTCGACGGCGGCTGCCCGCAGCGCGTCTCCATGCCCGTCCGCACCGCCGACGATGAAGGCGAGCCGCCGTTCACCGGCATCGCGCCAGTGGCAAAGCCGGTCGGAAAAGGCGCGCGAGCTATAGGCCTTGCCCCGCTCATCACAGAGGATCAGCCGTGCACCCGCCGCTGCGGAGAGGAGGGCCTCGCCCTCCGCCTCACGATTGGCTTTGCGGCTCTCCACCTCAACAATTCCGACGGGACCCAGCGCCAGCCGCGCGCCGATGGCGCTGGCCCGCGCCGCATAGTCTTTCGCCAAGAGGTTTTCCGGCGTCCGACCCAGCCCATTGGCGACGATGAGATCGATCTTCATGGCATCTTGGCTGGCAGGCGACGAAACCCCATGGCCTGCCCTCAGTCCTCCGCAGCCTCCTCTGGCGCTGGAGACTCTGGCCCTGGAGACTCTGGCGATGGAGAGAATTTCAGTGCGGCGCCTGGCGTTTCGACCGACCAGATCTGTTCAATCCGGTAAAAGGTTCTGACCTCGGGTCGAAAAAGGTGGACGATGATGTCGCCGGCATCGATCAAGACCCAGTCGGCCTGGGGCAGGCCCTCGCAAGCCGCGCGACCAAAACCGCCTTCTTTCAGCGCCCGCAGAACGTGATCAGCGATGGCGCCGACGTGACGTTGCGACCGTCCAGAGGCGACCACCATATAGTCCGCCATCGGGCTTTTGCCGCGCAGGTCCAAGACGACAATATCTTGCGCCTGATCGTCTTCCAGCCGCTCTTGGATCAGGGCGAGAAGATCGTCAGGGTCGCCGTTAATATCGGGTTCGGCAGGGAAATCGTCTGCGGCTTGAACGCCGCCGGTTTCCTGAACGGAGCCGGTCTCGTCTGGACTTAAAAGTTCAGCCTCATTTGCGTCGAGTGGGGGGAGATAGCCGGTCGCCGCTGCGCCCGTTTCAGGGGGGATCGCTTCGGGCGTTTGGGCTTTAGGGTCGACTGACAGGGCAAGAACTCCTTGGGCGAGAGACGTGAATAAAGACACACGACTTGTCGATGAAATGATCGTCTGGCCGATGCCTTAGCACGTTTTCGGGGGCTGCGGCCAGTTCGCGACGCCGCGACCGCCGATTTGTGGGTTTTTCAGCCAAGCTATTCAGGCTAGAGGGGGGCGTGTTCGCGCCATCGCCCGCTCTGACCCCTGTCGTTATTCTCGATAAACCGCAACTGGCGGAGAATATCGGCGCGGCCGCGCGCGTTATGGCGAACTTTGGCTTGACGGAATTGCGCCTCGTCGCACCGCGCGATGGTTGGCCGCAATCGCGGGCTTTTGCCTCAGCCTCTGGGGCCGACTGGGTTTTGAACGCGGTCACTCTTTTTCCAACCGTCGCCGACGCCATCGCGGATCTGGAAATCGTCCACGCTGCGACAGCGCGTCCGCGCGAAACGCTGCTGCCGGTTCTGACACCCACCCAGTCCGTCGCCGAATTGCAGGGAGCGAGCCGGGCCGGTCTTAAGGTGGGCTTTCTCTTCGGCGCCGAGCGCGCCGGACTGGAGACGGTCGATATTGCGCTGTGCAAGGCGATCATGACCTTGCCAATCGATAGTCGCTTTCGCTCCTTAAACTTGGCCCAAGCGGTCGCCATCACCGCCTATGAGTGGCGCAAGGCCGCCGACGACACTCCCCCTGCCGCCTTTGCGCAAACTCAGAAGCTGGCGGACGGCGCCATGATGCAGGGCCTGTTTCAGCAGTTGGAAGAGGAGTTAGAAGTGGCGGGCTTCTTCCATCCGCCGGAAAAAAAGCCAGCTATGGTGCGCAATCTGCGCGTGGCCCTGTCTCGGGCGCGGTTTAGCGAGCAGGAGGCGCGCACCTTTCGCGGTGTGATTACCGCCCTCGTGCGCGGACGCGGCCAGACCTTTCGCAAAAAAGCCGATCCGTCCTCCTTACCTTGACAGAACCGGTCTGTGCCGCCATAAGCCCCGCTTTCGCCGCTCCCGCCGTCGGGGAATGGGGGATGGCGAAGCATTTGCGGATGATGCGTAACCGCCGCTGAGATCGCCCTTTCGTCTTGAGGGGGCCGGGCCGCATCGTAGAAGAGAGTTTTACACCATGTCTAAGCGCCACTCGGCGAAATATAAGATTGACCGGCGTCTCGGCGAAAACCTCTGGGGCCGCCCCAAATCCCCCGTCAATCAACGCTCCTATGGTCCCGGCCAGCATGGTCAGCGCCGCAAGTCCAAGGTTTCTGACTTTGGCCTGCAGTTGCGCGCCAAGCAAAAGCTGAAGGGCTATTACGGCAATATCACCGAAAAGCAGTTCCGCCGCATCTATGACGAGGCAGCGCGCCGCAAGGGCAATACCTCGGAAAACCTGATCGCGTTGCTGGAAAGCCGCCTGGATGCGGTGGTCTATCGCGCCAAGTGGGTGCCCACTCCCTTCGCCGCTCGCCAATTCGTCAATCACGGCCACGTCTTGGTCAACGGCAAGCGGGTCAATATTGCGTCTTACACCGTAAAGCCCGGCGATGTGGTTTCGGTGCGCGAGCGGTCGCGCAACATGGCCCTGGTGCTGGAATCGCTACAGTCGCCAGAACGCGAAACCCCGGACTATTTCGAAATCGAAAACAAGGGTCTCGAAATTAAGTTCATTCGCGCGCCCGACCTCTCTGACGTGCCCTATGCCGTCAAGATGGAACCCAACCTCGTGGTCGAATACTATTCGAGCTAAAGACCTTCGCGCCGTTCAAGGGCGTTCAAATGACAAAGCCCCGGGCATCACCCGGGGCTTTTTTTTGCTCTGCGCCAATTGGCGTTTAGGCGACTTTCCCGTCGGTTCACGCGGCGATGACGCCGTGCTGCACCAGCAGCGGCTTCAGTTCGCCAGACTGGAACATCTCGCGCACAATGTCCGACCCGCCGATAAACTCGCCCTTGACGTAGAGTTGGGGAATGGTTGGCCAGTCCGAAAAGGACTTAACCCCTTGGCGAAGGGCGTCGTCTTGCAAAACATCGACGCCGACAAAGTCGACCCCTAAATGGTCGAGCACCTGGACCACCAGGGCCGAGAACCCGCACCGGGGTTGATCGGGCTCGCCCTTCATGAACAGCACAACGGGGTTTTCGGCCACCGTCTTGGCGATAAAGGCGTCCACCGGGTTGGCGGAGGTTTCGGTTGTGGCGGATGGATCTGAATGCACGGCAGGGTCCTCGCTGAGCGTCATGTCAGCCGCCTGAGACCTAATAAGAGTTGGGTGGAGTTTCAAGCCTTGCCGGAAGTGGCGTCCCGAACGCAGGCTAAAGTCCGGCGCTCTTCAAATACTCAATCCGGGCCATCTCGATCTGGGCCGGGATATAGGCGGGGATTTCCCGATCCACCACGGCGGCGAGCCGGTTCAGGGTCGCTGCATCGTCCGGGGAGGTGAGGAAACACGAGATCGCCGGTTCATTCAGGGCTGAAGCGAGACAAAGCTCCTCTGCGGTCCAGTCTGGCACCTCATACAAAAACCGATAGGCGGGATGGAGCGTGGCGGGGCCTGGCACGACCTTTTCCGCCAGCCGGGCAAGCCAGTTGCCGCGTTGGCCCGCTTCCTCCTCAGCCCGCACAGCAGGCGCATCGCGCGCCAAGGCGGGGAAGTAGTCTTCCCCAATGAGTGCCAATCCCTTGGCGCTCAAGTCACGAACATAATTCCTTTGTGACCACGGGCTGGCCAGATTGAAGGATTCAGACGCGACTTGGACCGAGTTCGATTTCAATAAACGCTCAGCCTCCGGTCCTTGGCCTGTCATGCCGATAAAGCGCACCATGCCTCGGGACTTTGCTGCGGTCGCGCCCTTCAAGAGGTCCGCAGACACCGCACCACGGGCGGGAAGTTCCAGCATCAGGTAGTCGATGAATTCGAGATTGGCTTGCTCGGTCACTTCCTGAACAAGGTCCAAGACGGTCGCGGCCGAAGCCAAGCGGCTATAAGCGCGCACCCGCAGCCCAAACAGAAATTGCGCCCGCTCCAGGCTATCGACGGCCTGACCGAGCGGCTCAGCGGCCTGGAAGTCGCTCGAGTCGACTTCGTAGAGGTTGATCCCGGCCTCGAGCCCAGCGATCAGCAGGTCACGTTTGTGCCGCAGCTTCATATCTGGATTGGCAAGTGAAACGCCAATGGACGAAACGTTCTGGTTAAAAAGTCCAAATGCCCGATATCGCATGGGGTTAGGCCTGATCCGCCGCCGAGGTTTCGAGCGCTAAAGCGTGCAATTCCACACCCATCCGCCCTTCGAGCGCCGCATAGACCTTTTGGTGCTGCCGCACCCGGCTCAAACCTTGAAACGCAGCGGAGACGATTTTCGCTGAATAATGGTCGCCATCTCCGGCGAGATCGCGAATTTCGATCTGTGCGTCAGGGAATGCGCCCCGGAGGCAGGTTTCCAAGGCTTCAACCGTCATCGCCATTCGCCGTTACTCCCAAACCACATTTTGGCATGGCCAATGTTCTATGATGGTTTTCGGTCGAAAATCTATCGGCAATTCTAAAGCGTGCAAGGGTTTCTTATTTAGGCGTCTAGGTCGTGGAAACGGGTGTAGTCGATCATCCGGCCTCCCGCATCATCCTCGATCACAATGTCAGCGAATTGGCGGTTCCAGACCAGGTTGGCGGTCGCATAGGCATGCCGGGCATGGATGCGTTGGGCAAGCGTTTCATCCTGGCCGGAGAGGACAACAATGATTTCCGCCATCTCGGCGGCGAGCGAGTCTGGGGTTGCGCCAAAAAGGGGAGAGGTTTCGTCAATCGTGTGCATCACCAACCAACTGAGCACGAAGAGAGGTGAGCGTGAACGGATTACCTTCAGGTCCTCCAGGCGACGAAATTTCAACCCCTCTTTGGTCAAGACCAAACGGGCCAGGGTCAAGGTGACTTCTGCCTCGATGATTCGGTTCGACCTCTGGTTCGCACAGCGAAACATCAGCGTCGGCTTGCCTTCATGGTGCGTAATGACGGCATTGTGGGTGAACATGACGCGCGCCGTCGGACGCGATACGCGGGCAAAAATCAAACCGGTCATCACCGCGACCGAGCACAAACCGACGAAGCTTTCCAAGGTGGTGATCAGGTTGGCGTAGAGGTCACGCGGCGCCAGCACCCCGTAACCAATGGTGCCAAAGGTTTGCACACTGAAGAAAAACGCATCGTCTAGCCTTCCAGGACGGGCGCCCGTAATGCCATTGGGATCAAGGGCGTAGAGGCTGGCAAAGACCAGATTGACCCCGAAGAAGACAGTCGCCACCAGTCCCAGAAACTGGCGCCAGGAAACGGTCAGCAGCGTATGATAAAGATCATCCTGCGCCCGCATGGCGCCACCCCGCACACTGACTTGGCTTTGCAAGGAACCGGTCAGCGTCACCGTCCGAACGCGCGGACGTGGGCCAGCCGTGACCGGCAGTTTCGCGGCTTTGGCTGACTTTGGGGTGGCAGGTTTGCGGGCCAAGGTCCTCGTCCTTCGTCCAGAATGGTGTCTCAACCTAACGCGGCCTTGCGGATTTGCGAAAGGGCGTTGATTCCGCTAGTTTGGCGCGGACATTCGCGCAACGCCGCGCGAAGTCACACCCTGCCCACGACCACAGATGCGGGTCGCCCTCTTCCCGAAGTTGGGAGGGTGTCCCGTGGAGACATTGATGACCCGCCGCAAGAAAATCTACGAGGGCAAGGCCAAGATCCTTTATGAGGGCCCCGAGCCCGGCACGCTTATCCAGTATTTCAAGGACGACGCTACGGCGTTCAACGCCCAAAAAAAGGCTGTGCTTGAGGGGAAAGGCGTCATCAATAATCGCATCAGTGAGTTTATCATGACGCGATTGACGACCATTGGCGTGCATAATCACTTCATCAAGCGCTTAAGCCTTCGCGAACAATTGATCCGCGAGGTCGAGATCATTCCCTTGGAAGTGGTTTGCCGAAATATTGCAGCTGGCTCAATTGCGACCCGTCTAGGCATCCCTGAGGGAACCCAACTGCCGCGCTCGATCGTCGAATTCTATTATAAGAAGGACGAATTGAACGATCCTCTGGTCTCAGAGGAGCATGTGACCGCGTTCAACTGGGCCAATACGCAAGAGATCGACGACATTTTGGCCACAACCTTGCGGGTCAATGATTTCCTGTCAGGCATGTTCAGCGCGGTGGGCATCACCTTGGTCGACTTTAAGATCGAGTTTGGGCGAATCTATGAGGGCGACTACTGCCGGGTGATTTTGGCGGATGAAATCAGCCCCGACAGCTGCCGACTGTGGGATTCCATCACCCATGAAAAGCTCGACAAGGATCGGTTTCGCCGGGACCTGGGCAATGTCATTGAGAGCTACACCGAAGTGGCGCGCAGGCTGGGTGTGATGAAGGAAATGCCGACCGTGATTCAGGGCGGCATTACGGGAGAACCGACGTGAAGGTGAGTGTTGAGGTTTTCTTGAAACCCGGCGTGCTCGATGTGCAGGGCAAGGCGACAGAAGCCGCGCTCAAAGGTTTGGGCTTCGCAAACGTCTCTGATGTGCGGCTTGGCCGCATCATCCGGTTCAATTTAGCAGGCGCCTCGGCTGACGAGGCGCGCGCCCAGGCCAGGGCGATGGCGGATAAGCTTTTGGCCAATGCCGTCATCGAATCCTATTCGGTTGAGGTGTCCGAGGCATGAAGTCGGCGGTCATTGTCTTCCCAGGCTCCAACTGCGACCGTGATTGCGCCGTTGCGGTCCAAAGGTCGACCGGCAGTAAACCGGCCATGGTCTGGCACACGGAAACCGCATTGGACGACGGGCTCGACCTGATCATTTTGCCCGGCGGCTTTTCCTATGGAGACTATCTGCGGTCCGGCGCCATGGCTGCGCGGTCTGCGGTGATGTCGGAGGTGCGGCGATTGGCGCAAAAGGGCGTTGCGGTGATCGGAATTTGCAACGGCTTTCAAATTCTGTGCGAGGCGGAAATGCTGCCGGGCGCACTTCTGCGCAATTCGGGCCTCAAATATCTTTGCAAGCCTGTGACCCTCGACGTGGTCAATAGCCAGACCCGCTTCACCCGAGCCTTTGCCGGTCGGGCCCAAGCGGTCATGACCGTGGGCAATGCCGACGGGAATTATTTCGCCGACGCTGAAACCTTAAGACGGGTCGAGGGCGAGGGGCGCATCGTATTTCGCTATCATGAGAACCCGAACGGCTCGCAAAACGGCATTGCGGGCTTGATCAATGAAGGCGGCAATGTGCTTGGCATGATGCCCCATCCCGACCGAGCTTTTGAGGCCGATCTTGGTTCGGCTGACGGTGCACTGGTGTTTCAAAGCGTCGCAGGCGCGGCGCTGGAAGTCGCTTAAGCCCGACCTGGGGTTAGGCCCGATTTCCGGAAACTGGATTGCAGGGCGATGTCGTCGAGGACAGCACCCTCACGCTTCAAGGTTTCTTTAGCGGCGCTGGCCTTGGCCAGAGATTCAGCGTGCTCGACCTTTTTTTGCTCTTCAAAGGCGAGACTGAGCGCGTCGCGCGCCCCTTCCGCTTCAGTGGCGATCGCGTTGAGTTGGGCCTCTGCCTGGGCCCGCCTTTGCTTCCAGCGTTTGACATAGTCGGGGTGGCACCAGGCGACGGCCGGGTCGGAGCGCGCGCGCAACTTTTCCTCCTCCGCCTCCAAATCCAGGGCATCGAGCGCCAATTCCATCGCCGCGCGGCGCTCTTCAATTTCTTTCAAGCGCTTTTGCAATTGTTCGACTTCGAAGGTGGCGATGCGGATCAAAGAGTGGCGCCAACTCATGCTTCGGCTCCCGCATTCAAGATGGCGTCGAGCCGTTCAAAGGCTTCTGCCAAAGGCGTCGCTTCGTCTTTATTTTGCCGGAGAAAGTCTTCCAAATCCGGATTGAGGCGAATGGCCCGATCAATCTCAGGGTCAGCGCCACGGCGATAGGCGCCGATGCGGATCAGTTCTTCCATGTTGGAATAGGCGGCCAGGGTTTGGCGGGCGCGGCGCACCACATCCTGCTCGAAGGGCGACTGGCAACCCGGCATGGTTCGGCTGATGGATTTTAAGACATTGATGGCTGGAAAACGGCCGCGCTCGGCGATGGCGCGCTCCATAACAATGTGTCCATCCAAGATACCGCGCACGGCGTCGGCAATGGGCTCATTATGATCGTCACCGTCAACCAACACGGTGAACAGGGCGGTGATCGGTCCGGCAAGCGTACCATCCTCGCGCCGAGGGCCGGGTCCTGCCCGCTCTAAGAGTTTTGGCAATTCGGAGAAGACGGTAGGGGTATAGCCCTTGGTGGTCGGCGGCTCGCCTGCGGCAAGGCCAATCTCCCGTTGCGCCATGGCAAAGCGGGTGACGCTATCCATCAGGCACAAGACTTCTAGGTCCTGATCTCGCATGAACTCGGCAATGGTCAAGGTGGCATAGGCGGCCTGACGCCGGGTCAAGGCAGGCTCATCCGACGTGGCGACGACAACGACTGCGCGTTTCAAGCCCTCTTCACCCAAGGTCTCTTCAATAAATTCACGCACCTCACGGCCTCGTTCGCCGATCAGGCCGACCACGACAACGTCGCACTCCGCCTCACGCGACAGCATCGATAAGAGCACCGACTTGCCGACGCCAGAGCCGGAAAAGACCCCCAATCGCTGGCCGCGACAGCAGGTGGTAAACACATCCATCGCCCGGACCTTGAGGTCTAGCCGCGCGCCGACCCGACCGCGCGCGTGGGCGGGCGGTGGCGGACTTCGCAAAGGATAGGGGGTCGGTCCCTGGGCCAGCGGTCCTTTGCCATCAATTGGCCGGCCAAAGGCGTCGACGATGCGTCCGCGCCAGGACAAGCTTGGACGCAGGCTCGCCCCATCAGGCAGGATGCGGATCTCGGCACCGGGCGCAACACCCTCCACAGGCCCAAACGGCATCAACAGCGCGCGATTTTCGCGAAAGCCGACCACTTCAGCGGCCAAGGGGGCAAGTCCAGCTTGGCGGTCAATATCGACCCGTGCGCCAACTGCAAGCCGGCTCATGCCGCCACGTGTCTCAATCAAAAGCCCATGCACGCCAGCGACGCGACCGGAAACCACAACGGGTTCCACCCTTTCGACCGCTGCCAGCAGACTGCGCACCCTAACCCCCAAATCACCCCGACCCAGTCTAGAAAGGTCCTGTTAACCATAAATGAAAAAGACCGACGGTGTGGGTGACCGTCGACCTTTCTCCGAGCGAATCTCGCGCCTTCGGCCTGAGATTAACCTTAAAGGACGCTCAGCATGCTGGCCACCAAGGGATGGCGAACAATATCGACATCTTTCAGTCGCACAACCGAAACGTCTGACAGGGCCTCTAACCGGTTTGCCACATCACCCAGGCCAGAAACTCCGGGCAACAGGTCGGATTGGTTGGGGTCGCCGGTAATAACCATGGTCGAATGCCAGCCCAGTCGCGTCAGCAGCATTTTCAACTGCACATAGGTGCAGTTTTGTGCCTCATCGATGACGACAAAGGCATTGTTCAGTGTCCGCCCGCGCATGAAGCCGACCGGTGCAATCTCAATCAGACCCTCGGCAATCAGGGCCCGAACCCGCTTCATCGACAACCGATCCGACAGGGCATCATAGAGGGGGCGCAGATAGGGCGCGAGCTTGTCTTCCATCTCGCCGGGAAGATATCCGATTGACTCGCCCGCCTCGACCGCAGGCCGTGACAGCACAATCCGACCGACCCGTCCGGCCTCTAAGGCCTCGACTGCCTTGGCAATCGCCAGATAGGTTTTGCCGGTGCCCGCAGGACCGAGCGCCAAAACAAGGTTTTGGGTGTCAATCGCATTGAGTAGGGCCGCCTGACCTTCAGACTTGGCCTTCAGGGTCTTCATATAGCCCTGGTCGCGATCTCCTTCCTCCGAACGTCCCTGAGCCCGCATGGGCGACCATCCCCTTTCGGTGGGCAGACGACGGATTTTGCCGTCATCTTCAAACTGCTGAGGATTGAATTCACCTTCGCGAGTCATTCGCTTCAGGGCGCGTTTGGTCATGAGAGCCTCCGATCAGGAAAGAGCTTTCGGGGAGAAAAAAGCGATTGCGGAAGAGACAGGGCCAAGAGGGCAAGAAAAAAGGACGGGCCGAAACGGCACGTCCTTCACGGGCGAAACAAAAACGCAGGTCACGGGAGCGACGGGGTGGGGAGGGGCGTGCACGACGCATCGCCTTTGGGGGTTCGGCCAGATAGGGCGAAGCGAGACTTCGCCGAGGGCTGAAAGGGGCCACCCACTGCTCCGTTCTCGATTCCTGTCGGTTCGAGCACTCAAAACGAGTTCGCGCCAACACCGAATCGTTGATCTAAGGCTATGCTAGCGTGGTTTCCAATTGGTTAAACCCATTGATTTGCAGAAAGGTTGCGCCCTTATGACCTCCCACAGTCCGGTTTTTGACTTGGGCGATGCTCGGCCTGATCTTCCGTCTGAGGACGAATATTGGATCGCACCAACAGCCTGCGTCATCGGTCGTGTAATGCTGAAAAAGAACGCCAGCGTCTGGTTCGGCGCGATCCTGCGCGGCGATAACGAATTGATTAGCTTAGGCGAAGACACCAATGTTCAAGACGGTGCTGTTCTGCATACGGATATGGGCTTTCCCCTCACCCTTGGGGATCGCGTCACCGTTGGCCACATGGCGATGCTGCACGGATGTACTGTCGGCGAAAATAGTCTGATCGGTATTGGCGCGGTCATTTTGAACGGTGCGCGAATTGGCAAGAACTGTTTGATTGGCGCAAAGGCCTTAATTTCGGAAGGCAAGGAGATCCCAGACAATTCCGTGGTTATGGGAGCGCCGGGCAAGGTGGTGCGCGAGCTCGATGCCGTTGGCGCTCAACGCCTAACCCTATCGGCCCTGCACTATGTCGAGAACTGGAAGCGCTACCGCCGCGACCTCACTTCACGGGGTTAGGTGATAGAGGGCTGCTTCCTCCTTCAAGCGGTCGCGCGTCGCAACGGCTTTGTCGAGATCGGCTTTGGCTAAATCGTCCTTGCCGGTCGCTTTCAGAACCAAGCCCCGGCCATAAAGGGCCCAGGGTAGGGTAGGGTTGATTGCCAGCGCTGCGTTGTAATCGGCCAGGGCGAGATCGTATTCTTTCCGTCGCAGATGGATCAGACCTCGGTTGCTGCGCGGGACGGCGAGCTTGGGGGAGATGGCGATGGCGCGGTCGCAATCTTTGAGCGCCTTGTCGAGGTCGGTTGCGGTCAGTCCGCGCGCCCAACATCTCTCGCTGAACATGGGTTCCAAGTTCGCATCGTCGGGATGGTTGGCTTGCCAAAGATCAAGTTCAGCCGGTGCAAGATCGGGCCGACGGGCTGCCGAAAACAGTTTGCCAATCGTCAATCGAAGATTGGACTGCGCACTGACCGCAATCGCGGCTGTCTGCAAGTCACTGACCGCGCCCTCATAATCGTGCCCAGATATCTTTAACAGCGCCCGCGAAACCAGGATTGCACCGTCATTGCCCTTCAGCTTCACGGCCCGGTCGAGATCAGCCATGGCAAGGAAGCTCTGTTTGAGGGCAAGGTGCGCGCCCGCCCGCTCTTGCACGTATTTGGCCTCTTGGGGCGCTAAGGCAACCGCCTTATCGAGGTCGGCGAGCGCCTTGTCATACTCCTTGCGGCCCATTTCCGCCGCACCGCGTCGGCTATAGCCGTCGGCGTCCGTCGGCTCGGCCTCTACCGAACCGGCAACCTTGACGTCGTGCTCGCCCTTACCGTCCGCATCCTTCTCTCTTGTGGCGACAGGCGCATTAAAAATCGGCCCGCCTTCATAGGTGAAATAGAGTTTTCGTTGTGAATTCGAAACAAGAACGCGATGTGAGATGAAAAAATCAGCGCCCAATAACATGTCGGTGTCCAGCTGTAGGGATGCGACGGAAATTTTCGTGTTACGAATTTCTTCGTCTCCGAGTTTAAAGTTCTGTATAGGGGCGATCCACGTGTCAATTTTTCCTCCACCCAGGCCACCAATCTGACCAAGATAGACGGTATGCGGGTCATTTATGCTAACTCCAGCGCGCTCCGCCGCCCCGCGACGTATGACAGAGGTACTCGCCCCGGTGTCAAATATCACCGAGATGCGCTGTCCATTTATTTCTGCCGCCCCGGTTGTGTGGCGATTTCTATCCTCCATTCGGTCGATCTTGATGAGACCGGATAATTTGTCAGTGCTCCAATAGTCTAGCCGCACGTCGCCGCAGTCATGCGGCTTGAACAGCCTGACATAGCCGTGCGGCAAATCATATTCGACGTCGAAGGGGCCAAGAAAGTTTTGGCCTAATACACCATCAAGGCCTAAGGTCGACGCGACGATGAAATCGACCTTATTAAGGTCAACGCCTGCAATGGTGAACTTTTGGACTGTTGTGTATGACGCATCGGCATAGCCGCCGATCCCTTGCAGGCTTAGCGGCAAAAAATCCTGCGGTAGCTTCAACTCCTTGGCCTTTGAGGTTGCAAGAATGCTGTAGAAGGCGCCGGAATCGATCATCAATTGGACATTTTTTCCATTGATTCCAAAGCTCGCCAACGGCTTCAGCCCGTCCATGGTCACCGGCAACTCTGCGACCTTTCCCAGCACGCATTTGGCTTGCGCCGGGAGCGGTGCTGAGAAAACCAGGAAAAACCCAAGAAGAAATGCGCGAAACGAAGCCGCTTGCCGCATGGTCCAAGTCCTTAGGGAATGTCGTTTCGCCTAACTATTCCCCGACTTCCGAGCGTTTGCAAATGGCGATCTCCGTTCACGCCTCTGAGGTCTGCGGCCTTTTCGCCAGCGCGTCCGTCTCCCACGTCAAAAATTCCGGCGTCGCGAGGAGTTCGTCCAGATAGGCCTTGGCGACGCCATTGTCGCCGCACTGCGCGAGGTCAAGGTCATAGCTGCGCACGCGGGTCGCTACAGGCGTGTAAAACGCGTCGGCAATCGTCCACGCGCCAAACAGGAACTCGCCCCCAGCCCCATGGTCGCGCCGCAGTCCGCCCAACAGTCCCACCAGACGTTTGAGGTCGGCCGCGAGCTCTGCGTCGCCAGACACGGTCGTTCGCAAGCCAATGTCCATTGGGCACTGGTTGCGTAAGGCGGCAAAACCAGAATGCATTTCCGCGGTTGCGGAACGGGCGAGGGCCCGGGCTTTCGCGTCCTCGGGCCAGAGCGGAACTGGTGATTTTTCGGCGATATATTCGCTGATGGCGAGACTGTCCCAAACGCTCAAATCCCCGTCTTGCAGGACCGGCACCTTAGCGGATGGCGAGACCTTGGCGATCTCGGCGCTAGCGCCCTCCCAGCGCAACTGCAGCAAGGTTTCGGTGAAGGCGAGGGTCGAGCGCTTCATCACCAACCAGGGTCGAAGCGACCATGAGGACCAAGCCTTGGTGCCGAGAATGAGGTGCATGGTGTTCATCCGATCTTGTCTGGCCCGCTTTAATCGACCTTCAAGGTCTGGCCATCGCAGGCAAGCTCGGCTTAACTGAGGTCAAGGCGAAAAGGCCACAAAAAATTAGGAGGAAAGACCATGATCTATGCAAGCCTAGGCAATCGCCGTGGTTGAGATCTCAGCCGACCTCAAACCCGTGGCCCAACCGATCCTCTCCAAGCCCTATCGGCGCTTTGCGCTTGGCCTGTTATTGCTGATCTACACCCTCAACTTCCTCGACCGCCAAATTGTCTCGATCTTGGCCGAGCCGATCAAGCAGGAGTTGAAGCTGTCGGATGGGCAACTGGGTCTGATGACGGGCCTGTCCTTCGCGCTTTTTTATACCGTGCTTGGCATCCCCATTGCACGCCTCGCAGATAAGGGCCGGCGAAACTGGATCATTTCCGGCGCCTTGGCGCTTTGGAGCCTTTTCACTTTCGGCTGCGGTCTTTCGCGCACCTTTGTCCAGCTGTTGATCATGCGGGTCGGCGTGGGTGTTGGAGAAGCGGGATGTAGTCCGTCCGCCCACAGTTTGATCTCAGACTATGCGCCAAAGGAAGAGCGCGCTTCGGCGCTGGCCATCTACGCCATGGGGATTCCTTTAGGATCGCTCGCCGGTATGGCGCTGGGTGGGGTGATTGCCGACGCCTATGGTTGGCGCGCAGCCTTTATGTTGGTAGGCGGGCCGGGTGTGATTTTGGCTGGGGTCGCGGCCTTGGCGCTGAAAGAGACACGCACCGGCACCGCACAGGCTTTGCAAACAACGCCACAGACCGAGACGCCGACCCTTGGTGAGGTGATGGGCGCTTTGCGGCGCAAACCGGGGTTTTGGTGGATCAGTCTGGCGGCGGGGATGGTATCCTTGGTCGGCTACGGTCACCTCTACTTCCTTGGCTCGTTTTTTGTCCGCGCCCATGGCGCTGAACTCGCGCCTTTGGCGAGCGCTGTGGGGCGGTTGACCGGCGTGACCTTGGGCCCGAAAGGCTTTCTCGGCACATCGCTTGGGCTGATCATTGGGGTCTTTGGCGGCTTAGGGTCGTTTTTTGGCGGCAAGCTGACCGACCATTTTGCCAAACGCGATGCCCGCGCCTATGCGCTTCTGCCAGCGGCGGCGACTGTCCTGGCGGGGCCCTTGCTCATTCTGGCCTTCCTCACCCCGTCGGCGGCGGTCGCCATGGTGTTGTTGCCAATTCCGATCCTGTTGGGCGCCGTGTGGTACGGACCGGTTTTTGCCTGTGTTCAGGGGCTGACCCCGCCTGCCATGCGGGCCACCGCAGCGGCGATTTTGCTGTTCGTCGTCAATCTGATCGGGTTGGGGATGGGACCGCCTTTTACCGGCGCCATCAGCGACCTGTTCGCGAAGGCAGGGCATTACGGGTCGGTCGAAGGCCTAAGGATATCCATGATCGTTACGGCGCTGATGGGTGTGCTGGCCATTGGGTTTTTTGTTCTTGCAGCCAGGACACTGCGCCAAGAGATGGAGAGCTAAGCGCTGAGCTCGGCGGCTGACGCCCCGTGGCTGCGGTCAGGAACGCTTCCCCTTCTGCCGTCACGCCGCCGTCGGGAGCAATCAAGGCAAGACGCCAAGGGTCTTCGGCACCCGTCCAGTCGGCAAGGTAGAGGGCTTGCAGATCGGGGTCCTCGGCGGCAAGCCGCGTCAACACCTTCGCCATGTCCGTGCGGCCTTGGCTTAAGTCACATCTGGCCACCAATCCGGTCAAACTTACCGGAGCTCCGAACGCCTGGCGCAAACGCGCCAAGCCCGCTTTCAACTGGGTCTCAAGGCGTTCCCCCCTGCCATCCTTGGCGCAGTCGAGGCTGAGACGCACCGCCGCCGCGAGCCGTCCCCCACCTTGGGCGTTGACGATTTGGACAATCTCGATTGCCCGCTGGAATCGCGTCGCCAGGGGCAAGGCGGCGTCGGCCTCTGAGCTCAGGTCAGCTTCTGCATAGAGCTGCGCGGTCGGAAACCGGGCCCTGGCGACGTCGACCAAGCTTTTCAGTCCGCGCGGCCCAGAAGCGGCAAGAAACCGACCATTTCCGTCGGTGCGCAAAACCACAACGCCTTGTGGCGCGCGCAAGAGGGCAGCGACTTCGGAAATATGGGCCTCCGCCCGCTGCAAGAATTCGGCCCTAGCGCGGCCTGCCACGTCGTCAGGCCAGGTTAGCGCTCCGTCTTGAAAGAGGGGCCCGATGATCAGATTGCGATTACGCGCATCAGCCCATTTTTGGGTTTCACGTAAGGTCGCGGCCTCTTTCTGCACACCCGCGTCATCCTGCCGCCAGTTGGGTGTTTCAACCTCGAACCCTTGGAAGGCCTCGGCGGAGAAATCCTGAGCACGGCGCTGGCGCTCGCCAAGGCGGAATGCCTGGTCGGGCCCCAGCGACCCATTCGCCCCAGTGGCGCTGGTCATCCAAGCTGGCGCGTCACCCCCTAGTCTTGCGGTGAAGGGAGGGCTGTGTTGCGCGCCCATGCCAATTGCACAGCCCAAGGCGCCGATTAGCACGATGATGGCCGTGGCGGCGATCAGCCGCAAAGGGGTGTGTCGGATTTCTTGGACGTTTTCCACCTGACGCCCGCGGATTATCAGCCCCGCATGATGCGGAAGCTCGGCGCGCCGACCCTAGGCTTCCGCGTCATGATCGCCAGTCAGAAGTCCTAAGACCGCCTTCAGTTTTCGTGAGGCTTCGGTGTGTTCGCGATTGGGTTTGGTGCAAGGCCTAGGGGCGTGGCTACGACCTGATAGGGGGTGATCGCCAACCATTTGGCCGCCTCCGCCTTGACCTCGTCAAGCGTGACGCTGGCAAGATCGGCGGCGTGGCTGCGCGCGGCCTCCAACTTTTCCGGGCGCCGTGCTGAGGCGCTGATGGCGGATAACCACCAGCTATTATAGCTCCGCTCGGCGGCGGTCGCCTCCACCATCGGCGCCTTGGCGGCAGAGAGGGCTGTCTCAGAAATGCCGCCACCGGCGAGGTCGTGGGCCAGACGTAACACCTCGGTTTGAACCAAGCTCGTGGCTTCGGGTGTGGTGATGGCGGAAAAGCCCATGACGCCTTGATCGACTCGGGAAAGCTCAACCGCCACATTGGCGCCATAGGTCTTCCCCAGCCGAACACGCAGATCCTCAAGGGTTGCGTTGCGGAAGATTGCGGCTAGCACGCTCAGGACCCGCGACTCGTGTTGGCGTTCAGGGGTCCAGAAAAACAACGGCCATTGCATCAACACCACGGCCTGTTCCTTCGGCCCTTCGTGGGTTGCGTGAATGACGGGCGGGGCGACCGCGTCGAATCGAACTGCGACCGCGTCTTGTCGCGCGGCTCCTGTCCCGTCGCGTTTTGGTGCTGCGCCCAAGGTTTGGGCGACCATATCCACAGCCGACTTTTCCTCAACATCGCCAATAATCGTCACCTCGAGCGGGTCTCGGGTCAGAGGCGTGCCAAGCAAACGGGCGAAATCGGCCAAGGAAATCCGGTTCATCTCCTCAGCGGTCGGCAGATCAACCACGTGCGGCTTGGGAAGTGCATCCTGGAGGGCGAAAGCCGCCGCTGCGCCGGGGGAGACCCGAATTTGGCGGAAAAAAGCCGCCACCGCAGTCGGCCAGGCTTGCAGCATGGTGGGCCGGAAACCCGGTTCTGACACCATGCCGTTCAGAATCTGCAGCTCCAGCCCTAAATCGCTCGAGCGGCTCCTTTGGCTGATGGCGAATTGATCGCGTTGCACATTGAGGACGGCATTGCACTCATGGCCTTGGCAAAGATCATTGAGATCATTGAGGTCGTTGTTTTTGAAGCCGCCCGCCAGCAAAAGGTTTCCCCCAATTCGGGTGGCGAAAACGCCCTCGGGTTCCACCTCGGTTTGTCCGGCGCCGAATGTGGTTTCGATGTAGACCCGGGCCTTGTCGAACGCGGTGTGTTTGAAATTCAGCACCAGTCCGTTGGCGAAAACATATCGAACAAAGGCGAGGTCAGAGACCTCCTGGCGCGATACGATCTTGCCTGGTCTCGCGGCATAGCCGTAGCTCCACGGGTGCTCCTCCCTGTCAGACGGTTCGGAGGGCGGGGGGGCTGCCAAGGCGCTCGCCCAAGCCGTGGCAATTTCCTGCGGCTGCACAGGGGCGGGGCCGATTTGATAGATTAGCGGCGATGAAGCGCCGTACCAGCGTTTCCGGATCTGGGCCAAAATGTCATCGCGGCTTAAAGTCGCCAAGGCGAGGCGGTCGACCCTTTGCTGTTCTGCGGCGGAATCAAGGGTTCCCCCCTCAATCAAGTTCTCCAAGATCAACTTGGTGAGCGCTTCTGGCGAGGTGGTCGACCAGCTTGCCGTGCCCGCCTTATCGGCGGCGAAGATCCGCAGCTTGGCCGTGTCAAATTCCTTCTGGGTTAGGCCATAGGTCGCCAAGCGGCGAATTTCTCCGGCAAGCGCGGGAAGGGCGGACGACCATGAATCGAGCCGCTCCACCACCGAAAAGCAGGTCTGGCCTGCGGCGCGATAGGTTTCGCCATAGCCGCCATTGAGACTGACGAAGGGGGCTTGAGGTTCGCGTGCGGCGCGTGCCATGCGATCAGAAAAGGCGGCTTGCCAAATCTGGTCGGCGAGCCGTTCGCGTGTCACAGACAAGGTTTCCGGCACCTGTGGCGCTTTGGGGCTATAGCGACAGACGCTGAGCGCCCCGGTGAAGGACGGGTCCGAAAAGCTCGCGATGTCTGTTGGGCGGGTGAAGTCGACTGCGCCCATGGCGGCGGGCGCGGTGCCGGGGCCTTGCGCTTTCCAATCGCCAAAGGTCTTGAGGATCCGCGCTTTCATCTCGGCGACCGGCTCCTGGCCAACCGCGACAATGATGGCGTTATCGGGGCGATACCACCGTTGATAAAAGGCGCGAAGATCTGCTGCCGAGATCTTGGCGATCATGTCCGGCTGACCAATCGGGGGACGGTGCGCCGCCTTTAGACCCGGAATCAGAAAGGCCTGCACCTTCTCCGACAAGGTCTTTGCAGGACCAAGGCCTTGTCGATACTCGGCCAGCACAACCGGCCGCTCTCGATCCGTTTGATCAGGGCTTAAGCTCAACCCGTCCGCTACGTCCCTCAGCCAGCGCAAGCCAAGGTCGAGCTTTTCTGGGGTTTCATGGGGAATATTGAGCACGAAGGTCGTGCTGAAGGCGGTGGTAAAGGCGTTTTGGTCCCTACCCCAATTCATCCCCATGGTTTCAAAGGTCGCGGTCAAGCTATCGGCGGGAAAATGGGTCGAGCCGCGAAACGCCATATGTTCGAGGAAGTGGGCCAGCCCTTGCTCAGTTTCACCCTCCTCTAGACTGCCCGCCTTGATGTAGAGGTTGAGGACCTCCTTTTGGTGCGTGGTCTGGCGGCGGATGGCGTAGGTCAGGCCATTCGGCAAGGTTCCGACCACGGTTTCAGGGTCAGGGCGAACCCGCTCAGCGAGGTCGATGCCCTTGGCATGGGCCGCTGAGCTCGCGGCTATCCCTATCGCGCAGGCCACGAGCAGCCCGACACCCCAAAAAACCTTCACACCGCGTCCTTTGAAAATGCTCAGCGATTTAGACCATGACACGGTCGCCCTCAAATCACCAAACCCAGGGCGCACCGCAGCAAACCATACTCAGCTTTCGTCGGATGAGTGCAATGGCGCTAAGCTGAGATGGGCGTTAATGCAGTCCTTGCGCCAAGCGGGCAGTCGCGAGGCAAGTTTGCAGTCCGAAACGGGGAGGCGTTTGCCTGTGTCTCAATCCAGCCTTGGTGTCGACCCCGACCTGCGCCGCTTTATCGAAGACGAGCTCTTACCCGGCAAAGGCCTTGGCGCGGCGAAATTCTTTGCCGAGCTCGAAGCGGCCTTGCTCGCCTTTACCCCGGTCAATGCGGCGCTTTTGTCTACCCGCGACAGCTTGCAGGCCGAGATTGATGGCTTTTACCTGCGGGGCGGCGCCAACCTTCCTGTCGCCGACCAGATCCGGTTCCTGCACGACATTGGCTATCTCGAACCCGACCCGCCAAGCTTTCAGATCGAAACTACCGGCGTCGACCCCGAGATTGCCAAGATTGCCGGTCCGCAATTGGTCGTGCCGCTGTCGAATGCCCGCTATGCCGTCAACGCCGCCAATGCCCGTTGGGGGTCGCTCTATGACGCCATGTACGGCTCGGATGTGTTTGGCGCACCGCCCGAGGTGGGCGCCTACGATGCTGGGCGGGGGCTCCTCGTTATCGCCTATGGGCGGGCTATTCTTGACCGTCATTTTCCCCTGGTCGAAGGGTCTCACGGCCGCGCGGTGCGATACGCGGTCGAAGGCGGCGCTTTGCAGATTGGTCTGCGAACCGGTGAGACGGTGGCCTTGCGCGACCCGGCCCAGTGGGTTGGCTGGCGAGGGGATGCGGCGGCGCCGTCGGCCATCCTCCTCATCCATAATGGTCTGCACGTCGAAATCCTGATCGACCGAGATCACCCCATCGGCGCGGGCGATGCGGCTGGGGTCTGCGACCTCATCCTAGAGGCGGCGATCACCACCATCCAAGACTGTGAGGACTCGGTGGCCGCCGTCGATGCCGAAGACAAGATCGCCGTCTATCGCACTTGGCTTGGTCTGATGAAGGGCGATATGGCTGTCGCGTTCGCGCGCGACGGCATTATGCGCACCCGCAAACTCAATCCAGATCGCTGTTACCAGACAGCTGACGGGGAACTGACGCTCTCGGGCCGGTCGGTGATGTGGGTCCGCCATGTGGGTGCCCATCTTCTGACCGATGCAGTGCTGCTCAACGGCGCGCCCAGCTATGAGACGGTGCTGGACGCCTTTGTCACGGTCGCGGCGGCTTTGCACGATTTGCGCGGCGCGCGCCGCAATAGTCGCACCGACGCCATCTATGTGGTGAAGCCAAAACTGCACGGGCCGCAAGAAGTCGCCTTGGCGGTGCGCCTGTTCGAGCGGATCGAGGCCGCCTTTGACCTGCCCCCCCGGACCATCAAGCTGGGGCTGATGGACGAGGAACGCCGGACAAGCGCGAATTTGGCCGCCTGCATTTTTGCCGCCCAACAGCGCCTAGCCTTTATCAATACCGGCTTTCTCGACCGCACAGGCGATGAAATCCACACGGCCATGGCAGCAGGTCCGGTCGTGCGAAAAGCCGAGATGAAGGCGAGCGGTTGGTTTGGCGCCTATGAGACCCGCAATGTCGCGATTGGCCTTGGCTGCGGGCTGGACGGTAGGGCCCAGATCGGTAGGGGAATGTGGGCCGCGCCTGACCGCATGGGCGATATGCTACGCGAAAAGATCGCCCACCCCCTTTCCGGCGCTTCGACGGCTTGGGCGCCTTCCCCCACCGCCGCCACCTTGCACGCCCTGCACTATCATGAAGCCGATGTTGCGGCGGTGCGGGCCCATATGGGCAGACCTTCCCCTCCCGATCTGACCAAGCTGTTAGAGCTTGCAAGGCTTGAACAGCCGCCATCGCGCGAGGTCGTGCGGGAGGAGCTCGAGAATAATGCGCAAGGGGTGCTTGGCTATGTTGTTCGATGGGTCGACCAAGGCATTGGCTGTTCCAAGGTGCCTGATCTCCACGATATTGGGCTGATGGAAGACCGCGCCACCTTACGCATCTCCAGCCAACACATCGCCAATTGGCTGAAGCACGGCATTTGCTCGGAGGCCGAGGTTCGCGAGGCGTTTGTGCGCATGGCCGCCAAGGTCGATGCCCAAAATGCCGCCGATCCAGTTTATCAGCCGATGTGCGCAGACCTTGATGGAAACCTCGCCTTTCAGGCGGCGCTGCGGCTTGCCTTGGAGGGGGCAAGTCAGCCGAACGGCTATACGGAATTTATTCTGACCGCGGCGCGAAAGGCCAAGAAGGCACAAGGCTTTGGCACGCCAGCCCTCTAGGCGAGGCTATCCTCAAAATCCATGAAGATGTCCATGATCTCGTCGGGGGTGATGGTCACCTTTTCGCCGAGGGGGAAGCGATAACGCCAGAAACTGATGATGTGCTGCAAGGCGCCCAGTTGCTCGCCCAGATCATTAAACATGGTCGGCGCCGACAACAGGAAGGTGCGGAACTCGTTTGGGCGGTTATTGTGGGTCAGCCCCGCATAGGCGTCGTCATAGACCTTGATCAAGCGGCTGGCGCTTTCGAAGGTTGAAGCCATTTGCTCTTGGATGGCCACCCGTGCGTCGCGAATATAGGCCTCGGTTTCCGGCGACTTGGCGCCGCGACCGCGCACCTTGTCGATCTCGACCATAATGGTGTGCATGGGCTTCAAAAGATCAGTCAGCACCCACTTGTAATAGAGAAAGCCGCGCCAAGAGAACATGCCGTCGCGATATTCTTGCTCATTGAGCCTCAAGGTGTCGCGCAGCGGCTCAAAGCCAGCCTCCGGCGAATTCGAGAGCAGTTTTTCCACCAGCCGAGACGCATAGGACACGCTGGCGTCACCCCCGCCGGAAAGGGTGACTAGGTCCATGATCTCGGTTCGAACGAAGTTGAACATCCGCTGTTGGTCGGAGTCTGAAATCGCAAAATATTCCCGTGCCGGATCGATGCCGTTACGTTTCAGATGTTCGCGCAACAAGAAGGGGTCGAGGGTCGGCAGGCTGCCAATCAACTCCAATGTCACCCGATCACGACTGCCGGGCTTCAGATCGTCACCGAAATATTCTTTCAGCAGCTTTTCGTAATTCGTCTGACCAACAAAGATTGAATGGGCGCCGTATCTTAAATCAGCCCCATCAATCGGAAAAAGGATTTTCAGTACGTTAGAGGGTGGCGATTTAAAATTACTATATTCATCAGGCCGTAAGCGGTGTTTGACGATGATGCTGCGGTTGAGTACCTTATTTTTAAACAGCGGCGATTTAAGGAATTCCAGATCATGACTGTGCTTCTGGTCGGTGATCAAGAGGTTCAGCACGCGCGAGGTCGAAGCACTGTCCTGCAGGGCTGTCAGTCTGCGTAAGGATCGGTCAGCCTTCATCAATCCGTTGTCCAACCCGCCAACACTTGTGGTGCAAATTGTGTAACTGGGATTGGTAAATTTTTCGGGACTCAGAAGGTTTTGAAACTGACCTCGCGCTCCGCCTGATCGAATTGGATCGCCAATCCCCTGCCGTCGATAAAGGTGATTTCGAGGCCAAAGCCGTGGGTCAGGGGCCAGGTTTCTGGCGTGAGGAGCGCGCCGTTAGCATCGCGCCAGGTCACGCTCGAGATTTCGCTATCTTCGTGCAGGAAGCGGGGATCGCCAAGTCGCGTGACTGCGGCGCGAAACTCCGCCAGCTGGTAACAATAGGCTTCGATCTCGCGGTCGCGCGTCTGCCAATCGATCCAGGTCGTTGGGTTGTCTTGGGCATAGGCGTTGTTGTTTCCGCCTTGGGACCGGCCAAACTCGTCGCCAGCGGTGAACATGATTGTGCCCCGGCTACAAAACAGGGTGGCCAATAGCGCCTTGATGTCGCGCTGACGACGGGCCTGAATGACAGGGTCGGAGCTTGGACCTTCGACGCCATAGTTCCACGACAGGTTTTCGGCGTGACCATCGCGATTGTCTTCGCCATTGGCAAGGTTATGCCGTTCCGCATAGCTGACCAGATCGGCAAGGGTAAAGCCATCATGCGCGGCGATGAAGTTCACGGATCGTGTCTCGCGCGCGCCGTCACCGCCGAAAATGTCTGACGAGCCGCAGATACGGGTGGCGAGGCTGCCGCTCCGCCCGCCATCGCCGCGCCAGAAGCGCCGCACATCGTCCCGGTAAGCGTCATTCCATTCGAGAAAGGGCTTGGGAAACCGGCCCAACTGATAGCCACCCGGGCCGCAGTCCCAGGGCTCGGCAATCAGGACGCGATCAGCGAGCAGGTCGTCGGTGATCAGGTCGCCCAAGAGTGGTGCGCCCGGATCAAAGCCTGTTTCCGTCCGGCCCAAAACCGGCGCGAGATCAAAACGAAAGCCATCGACACCGGCAAATTGGACAAAATGGCGAAGGCTGGCGCGGATCAAGGCGCGCATCTCGGGTGACTGGCAATTGACGGTGTTGCCGCAGCCTGTGTCGTTGATCAAACGCCCCGGTTGCTCCCTTGGGTGGGCATAGGCGGCCAGATTATCAAGGCCGCGCAGAGAGAGGGTCGGCCCTTCGACATCCGTTTCGCCGGTATGATTAAACACCAAGTCGAGAATGACGCCGATCCCCGCGTCATGCAGGCCCTCGACCACCCGCCGCAATTCAGCCAAACCGCCGGGGGCCAGACCGGGGTCAAGGGCCATGAAGGTGATCGGATTATAGCCCCAGGCATTTTTTAACCCCAGGTTCGCCAGCCGCGCTTCATCGATCCAGGCTGTGATCGGCATCAGTTCAACCGCCGACACCTTGAGCCGTTTTAAGTGCGCAATCACAGCCGGGTTGAGGAGGGCCGACAAGGTGCCACGTTCGTTCGCGGGCACATCTTGATGTTGCAGGCTAAAGCCCCGGACATTTAGCTCATAGATCAGTCCGCCAGGTGTGAAGCGGGCCGGGCGGGGCGTAACCGCCTGCGGGCTCACCACCCTAGCCTTGGGGACGAGATCAGCCGTGTCGACGGCAAGATGGGCTGGCAGGTGCAGTCTGGGATCGGGTCGGTAGCGTCGATCAATCTCAAGCGCATAGGGATCGACCAGAAGTTTTTGGCGATCAAACCAAAGCCCGACCTCAGGCGCATAGGGCCCGTCTGCCCGAAGCCCATAGAGCGCACCGTCGCGCAGATGTGGGATAAAGGTGCGAAAAACGCCATCGTCGGCTCGGGTCAAAGGCACCTGAACTTCGCGCCCTTTTTCGAACAGACACACCCAAAGCTCGGTCGCCGCACCACTGCGAACGGCGAAGGTGACGCCGTCATCCTCCCGCCACGCGCCCAGCCTGGGTTCCGCGAAAGTCACGTAATGACGTCTGGCGCCGACTTGCCGGTCGCCTTGCGAATGTCCGCCAGGGTTTCCGCCCCCAAGATCAACTCAGCCAAGGCATCATGGACCTCGCGATCCAGTCGTCCTGTCGGCGGTTCATAGGCTTCAATATAGACCCTGAGAGTGGCGCCCACAGTTCCGGTGCCGGACAGTCTGAACACCAAGCGCGATCCGCCCTCGAACAGAATGCGCACGCCTTGGCGGTCGCTGGTGGCGCCGTCCACCGGATCGACATAGGCGAAGTCATCGGCACGTGCGACTGTCAGCGCACCGACGGACCGTCCGGGCAGGGTGGCGAGGCTTGCCCGCAGTTTGGTCATCAGGGCATCGGCATCGGCCGTTGCGACCCCTTCATAATCGTGCCGGGCATAGTAGTTACGTCCGAACCTTGCCCAGTGGTCGCGCACAATCCCATCGACGGACAGATCGCGTTTGGCCAAGATGTTCAGCCAAGCGAGCACGGCCCAGACCCCATCTTTTTCGCGCACATGGTCTGAGCCTGCGCCAGCACTTTCTTCGCCGCACAGGGTCACACGCCCGGCATCGAGCAGTGAGCCAAAAAATTTCCAGCCGGTTGGCGTTTCGTAACAGGCGATGCCTAGGGCCTCAGCTACCCGATCAACGGCAGCGCTGGTCGGCATGGATCGCGCCACGCCCTTCAATCCGCTCGCATAGCCAGGGGCCAAATGCAGATTGGCCGCCAATATGGCCAGCGAATCTGAAGGGGTTACGAACCGACCCCGACCAATGATCAAATTGCGGTCGCCGTCGCCGTCTGAGGCGGCGCCGAAATCGGGCGCATCTGGCTGCATCATCCGCTCATAAAGCAGGTGGGCG
The DNA here is from genome assembly GCA_903840435.1 of uncultured Caulobacterales bacterium. Classification (GTDB taxonomy): domain Bacteria; phylum Pseudomonadota; class Alphaproteobacteria; order Caulobacterales; family Caulobacteraceae; genus CAIMFV01. The sequence continues at coordinate 36,210 of CAIMFV010000032.1, forward strand.
TGGACGAGATTGGGGTCGGGATGGTGGCCGCCAAAATCCTCCAGCGGCTCGCCATTGACCACTGAGCTCGCAGGAAATCCGAGACGGCGATGAAAAATTTCAACGGCGTAGGGGCCCGTCACGGCGCTCATGGCGTCGAAGGTCATGCAGAATCCATGGTCCCGCAGGCGTCTCATGGCGTTGAAATCAAATAGGCTTTCCATAAGATCAGCATAGGCCGCCACCGGATCGATGATGGAAACCGTCATGCCTGCCAAGCTCTGGTCGCCGAGGCGGTCGAGGTCGATGTCTGGGGCGTCCAAGGTCAGATAGTGGTCAAGCCCGCGCGAGCGGTGAAAAATGGCGTCGGTAATCCCTTCTGGGGCAGGCCCGCCATTGGCGGTGTTGTACTTGATGCCAAAGTCTTCATCTGGTCCGCCGGGATTGTGACTGGCGGACAGGATGAGCCCGCCCAGGGCCTTCTGTGTGCGGATGATATGGCTGGCGGCAGGGGTGGATAAAAGCCCCGCCCGTCCAATCACCACACGACCAAAGCCATTGGCGGCTGCCATCTTTGCGGCGATCTGGATGGCTTGGCGATTAAAGTAACGCCCATCCCCACCGATGATCAAGCTCGCGCCTTGCTTATCATCAATGACGTCAAAGACGGCTTGAATGAAGTTTTCGAGATAGTTTGCCGTCTGAAAGACCTTGACCTTTTTGCGCAAGCCGGACGTGCCGGGCTTTTGGTCGGCAAAGGGTGTTGTGGGAACCCGTTTGATCATGCTCTGCCTCTGATGAGGTTTTGGTAGAGGTCCGCATAGGCTTTGGCGCTGCGGTCCCATGAAAAGTCCGCCTTCATGCCTTGGCGTTGCAGACCGCGCCAAGCCTTGCGATCACCAAAGGCGACCGACACGCGCTCCAGGGCGTGGATGAGGCGCTCGTCGCTCATGCCATCGAATTGAAAGCCCGTGGCGACACCGGCTGCGAGCGCCGCCGTATTGGCATCAATAATCGTATCGGCAAGACCGCCGGTTCGGGCCACGAGCGGCACGCAGCCGTACCGCAGGCCATAGAGTTGCGTCAGCCCGCAGGGCTCGAACCGCGACGGAATGACAATGGCGTCGCCGCCGCCTTGCATCAAATGGGACAAGGCCTCGTCATAGCCGATCCGCACTCCGATCCGGCCAGCATGACGCACCGCTGCGCTTTTGAAGCCGTCTTCCAAGGCGGCATCACCCGATCCGAGAAGCGCCAGACGCCCGCCCATGGCGACAAGCGCGTCGAGGCACGCGACCAGCACATCCATGCCCTTTTGCCAGGTGAGGCGGCTAATGACGATGAAGAGCGGGCCCGGCGCAGGTTCCAGGCCAAAAAGGCTTTCAAGGGCGGCGCGATTGGCGTCCCGCCCGGCCAGCTTTTGTGCATCATAGGTCTTGGCGAGGTGTAAATCCTGACTTGGCGACCAGTCGTCCCAGGCGATGCCGTTGACAATGCCGCTGACGACGCCGCTGCGCGCCGCGATCAGGCCTTCGAGCCCCATGCCAAATTCGGCGCGGGTAATTTCGCGGGCATAGGTGGGGCTGACCGTGGTGATGGCGTCCGCAGCCTGCAAACCGGCTTTTAAGAAACCGACGCCGCCATAATACTCAACCCCGTCAAGGGCAAAGGCCCGAGCGGGTAGGCCAAGTTTTGGGAAAATGTCGGCGCCAAACCGTCCTTGAAACGCGATATTGTGGACGGTCATGACGCTCGGCGGCGCGCGTGCGCCATCGTCGCTATACTTCAAATAGGCCAGCGCCATCGCCGCCTGCCAGTCATGGGCATGGACGAGATCGAAAGCCAAATTTGGCACGGCACCGCGCGCAAGCTCTGCGGCGGCCTTGCCCAAGGCTGCGAAACGCAAGGCATTGTCGGCCCAGTCCTTGCCCTTGGCGTCGGAATAGGGTCCGCCCTGTCGGTCAAATAGGCTTGGCGCATCCAACAGTGCGACAGACCTGCCTTCCAGTTCCCCCATGAGCAAACGCGCTGGCACGCCCATAAGGTCTGTAAAGCTGTGAGCCTCGCTCAATGCGCCTGCGCGCGCGCGCAGCGACGGATAGCCGGGCAGGAGGGTGGTCACCTTCACCCCGTGTTTGGCAAGCGCCTCTGGCAGAGCGCCTGTCACATCGGCAAGGCCGCCGGTTTTGACGAAGGGATAGGCTTCCGAGGCGACGGATAGGACTTTGAGGCTCATTCAGCCTCCAGCCGATCAATCATGGCTTGGGTGATTAAACAGACGCCCTTGGCCGTGCGGCGGAACCGCTTTGCGTCAAGGATCGGGTCTTCGCCGACGACCAAGCCGTCTGGAATGGTGACGCCGCGATCCAGCACCACCTTCGTCATGCGAACATGGCGCCCGATGGTGCAACGCGGCAAGATCACCGCCTGATCCAAGGCCGAGTAGCTGTGGATATGGGTTTCGGTAAAGACGAGGCTATTGTGCAGGCTGGCGCCCGAAACAATGCAGCCGCCCGAGACTAAAGACGAGACGGCGCTGCCGCGACGGCCCTCCACATCGTGCACGAACTTGGCGGGTGGAGTGATTTCGGAATAGGTCCAAAGCGGCCAGCTGCGGTCATAGAGGTCGAGATGCGGCACGACCTGGGTGAGATCGACATTGGCCTCGAAATAGGCGTCGACCGTGCCCACGTCGCGCCAATAGGCCTGCGCCTCGCCCTCGGACCGGACGCAGGAGGTGGAGAATTCGTGCGCCACAGCTTTGCCGTGTTTGACCAGATAGGGGATGATGTCCTTGCCAAAATCCCGCGTCGAGCCCGGCGTGGCCGCATCCCGGTGCAGCTCTTCAAACAGGCGCTTGGTGTGAAAGACATAGATGCCCATCGACACGAGCGACGTGTCGGGCTTGCCGGGCATGGCGGGCGGGTTTTCAGGCTTTTCGATGAAGTCGGTGATGACGTGGTTGGTATCGACCGCCATGACGCCAAAGCCAGAGGCTTCTGCTCGCGGCGCTTCCATACAGCCGACCGTCACATCGGCGCCGCTGGCCACATGCTGGCGCAGCATCAGCTCGTAATCCATCTTGTAAATATGGTCGCCCGCGAGAATGACCATGAATTCAGGGCCATAGCTCTCGATAATGTCGATGTTTTGATAGACCGCGTCGGCGGTGCCGTCATACCATTGGGTTTCGGACACCCGTTGTGAGGCGGGCAGGATGTCAAAGCTCTCGTTCCGCTCGGGGCGGAAAAAGTTCCATCCGCGTTGAAGGTGGCGGATAAGGGAGTGGGCCTTATATTGCGTCGCGACGCCGATGCGGCGAATCCCGGAATTGAGCGCGTTGGACAGGGCGAAATCGATGATGCGCGCCTTGCCACCAAAATAGACGGCGGGCTTGGCGCGAATGTCGGTCAGCTCATTGAGGCGGCTGCCTCGCCCTCCAGCCAAAACATAGGCCATGGCGTCCCGGGCGAGGGGCTGGCTGATGCGGTGTGACATGGTTTCGTCCTCCCCCTTTTGTTTTAGAGCCTTGGGCCTATGCCGCTGGCTCCAACATGAGTGTCGTCAAGGGCGGAAGGGTGAGTTCGGCAAAGCCGTTTTCCACCGTCACCCAGCCCAGATTTCCGACGCCGGAACCGCCATAGACTTCGGCATCGGTATTTAAGATTTCTCGCCAACGTCCCGCGACCGGCAGGGGGACCCGGTAGCCGGTTCGGGTCACCGGCGTCATGTTGCAGATGACGGCGACGGGGGGCGCCTCTGGCGCATGGCGGATCCAAGCAAAGACGGCGTTTTGCGCATCATCGACAATGGCCCATCGAAAGCCGTCATGCTCGCAGTCTTGGGCATGTAGGGCCGGTCGGGCGCGGTAAAGGGCGTTGAGGTCGCGGACGAGATTTTGCACGCCTTTGTGCGCAGGCGTGGCCAGATGATCCCAGTCAAGGCTGCGAGCCTCGCTCCATTCTCGGCCTTGGGCGAATTCCTGTCCCATGAACAACAGCTTCTTCCCAGGATAGCCCCACATCAAGCCATAATAGGCGCGCAGATTGGCAAACTTCGCGAGGCCTTCTCCGGACATTTTCGCGATCAGCGCGCCCTTGCCATGCACAACCTCGTCATGGCTGAGCGGCAGGACAAAGTTTTCACTAAAGGCGTAGGTTAGGCCAAACGTGATTTCATTGTGGTGATAGGGCCGATGGATAGGATCGCGCGCCATATAGGCGAGGGTGTCGTGCATGAAACCCATATTCCATTTGAAACCAAAGCCGAGACCACCTTCATGGGCGGGGCGGGACACGCCTGGCCAGGCCGTCGATTCTTCGGCGATGGTGAAGGCGCCGGGATGGGCTGCATAGAGGGCGATGTTCATTTGGCGGAGGAATTCGACCGCCTCCCAATTTTCCCGTCCACCGTCGGCATTGGCGATCCATTGACCGGGCGCCCGGGAATAGTCGCGATAGAGCATTGATGCCACCGCATCGACCCGCAACCCATCCACATGATAGCGGTCGCACCAGAAGAGGGCGTTATTGATCAGAAAGGACGCAACCTCGCGGCGACCAAAATTATAGATGGCGGTTTTCCAGTCTGGATGATGCCCGAGCCTTGGGTCCTCATGTTCATAGAGGTAGGTTCCATCGAACTGGGCAAGGCCATGGGCATCGGTCGGAAAATGGGCGGGCACCCAATCAGCAATGACGCCGAGCCCGGCCCGATGGGCCCCATCGACGAACCGCGCAAAGCCCTCCGGCGGTCCGAACCGTGCGCTTGGCGCAAAGAGGCCAGTGGTCTGATAGCCCCAGCTGGCGTCCAGCGGGTGCTCGCTGATCGGCAAAAACTCCAGATGGGTGAACCCCATCTCGACCGCATAAGGAATGAGCTGATCGGCAAGCGCGTCCCAGGATAAAAACCCGCCATCAGGCCCACGTCGCCACGACCCTGCATGGACCTCATAAATGCTCATCGGCTGACGCCGGGCATCGACCTTGGCCCAATGGTCGCGGTGGGCTGCGTCACCCCAAACATGGGCGGTCGGCGCGGCGACCACAGAGGCCGTGGCAGGGCGATATTCGGCTTGTAAGGCGAAAGGATCGGCCTTGAGCGGCAGGATCGTCCCGTCAGGTCCCTTGAGTTCGAATTTATAGGTCTGGCCAGCCGCGATATCGGGAATGAAGATCTCCCAGACGCCGACATCGAGCCTGCGACGCATGACGTGGCGCCGACCGTCCCAGCCATTGAAATCGCCAACGACCGAGACCCGTGTCGCATTAGGGGCCCAGACTGCGAAATGCACGCCGTCAAAGCCTTGGTGATGCAGCACATGGGCGCCCAGCTTATCAAAGAGCCGGAAATGGCGACCCTCGCCCATCAAGAGGTCGTCCACTGGCCCCAAAACAGGACCAAAACTATAGGGGTCAACAAAGCTCCAGTCGGCGCCACCGCCATGGGCGTGGAAACGCAAAGGGTGCTTGGATTTCAGTTTCACTTGACCTTCAAACAGGCCGCGATCATCAATTCGGGTGAGGGGAATGGGTTTCGTTTCAACCAGCGAAAGGCGCTCCGCACCCGGTGCAAACACCCGGACCGTGAAGGGCGACCTTTCGCCAAAGAGGCCAAGGACCGAAAACGGGTCGGCATGGCGGCCGTTGATCAGATCATCAATTGCCGCCGAGGATAGGGTCACGCCACACCCCAGATTTCACGCGCATATTCGCTGATGGTGCGGTCGGACGAGAACCAACCCATATTGGCGGTGTTGCGAACCGCCATCGCCCACCACGTGCTTGGGGTGGACCAGGCCCAATCCGCCCGGCGCTGGGCCGCCGCGTAGGCGTCAAAATCCGCCGCCAACATAAACCAGTCATGGTCGTAAAGGCCGCCCATCAAATCGGCATAGCGGTTGCGGTCGTCTGGCGAAAAGACGCCGGACGCAATGGCGTTCACCGCTTGGCGAAGTTCGTGCGACCCTTCGATGATCTCGCGCGGCCGATAGCCGGACGCGCGGCGCTCAGCCACTTCCCGGGCCGTCAGTCCAAAGATGAAGATATTCTCTTCGCCGACCCGGTCTCGAATTTCGATATTGGCCCCGTCGAGGGTTCCGATGGTCAAGGCGCCGTTCAACGCAAGCTTCATATTGCCCGTGCCTGACGCCTCCATCCCGGCGGTCGAGATCTGCTCTGAAAGATCGGCGGCAGGGACGATCAGTTCGGCGACGGACACATTGTAGTTGGGCACGAAGACCACTTTCAACAGCCCACGCACGGCGAGGTCGCCATTCACCCGGCGCGCCACATCATTGGCAAGCTTTATAATTAGCTTGGCATTGTGATAGCTCGACGCCGCCTTGCCGGCAAAAATCTTCACGCGCGGCGTCCAATCGCGCTCTGGGTGGGAGCGGATCTGGTCGTAAAGCGCAACCGTCTCAAGGATGTTGAGCAGTTGGCGCTTATATTCGTGGATGCGTTTGATCTGCACATCGAACACAGCATCCGGGTCGATCTTGACATTCAAGCTGCGGCGCAGATGATCCGATAGTCTTGCCTTATTGGCGCGTTTGATCGCGGCGAATTTTTGCTGAAACACCCCGTCTTCGGCAAAGGCTGCGGCGGCGGCGAGCCCGTCGGCTTGATCGAGAAACCCTTCGCCGATGGCGTCCAGCAACAATTGGGTCAAATCGGGGTTGCATTGTTGCAGCCATCGCCGGGGCGTGATGCCGTTGGTCTTGTTATTGATGCGGTCCGGATAGAGCCGGTGGAGGTCGGCAAACACCGTTTCCTTCATCAGTTCCGTGTGCAGGGCGGCGACGCCATTAATGCTGTGCGAGCCTGCGAAGGCCAGATTGGCCATGCGCACCCGCCGCTCGCCATTCTCATCAATCAAGGAGACGGCGGAAATGGCTTGGTCGTCGAGCCCACCATTTTTGCGCGCTTCGACGATCAGACTGGCATTGATCGCATAGATGATCTGCATGTGACGCGGCAAAAGCCGCTCAAACAGGGGCAGGGGCCAGCTCTCCAAGGCTTCTGGCAAAAGGGTGTGGTTGGTATAGCCAAAGGTTGCGCGGGTAAGATCCCAGGCCTCATCGAAATCAAGGCCGTGCACATCGATCAACAGGCGCATCAGTTCGGCCACTGACACGGCGGGGTGAGTGTCGTTCAGTTGAATTGCTGCCTTTTCCGGCAGGGTGCGGATATCGCCGAAATATTGCATGTGGCGGCGGACAATGTCTTGCAGCGAGGCGGAGGAGAAAAAATACTCTTGCCTGAGGCGCAACTCCTGACCCGCAGGCGTCGAGTCGGCGGGGTAGAGCACGCGGGTCAGGCTTTCAGCCCGGTTTTTTTCCTCCAAGGCACCAATATGGTCGCCGGCATTGAAGGCATCGAGCCGGATTGGATCGACCGCCCGAGCTGTCCAAAGGCGCAAGGTATTGACGCGTTTGCCTCGCCACCCGACCACGGGCGTGTCGACCGCCACGGCGAACAAACGCTCATGCGGTGTCCAACGTGTCAGGCCTGTTTCGTCGGTGTGAACCTCGCCACCAAAGCCGATTTCGTAGGAGCTTTCGCGCCGTTCAAATTCCCACGGATTGCCATAGGCGAGCCAGGTTTCGGGCAATTCCACCTGCCAGCCGTCATCGATCCGCTGGCGGAACATGCCATTGACGTAGCGAATACCATAGCCATAGGCAGGAAGCTCAAGCGAGGCGAGGCTCTCCATGAAGCAGGCGGCTAATCGCCCGAGCCCGCCATTGCCAAGCGCTGCGTCGGGCTCAATCTCGCGGATCACATCGAGGTCGACCTCAAGCGTCGCCAGGGCGTCGCGGATGTCCTCCAGCACACCAAGATTAGAAAGCGAGTCGCGCAACAGCCGGCCAATGAGGAATTCCAGGCTGAGATAATAGACCCGCTTCGCCCCGGCGGCGTGGCTGGCCCGGGTCGATGCCATCCAGGTGTCGATGATTTGGTCACGGACCGTCAGCACGGTCGCCGCCAACCAGTCATGCGGCCTTGCGGCCCGCGCATCCTTACCGATCCGGTAGCGCAAGGCCGTGACAATGCGATCCGCGAGGTCGGTGATACGGGCGTCCGCGCCTGGCCCCTCTGGGCGCGTCTCGGTCACATGGCGCTCAGGCATTCATCCTCATCGCGTGTCAACAGGGTTTCGCAAACGTTTGTATAGAGCTTTCCGGCTCCCGCGTCTATTCAACCGCTTTCTGCAAGTGAGACAAGGCGCGAATGGCGCTAGTGTGCGACCTGGGCAGCTAAAAGGACGTTTTGCATGCGCAATTTTTCGCTCGCTTTGGGGTTGGGCCTCGGGCTTTCCCTTCTTTTCGGACCGCTCGTCCAGGCTGAGCCTACTCACATCATGGTCCGCGCCCGCAGCTTGGATGCAAAATTTATCGGTGACCACACGGGCGGTGTGCATGTCACCCTGACCGACGCCACAACCGGCCAGGTTCTGGCCAGCGGCGACATTTCCGGCGGAACCGGCGATACGGCGCGGATTATGAAAACGCCGCTCCAGCGAGGACAAGCGCTCAGTGACGCCAAGACGGCCGGATTTGCCGCGACTTTGGATTTGACCCAGCCGACCCTGATCCGCCTCGAAGCGCGGGGTCCACTTGGCAAGCCCGCCGCCGCCATCACCGTCTCGTCGATGATGTGGGTGGTGCCCGGCCACGATGTCTCGGGCGACGGTTGGGTGGTTACCTTTCCAGGACTTGTTGTCGAGCCCCAGCTAAAGCGCCTTGCCGACGGCCGGACGGAGGTCGTCGCCACGGTCACGATGATGTGTGGATGCCCCATCTCGCAAAATGGCGTTTGGGACGCGTCCGACTTTACCGTGACGGCGCACGTCCTCGGTCCAGTTCCAAAGGAGGCTTTCATCCTGCTTCCGGGGTCGGAGCCGAGCACCTTCTCAGCCACCCTGGATGGGCCGATCCCAAAGACTGCGAAAATCAGAGTGGTTGCGGTGCAGAAATCAACCCCCAATACCGGCGTCGCTGAGATTCAGCCCGCGCCTTAAGCGCCTTGATCCTCCAACCGGCCCCTAGGTCAAAGGGTTGACCCTCTCCCGCCTTCCATTATGTCCTAGGGTCGAAGGCGCGGGCCGCGCTTAGAATGTTTGGGAGGATACATATGTTTTCGCATATCATGATTGGCGCGAATGATTTGAACCGCGCCAAAACCTTTTATGATGCGACCCTTGGCGCGCTCGGCGTTCCTCCGGGCCGGTTCGACGGCAACCGCGTGTTTTACATCACACCGACCGGCATTTTTTCGGTCTCTTTGCCGATTAATGGCGAGCCCGCCACGCCCGCCAATGGCGGCACGGTTGGTTTTGCCGCCGCAACCCCTGAACTTGCCAATGCTTGGCATGCGGCTGGGCTCGCCCATGGCGGGTCAGACTGCGAAGATCCGCCCGGCGTGCGCGAAGGCTCCGCCGGCAAGCTCTATCTCGCCTATCTGCGCGATCCGGATGGCAACAAGCTCTGTGCACTGCACCGCATGTAGCTGAGGCGGTGGCCTTGGACTTCACCGGTCGTAAGGTTCTGGTGGTTGGCGGGTCGAGCGGCATCGGCAACGGTGTCGCTCGGGCCTTTTTGGCCCATGGCGCAGATGTCGCCGTCTGGGGGACCCGCGCCTCAGCCCGCGACTATTCAGCCGATGAAGGATCACACCTGGATGGGCTTAGCTACCATCAGGTCGATGTTGCAAATCCTGACGCCATTGCAGCGGCGCCGCCGCCTTTTGCCCGGCTGGATATTTTGGTGCTCAGTCAGGGCGCGGTCGTCTATGGCCGTGGAGAGTTTGAGCGTCCCGGCTGGGATCATGTGATGGCGGTTAATCTCGACAGCCTGATGGATTGCGCCCGGCGCTTCAAGTCGGCTTTGGTCGAGAGCCAAGGGTCAGTCATTATTGTCAGTTCGATCTCGGGGCTCTCGGCAAATAAGGGAAACCCCGCCTATGCCGCATCAAAGGCCGCAGCCATCAGCCTGACGCGCACCCTGGGTCAAGCCTGGGCGCCGGAAGGGATCCGGGTCAATGGAATTGCGCCAGGCCTGGTTGCCACCAAACTTACCAAGGTGACGACGGACAACCCGAAACGTCGTGACGCGGCTCTGGCCGCCATTCCTTTGGCCAGATTGGGAACACCCGAAGATATGGCGGGCGCAGCCCTTTTTCTTGCCTCGCCGCTGGCGGCCTATATGGTCGGCCAGACCTTGGTGGTTGATGGCGGCCTGTCGCTTTAAACTCTAATCAAGCGACCTGCTTTCCGCGCCGGTGTGTTAGTAAAATTTTCAGGTAAACAAATCTATTTAACCGAACGCGCTTTGCGTTTCGGTAGGATTGGTGATGTTTTCCGCCCCGCGAAAAATCCTATTTTTTCTTATTATGTTGCTAAGCCTTTCGCCATTGCAAATGGCTGTGGCGACCAACACAGATGCGGACCTCGGCGATGTCCGGCGATTACCCGAATTCACCAGCCATCACGGGGTATTGAAGGCGACGCTTGTGGCGCAAGAAACGCCTGTGACGCTTGGCAAGGTGGCGGTGAGCGCCATGACGTTCAATGGCGAATATGGCGGGCCGGTCTTGCGCGTCCATCCCGGCGACACGCTGAAAATTCGGCTGGTCAACCAGCTTAAGCTACCGATTAATCTGCACTTTCATGGTTATCACGGCTCACCATTGGCGCACGGCGATAATGTGCTGGTGGTCGTGTTGCCGGGTGAAAGCTTTGACTATCGCTTGACCATCCCCACCGATCAGCCCCCAGGGCTCTATTGGTATCACACCCATATCCACGGCATTTCCGAAGAAGAGGTGGGACGCGGACTTTCGGGGGCCTGGATTGTCGAGGGCGTCGATCAGCGAGCGCCCGAGGTGGCGGGGTTGAGATCGCGGCTGATGGTTTTAAAATCCTTTAATGTCGATCGGCCCGATGATCCTGAGGTCAAGCGCCTGCATGGCGTCATTCAGTCGATCAATGGCGGGACCGAAACCCTGATTGCTGCAACCGGGGGCCAAACGGAATTTTGGCGGGTCTCAAACCAAAGCGCCAACGACTATTTCCACCTCTCGGCCAAGGGGCTGAGCTTTCGCGTCCTGGCGCTTGACGGCAATGTGGTTGCGCAAGAGACCGGTGTGGACACTTTGGACTTGCCGCCGGGTGGGCGGATGGAAGTCATGGTGGATATGCCCAAGGAAGGCGGACATTTCACCCTACAATCGGGCGCCACTCCAACCGGTCTGGGCCGCAATCTGAAGACCAGCCGTACGCTCGCCGATATTGCCGTTTCGCCCGCAGACGGGATCGCGCCCGCCCCAGCGCCATCAGGGCTTCTGTCTCACGCTTCGCTGTTGCCCGATTTGCGGCAGGTTGGTCTTACCGGCAAACGCGACATTGTTTTCGGTCAAGTTCCGGGAGAGGAAGTCTATCAAATTGACGGCAAGAGCTATGCCCATGATCGGATGGATCAAAGGATCGCGCTTGGCTCCATCGAAGAGTGGACCGTGCATAACACGACGCAAGACATGCACGTTTTCCACATCCACCAAATTCATTTTCAAGTGGTCGCCATCAATGACAAGCCTGTCGACGGGCTCCTATATCTCGACACTGTGCGCGTGCCCGAGGGGGGAACGGTGACCCTCAGAATGGCCTTTACCGATCCCAAGATCGTCGGGCGATTTGTCTATCACTGTCATGTGCTGAAGCACGAAGATAAGGGCATGATGGCCAATATCGAGATCTATGATCCAAAGGCGCCTGCGACATCGGACGTGCTAGGCAAGCGTAGCGGCATATTTGGCTTGCCGATCTGTTGGCCCAAAAAGGCGGCCAGCTAACGCCATCGCTTTCTCGCCATAGCTTGACCTCTGAGGGTCTCGGCCTATCCTTAGGCTTGGTCGAAGGAAGACAGCGATGTCCGAACCCTGGTTCACTGTAAAAACCTATGGAATGGGCGTCCGTCCCCGGAACGCGAAAGGTTGGATCGCGACCTTGGGCTTTATCGTCGGCTGTCTGGCAATACCGATCCTACTCATCTGGTTTCACGCGCCACGTGTGTGTGGGCCACTTTTCTTAGGCGCTTTGGCCGTGAGCTATATCTCGCTCATCTCTTCCAAGAGCGATGGCAATCCGTGGCATTGGCGATGGGGTCGGAGATAGACCCTGGACTGCCCATGACCGCCGTTGCGCCTTTACCGGACGCTGCGCCCGACAACTGGGTCGACAGGTTTGCGCCCGCGCGCTTGCGCCCCTGGCTGAAGCTTGGGCGTTTTGATCGTCCGGCGGGCGCCTGGCTATTGCTCTTGCCGGGATGGCAAGGCGCTGCTCTGGCGGCTGCGCAAGCCCATCGGGCCCCTGAGCTTGGCCTCTTTGTAAAAATCGCACTGGGCGCGCTGATCATGCGGGCAGCGGGTTGCGCCTATAATGATCTGGTGGATCGCGATATTGACGCCCAAGTGGCCCGGACGGCGGCGAGGCCGCTCGCCTCTGGACAGATCGGGGTCAAGGGCGCGCTGGGTTTTATTGGTGGCTGTTGTCTCCTTGGCCTTGCCATCCTCTTGACCCTCGGTTTGCCCGCCATCGGGTTGGGGGTGTTGTCGCTTTTTCTTGTCGCCGCCTATCCTTTTATGAAGCGCATTACGTGGTGGCCCCAGGCCTGGCTGGGCTTAACCTTCAACTGGGGCGCGCTGTTGGGTTTCGCGGCGGCGGCTAGCCACGTCAGCGGAGGCGCCATCCTTCTCTATATTGGCGGAATTTTTTGGACTCTTGGCTATGACACCATCTATGCCCTGCAAGATATTGAAGACGATGCCCTTGTGGGGGTGAAGTCCTCGGCCCGCCGACTTGGGGGCCGGGTCAGGCTAGGCGTCGCTGGCTTTTTCGTGCTTGCCTTCAGCTTTACCCTGTGGAGTGGCCTTAGGTCCCACCTTGGGCTCGGTTTTGGCCTGATTGGCGGCTTTGCCGTCCATCTGGCTTGGCAGGTTTGGAGCCTGCGGTCCCACAACCCTGATCTCGCCTTGCGCCTTTTTCGGTCAAACCGCGATGCCGGGCTGCTGGTGGTTATCGCCATCCTCGCCGGTGGCCTCGGCTGACCATCGACTATCGGCTTGAGGATGAGGTGCTCGGCGTCGCGGCCTGGACCTGGGATTGTGGCGCGAAGGCCTGGGCGAGCTTCTCCGCCGAGTTTCGAAGTTCCGGCGTCAGCACCGCACCAATCTTGGCCGCTTTGGCCTTGCCCTCCTTGTCGCCTGACGCCGCGGCGATCAGGTACCAAACATAGGCTTGGCTTAAGTTTTTCGGCACACCGTTTCCGGTCTCATAGAGCTGGGCCAGGTTATATTGAGCGTCGGTATTGCCAGCCGTCGCCGCCCGACGAAACCATTCAGCGGCGGCAGATTGGTCCTTGGGCCCGCCCCGGCCAAAAAAGGTCTGTACGGCAAGGTTGAACATCGCATTTGGCAATCCGGCTTGAGCCGCGCGCTCAACCCACTGGCGCGACTTCACCGGGTCTTTTTCCAATCCCGGCACGCCCTTGGCATAGAGGTTCGACAGGTGGAATTGCGCTTGCGGATAGCCAAGCTCGGCCGCGCGGATCATCGACTTTACCGCTGCCGGATCGCCTTCATCGACGCCCCGGGCCGCATCTTCGTAGAGGGTGCGCGTTTCATCGCTCGCAGCTGGGCTGGCACCTTGCGCCGGATCGATTTTGGTGTCGTTCGCGGTCGAGGCAAGGGCAAGTTGACCGCTGCCGGACTCTGGTGCAGGCGCCGTGGCATTGCGTGGCAGGGTGTTGGGAGACGGCGGCCCTCCAGCTTGGGCAGCGATTTCGCGATCATGGTCTGCCAGAAGGCGCGCGCCGAGCGTCGCCACGCCGCCAACGCCGACAACGCCAACGGCTAACAGCATGGCGACCGTACCGACCGTATTATCCGCCTTTTTTTTCTTCGACAGGCTCAGGCTAAAGGCGCTGGTACGGGGCTCGTTACCCTCGCCCTTGCGATCCGCATTTCGCTCAGCCTTGGTTTCCCTTGCGGCCCGTGCGGCATCTCGGGCCTGGGCAATCAGGTCACGAGTCGAGGAGGGGCGTGGATCGGCTGGACCGTCGTCGAAAAAACTCTCGGCGGCGCGCGGTCGTGCGGGCGGCTCATCATCGAAAATGGCGGCGTGGGCCTGTCTGCCAGATCCCGCGAAAGGCATGGGCGGCTCGTCAAACTCGTCATCCAAAAAAGGTTCAAGGAACGGATCGTTCGGATCAACGGTTGGAGGCGGGCTCGCCGCACGCGGCGGCTCTATCTTCGGTGCGACAGGCGCAGGCACAGGCACAGGCTCGGCGGGCGGCGGCGGGGCCGGAGGTGCTGCCTGGCGCGCGGGTCGGGGCAGATCCACGAACTCGTCCTCGTCCTCGACAAAGCTCGGGGGGGGGGGCGGCGCAGGATCGGGTGCGCGCAGACTTGGTGCGGGCGCGGTTTCTGCGGCGATGAATGGGGTGGGCGGGGCTTCTGGTGCGGGCGGAGCGGCGAGCGTGGGTTTGGGCACACTCAAGGGCTGGGCCGCCGAGGTCCGCTGCGCGAGAGACGTTTCAATTTTCGCCTGGGCCTCGGCCATCCATTGGGCCGTGCGCGCCTCGCTTTGCCGCAGCCGTTCCGCCAGCTCTTGCGACAGGACGTCGGTTTGCAGTTTCGCCTTTTCATGCCAAAGGCGCCCTTGGCGGATATTCTCTTCCGCCACATCGGCGACGCGCGCCTCTGTGCGAATAATTTTTTCGTTCAGCCGTTCGGCGACGCGACCGATCTCAGCGGAGATTTTCTGCAGTGCGTCCGCATTGGCAATGTCAGCCCGCGCCAAACGCTCTTCCACCGTTTCGGTGAGGCGGGCCACTTCTTCGCCAAAGTGGGTCGCAACTTCGCGGTCACGGGATTCGACATCGGCGACCCGCTTGGAGATGCCGTCCGCCATGCTGAGCATTTCGCGGCTCATGCGGTCGAGGGCGCGCGCCGACGACTTTTCCGCATCATCGACCTGGGCTGCCAGTTGGCTGATCGCTTCTTCGACCACATCCAACCGTTCGCTCGCGACCGCCCGGTTCAGACGCTCGGTCATTTCCAGCCGCAAGTCTTCGACCCGCTGGGTAAGATCGCGAGCCAAACGCTCTAGGCGGCGGTCCGAATGGTCGAGCGCCGCAAGCCCTTGATCGGTGGTTCCCGCCACCCGGGATTCGGCGTCGGCCACACGCTTGTCGAGACTTTGCAAAGTATGCTCAAGCCGGGACAGGGCGTCGCGCGTTCGCGCTTCCGACGACGTCAGTCGCTCGGTGATTTCAGCCGAGGTGTCGATGCTTTTGGCTGGCAGGACCCGAAGAATGGCCTGTTCGAGCCCTTTTAGCGCCTCGACCCGCTTAGCTTCATTCCGCTCGATGCGGGCAAGCCGTTCGTCGGCCCGACCCTGTTCCTCGCGAACGACGCTCAAGGCCCCTTCGACGCGCCCCATGAGGCCAGAGCCGCCGCCTTCCAGTCGATCCAGTCGGGTCAGCGCATCGCGCACGGTTTGGTCAACCGCAACGATCGCCTCGCCGGAGCGCTGCTCTGCGGCTTCAAGCCGTTCGGTTAGGTCCTCAAGGGCGGTGGCAATGCGGGTGAGGTCGGGGGACGCGGCGCGCACGGCCGATCTCGCCGACAACGCCTCTTCCATCTGTTGTAAGGTTGCACTTGGAGCGACGTCCTGGGGTGCGGACGGCTCGACCGGAGCGGCATCCCCGTCGACAATCCGTTGGTTCAGCCATTCACCCAGCGTCTGGCCTGACCGACGCGCCAAGTCCTTCGCGATTTCGCGCGCCTTGGGGTCTATGCCTTTTACGCTCCAGGGCCCCGACGTCATCCCGAACCTATTCCTACCGGTCGGCGAACAGGCGCCGCACCGAATCTCAAATGTGTTAACGGACGCTAACCATCTAAGGGTAGGGTGTAAACGAGGAAGCGGGGCAATATCTAGTAGAGGGCGCGTTTCCCCTGTGGATGGACGTTCCGGAGACGTCAGATTCGCGCTCTGAAGAGGAGAAGCTAAGCATGGCGAGAGTCGTCATCCTGTCGAGCCTCGTTTGCGCCTCGCGGCTGGGCGGATTGTCGCAGGCCATGCTATTGGCCCAGCTGGGCGCGGCGCCAATTTTTGTCCCGACAGTGGCGTTTGGCCGGCACCCCGGCCTTGGCCCGCCGGGCGGCGGCGCCTTATCGGACCTGATGTTTCGCGGCCTGATTGACGGCGTAGCGGCCACGGGCGTCTTGCAACAGACGAGGCTTGTGCTCACCGGCTATTTTGCCTCCGCCGATCAGGTCGCCGCCGCCGCCGAAGTCATTGACGCCTGCCGCGCGGCTCAGGGCGAAAGGCCGATCATTCTGGTTGATCCCATTTTGGGCGATGAGGGTAAGGGGCTCTATGTCAAACCGGAGACAGCCGAGGCCGTGCGCCGCTTACTTGTGCCCCGCGCCGACCTGCTGGTGCCGAATCGGTGGGAGTTGGCCTGGCTTGCCCAAACCGATTCGCCTGGATTTGCCGACGACCTTGCGAGCCTCCTTTCGGCTGCCCGGCGGTTGGCGCCACGCACCATCGTCACTTCAGCTTGGACCCATGCGGGGTCGACCAGTCTCTTGGACATTTCCCAAACTCAAGCGACACGTCTGCACCATGCCAGTTTGCCCAAGGCCTTTAGTGGGGCGGGCGATCTCTTTGCAGCGCTCCTCTGTGCGGGCCTTTTGGATGGGCTCAGCCCTCCCGAAGATGTCAGCCGCGCCGCTGCCATGACCCTTGACGTGCTCACCGACGCCTATGGCTCAGGGGTCGATGATTTGGCCCTGCCGTTGCAAGGGCGTGACCTGCGGCGGCCAAGCTCAGAGGTTGAGGTTGAAGCGCTTTCGTGAAACCGCCATACCGCACGATAGAGCCGTGAGGGGCGTCGACGCCGGAGACCATTATGATCATTGCGACCGGGTTTGAACCTGTCCAACAGGCTTTTGAAGCCTTGTTCGCCGAGGGGCTAGAGCTCGGCGCCCGCTTTTCCCTGGTACGCGACGACACGGTTTTGGTCGATCTCTATGGCGGCCACGCTGACCGGGCCGGACAGGCGCCCTTCGATGCCAAGACCCTGACGCCGATCTTTTCCACCACCAAGGCGCTCGCGGCCGTGTTGATTGCTAGGCTGGTTGCGTCGGGCCAGCTTTCCTATGACCAGACGGTGGCCTCGGTCTGGCCAGAATTCGCCCAAGCGGGCAAGGGGGCGATCACGGTCGAACAGGCCTTGTCGCACCAAGCGGGCTTGAGCGGCTTTCCTGACGAAATGGATGCAAGCCTGTGGTTTGAGTGGGACACGATCTGCGCCAAGCTTGCCGCCATGGCGCCCTTGTGGCCGCCGGGAACCGCGAGCGGCTACCATCCGGTCACGTTCGGTTATATCGCCGGTGAAATCTTTCGCCGCGTCGATGGGCGAACCATGGGCAAGGCGCTGCGTGAAGATTTGGCCGACCCCCTGGGACTCGAGCTGTGGATCGGCTTGCCAGATGCAGAGTTTCCGCGCGTGGCCCAACTGGAACGGCCAAAGAGCTTACCAAGCTTTGGCGAAATCAATGCCGCGACCCGCGCCGCCTTCCTCACGCCCTGGTCCTCGCCGGGCGGCCGCACCACGGAGGATTGGCGCCGTGCCGAGATCCCTTCGGCTAACGGCCATGCGACGGCCCTGTCGCTCGCCCAACTCATGGCGCGGCTCGCTAAGGCGGATGACCGGGTTTTGAGCCTGGCGGGGCGCGAGGCCATGACCCGTGAACGGATCGCTGGCCAAGACCTCGTCTTGCCCTTCGAGATGAGTTGGGGCGCAGGCGTCATGCGCAATGCCCGCTCGGGCGCCTTTGGGCCGTCGCTCTCCACCTTTGGCCATTCGGGCTGGGGCGGCTCCTGCGCCTTCGCCGACCCCGAAACCGGCCTCGGCTGTGCCTATGTCATGAACCGCCAGCGCGCCGACCTGATGGGCGACATCCGCGCCAAGCGCCTAATCGCGGTGGCCTATGGGTGTTTGTAATGGACCAATTCCCCGCCGCCTCATTGGCTTTGCTTGGCTTACCCTCGCGATCCTCTCGACTATGCCAGCGATTGGCGCTCCGCCAACCGAGACTGTAACAATCGATCCAAGTGGCGTGAGAATCAATGATCCTGAATTCGTGATCGACGCGAAAATCCGCCAAAACTTAATCAGGTCGACCGCTCGCCTTCTGAGAAACACCTATGTCGATCCCCAAATTGGCGGCCTCGCCGCCGATACGATTGAGCGGTCGCTACGAGCAGGGGCGTATGAAAATTTTAAAACATCTGTTGATTTGGCGAGGCGGCTTTCCAGCGATCTTTATCAGGTTACCCACGACAAGCACTTGAGGTTTGAGGTTGCAGATCCCGTTGCTCTGCCCCTGGCGACTTTGCCACCACCGAAAAGCGAAGGCGGAGTGGTTCGCGCGGACCGCTTGAGCGGGAATGTGGGATATATCGAGATTGTAAGCTTCCCGCCGAAGCAAAGTGCAGGACAGTCTCTCGACCGCGCAATGGCAAATATGCAGGATACAAAGGCGTTGATTATTGATCTGCGCCGTAATCTAGGTGGATATCCAGATACTGTTGCCTATTTCTTGAGTTTTTTCTTCAACTCACATTACAAGAAACATCTAATAGATTTCAGAGAGCGGGTTTATGGATCCGATAATATTCATATTATTGAATTTTTTACTTCTGCAACGCCAACTTCTTACCTCGATAAGCCCATCTATATTCTGACCAGTGCAAGCACTTTCTCTGGGGCGGAAATGGTCGCCTACGTCATGCAGAGCGAAAAACGCGGTGTGGTTGTTGGTGAACGAACAGGGGGAGGTGCGAATGGCATTGAAGCGCGCATTGTCACTGGCGGACGATTCGTCAACCTGAAACTTGCGCTTCCAATTCAAATGGCGCGCAGCCCTTTAACGGGTTCAAATTGGGAGGGAAGCGGCGTCATCCCAGACTGGGAGGTGCCTGCTGACGACTCACTCAAAGTCTCGCTTGAACGCCTCGGCGAAGCGCCAAATTTCGGTGCAATTGAAAAACTCTCGCAGGTGTCCCTGTTCAATTTTCGCACGAAACCTCGCCCGGGAGCGGAAACTGCCTTGAGGCGCTATATTGAGGGTGTGGCGAACGGCCAGCCTCCTCTCGACCTTTTAACCCCAGAATTTGCCGAAGGGGCAAAAAGGGACGTTGCTTCGGTCCGTTATTTCCTCAAAACCTTTCTTCCTATCGGAACCATGACATTTGCGGGCCCGAACGCAGATGGACTTGATTGTTTTATAGCAGAGGGTCCAAAAGCGACGAAGCTGCTCTGCGTGAACGTGACTGCGCAAGGTAAGCTGGACGGATATTCTGCGACGTTTCTTCCAGAGTCGACCTCTAAGGACGCAGCCATCCGCCAAGGGCCCTGAGCCCTCTACCCCTTCAGTCGCCAGCTGACCCCTGTGGCGCTGTCGAGGACCTCGACGTTCAGGGCGGTCAGTTCGGCGCGGATGCGGTCGGCTTCGGCCCAGTTTTTGGATTGACGGGCTTGAGCGCGCTCTGAGATCAGGGCTTCGACCTTGGCGGTGAAGTCCGCGTCGCTGCCACCGGAGAACCAGGCGAGCGGTGTTTGGTTAAAAAAGCCCATTAACCGCCCAGCCGCCAACAGGCTGGCGCTGGCTGCGAGCTTTTCGGCCTCAGTGGGCGCCGTTTCGGCGATACGGGCCAGTGCGAAGAGTTCGGCCAGTGCACGCGGCGTCGCCAGATCGTCTTCCAGGGCGTCGAGGACGGCTTCTGGAACCTGGGCGGGCCAAGCTTCAGGGGCGGCGGGCCAGCGTTGTAAGACGCCATAGAGCCGGTCAAGGGCGCGTTTCGATTGGGCGATCAGCTCCGGGTTCCATTCGAGCGGCGCGCGGTAATGAGCCGACAAGAGCGCCCAGCGCAAAGCCTCGCCCGGCGCTTCGGCCAAGAGGTCGTGAATGGTGCGGATATTGCCGATGCTCTTCGACATTTTTTCGGCCGACTGAGTCAGAAAGCCGTTGTGCATCCAGACCCGCGCATAGTCGGCGCCGTCATGGGCGCAGCGCCCTTGCGCAATTTCATTCTCGTGATGGGGGAAGATCAAGTCATGGCCGCCGCCATGAATGTCGATGGGCAGGCCAAGCACGGTCTCGATCATCGCCGAGCACTCAATATGCCATCCAGGCCGCCCGGCGCCAAACGGGCTCTGCCAGGATGGCTCACCCGGCTTTGCCGGCTTCCACAGGACAAAATCGGCCGGATGGCGCTTATAGTCGGCCACCTCGACGCGGGCGCCTGCCAGAAGATCATCCAGGCTCCGACCGGAGAGCTTGCCGTAATCGGGAAAGCTTTGGGTGTCGAACAGCACGTGGCCGTCGGCCTGATAGGCATGGCCGCGTTCGATAAGGGCAGAAATCATCGCCGTCATCTGTGGGATGTGGGCGGTGGCGCGCGGTTCAAAGGTCGGGGGAAGGCAGCCCAATGCGGCCACGTCCGCCTGATAGATTTCGGCGAATTTCGTCGTGATAGCCGAAATATCGACGCCTTGGTCCAAAGCGGCTTGATTTATCTTGTCGTCGACATCGGTAATGTTGCGGGCATAGAGCACATGATCTTCGCCGAAAATGTGCCGCAACAGCCGAAACGCCAAATCAAACACCACGGCAGGTCGGGCATTGCCAATATGGGCGTAGCTATAGACCGTGACCCCGCAGACATAGAGGGTCACACGGTCGGGATCGGCGGGAACGAAGGCGCGCTTTTCGCGGGCGAGGGTATCGTAAAAGCTTAAGGACATGGCGGTCGACTTACACGCTTCAGCGCCGAAGACCAATGGCGAAGCGTGCCAATACCGCCAGCCTTGGGCATCTTGCGCCTTTGGTCGAAGCGACGCAGGCTTTCCTTAGGTTGCGGGGCTGAAACGCCCATGCTAAGACCGCGCCGGTTTCGGGCGGGGGGCCTTGGCCCATACCCCCGACCGCGCGTGGAAATTCCTGCGCTTTCAAGCTTTTGTTCGTTGAGGCGATTCGGTTCGTCCTTAGCGCGACATGGCCAACCTGAACCGGACGGTGTCGTTACGTGGCGGATACTTCCCAGCACGCGGGCGTTGGTCAACGCTACGCCCAAGCGCTTTTCGACCTTGCGCGCGATGAAAGCGCCTTGGATGCGGTTGAGAAAGACCTATTGGGCCTAGGCGCCGCCTTGGCTGAAAGTGCGGACCTGCGTCGCCTGTTGGCTGACCCGGCCTATCCGCCCTCGGACAAGGCCAAGGGTTTGCTGGCCGTTGCGGAGGCGCTCAAGGTCGGCAAGTTGACGATGAATTTTCTCGGCGTCTTGTCCCAAAAGGAACGCACGCCTGTACTCGGCGCGGTTGTCGACGCTTACAAGGCGCTTCTCGCCGCGCACCGGGGCACTGTGTTTGCCGAGGTCGTCACGGCCCTGCCGCTCAGTGCCGCTCAAAATAAGAGCCTTAGCTCAGCGCTTCGCCAAGCGCTTGGCGTTGCTCCTGAAATCACTACCCGCGTCGATCCGGCTCTGTTGGGCGGAATGAAGGTTCGCGTGGGCTCCCGCCTGTTCGATTCTTCGCTGAAATCGAAGCTCGACTCCCTGAAATTCGCCCTCAAGCGCGCTTAAACCTTAAGAGCACCTCATCATGGACATCCGCGCCGCCGAAATCTCGGCCATCCTCAAGTCGCAAATCGCCAATTTCGGCTCCGAAGCCGATGTGTCCGACGTCGGCCGCGTGCTGTCGGTCGGTGACGGCATCGCCCGGGTCTATGGACTGGACAAGGTTCAGGCCGGCGAAATGGTCGAGTTCCCCTCGGCGAACGTCAAGGGCATGGCGCTCAACCTCGAGCGTGACAATGTCGGCGTCGTTATCTTCGGCGAAGACCGGGCGATCAGCGAAGGCGACGAGGTCCGTCGTTTGGGTGAAATCGTCGACGTGCCGGTGGGCAAGGGGCTGCTCGGTCGGGTGGTCAATCCGCTCGGTGAACCGATTGACGGCAAGGGCCCGCTGACCAATGTGGCCGAGCGCCGCCGGGTCGACGTCAAGGCGCCTGGCATTATTCCGCGGAAGTCGGTGCACGAGCCGGTGCAAACCGGTCTGAAAGCCATCGACACCCTGATCCCCGTGGGACGTGGCCAGCGTGAACTGATCATTGGCGACCGCCAGACCGGTAAGACCGCCGTCGCCATCGACACAATCTTGAACCAAAAGGCCGTCAATGCGGGCACCGACGAGAGCGCCAAGCTCTATTGCGTCTATGTCGCCATCGGCCAAAAGCGCTCCACCGTCGCTCAGATCGTCAAGACCTTGGAAGAAAACGGCGCGCTCGACTATACCATCGTCGTCTGCGCCACGGCGTCGGAACCTGCGCCGCTGCAATTCCTTGCGCCCTTCTCGGGCTGCGCCATGGGCGAGTGGTTCCGCGACAATGGGATGCACGCGCTGATCGTCTATGACGACTTGTCAAAGCAAGCCGTCGCCTACCGGCAAATGTCGCTCCTGCTGCGCCGCCCGCCGGGCCGTGAAGCCTATCCGGGCGATGTCTTCTATCTCCACTCACGTCTGCTGGAGCGGGCCGCCAAGCTCAATGAAGACAATGGCTCGGGCTCCTTGACCGCTTTGCCGCTGATCGAAACTCAAGCCAATGACGTGTCGGCCTATATTCCGACCAATGTCATCTCGATTACCGACGGCCAGATCTTCCTCGAAACCGACCTCTTCTATCAAGGCATCCGCCCGGCGGTGAACGTCGGTCTGTCGGTCAGCCGGGTGGGCTCGTCGGCCCAGATTAAGGCGATGAAGCAGGTGGCGGGCGCGATCAAGGGCGAGCTTGCCCAGTATCGCGAAATGGCGGCCTTCGCCAAGTTTGGCTCCGACCTCGACGCCTCGACCCAGAAGCTCTTGGCCCGCGGCGCTCGCCTGACCGAACTTTTGAAGCAGCCGCAATATTCGCCTCTGGCGGTCGAGGAGCAGGTGGTGGTCATCTATGCCGGAACCCGCGGCTATCTGGATGCGGTGCCGGTGGAGGATATTGGCCGCTATCAGGAAGAACTGCTCGGCAAGGTAAAGGCCTCGCATCCGAAATTCCTGGAAGACGTCCGCACCCAAAAGGCGCTGTCCAGCGACCTGGAAGGCCAGCTGAAATCGATCCTCGACGATTTCTCCAAGACCTTCGCCTAGTCCTTAAGGGATAGCTCGGAATGGCCAGCCTTAAGGAAATGCGCAATCGGATCGGAAGCGTGAAATCCACGCAGAAGATCACGAAGGCCTTGCAAATGGTGGCGGCGGCAAAGCTGCGCCGCGCTCAGGAAGCGGCCCAAGCCGCCCGCCCCTATGCCGACCGCATGGCGAGCGTCATCGCCAATCTGGCGGCGAGCGTTTCTGGGCCCGGTGCGCCGGTCCTGCTTGCCGGCACCGGTCGCGACCACAAGCACCTGATTACGGTGGCGGTTGGCGATTCGGGTTTGGCGGGGGCGATTAATTCGTCTGTCGTCCGTGCCGCCCGCGACCGGGCCCAGGAGCTCATCGCTCAGGGCAAGGAGGTTCGGTTCATCTGCGTCGGGAAGAAGTCCTTCGCCCCCTTCCGTCGGTTGTTCGGTGACAAGGTGATTGCGACCTTTGATCTTTCAAAATCCAAGGTCCTGACCCTGGACACCGCCGAGCCGATTGCCACCCGTATTCTTGAAGCCTTTGCGGCGGGCGAGGCCGATGTGGTCACGCTCTTCTATTCGAAGTTCAAGAACGTGGTCAGCCAGGTCCCGACCGCGAAACAGCTCATTCCCGCGATTGTGTCCGACGCCGCCGGGGCCGCCGTGACCCCCGACCTGAAGGGCGGCGTCTATTCCTATGAGCCCGACGAAGCCGCGATTTTGGAGACGCTCCTTCCGCGCAACCTTCGGGTTCAAATCTTGTCGGCCCTGCTAGAAAACAAGGCGGGCTTCTATGCCAGCCAGATGAGCGCCATGGATAACGCCACCCGCAATGCTGGCGATCTGATCTTGGCCCTCACCAAACAATATAACCGCTCGCGTCAGGCCCAGATTACTAAGGAACTGATCGAAATCATCTCGGGAGCCGAGGCGCTTTAAGGCGTTCCGTCTCCTTCCGCAAAAACACTGAACCGTTTCAACACCGAGGTCCCAATGACCGCCCAACCTAAGTCTCTTACTCCCGCCAAAGGCGTCGCCACCGGCAAGATCTCCCAGATTATCGGGGCCGTCGTCGACGTCGAATTTGTGGGCCATCTGCCCGCGATTTTGAACGCGCTCGAAACCACCAATGTGGACCAAAAGACCGGCCAGCCCTTCCGTTTGGTGCTCGAAGTCGCGCAGCACTTAGGCGAAAACGTCGTTCGCACCATTTCGATGGACACCACCGAAGGTCTGGTGCGTGGCGCGCCGGTCACCGATACGGGCGGCCCGATCACCGTGCCCGTGGGTCCTGCGACCCTTGGTCGTATCTTGAACGTCATTGGCGAGCCGATTGACGAGGCCGGTCCGATCGTGACGCCCTTCATGCGCTCGATCCACGCAGAAGCGCCTTCGTTTGATGAACAATCGACATCAGCCGAAGTGCTCGTCACCGGCATTAAGGTCATCGACCTTTTGTGCCCTTATACCAAGGGCGGTAAGATCGGTCTGTTCGGCGGCGCGGGCGTTGGCAAGACCGTGTTGATCCAAGAGCTGATCAACAATATCGCCAAGGCCTATGGCGGTTATTCGGTGCTGGCGGGCGTCGGCGAACGCACCCGCGAAGGCAATGACCTTTACCACGAAATGATCGAATCGAAGGTGAACCTCGATCCGAAGGAAAACAACGGCTCGACCGAAGGGTCGCGCTGCACCCTGGTTTATGGCCAGATGAACGAGCCTCCGGGCGCCCGCGCCCGCGTGGCGTTGACCGGCCTCGCCCAGTGCGAATATTTCCGGGATGTCGAGGGCAAGGACGTGCTGTTCTTCGTCGACAACATCTTCCGCTTTACCCAAGCGGGCTCGGAAGTGTCGGCGCTGCTCGGTCGTATTCCTTCGGCGGTGGGCTATCAGCCCACCCTCGCCACGGAAATGGGCAATCTGCAAGAGCGCATCACCTCGACCAATAAGGGTTCCATCACGTCAGTACAGGCCATCTATGTGCCCGCCGACGACTTGACCGACCCCGCGCCCGCCACCTCATTCGCCCACTTGGACGCCACCACGGTGTTGAACCGCTCGATTGCTGAGCAGGGTATCTATCCGGCGGTTGACCCGCTCGACTCGACCTCGCGTATTCTCGATCCGCGCATTGTCGGCGATGAGCATTATGAGACGGCGCGTCAGGTGCAGGAGATCCTGCAATCCTACCGCGCGCTGCGCGATATTATCGCCATCTTGGGCATGGATGAGCTTTCGGAAGAAGATAAGCTGACCGTGGCCCGGGCGCGCAAGATTCAGCGCTTCCTGTCTCAGCCCTTCCATGTGGCCGAAGTGTTCACCGGGTCGCCGGGCAAGTTGGTGCCGCTTGATGAAACCATCAAGGGCTTCAAAGGTCTATGCAACGGCGATTATGACCATCTGCCCGAGGCGGCCTTCTACATGGTTGGCTCCATCGACGAGGCTGTGGCCAAGGCGGAAAAGCTGGCTAGCGCCTAATGACTTGGCGGCGCGCGCGTCTTGCGGCGGCGTCGGTTAGCCTGGCGACAGTGCTGATCGGGGGCGTCGTAACCCATGCTGAAGACGCGCCTGCCTATGTCAACGGCTTTTGCCTCTCGGTAACGGCCGGCTCTGGCAATGTGGAGGCGTTTCGTGAGCGTCTTCAGGCCTTTGATGCGCGGCCTGCGCCAGCGGCAGAGGCCGAGGCGGCCAAGCCGGAGGGGGCGGCGGTTGCGGGGCAGTTGTTCCGCTTCAGCACGCCCGGGGCGCCAGCGGCATTTGTCGATAATCGTCGCGGCGCCTGCGCTTTGGTGTTTGAAGGGGAAAGCCTTCCGAATACCGCCCATCAGGAACTGACCAGCGTACGATTGCCGGTCGGCGCTGATGGGGCCTTGATCGGGTGGCGAAAGGTGACGCAGAGTTTTGTGGGTCGTGCGCGACCGGCAAAGTATTTTTTGCAATTGGGCGAACGCGATCTGTTTGGCGTGTGCGCTGAGGTACAAACAGATCTAAGGCGACGCGACCAAGCGGTGGTGTCGCTCTTGCAACTTTATTCCTGCCGGATCGGTTCAGACGAGAGACTTGAGAATGGCTAAACTTCATTTCTCCCTAGTGGCGCCCGAGCGGGAATTGTTCGCAGGCGAGGTGGATTCCGTCGATGCGCCGGGCGCGGAAGGCGATTTCGGCGTTATGGCCGGACACGAGCCCTTTATGACCACCCTGCGCGCCGGTGTCGTGACGGTCAAATCGGGCAGCTCCGTGACCGTCTATGAAATTCAAGGCGGCTTTGCCGATGTGACCCAGACCAGCTTCACCTTGCTGGCGGAACACGCCAAAGCAGCGACCGTCTGATCCTCGACAATCTGTCGGCCATTTGACATGCGCAAGCTCTAGGCGAAGCGCGACATTGCGCGTATTCGTAAGGATCGGCTTTCGCCTACCGAGGACTAGATGCGCAAGTTACTCCTGATTGGGTTTTCCACCTTTGCTCTTGGCGCCGCAGCCATGGCGTCCGCCGATCAACTGGCAAAGCCGCATGATTCTGAAACCTATAAAATGCTCGAGTTGTTCGGGGATGTCCTCGTCACGGTAAAGCGCCAATATGTGGTGCCCGTCGATGATAAGAAGCTGATCCAAGCGGCCATAGATGGCATGCTGACCTCGCTCGATCCCCATTCTGGTTATCTAGACCCCACTGGCTTTGGCGATATGCGCGAAGAGACGGCCGGTCAGTATGGCGGCCTGGGGCTTGAAGTCACCGCCGAAGATGGCGCGGTCAAAATCATCTCCCCGATGGATGGAACGCCCGCCGCCAAGGCCGGCCTGATGCCGGGTGACTATATCACTGCCATCGACGGCAATTCGATTGTTGGCCTCGGCCTGACCGATGCTGTCAAACAGATGCGCGGCGCGGTTGGAACGCCGATTACCTTAACCATCGCTCGGGAGCGCCGCGAGCCCTTCACCCTGAAATTGGTCCGCGAAGTGATCGAGGTGAAGACCGTCCATTCTCGCCCCATTGGCGATTATGGCTATTTGCGCATCTCAGCCTTTGACGAAAAGACCGGAGACGAAACCACCCAAGCTCTGAAAGATCTGAAGGCGAAAATTCCGCACATGAAGGGTCTGGTGCTCGACCTGCGTAACAATCCGGGCGGCTTGGTGGATTCGTCGGTTGAGGTGGCGTCAGACTTCCTCAATGGCGGCGAGGTGGTTTCGCAACGGGGCCGGGAAGATCGCGATATTGATCGACGCAACGCCAAACCCGATGGCGATTTGATCCCCGGCGTTAAGGTGGTGGTGCTCGTTAATAACGGTACCGCGAGCGCAGCCGAGATTGTTTCCGGCGCTTTGAAAGACCGCCAGCGGGCCTTGGTGGTCGGGCTGACCAGCTTTGGCAAGGGCTCGGTGCAGACGGTTATTCCGTTGCGCGGCGGTGCTGACGGCGCGCTGAAACTGACCACGGCGCGCTATTACACACCCTCTGGCCAGTCGATTCAGAAGACCGGTATCATTCCTGATCTCCAGGTCGCCCGCTCAAAGGAAGAGGCCGAAGCGGTCTCTGACGCCGCACTGCAATATTCGGAGGCGAGCTTTAAAAACGCCCTGGACAGTCAAGAGGGCAAGGTGCGCCATGCTCCGGAATCGATTGAAATTCCAGATGAAAAGTCCGACGCCAAGCCCGAGGAAAAGGACGAGAATGGCAAGCCCAAGCCGCGTCCTCTGCGTTCGGCCTTCACCTTGACCGACGAAGACATTGCGGCCGATTTTCAATTGCAACGCGCGCTCGACGTGCTGAAATTTGGCGGCGTGGCTCAGGCCGAGGCGGCAAGGCCTGCCAAGGTGTTTACCCTGCCCAAACCGGCATTCGCCAAGCTGGAGAAGCCCGCAGACGCACCAAAGGACGGGGCCGCTAAACCAGTCGATGCCAAGCCGCAAGCAGCAGCGCCAAAACCTTGATGGCGGGCGTGTCGCTGCGGTCAATTCTTAATTTTTTCGTCGGCTGACCGACCGCTCTTTCGATTTTATTAACCAAAGCGACCAACTCTGGCCGGGAAGTTTTACCTCCCCTGTCAGCGATTGAAGCCGCGCGCCATGTTAGCCAAAGCCTCCTCACCGTCGACACAGTTTGGCGCCTTGGGCAATGCGGGGCGAGACCGTGCGAAGGCCAATATCTTGGCAAGCCTGATCGGGCCCCTGACCGCGCGACCCTTTGCCAGCGCGGGCGTTGCCGCCCTGGTCTTTTTTGGTGGCTTAGGCGTTTTAATCGCCGTCACCGCCAATCCCTATGCGGGCGCGCCGACGGTACGGGTCAAGATCGACGACCATTCCGCTGAGGCGGCGAAACGGGGCCCGGGCGCCTTTACGACCGATGGACTTTCTCCCGCAGGCTTTGTCTCCGGCGAGGCCCTTGCCCCCCAAACAACCACTGTCGATGGTCAAGCCGTTGTCACATTGCCACAAGGCGCCAGTCTGGGGGCGGCAGGCGCTGAGAAGGGCGTCGGCGCACTGCCTGACAAGCCTGGGATATCCTTACCCCGCGCGCCCTTGCTGGGACTAGTGGAGCAGAGTCCCTCGGGCCCCTTGCCAACGGTGTCGCCCGATGGTCGGTCGCCGCAAGTCGCCTATGCCCGCCCGTTCGTATCGAATGGCAAGCCGAAGGTGGCGCTGGTCTTGGGGGGGCTCGGATTAAACTCGGTCGCGACACGCGCGGCCATTGAACGCTTGCCGCCAGAAATTACGCTCTCCTTCGTCGCCTATTCCGATAATTTGCAGAACTGGGTGGATTTGGCCCGCGCCAACGGCCACGAGGTCTTGATTGAAGCGCCGATGGAGCCGCTGGATGTGGCCAATAATGATCCGGGGCCCTATGCCCTGATGGCGAGCGCCACGCCGACCGAGACGATCAAGCGGATGGAGTGGATCTTGAGCCGAGCCACGGGCTATTTCGGCGTCACCAACTATTTGGGCGGACGGTTCCTCACCTCCGATCAACCCATGACCGCATTTCTGACCGTCATGCGCCAACGGGGCTTGGCCTTTATTGATGACGGTGCGGCCAGCCATCGCACAGTGCCTGGTCTGTCGCGCGCCACAGCTGATGCAGTGGTCGATGCCGAACTCTCCGCGCCGGGCATCCAAAAAAGCCTCTTGGGGCTCGAGGCCAATGCCAAACGGACGGGGGCATCGATGGGCTCGGCCTTCGCCTATCCCTTGACCTTGGAAATGGTGTCCCGCTGGGCGCAAGGGGTCGCGGCCAGGGGGAGCCAATTGGCGCCCGTCTCCGCTGTTACGGTTCGATGAGTGCGCCGCTGCCGCCCGACGACGGGCTTGATCTGTCGAAGTTTCGCCCAAATGTCGGGATTGTGCTGTTTAATCAACAGTCACAGGTGTTTCTTGGCCGTCGCGCAGGTCAAGCGGGTCCGTTGAATTGGCAATTTCCGCAAGGGGGTGTGGACCCAGGCGAGCCGCTGGAAGTTGCCGCTCGGCGCGAACTGGAAGAGGAAACCGGTGTCCGAAGCGTCGCGCTGTTGGGGCGGACGCAAGACTGGGTTCCGTACCACTTTCCCCCGGAGCTACGCAGCTCGAAAATCGCGCGCGGGTTTTTAGGCCAAAAGCAAATTTGGTTTGCCTTCCGTTTTCTCGGTGATGACAGCGAAATTGATCTCAACCGTCACAAGGAAGTCGAGTTCGATGCTTGGCGGTGGGCGAGCCTTGAAGACGCCCTGGTGTCGGTTGCGACGTTTAAGCGCGAAGCCTATGGAACGGTGATTTCCGCCTTTAAAATCTACCAAACCGTATCGCCCGGATAGGGGGCGGACGGCCCGAGGTCCGAGACGCCCTTGGTGTTGCGCACCCGCTTAGGCTAAGACACGGAACGGGAGGGCGTTCGAGGCTTCCACCCGGTCCTGAGAGTGAGCACGACGTGGCGCGACGCATCATTATGATTCACGGCGCTTTTTGCGGCGGTTGGGCGTTTGACGCGTTTCGGCGCCCCTTCGAAGCCGCAGGCCACCTGATCTTGGCGCCTGATTTGCCGGGACACGCGCCAGGGGCCGAACGGGCAAGCTTGGCTGGGCAGTCCATGCGCGACTTCTCCCGATTTGTGATCGAAGCCTGCCAAGCCGAGCCAGAGCCACCGGTGCTCATCGGCCATTCCCTCGGCGGTCTGGTGGCGCAACTTGCGGCCACACGCGCCAAACTCGCCGGGCTGGTGCTTTTGGCGCCCTCAGCCCCGTGGGGGGTGGCAGGCGTCTCTATGGAAGAGGCAGCGAGCGCCATGGGCCTTTATTTGCTTGGGCCCTTCTGGACGATGGCGGTTGATCCTGACTATGGCATGGCCAGGCAATATAGCCTCGACCGGTTGGAGCGCGAGGAACGGCGACGCATCTATGGCCAGATGGGGCCTGAAAGCGGACGCGCGCTGTGGGAAACCTTGAATTGGTGGCTCGATCCGATGATGAGCACCCAGGTGGCGGCAAACCGCGTCACGGCCCCTGTCTTGGCCATCGCCGGCGAGCGTGATCTGATCCACCCTCCAGCGACAGTGAGGCAAACGGCGGGCAGGCTATCTGGCCAGATCGTGGTGGCTGAGGGCATGAGCCATTGGCTGATCGGCGAGCCTGGCTTTGAAACCGTTGCCGACCGCTGCCTGGCTTGGATCGACGCCTTACCGGCCTGAAGTCCTTTTGAGGTGCCGCTGATAGGCGGCGTACCTGGGCTGATCGACCGACAGTTTGTCGAGGGTTGTGCGCCAGAGATGGTCGCGGATCGCCGGGTCGGTGCCGTCGCGGGCACCAGACAACAGCGCCTCGGCCAGGGCCCGGTTCAGCGTTTCAAGGTCTGCGGTTTCCCCGAACAGCTGTTGCAGTCGCGCGCGCTCTTCCGCCGCGATCCTTGGGCCAAGGCTTGCTTCCCGGGTGGCCAGATCGACAGCATTGGCGGCCACTTTCGACAGAAAGACCGCGTGCGGGGTCGGCGCCTCGCCGGTAATGTCGCGCAGGAGCTTGGCAACAGCGGGCAAGAGGTCTTGTGCGGCGGGCTTATCAAGCATGGTCGCCCCCATGGCTTTTGGGAAGCAAATAGTCCAACAGATCAATCTCAGTTTCAGACACCCGCCGAGCGATCATGCCGCGCTCAATCGACGGGTCGGCGCCTGACATGAACAGGGTTCCCATGCCGGCGCACATTAATCCCCATTGCAGCGCGCCAAACACTTCCCAAAAACGCACGCGGGCCGGATCGACGGTGTGGCCCGAGGCCCGCTCATAGGCGGCGAAAAGGTCTTCGCGGCGACCAAAGCCGCCCACTGGGTGATCGATTTCGCCAAACCGCCAGGAAGGCGCACAAAGCCAACCCAAATCCTCCATCGGATCACCAAGGTGGGCAAGCTCCCAGTCAAGGACGCCCACCAAGCCATCCTCATCGACCATTAGATTGCCCATGCGAAAATCGCCATGGACGAGACGGGGACTGGGATCGGGCGGCAGATGGTCGGCAAGCCACCTCAGCGCATAGGCAAACACCGGATTGGCGAGGCCGTTATCGGTATAGGCACTGTGCAGTTCCTTTAACCGCACCGATCCTGGCGCAAGGCGCAAGGGGTGCGGCAGGGGCTTTGTGGGCGTGATGCGATGCAAACGTGCCAGCGCCTCGCCGCAGTCAGTGGTCAGCCGAGCGCGGGCAGCGATATAGGGGGCGTCGCGCAACAGTTTGCGTGGGATGGTCTCACCGTGCAGGCGCGCCATCAGAAACCCGCGACCGCAATGATCTTCCGGACGCAAGACATAGACCACGCTTGGTGCAGGCACGCCCGCTGCCCCCGCCAACTTAATCAGCTCCGCCTCTGTTTCCAGACCGGCCTGCAAGGTGGATACGCGGGCAAACGGCTCTCGCCGCAAGATCAGGGCCCGCGTTCCTCGGCTATTGGAAATCTCAAACGCCCAGGTCTCCTGGCTCGCTCCACCTGACAAGCGATGCAGATGGCGGATGACCGAGTCCGGCGGCCCCAGCCGATCCGCGAGGCCGGTCAGCGCAACTTCAAGCGCAAGCTGGCTTTCGCGGTCGACCATGGTGAGCCTAGCGCGGGGCCATACGAATTGAACCGTCGAGGCGCACGTCCTCGCCGTTGAAATAGCCGTTGGTGATCATGGTCAGCGCCAGTTGGGCATATTCCTCAGGATAGCCCAGCCGCTTGGGGAAGGGGACGGACATGGCGAGCGCGTCCTTCACCTGTTGCGGTGCGCCGTTCATCAGCGGGGTATTGAAAATGCCGGGCAAGATGGTGTTGACGCGAATACCTTCCGACGCCAAGTCGCGGGCGATGGGCAAGGTCATGCCGACCACGCCGCCCTTTGAGGCTGAATAGGCGGCCTGCCCCATCTGGCCATCTTCCGCCGCAACCGAGGCGGTATTGACGATGGCGCCGCGCTCACCGTCCTCCAATGGCTCAAGGCTCAGCATGCCTGCAGCCGACTTGGCGATGCAGCGAAAGGTGCCGACCAGATTGATCTGGATGATCATGTTGAAGGCGTCGAGGGGAAAGTGCTTTGGCTCGCCGGTTGTCTTATCGCGGCTGGCGGTCTTGGCGGCATTGCCGGTGCCAGCGCAGTTGACCAGGATACGCTCTTGACCATGGGCGGCGCGGGCCTTGGCGAAACCGGCGTCAACATCGGCGTCAGACGTCACATTGACCTTGCAAAACACGCCGCCAATTTCGGCCGCGACGGCTTCGCCCTTGGCTTCGTTCATATCGAAAATGGCGACCTTGACCCCTTGGGCCGCCAGCGCCCGCACAGTGGCTTCACCGAGGCCAGAGGCGCCGCCGGTGACGACGGCAGCGATAGAAGAAGAGAGTTTCATGCTTTGTGTCCTTGAGGGTTAAAGCGAATTACAAGCGTTCGATGATGGTGACATTGGTCAGGCCGCCGCCTTCGCACATGGTTTGCAGGCCATAGCGGCCGTTGCGGGCCTTCAGAGCATAAAGGAGCGTCGTCATCAGCTTCGCCCCTGAGCCGCCCAAAGGATGGCCAAGCGCAATGGCGCCGCCATTGACGTTCAGCTTGGCGGGATCAGCCTTAGTATGGCGAAGCCAGGCCATGGGAACGGGAGCAAAGGCCTCATTGACCTCATAGAGATCGATCTCGTCGATGGACATGCCGCAGCGTTTCAGGGCCTTCTCCGTGCCAAATAGCGGCTCTTCCAACATGATAACCGGATCGCCACCGGTCACCGTCATGTGGTGGA
Source organism: uncultured Caulobacterales bacterium (assembly GCA_903840435.1). GTDB lineage: Bacteria > Pseudomonadota > Alphaproteobacteria > Caulobacterales > Caulobacteraceae > CAIMFV01. The sequence continues at coordinate 69,654 of CAIMFV010000032.1, forward strand.
TACGGGCCAAGGGCGCGACCCCTAAGGCCTTCAAGCCCCGCTCGGACACAATCAAAACGCCCGCCGCGCCGTCGCAAATTTGGCTGGAGGTCGCGGCGGTGATCACACCGTCCTCGCTGATCAGTTTAACGCCTGCCATGGCCTCGCGGCTGGCTTCAAAGCGAATGCCTTCATCGATCAGATGGGTGTCCTTCGTGCCGTCAGCCAGGGTGATGGCCACGGGTACAATTTCGTCCTTGAAAGCGCCCGACCGCGTCGCCTTGATCGCCTTGGCTTGGCTGTTAAAGCCAAAATCGTCGAGCATGTCGCGGGTGAAGCCGTATTTCTTGGCGATCATTTCCGCACCGGTGAATTGGCTGAACTTGACACCAGGATAGCGCTCTTGCTGGTTTGGGCTCATCGGCGTGCCAAGGCCGGCCTTGGCGGGGAGCACGACGGGGGTTCCCATCGGGACGCGGCTCATACTTTCAACGCCTGCAGCGATGACAATGTCCATGGCGCCGGACATGACGGTGGCTGCGGCAAAGTGCACGGCCTGCTGCGAGGAGCCGCATTGGCGATCAACAGAGGTCGCTGGCACGCTTTCCGGAAGCTTCGACGCGAGCACCGCCCCTCGGGCAATATTATTGCCCTGTTCACCGGCTTGGCCGACGCAGCCCATAATCACGTCTTCAATCAGGGCTGGATCGGCGCCTGAACGATCAACCAGGGCATTTAACACTTCAGCGGCGAGGTCGGCCGGGTGCCAGCCGCTCAGTCGACCGCCCTTGCGACCTCCCGCGGTCCGGGCGGCGGCGACAATATAGGCTTCCGACATGGCGCACTCCCTAAGGATGTCTGAGAATTATTTGTTGAGGTGAGCCTAGGCGGCTTTCCGTTCCGTCAGGCAAGGGGCCAAGTCGGGTCCCTCAGAGCCAAAATGCGAGGGTGTCGAGATCGCGTGCCTGTTCACAGGCCCCACGGGTCATTTTCAAAAACAAGGCGTCGCCCCGTTCGGTTCGCTCAACCGAAAGGGCTGAAAAGACCCCCATCAGAATGCCATGCACCGTATAGCGCCGATAATCGCGCCAAGCCTCTTCCAGCCCATAATCCTTGACGCCGCGCTTGACCAATTCGCGATGATAGAGGCCGACGAGGTCCTTTTCATGGGCCCGGCGATCTTCGGGGCTGAGGCCCGCAGACAGGAAATAGGCGATATCGCAGGCGCCGACGCCAAGGGCCACGGTCTGCCAATCCAGCGTCGCCATGGGGGCCGTGCCGCCTTGAACGTCGAACAAGATATTGTCGAGCCGAAAGTCGGCGTGCTGCACGGTGCGTGGCGCGGAATGATCCTGGCCAATCTTGGCTTGCAGTTCCGGTAGGCGTTGCACCAGAGCCATAAATTCCGGTTCGAGCACACCCTGATAGCGGTCTTGAAAGAGGCCGATAATCGCAGGCAAGACGCCAAGGACCATGGGCTGCAGCGTCGCGGGGCGGATCGCCAACCAGTCGAGGTTGGCGAGGCTCTCAACCCCCCATAGGGGCGCGTGCAAGGCCGCAGCTTCGCAAATGGCGGTGCTGGCGTCTTCGGGTGAGCACCCAGCCAATTGATCCCCCTGCCGCGCGGGGCCCAGGTCTTCGAAAATCAGGGTGAAGTCGTCGGTCTCAGGGTCGATCTCGGCGACCAAGGTTTTGGGGGTGCGGATGTCCACGCGCTTGGCCATCTCGCGATAGAAGGAGACTTCCCGCAGGTAGAGAATGTGGTCCGAGCCCGATTTTCGGCTAACCGGGTCCTTGGCGGGGAACTTCCCCACCACGCTCGATGGCGCGCCCGGCTCCTCGGCCTGATAGGTCAAGTCAAAGCGAAAGCTGTCCCCCACCAGTCCGGCCCCGACCGGCGTCTTGGTCAGGCTGACCACGCGACCCTCCCGCAAGGCGCCAGATTGACGCAAGGCGCTGGTCATCCAATCCGCATCAATCCGGTCGGCGTCAGGCGCGAGCAAAGGCGGGCCCGTCATGGCAGCTTCATCCTCCCAAGGGTGGCGCCCCCTTCGTCGCCCTGTGGCGCGGAAGGCCTTCCATTGCTATTACGCTAGCACCGGAATTTGATCCGTCCAACCTGTCAGCCCGCGAAGGGTTTTGCCCATTCATGTCGGAGGCCCAAGCCACGCTGTCGCCGCCCAGTCGCAGGTCCCAGGCGGCCAGGCGCACCCAGTCTGAACGCACCTTGATCCGCGCCACGCTGTCTGTGGTGGCCGAGCAGGGCGTCTCAGCCGCCACCTTTGCAACCATTGGTCAAGCGGCCGGATATAGTCGCGGCCTGGCCACCCATAAGTTCGGCTCGAAGGCGGGTCTGATCGACGCGGTGATCGACTTTCTGCATCAAGAGCGCGACGCGCACCTGGAAGCCGCCCATGTGGCTGAGATGCATGGCTTGGACGCCTTGATCTTTTATGCCGACAGCCATTTGCGCGATCTGGCGGCGCTGAAGCAAACCCAAGCCTATTTTATGTTGCTCGCCCAATCGGCGGCTGATCTTACCGAGGTGCGAAAGGCCTTTGCGGCCTCCCATGCCCGGGTCCGGGTTTGGCTTGAAGACGTCATTCGCCGGGGCCAGGGTGAAGGCGTCGTCCGGCGAGAGCTTGATCCAACCTCTGGCGCTCTGGTGCTGGGCAGCCTCTTGATGGGCCTCAGCTTTCAGTGGTTGATTGACCCCGACGCCGACCTTGAGCCAACCCGGGCCACCGCCCTTCAGGCCTTGCGCCAGATGTTCGCGGTGCCTGCCTTCGGAGACACCCCATGACGCCCGAGCCCTTCAAAACCTGGCAGTGCCGCACCTGTGGCTATATTTATGAAGAAGCCTCGGGTGATCCCGACGAAGGCCTGGCGCCTGGAACCCGATGGGAGGAGGTGCCCGAGACCTGGATCTGCCCCCTGTGCGGAACGCCTAAGTCAGACTTTGATATGATTGAGATTTAAGAAAATTACGGCAGCAATTCAGACCCATAGCCCATAGAGCCCGCGTCGCTCTGAGACGCCGACCCATGAGGCCCTCGCTTCCAGCCGTCCCCGGCAAGACCCGACGGCGCCACTATTTAACGCGCCATGGAGAATAGGAGTGCGAAGAACGAGAGTGTTCCGACAAGGCTGACGGCGAACAGCGTCCGCGTCACCATGCGCAGGCGCAAAAAGGCTTTGTCCTGTGAGGATGGCTTAGACCACCAAACAACGCCTAAAACGCCGAGAGGATCACCTAAGGTGACGGTCTGACCCAAGGCGACCGTGTTCCAACGGATGCTCAAGCGCCAAGCGAAAATGAGGTAGGTGAGGTTGCATATGAAAGCGCCAGCGAAGACAAGGCTGAGCGGCAATGGCATGTTCGCGGCTTGGATTGACCTAGCCGGAACCTGACTGAGGTGGGTCGAGGCATGGTCCGGCAAGCCACCAAAGAATGAGGGCTTCATCCCAAAGCCGCTAAAAAGGCAAAGACCGAACGCTCCCCATGAACCGTAGGTCAAAAAGAGCATAGCTCTGAATTGTTTGACAGATTTCGTCAGCTTTGGGTCATTTAGGCGAAGATCTTCACGACGCCACGCAAACTTTATGATTTCCCGATTTGAAGAACCAAAGAAAGTTTTATTGGAAAATCCCTGCAAAATTTCAGGATGACGAGCGGCCATCGTGCGTTTTAGGCGTTGGAGGAAGAAGGGCTGCGCAAGGCAACACGCGATAAATATCGAAAACGGGATCAATATAATCGGCAAGCCATGTCCCCAAAGTCTTCATCACCGACTTAATCTACCCGAGGATAGAGGCCTGTCTTTTTAGATGCAACGGTAAGTCCACACCTATGGAAAAGCTTCCCCGACTTCCGCTGCTTGGCAAACCCAAAATTGATGGGACAGCTAAAAATGCGCCTAGCCAAAATTCCCCCTAATGCGCCTCGTCCCAATTCTTTGCCGCACGGGCTTCGACCACCAGGGGCGTTGACAGGTGGTAGGCGGGGTCGCAGGCGGTTTCCATGACGGATCTAGCCAGAGCGCAGACGGCGTCGGCCTCTTCGGCCTTGGCTTCAAATACAAGTTCGTCATGGACCTGCAAGACCATGCGCGCTGAAAGCCCGGCTTGGCGTAGCGCACCTGGCATGCGCACCATGGCGCGGCGAATAATGTCGGCGGCGGAGCCTTGCAAAGGCGCATTGATGGCGGCGCGTTCGGCGAATTGACGCTGGGCGGCGGACTTGGCGGTGATGTCGGGGATGTGGATCTTCCGCCCAAACAGGGTCTCGACGAAACCGTGCTCGCGCACAAAGGCCTTCGTGCGGTCCATATAGGCGCGAATGCCGGGGAAGCGCTCGAAATAGGTGCGAATATAGGCGGCCGCCTCGTCTTGCGGGATCGACAATTGATTGGCGAGGCCAAAGGCCGAGATGCCGTAAATAATGCCGAAATTGATCGCCTTGGCCCGGCGGCGGACATCGGACGGCATACCCTCCACAGGCACCCCAAACATCTCCGACGCGGTCATGGCATGGATGTCGAGGCCATCGACAAAGGCTTTGCGCAGTTGGGCGATCTCGCCAATATGGGCCAGGAGGCGCAGTTCGATCTGGCTATAGTCAGCGCTGATCATCACCTCGCCGTCGCCCGCCACAAAGGCTTTGCGGATCTTACGCCCTTCTTCGGTGCGGATCGGAATATTTTGCAGATTTGGGTCGGACGAAGACAGTCGCCCGGTGGTGGTGGCAGCGAGCGCAAACGAGGTATGGACCCGCCCGGTTCGCTCAGAAACCGCCGCGACCAGCGCGTCCGTATAGGTGCCCTTGAGTTTTGACAGTTGGCGCCAATCGAGCAGAATCTTTGGCAGGGCATAGCCTTGGGCGGCGAGGTCTTCCAATACCGAAACATCGGTCGACCAGGCGCCGGTGGCAGTGCGCTTGCCGCCGGGCAGTTTTTGTTCGTCGAAAAGGATTTCGCCAATCTGCTTGGGGCTTGCCAAATTGAACGGCCGCCCGGCCGCTTGATGGGCCTCGACCTCAAAGGCCGCCATGCGCATGCCAAAATCCTGGCTCAGGCGGCGCAAATAGTCGGGATCAATCCGTACACCCGCACATTCCATTTCAGCCAGAACGGCGGGCAGCGGGCGCTCTAAGGTCTCATAGACGGTGACGAGGCGCATGCGCGCGAGGTCGGGCTTTAAGCGTTGCCAAAGCCGTAAGGTGACGTCGGCATCTTCGGCGGCATAGGCGGTCGCAGGGGTTAGGGGCACCTCAGCGAAACTCTTCTCGCTCTTGCCAGAACCCGCCACCTCTTTGAAACTAATCGGCTTATGCTCAAGCAGCCGCTCAGACAGGGCGTCCATACCGTGGCCGTGCAGGCCCGCACCCAGTACGTACGAGATCAACATGGTGTCGTCGATGGGCTGGACGCTTACCCCGTATCGCGACAGCACGGCCAAGTCATATTTGGCGTTTTGGCCGACCTTCAAAACCGCGTCGCTTTCCAATAGCGGCTTCAAAAGCTGGAGGGCGCGCTCCAATGGAATTTGGCGCAAAGGCTCGCCGCCCGTCAGGTCGAGCCCCTCCGCGCCGCGATGGCCAAGCGGGATATAACAGGCCTCGCCCGGGGCCAGGGCCAGACTGACACCGACGAGCTGTGAATTGGCTGAGGAGAGGCGGTCGGTTTCGGTGTCGAAGGCGATCACACCGGCGCGAAAGGCCCGCGCGATCCAATCTTGCAAAGTCGCTTCGTCTTGGACGCAATGATAGGCGGTGGTGTCGATGGTCGCCTCAGCCGTCGGGCGAAGGCCGTGCAAGACCCGGGTGACAGGTGCGGAGGGAGGGGTGTCGCCCGATGCGCGCGGGCGGGGGGCGCCTGCGGCGGGCTTGCCCATCGCAACGCGGGTCGCCAGCGTGCGGAACTCCATCTCGGTCAAATAGGTGCGCAAGGTCTCGGCATCCGGCGCCTGCACCCGAAAGGCGTCGAGGGGGAGGGGCGTTGGCGCATCGTCGCGCAGTTGCACCAGATCACGGGACAGCCGAATTTGATCGGCGAATGCGATCAAGGTTTCGCGCCGCTTGGGTTGCTTGATGTCTCCAGCCCGCGCCAGCAGGGTTTCAAGGTCGCCGAATTCAGCCAGCAGTTGGGCGGCTGTCTTGACGCCGATGCCGGGAGCGCCGGGCACATTGTCGGCGCTATCGCCAGCCAACGCCTGCACCTCCACCACTTTTTCAGGTCCAAGACCAAATTTCTCGATCACTTCGGCGCGGCCGATCCGGGTCTGCTTGACTGGGTCGAGCAGGCTAACCCCCTCGCCGACGAGCTGCATCAGGTCTTTGTCGGACGAGACGATGACCACTTCGCCGCCCTGGTCACGGGCATGGCGGGCATAGGTGGCGATGAGATCATCCGCCTCAAAGCCGGAAAGCTCCACACTGGCGACGCCAAAGGCGCGGGTCGCTTCGCGCACCATGGGAAATTGTGGGATCAGGTCTTCCGGCGCGGGCGGACGATGGGCCTTGTAGAGGTCGTAGATGTCGTTGCGAAAGGTCTTGCCCGAGGTGTCGAACACCACCGCCAAATGGGTCGGCGCGTTTGGGTCGCCGTCGCCCTGGGTGTCACAGATCAGCTTCCACAACATGTTGCAAAAGCCCGCCACCGCGCCAACCGGGGCGCCATCGGATTTGCGGGTTAAGGGCGGAAGGGCGTGAAAGGCCCGAAATATGTAGCCTGACCCATCGACCAAATAGAGTCGCAGCGGCTTTGACGCGTCGGAAGGGGAATCTTGGGGGGAATCTGGCAAGAGGCTCATGCCCCCCACCATAGGCGGGGGGCGGCCATCGGAAAAGACTAGACCTCGGTGATAAACGCATCCCGCGGGCGGCGGACCTTTTGCAGCTTGACCAGCCAGTCGCCGTCTTCTTGGCGATAGCCGAGTGGCACAATGACGACACTGCGCAGGCCGCGCGCGCGCAAGCCCAAGATTTCGTCAACCGCGTCGGGGCTAAAGCCTTCCATCGGGGTTGCGTCGACCTCTTCAAAGGCCGCAGCGATCAGGGCGGCGCCGACGCCGATATAGGCTTGGCGGGCGGCATGCTGGTAATTCACCTCAGCGTCCCGCTGCGGATAGGTAGAGAGCAGCATCTGGCGGTAGTTTTCCCAGCCTTCGTTCTTAAAGCCGCGCACCTCATTGGTCAGATCAAACATGTGGTTGATGCGCTCAGGGGTATAATTGTCCCAAGCGGCGAAAACCAAAAGGTGCGACCCATCGGTGATCTGGGCTTGGTTCCAGGCGGCAGGCTTGATCCGCTCACGGACGGCCGGATCGCTGACCACGACAATCTCATAGGGCTGCAGCCCGCTCGACGTCGGGGCGAGGCGGGCGGCTTCCAGAATACGCTCGACCTTCTCCGCAGGCACCGACTTCGTCGGGTCCATCTTCTTGGTGGCATAGCGCCAATTCAGCCGGTCAATCAGGAGGGAGGGTTGGGTCATGAGAGCGTCAGTGTCCAAGGCTTGAGGCGACCCCGCAGGGTTCGGGATACGTCATGTAGGAAGACGGCTGACCTTTGAAAAGGCGTTCAACCGCTAGACGGAGAAGAATTGCAACAGTGCTAGGCGCAAAACGCTGAAACCGGCCTTGCTTGCGATTTTAACCTGACAGTCAGACCAATTACCGCAACACTCCTCTTCAGGCGTATGAGGTGGAGGGCAGTTTGTGTCCCGCCTCCTTGGACGAGGTGGCTGGCGTGGCGAAAATATCCTCAAGTGTTGGGCCAAAAATTCCGCAAGTGGTGCTGCTATTTGGCGCAACGGGTGATTTGTCCCGGCGGAAGCTTTTGCCGGGCCTGTTTCATCTGGCCAGTGCTGGCTTCCTGCCCGCCAGTCGGATTATCGGCGTCTCGCTTGACGAGATTGACGCCCAAGCCTTTCGCGATCTCGCCCGCAGCGCGCTGGAGGAGTTTTCGCCGCGTGCCCTCACCGAAGACGCCTGGCAAGCCTTCGCCGCCAGCCTCGACTATGTGCCAATGGGCAAGGGGGCCAAGGCGCTGAAAGCCGCCGTGGCGCGGGCGGAGGGAGATCTGGGCGGCGATTGTGAGCGCTTACATTATTTAAGCGTGCCACCCTCTGCGGCCCTGCCCGCCGTGCGACTGCTGGGAGACGCAGGCCTTGTGCCGCGCTCGCGTATCGTCATGGAAAAGCCGTTCGGCGTCGATTTGCAATCGGCCGTGCAGTTGAACCGCCAATTGCACCAGGTCTTTTCCGAAGATCAAATCTTCCGGATCGACCATTTTCTCGGCAAGGAACCCGCGCAGAATATTCTCGCCTTCCGCTTTGCAAATGGCCTGTTTGAGCCGATTTGGAACCGCAACTTTATCGACCATGTGCAGATCGATGTGCCCGAAACCCTAGGCCTTGGCCGTCGCTCAGGGTTTTATGAAACCGTCGGCGCCTATCGTGACATGGTAGTTACTCACCTTTTCCAAATCCTCGCCTTTATGGCCATGGAGCCGCCCACCGCCTTGGAGCCGGGTCCGATCAGCGAGGAAAAAAACAAAGTATTCCGCAGCATGTTGCCGCTCGATCCCAAGGACGTGGTGCGGGGGCAATATATCGGCTACCGCTCCGAGGCGGGCGTGGACCCTGAATCCGACACCGAAACCTTCATCGCGCTCAAATGCCTGATCGACAATTGGCGCTGGGCGGGCGTGCCGTTCTTCCTGCGCACAGGAAAGAAGCTGGCTGAGGGCCAGAGGATCATTTCCATCGCCTTTCGCGAGCCGCCAAAGAGCATGTTCCCGGTCGGGTCGGGCATTGGTGCGCAAGGTCCTGATCACCTGACCTTCGACCTCGCCGACGCCTCAAAAATGTCCCTGTCCTTCTATGGCAAACGGCCGGGACCGGGCATGCGCCTCGACAAGCTCAGCCTGCAATTCGCCATGCATGACACGGGTCTCTTAGGCGATGTTTTGGAGGCCTATGAGCGCTTGATTTTGGACGCCATGCGCGGCGATCATACGCTGTTCAACACAGCCGAAGGCATCGAACGCCTATGGGAAGTTTCTATCCCCTTGCTCGACGGTCCGCCGCCGGTGCGGCTCTATCAACCGGGATCTTGGGGGCCCAAATCGATCCATCAACTGGTGGCGCCCCATGCTTGGCGCCTGCCTTTCGAGCGGGCCTGGCGCGACCCCAATCCCTTGGGAGCTTAAACCATGGCGCATGAGACCTTTTCGCGACGGGGCGTTGTGGTGGGCGCTTTGGGCCTCGCCGCGCCCGGTGGCGCCCTGGCCGCAGGTGGTAAGCCCAAGGTGGTCATCAGCACAAATCACGGCAAGATTACAGTGGAGCTGGAAGACCGCCGAGCGCCGCTGACCAGCGCCAATTTCTTGCGCTATGTGGACGCGGCTGCCTATGACGGGGGCTCGTTTTTTCGCGCGGCGCGACCGCCGGGACATCCGACCGAGGGGCAGATTGTCGGGGCTGCCAATCCAAAAAATCACCCCTTTCCCGGTATCGCCCATGAGCCAACGACCCAAACGGGTCTGCGCCACCTGACAGGCACCTTGTCGCTCGGTCGCTTCGAGCCAGGCTCGGCCACCTCCAACTTCTTCATCTGTGCCAGTCCTGAGCCCTATCTCGACGCCCATCCGGGCGCGCCCGGAGATAATCTCGGTTATGCCGCCTTTGGCCAGGTGATTTCGGGCATGGCGGTGGTGCGCAAAATCCTCGCCTCGCCAACCAGCGCCAAATCCAAATTCGCCGAGCAAAAAGGCGAATGGCTCAACCCGCCCATACCCATTTTCAGCATGCGTCGCCTGGGGTGAGGCGCCCCGAGGTCCCAACCGATCGTTCAAAAGTTGGGACAGGCCCTAATTTGTAATCAGCGCCATGGAATTGATGTGGTAGCCAACGAGGCGCGCTTCGCCGGAGGAGCCAATTTTCACCACGAAGGTTTCCTGCGCGTCGCCGCGTTCGTATTTTGAGGCGAAGCGAACATTCACGAAATGTCCGTTGGACGTGACGTTGTCGTTCACACTGCCTTGAGTTCCGGATTTATAAAGCCCCAGTTTGCTATGGACCGCCGTCAGAAGCTGGGTCAATTGGGCTTCGGTCGCGGCGGCCTTCATTTGGGCGTCGGAAATTTGATAGATGCGATCAAAATTTCCCGCATTGATATTCTGATGAAAGGTCTCAATCGCAGACTGAGCCGTTTTGGTATCTTCCGCCAGGGAGCATCCAGTCAGAAGCATCAGACCCGCTATGCCGATAATCAATTTTCGCATCTGTTCCCTCGCTCTCTCTCGCTTGCGTCACGACCGCTCAGTGGGGACCAGCCAAGCCACGCTTGACCAACAGGGGCGTCACTTCCGGATCATGGCCAACCATGTTTTTGAACATGACCGAATAATCCTCAGTATGTCCACGGGATAGGACAAGGTCGCGAAGTCTTTGGCCATTCTCACGGGTCATGCCGCCATGGCGCTCGAACCAATCAAAGACATTTTCCTGCAGCATGTCTGTCCAGATATAGGCGTAATACCCTGCTGCGTAGCCCGAGCCCCAAATATGGGCGAAATAGCTGGTGCGATAGCGCGGTGGGATCATGTCGGTAGAGAGGCCGCTCATCGCGAGCGCCTTAGCTTCAAAGGCGTCCACGTCGGTCACAGGCGCCTCGGCGGAAATAGCGTGCCATGACATGTCGAGTTGAGCGGCTGCGAGAAGTTCGCCAAATGTAAAGCCCTGGTTGAACCTGTCGGCGCGTTTAATTTTGTCGATCAGGGCCTGCGGCATGGAAGCGCCGGTCTTGTAGTGATGGGCATAATGGGCGAGCACCCGCGGCTCCATGGCCCAATGTTCATTGAACTGCGAAGGAAATTCGACAAAGTCTCGGGCGACAGAAGTGCCAGACAGGCTCGCATAGGTTCCATTGGCCAGCAGCCCGTGCAAGCCGTGACCAAATTCGTGGAACATGGTTCTGACGTCTTCAAAGGTAATCAGCGCAGGTTCACCGGGCGCAGGTTTGGTGAAATTGGCGGTGTTTGAAATGACTGGCCGTGTGCCCAACAGTTTTGACTGCGGGACAAAGCTGTTCATCCAAGCCCCACCGGCCTTGTTGTCGCGCTTCCAATAATCGAAATAAGCAAGACCCAAGGGTGTTTTATCCGCATCAAAGACTTCGTAAACGCGGATGTCGGGGTGAAAGGTTGGGATATCTGTACGTCGCTCAAAGGTCAGGCCGTACATCTGATTGGCGGCGTAAAAGACGCCATTTTCCAAGACATTCCAGAGTTCGAGATAGGGTTTGGTTTCATTGAGATCGAGGTCGTACTTCGCCTTTCTCACCTTTTCGGCATAAAACTCCCAATCCCAAGGCTTGAGGGCAAATCCACCGTGGTCGCTGTCGATGGCGGCTTGCACGGCTTCGGCCTCGCGCACTTGCGAGGCGGCGGTCGGCGCGTCGAGGGCATTGAGGAAGGTCTTGGCCGTCTGGGCGGTCTTGGCCATTTGCTGTTCCAGCGAATAGTCGGCCCAGGTCGCATAGCCTAAGAGTTTGGCCTTTTCGGCGCGAAGGCGTGCGATTTCAAGGATTGCCTGCCGGGTGTCATTGGCGTCGCCTTTTTCAGCCCGGGTCCAGCTGGCCGTAAAGAGCGCCTCGCGGGTTGACCGATCGCTAAGCCGTGCGATGGCGGGCTGAGAGGTGGTGTTTTGTAACGGCAGCACATACTTGCCGCTCAAGCCCCGGTCGCTCGCATCGCGCGCGGCGGATTGGATGTCTCCTGGATCGAGGCCGGCAAGGCTTTCTGGGTGGTCAAGCACCAGAGCACCTGTCTTGGTGGCGGCGAGCAGCTGTTGTCGGAAGCGAATACTCGCCGCCGATAGGCTTTTGTTCAGGCTGCGAAGCGTCTCCTGATCGCTGGGTGACAGGTTGGCCCCGGCACGTTCAAATTCCTTTTCGTTGGCTTCGAGCAGCATCATTTGCTCGGCGGTCAGGTTGAGGGACGCCCGCGACGCATAGAGTGTTTTGATGCGGGCAAAGAGTTTGGCGTTCAGATGGATCGCGTCGCTATAGGCGGCGAACTGAGGGCCGAGCGCCGATTGGGCCTTGAGCAATTCCGCATTGGAATTGGCCTGCACCACCTGCGAAAAAGTGGCTTGTGCGCGGGCCAGCATTTGGCCGCTACGCTCCATAGCCACAATCGTGTTCTCAAAGGTCGGCGGATCGGGGTTGTCGGCAATTTGGCGAATTTCGGCCAGGTGCTCCGCCATGCCCGCCTCGATGGCCGGTTGGTAGTCGGTATCTTTGATCTTGTCGAAGGGCGGAGCGTGATAGGGAAGCGGGCTTGGTGTGGCAAACGGATTGGGGGCCGCGCCCGCGGCGCTGGCCAGCAGAAGCGTCAGTGCCGACACCATCGAAATTCCAGCCATCCTAAACGTCCTTGCAGCTCGGCGCCGCACCAAGGGGCTCCATCCCTAACTCTATCCGGACATGGCGGCGGATGTCGATGGCGCTGGACAGGGCCCACGAAACTCGATTTGATCCGCCTTTGATGCGGAGGTCACGGGTGGTTCGATTAGGTCTCGTTGGCGCTATGGCGCTGTGCTTAGGCGGGTGCGCCGTGACGGTGAACGGTCAGGTTGACGCGACAGGCGCGACGCCAACCGTGGGGGCAAGGGGGTCGGACGCGCCCTCGACTGCCCAGGCCGCTAAGGCCTTGCCGATTGGACTGGACCCTTGGGCCAATCCTGATCCCTTTCCCTCGACCTATAGGCCGATGCCCTCGGTTCCGACCGCCATTGTCGGTGCACGGCTGCTGACGGGAACGGGCGAAGAAATCGACGACGCCACCCTGGTGATGCGCGAGGGCAAGATCGTTTCCGTCCTTGCCCATGGCGCCGCGCCACCGGATACTGTGGTGATCCATGCAGACGGCAAATGGGTGACGCCCGGCATTATCGATCCTCACAGTCATTTGGGCGTCTATGCCTCGCCGGGCGTGCAGGCCATGTCGGACGGCAATGAAGCGGTTTCGCCAAACACCGCCTATGTTTGGGCGGAACACTCGGTTTGGCCCCAAGATCCCGGCTTCAACCGCGCCCTAGCAGGCGGTGTCACGACGCTGCAGATCCTTCCCGGGTCTGCCAATCTCTTTGGCGGTCGCTCGGTCGTGGTGAAAAATGCGCCGTCGACCACGACCCAGGCGATGAAATTCCCCGGCGCGCCCTATGGCCTGAAAATGGCCTGTGGTGAAAATCCAAAGAGCGTCTATGGCCACAAGGACGGTCCCCAGACCCTGATGGGCAATGTGGCGGGCTACCGGAAGGCCTGGATCGAGGCGGCGGACTACGTGCGCAAATGGGATGACTATCACGCCAAGATCGCCAAGGGAGAAAAGGCCGATCCGCCTATCCGCAACCTGACGCTCGATACCTTGGGCGGGGTTTTGAAGGGTCAGATCTTGGTCCAGAACCATTGCTATCGTGCCGACGAAATGGGCGAGATGCTCGATATAGCGCGCGAGTTCGGCTACCACATCTCCGCCTTCCACCATGCCTCTGAGGCCTACAAGATTGCGCCTCTGCTGGCCAAGGAAGGGGTTTGCATCGACACTTGGTCCCAGTGGTGGGGCTTTAAGATGGAAAGCTTCGACGGGATCGAGGAAAACGCCGCCATGGTCGACGCGGCGGGCGGGTGCGCCATTGTTCACTCTGACGACGCCCATCTCATCCAACATTTGAATGTCGAAGCCGGGCTTGCCATGGCCGCGGGTAACCGCGTCGGCCTGAAAATTACGCCAGCGCGCGCCATTCGCTGGATCACCGCCAATCCGGCCAAATCGCTTGGCGTTCTCGATAAGGTCGGGACGCTTGAGCCCGGCAAGATGGCGGACCTGGTGATCTGGAGCGCTGATCCGTTCAGCGTCTATGCCAAGGCCGAGAAGGTCTATCTGGACGGTGCGCTCGCCTATGATCGCAACGACCCTAAATTCCAACCCAAGAGCGACTTTGAGCTTGGCCAGCCCAATGGGCGGGTCCCTGGCAATGGCCCGCAAACCCCAGGAGCGGCGCACTAATGCTCAAGCTTGCCACCCTCGCCGCGGTCAGCGGCCTAGCCCTCTTCGCCGCTTCGACCAGCAGCGCCGAAACGGTGTTGATCGAAAATGCTCATATCTATTCCGAAGGTTCAGCGGGAGACTTAGCGCGCGGGGCGATCCTGGTGCGTGACGGCAAGATTGCCGCAATCGGGCCCGAGGTCAAAGCCCCGCCGGGCGTCAAACGGCTGGATGTCGGGGGTCGGATTGTCACCCCCGGACTGATTGTGACCGGCGCCGGTGTCGGGCTGGATGAAATCGAACAGGTGTCGCCAACGCAAGACTCTGGTGTTGAAGCCGGTCCGCTCAGCGCCGGGCTTGATCTGCAATATGGACTTAACCCGGACTCGACCGTGATCCCGATATTGCGCCTGACCGGAGCGACCTCGGCCGTCGCCGAACCCACCTTGGCGCGAACCAAGGCTGAAACCCATCCCCAGCTCTTCTTAGGGCAGGCGGCGGGTGTCAGCCTCGGCGGTCAGGCCGATATGCTGATCAAGAGTAAGATCGCCATGGGGCTTGTTGGCGGCGAGCAGGGGGCTGCTTTGGCCGGTGGCTCGCGGGCGGCGTTTCTGGTGGAATTGAAAGCCCAACTCGACGAAGCCCGCGCCTATGCCAAGGCGCGCAAAGGGTTTTCAGATAGCCAGGCGCTCGGACTGACAAGGGCCGACCTCGAGGCGCTGATCCCGGTGGTTGAGGGGCGCGAACCCCTTTATGTCGCCGTCCATCGGGCTGCCGATATTCGGCAGATGCTGAAGTTCGCGCAGGACGAACATCTGAAGCTGATCTTGGCCGGAGCCGAGGAGGGCTGGCGGGTGGCGCATGAGATCGCGGCCGCGAACGTGCCTGTAGTGATCGATGGCGACGAAGACCTGCCTTCAAGTTTCGAAGCCCTGGGCTCGACCTTGGAAAATGCGGCCAGACTTCAGGCGGCCGGCGTCAAGGTTAGCCTGCATGGACCAGGCCTTCTAACCGGCGGCAAGACCATCCGCTTGGCGGCGGGTCGCGCGGTTGCCTATGGCCTTCCCTGGGGCGAGGCGCTGGCGGCGATCACGATCAACCCCGCCCGCGCCTTTGGATTGGCAGGCGAGGTCGGATCGCTCGAGGTTGGCAAGTCAGCCGACATTGTAGTCTGGGACGGCGATCCTTTGGATACCCAAGGCGCGCCCTATGTGGTTCTGATCAAGGGCGAGCGTCAGGCCCTCACCTCGCGCCAAACCGCGCTACGCGACCGCTATCTAAAGCCAGACAACGGCTTGCCGCCCCAATATCGGCAATAGGGCAGGTGGAGGTGTGAGCGGACTTTTTGCCGCCTACGCTCATCTGTGAAAAAAATCTGTCGCACCTCGTCTCTATAGCTCGCCAACTTGGCGAGCCGCTAAGGGGGCGTCCAAAGGGGCGGCGCCTTGGGTGGGCCAGCTTCGGTTCGATTGGCGATAGGGCGCTTTATGACCTCGCAAGGGTTTGATTTGGCTGTGGTGGGCGGCGGTGTGCTTGGCTTGGCGCACGCCTATGTGGCGGCCAAGGCGGGCAAGCAGGTCTGTATTATCGAGCGCGACGCGCGCGCCAATGGCGCTTCGATCCGCAATTTTGGCTTCATTACGGTTACCGGGCAAGAGCGCGGCGAAAGCTGGCGGCTGGCCCGCCGGACCCGCGATATCTGGGTGGAGCTTGCCGAACCTGCCAAGCTGAGGCTTGAGCACCAGGGGCTTTATGTGACAGCGCGGTCGAAAGAAGCGGTCCGCGTCATTGAGGCGTTTTTAGCCACAGAGATGGGTGAGGGATGCGGCATCCTCCCCCCAGACCGCTTTCGGGAGGTGTGCGGCGGCTTTGGCGGACCGGATCTGCAAGCCGCACTCTATAGCCCTCACGAAGTTCGCGTCGAAAGCCGCGTCGCCATTCCCGCCCTGAGCGCCTATCTGCGCGAGGTTTTGGGTGTGGTCTTTTTCAACGAGACCGTGGTCTTTTCCGCCAGTCCGCCGAAGCTCGAAACCTCACGCGGCCCGATTTACGCCGAGGCTGTGGTCGTCTGTCCCGGCGACGATTTTGTCACGCTCTATGCGGATCGGATCGCTGCGTATCGCTTGCGCAAATGTCGGCTTTCGATGTTAAGGCTTGCCGCTCCGGGCTTTCGTTTGCCGGGGGCGCTCATGTCAGATCTGAGCCTGACCCGTTATCGCGGCTATGCCGCCTTGCCCGAGGCGAAGGCGCTCGAACAGGTCCTGCGCGTTGAGCAGAACAGCCATTACGCCAATGGCGTCCACCTGATTGTGGTCCAGGGTGAAGATGACAGCTTGGTGGTCGGCGATAGCCACCACTATGACCACCTACCTGCGCCCTTCGCCCCTGCGGACGCGGAAAGCGACATTCTCGATGAGTATCGCCGCGCTTTCGGGCAAGCGCCGCCCGAGGTGCGAGAGCGGTGGACTGGCATCTATGCGGTCGCCGACGACCGCACCTTTTTGATCGACACGCCTGAGCCAAATGTTCGGCTGGCGATTGTCACCAGCGGCACCGGCGCCTCAACCGGCTTTGGCATTGCTGAACGTGTGTTGAAAGACCTTCTCGCCCTCGAACTGGAGTTTGCCCAATGAGTTTCCCGGTAAAGGCAATCGTCTTCGATTGGGCGGGGACGATGATTGATCACGGCTGCATGGCGCCGGTGGAGGCCCTGGTCGATGTGTTCGCCAGCGAAGGGCTTACCCTGTCGGAAGCCGAAGCGCGCCGCGATATGGGCAAGGCTAAGCTGGATCATTTGCGCGCCATCCTCGCCGCGCCGGAAATGGCGCAACAATGGACCGCACATAAGGGGATGCTCCCGAGCGAAGACGATGTGGCCCACCTCTATGCCAAGCTTGAACCGGCGATGACGGCGGCGGCGGCAAAGAGCGCGCGGTTGATCCCTGGTGTGGTCGAGCTTGTGGCGGGCTTGCGCGAACTTGGGGTGAAGATCGGGTCGGGCACCGGATATACCCGCGAAATGATGGCGGACATTTTGCCCGCCGCAGCCGAGCAGGGCTATGCGCCGGACGTGGTCGTCTGTGCCGGCGAGACCCCCACAGGTCGGCCAGCACCCTTAATGACGTGGAAGGCGCTGATCGCGCTCGACGCCTGGCCCGCGCGGGCTTGCATCAAGGTCGACGATGCGGCGGTGGGAATTGAAGAAGGGCGGTTGGCAGGCTGTTGGACCGTGGGTCTATCGGCTTCCGGTAATGGCGTGGGCCTTGATCGTGACAGTTTGAACGCCCTGGCGCCCGAGGTGCGACAGGCGAAGATCGCTGCGGCTGAAGCTGAACTGCGCGAGGCGGGCGCGGACTTTGTCATCGAAGACGTCTCCCAGCTCTTGCCTGTGGTCCACGAAATCGCCCGGCGGATCACCGCAGGATGAGCGAGATCGCCGCTCCCCGGTTGACCTCACCACTTGCCTGGCTGCGCCGGTGGCTTGAACGGGCCCCAACGCCGGTCTTTGCGCTCTATGGCGGTGTCATGGCCTTTGGCGCCTATTTCGCCATGTACGCATTCCGTAAACCCTTCACCGTGGCCCACTATGCCGAAGCCGCACCTGTCCTGGTCAAGTATAAGATCGCCTTGGTGATCGCCCAGGTGTTTGGCTATGCCCTGTCGAAGCTTGCGGGCGTCAAGGTGATCTCTGAGATGGCGCCCCATCGACGCGCCGTTGGCATCTTGGTGCTGATCGGCGCAGCCGAGCTCGCCCTGGTGCTGTTTGCGCTTATCCCCGCGCCGTTCAATATCGCCTGCCTGTTCGTCAATGGCTTAGCGCTGGGCATGATCTGGGGGTTGGTCTTCGGCTTTTTAGAGGGGCGTCGCGTCTCGGAAGTCTTGGGCGCCATCCTGTGCACCAGCTTCATCGTCTCGTCGGGCGTGGTCAAATCCGCCGGCGAGAGTGTGCTCCTGCAAGGCTGGGCGAACGAATATTGGATGCCTGCGGTCACGGGCCTGCTCTTCACACCCCTCCTGCTTCTCTGCGTCTTTGGTTTGGCGGCTATGCCCCCGCCGTCGGCGGAAGACGAGAGGCTGAGGGTGGCGCGACAGCCCATGGATGCACAGGGCCGCAGAGCCATGTTTTTAAGCTTTGCGCCGGGCCTGATCGCCTTGATCATCGCCTATGTTTGTTTGACCGCCCTGCGGGATTTTCGTGACAATTTCGCCGCCGAGATTTGGACCGGCTTGGGGTTCAAAAACGACGCCCAGATTTTCACCTATTCCGAAATGCCGGTTGCGGCGATTGTGCTGGTGATGTTGGCGCTGGTGATGTTCGTAAAGGACAATCGTCTCGCCTTTACCGCCAACCTTGCCTTGGTTGGACTGGGTCTCGCCCTATCGGGTCTATCGACCTTGGCCTTTTCAACCCACCTGATCGGCGGTGTCGCCTGGATGATCGCATTGGGGGCTGGCCTCTATCTCGCCTACACACCTTTCAATGGTTTGATATTTGATCGCTTTATCGCGGCGAGCGGTCGCAGCGGAAATGCAGGCTATTTAATCTATGTGGCTGACGCTTGCGGCTATGCCAGCTCGGTTGCCTTGCTCCTGTTCCGCAACTTCGCCGGGATGCAGATGTCATGGGTCGCGTTTTTGATGGCCATTGCCTATGCCACCTCCCTCATCGGCCTCGTGTTGGTGGCGGCGGCGGGGGTCTATTTTTTCGGCAATTTGCATGTGAGTCCGACAGATGCTCAACCTGACCAACCTTGATGCGATTGAAGCGCTCTATGACACCGCCGGGGCGCTGCACTATGGCGAAGGGGTCAGCCAACTTGAGCACGCCTTGCAGTGCGCCGACCTAGCAAGGGCGCAAGGCGAAGCGCCGAGCCTGATTATTGCCGCGCTGCTGCATGACATTGGCCATCTGGTTGAAGACGAAGCTGAGGTGGCGCAGTTCGAAGTGGACGATCGCCATGAAGCGACTGGTGTGCGCCTCTTGTCGTCCCTGTTCGGGCCAGAAGTCTTGCAGCCCATTGCCTTACATGTCGCGGCCAAGCGTTATTTGTGTTGGGATAATCCTAAATATTTGACCAGTTTAAGTCCTGCCTCCCAGGCGAGCCTTCGGCTGCAAGGCGGTCCCTATTCTCGCGAGCAGGCCGAACATTTTGAACGATTGCCCTATTTTCGCGAGGCTGTGACCTTGCGAACTTTTGACGATATGGGCAAACGCGACGAGACCTCCACGGTTCAGTTTCGCGATTTCTTGCCGATGATGCAGGCTCTGCTGATCGGTGCGTGAAGCCTGTGGCCGACGGCTTCCCGCTGTCAAGACGCGGCATTTCTGTGTCGTAGGACTGTCAGGAAGATTTCAAGAACCTGCATTTTTTCCGTCACCCCACTGTCACGACCCTCACCCATAGAGGCGTTACGCCATTGAACGCCTGATCAACCGCTTAGAATTTTCGGGGCGGCGGTCTGCGGCGTGTCGATCAATACGCCATCCGAACGTCGAAGAAGCGCGCGGGCGGCGAGCCAGGGGAAAACGATGAAAAGCAAATATATGATCTCGTGCGCCGTTGTTGCGGTGATGAGCGGGTTCGCAGGCTATGCGGGTGCGGCCGATCAAGTGATCGTCGCCTCAGCGGCAGCAGCCGATGCGGCGGCAACTTCCAGCGCAGCGCCCGCCGCCGTTGAAGAAGTGGTGGTCACGGCGCAGCGGCGCAGTGAGAGTGTCCAAAAGGTGCCGATGACCATTCAGGCCTTTTCGGGCGCGACGCTCAGCCA
Organism: uncultured Caulobacterales bacterium; assembly: GCA_903840435.1. Lineage (GTDB taxonomy): Bacteria > Pseudomonadota > Alphaproteobacteria > Caulobacterales > Caulobacteraceae > CAIMFV01. The sequence goes on from CAIMFV010000032.1 coordinate 89,455, forward strand.
ACTAAACATCAACGACTTCCAAGACCTCATCCGTTTCACTCCCAATGTCAGCTATAGCGGCGGCGGTGCCGGCCAAGGCAATATCTTCATGCGCGGCCTTTCGGGCGGCTCGGCGGGCAATCAATCGAGCGCCGCAGTCGGAAACTTCCCCAATGTCGCGATCTATCTTGACGACCAATCGATGCAATTCCCTGGCCGTAACGTCGACATCTTCATGGCCGACATGGAACGGGTCGAAGTGCTGGAAGGGCCCCAAGGCGCGCTCTTCGGCGGTGGCGCTGAGGCGGGCGCGATCCGTTACATCACCAACAAGCCCAAGCTGAACCAATTCGAGGGCAAGGCCGAAGCGGGCTATGGTTTCACAGCCCACGGCGACGACAATTCCAGCTTCCAAGCCATGCTCAACGTGCCGCTGATGCAAGACAAACTTGCCGTCCGCGTGGCCCTCTATTCAGATAAGCAAGGCGGCTATATCGACAGTGTCGCCTCGAACTTCACCCGCAAGGACAGTGACGACAATACCTATATCGCCATTGCGCCAACCAAGGGCGTTTGTCCCGATGGCGGCTTGCCGAGCAAGGCGTCGGGGTCCTGCACCTCGCCGTCCTTCCAAGTTTATAACAATAGCGCCATGGTCAAGAAGGCGCAAAACCCCTTGACCCACGAAGGCTTTCGCGTGTCGGCGCTGTTCGCCTTCAACCCGGATTGGGACCTCCTGGTTAGCGAAAGCGTGCAAAACCTCGATGCTGAAGGGATCAGCCAGCAGTATCCGGTGGGTACAGACGGCCAAAAATTGAACCCGTTGCAGATCACGGCCTTTTCTCCCAGCTATGACCGTGACAATTATCAAAACACATCTTGGACGGTTAACGGTAAGGTTGGCGATTTGAAGCTCGTCTATACGGGCGCCTATATGAATCGTTACATCGAACAACAGATGGATTACACGAACTATTCGCGCACACTTTACGGCCAGTATTATGAGTGCACGGGCGGGTCAAATCCGGCCTTTGGTCCAGCAACCTCATCGCCGACCTGCTATTCGCCAGTTACCAGCTGGCATGACAAGGCGCGCAACACCCATTTGACGCAAGAGATTCGACTGTCAACGCCGTCTGACTGGAAATTGCGGGCCGTTGGCGGGCTATTCTATGAAGACTTCAAAATCTATGACGTGATGAATTTCAACTATAAAACCATCCCGTCGTGTGACGCCGGTAACAATCTTGCCGCGGCTTTGGCTGGCGGCCCGACCTGCCTCGGCAATGACCAAACCTATCCAGGCGCCACGTCGATCAATCCCGGCGTCCGTCCGGATGCGACTGGTTTTGGCGAAGACGTCACGCGCGGCTATGATCAAAGCGCGGTCTTCGGCCAAGTCGATTATGATATCCTGCCGAATGTGACCTTGAACCTTGGCGGGCGCTTCTTCCAATATAATGAGACGGAAAAGGGCTCGAAATACGCCACGAACAGCGCCTGTACAGACGTTCTGGTTTGCGGTCTCAAGTCGGTGACCAATATCGACGCTGAAGGTGAAAGCGCGAAATATTCGGGGTTCAAGGGCAGGGCAGGTGTCCAATGGCGTATCAATGACACCACGCAGGTCTATGCCCTCTATTCGGAAGGCTTCCGTCCAGGCGGCTTTAGCCGGACGTCAAAGACGACCGCGCTCTTCTATGCGTCGGGAACCAGTGGAAACTTTAAGCAATATGTGACGCCACTGTCCTACAAGCCCGACTCGCTCACCAACGAAGAAATCGGGCTGAAGAGCCAGTTGTTCGAGCGTCGCTTGCAGTTGAACCTCTCCGCCTATCATATGTTCTGGCAGAACGCGCAACTTGCGATCTACGATCCCATCTATCTGTTCAACAACACCTTCCTGCTCAACGGCCCCAACTACAATATCAACGGTGCCGAAGCGCAGTTTACCGCACGCCCCTTCAAAGGCTTCACCTTGACGGGTTCGACCAGCTACAACGACAATCGTCAAGCCAACTCGCCCTGCTTGATCGCCAACAACCCCGGCGTTCAGAACTTTGGCAAGTGCATTACCCAGATCAAGGGGCAACCCTATCAAAACCCAATGGGCGCCAAGGGCGGCGTGGCGGCCTTCTCACCGCCGCTGCAAGCCAATCTGCGGGCCCGTTATGATTGGGAGACGAACGGCTACAAGGCCTTCGTTTCGCTCGGCGGCAACTATACCGCCCACTACTATAACGAGCCTTCAAACTACGTGATGGGGAACGACGCGAACGTCTCGCCACCAAACACCACCTATCTTCGCTTCCGCATGGCCCCTTACGCCACCACGGACGCGTCGATCGGTTTCAAGCGCGACAATTGGAGCGTCGCAATCGACGGCTCTAACCTGCTCGACTCCCACGCCTCGACCTTCACCAACACGAACCAGTTCATCAAGGAACAGACACCGCTGCGGCCTCGGGTCGTCATGGTGAAAGTTTCTGAGACCTTCTAATATCCGTCATCTGACGGTTGTAGAGAGATGGGGCGGGTCAGCAGATCCGCCCTTTTTCCGTTGTTACAGGAACCCGTCGTGTCCGCTTCCCAGCCTCCATTCCAGCCCACTGAGATTGAAGCGCTGCGCCGCCTGTTGGTCGAGCGGCGCAGTCATGAGGCATTAAAGGCGGCCGAGCTCGCATTGGCGGAACGCCCGGACCATCGTGACCTGATGCTGATCAAGGCCCAAGCGCTTCGCCTTTTGGGTCGAATGGCGGAGGCTTTCGGCGTGCTGGAGGCCTTAGAGCGAATACAACCCTTCTTTTCGAAGCTGCATGAAGAGCGGGGCATGACCTTTGTCGGATTGCGGCAAGCCGAGCCCGCCATTGCGAGCCTGTTGAAGGCGGTCAACATCAACCCCGCCCTGCCCGCGAGTTGGAATACCCTGATGGGACTCTACCGCATGACCGGCGACATGAAAAATGCGCTGACAGCTTCGGAACATGTCGAGACCTTGAGGGCCTTGCCTCGGGAAGTGGTCGTCGCAACCTCGCTGTTTGCAGATGGGGAGCGGGACGAGGCTGAGCGCATCGTCAGAGGTTTTTTGCTCGAACACGGCGACCACCCGGACGCCATCCGGCTCTTGGCCAAGATCGCCCTTAGCCATGATGTGTTGGATGACGCGGAAACACTTTTGGCGGGTGCTTTGGCCCTCGCCCCCGATTTCCACCTAGCGCGCTACGAATATGCGGAAACCCTGATCCGCCGGCAAAAATACCTGCAGGCCCAAGCTGAGGTTGACCGCCTCCTGGCCATTGACGCGCGAAACTTTGACTATCGCACCTTGCAGGCCAGTGTGGCGGTGGGGCTGGGAGAACACGGGCGGGCGATCGCGATTTATCAAGCCCTGTGCAACGATTTCCCGACCGCCTGGGATCCGCCGCTGTGGCTAGGCCACGCGTTGAAAACGGTTGGCAGAACTGCAGATGCGATCGAGGCCTATCGCGCCGCCGCCGCTGCCCGGCCAGACTTTGGCGATGCCTATTGGAGTCTGGCCAACCTCAAGACCTATCGCTTCACTGACGCAGAGGTCGCAGCCTTGAAGGTCCAAGAAGCGCGCCCTGAGACCCAAACCGTTGATCGCTACCATCTGGCCTTTGCCCTGGCCAAGGCCTTGGAAGATCGCCAGGACTATGAACCTGCCTTTCAAGCCTATGCGCGCGGCAACGCCTTGAAGCGGGCCGAGAGCCGCTATCGGCCAGAAGTGTTCGAAACCAATACGCGATTGCAAAAGGAGGTCTGTACCCGCGACTTTTTTAAAGCGCGGGCGGGCTTTGGCGATGCCCGTCCTGATCCGATTTTCATTCTCGGACTGCCACGGGCGGGCTCGACCCTATTGGAGCAGATCCTTGCTTCCCATTCTCAGGTCGAGGGGACGCAAGAATTAGCTGACATTCAAAGGATCGTGCTTGAGTTGCAAGGCAGAGACCCTGACCAAAATAATCCCCTCTATCCGGCGGCCTTGACCGACATTTCGCAAGACGCGGCTCTGGCTCTGGGGCAACGCTATTTGCGTGACACCCAGGCCTATCGTTCAGGCAAGCCCAATTTCATCGACAAAATGCCCAACAATTTCCGGCATATCGGCCTTATTCAGCTGATCCTCCCCAATGCCAAGATCATTGATGCGCGACGCGAACCGATGGCGTGCTGCTTTTCCAACTTCAAACAGCTCTTTGCCCAAGGCCAGGAATTCACCTACAGCCTTGAGGATATTGGGCGTTACTATCGCACCTACCTGGACCTGATGCGCCATTGGAACGACGTCCTGCCCGGACGAGTGCTGCGGGTGCAGCACGAAGACGTGGTCGACAATTTGGAAGGGGAGGTGAGGCGCATCCTCGACTATTGCGGGCTTCCCTTTGAAGCCGCTTGCGTCAATTTTCATCAGACGACGCGCAGCGTACGCACCCCAAGCTCTGAACAGGTGCGTCAACCGATATTCCGCGACGGCCTAGACGCCTGGACCCATTTCGAGCCTTGGTTGCAAGAGTTGAAACTGGCCTTAGGCGATGCCTTGACCACCTATGCAAAGGCGTGAGACGCGCCTTTTACCCTGCGCGATCTAGGGTCTTCCGCGATGGGCGCCTTACATCGCTAAAATTGAGCGTGTCGCTAAAGGCCTGAGGCGTGGCCGCCCTTGCGCGGCTTACAGCAATTCATAGGACCCATTGTCGGGTTGACTGGGTTCATAGCCGTCTGGTGCAACGGCGTTCAAGCACTCGCAAAACTCGTTGAACAAATTGTAGATTTCTTCCGTCGTCATCTTCGTCCCTTCAGCGGCGCGCATGCGATACTGCCACTGGTGAATGACATGCGACATGACGCCCATTTTTTCACCGAGGAAGATGAACAGGTTAGGGGCATCGAGCAGGAAATCGCGGAAGGCCTTCGCGCTGGTGCCGTTCCGGAAGGACGAAAACGACGAGTTGTACAGGGCAACACAGTCAGCCACGCTGTTGAACAGCATGACAAGCTGTTGGGTGATCTCCCGGCGACGGCGTACCAACATCTCATAGTCGTCCGCATCCATCTGGCGTCGCGGCAAGATCTTGCCCATCTGCGCCGTCATGCGTGGGATCATCGGATGGATCAGCTTGGCCATCCATTTGTAATAGAGAAAGCCCTTCCAGGCGAAGAGACCGTCTTGGAATTCAGCATGCGACAGGCCCAAAACCACCCGGAGCGGCTCTAACTCGACATCGTAATAGGACGACAAGAGTTTGCGCACGAGTTTGAGGATGGTTTCGCGTCCGACGCTACCTTTAAAGGCGTTACTGACCAGGTCAGACACCTCGGTGAAGACGAACGACTCCATTTTCTGGATGTCGACATTGCTGAGGCCGAAATAGGCTTCGTGCGGGCGATAGCCCTCGCGCGCCAGCCATTCTTTCAGCAGGAAGGGGTCAAATGAGGGGATGCCGCCAAAGAGTTGCAAAATTGCGAAATCGCTCGGGTAGAGCGCCGGATCGGCGCCAACCTCGGTATCAATAACGTCCATCCAGTTGCGCTGGCCAACAAAGACAAATTTTCCGCCAGTATTCAAGTTGCCCGGATCGAAGGGAAAGATCAGCTTGGTCGCGATGCTTCCCTTGAATTCATAAAGATGGCGTTCTTCAGCGCGAAGAGTGTGCTTGACAATGATGCACTTGTTCAGTGCGCGGCATTGAAAGATGGGTTGAAAGTCATCTTCCGACCGACCAAAATTTTCCTGGAATACCTTTAAAGCATTAAAAACGCGCGAGGTTGAACTGGTCTTGGCGAGGGTTGCTATATTTCGGCTGGAATTGTTTTCGCGTAAAGCAGACAAAGTCCATCCCTCCAGTTTTACAACCTGCACGGTGAATTGAACCGTTGGCGCAGGTCTCAAAACTATTCATAACGTCGTAAATTTTGTAATAAAATTCTAGGTCGCAACGCGGCGCAATTCCCGGTTTGCGCGAATTTAGCCTGCGGTCACTGGGCCTCGGCAATCAGCATTCAATCATTGATATGCGGGTCGAGCCGCAATGCCGCCTCCTGATCGGCTGCCGCACCGCGGGCATCTCCGAGCTTTGCCTTGGCGCGGCTGCGAAAAATAAGCGCGTCGGCCCGTTTGGGATCGACGGCTAGCGCCTTGTCGCTCTCTTCCACAGCCCGCAGATAATCGCCAAGTTGCAGGTAGCAGTAGCCTTTTTCCGCCAGGCTATCAGCATCTTTCGGGTCGATGGCGAGATAGGCGTTCAAATCCCGAATGGCGTGATCATATTGACTCTTACCGATATAAACGAGGCTGCGGTTGAAAATCGCCGCCGAATAGTCCGGCTCCTTGATCAGGGCCTGGTTAAAGGCGGCAATCGCCTCGTCGTAACGTTTCTGTCGGCGTAAGAAATCTCCGTACCGGTCAGAGGCCCAGGCGGAATGGGGGTCAAGCTTAATCGCCTCGCGGAAGGCCTGTTCGGCAGCCTGCGGATCATTAAGACTTAAAAGGGCTCTACCCCTTTGCACCTGGGTATTTGAAGCGCTCGGATCAAGTTTTAGCGCGAGGTCAAAATCGGCCAATCCATCACGATACTGTCCTCGCTGCAGGGCAAGGCGCCCTCGCGCATAGATCGCCTTGACGTTTTGCGGGTCTAGACTGATCGTCGCATCATAGTCTGATTTCGCGGCGTCCAGGGCGCCGTCGTCTTCCAGGAATAGTCCCCGATTAATCAGGGCTATTGTGTTTTTGGGATTGAGCCTGATCGCTGTGCCGAAGGCGGTGCGGGCCTCATCTCGCCGCTTTAGGGCTTCCAATATACGTGCATAAAGTTCAAACGCATCGGAGTCGTTTGGCTCCAATTTCACGTCAATTTCAGCGTCCTTTAATGCGTCTGCATATTTATTCAGGCTCACGAATAGGCGTGCACGATTATATCTCGCGGCGGAATAGTTTGGTTCAGACTTCAGTATTGTGTCAAAATCACTAAGCGCCTTGTCGTTTTGGTCATGATCAGAATACCAAAGCCCGCGATTATTGCGGGCCCACGTATCGGTGGGGTTTAGACCCACGGCGTGATCGAAGGCAGCCAAGGTGCCTTTGTCATCCTTCAGATCTTGCAGGATTTGACCGTGAATGACCTCCGCGTCTGAATCGGTCGGGTCAAGGGTGATGGCGACCTCGATATCGGCTTCAGCGGCCTTGGGCATGTGCATGTCAGCTAGGGTTCTGGCGCGGTAATAGAATGCGCCATAATATTTGGGGTCAATTTGGATTGCTTGGTCGAGGTCGGACTTTGCAGCCTTGAGGTCGCCTGAAACATAATGGGTATAGCCGCGGTTTTCCCAGGCATAAGCCGACTTAGGGTCAATTTTCAGCGCCAGATCAAACGCATTCAGGGCTGAGGCTGTATCATCCATGGCATAAAATAGGGTTCCGCGAAGCACTTGATTATCAGAGTCCTTTGGATCAAGGCGCGCCGCCTCGTCAGCATCGACGAGTGCTGCTTTAAATTCACCCAGCGACTTTAAAAATGAGCCACGGTTATAAAGGGCATTTGTATTCTTAGGGTTTAGCTTTAGAGCGGTATTGAAGGCCTTTTTTGCGTCCTCGACTCGATGCAAATCTCTGTAAATTCTGGCAAGTTGATCAAATCCATCCGAGTCTTCGGCTTCAAGTTTTGTATATATTTCGGCGTCTTTCAACGCCTCAGCAAGCTGGCCTTGCTTTATGTAAATCCGGGCACGATTAAAATAGGGCGGCGAATAGGTGCTCGCCTTAGCGATAATGGCGTTAAAGTCTTCCAGCGCCTTTGTTGGTTGGCCATTATCCGCAAACCAAAGACCACGAGAGTTCTTCGCCCAGCTGTCGCTTGGATTTAACTGCACCGCGCGGTTAAACGCGGCCAAGGCGCCGGGCTCATCCTTCATGTCGCGCAAGATGAGGCCCAAGACGACATCGGCGTCAGAATCGGTGGGGTCGAGTTTGATAGCGGTTTCGATGTCGGCTTTCGCAGCCTCCAGCGCGTGCTGGGCTCGCTCGGTTTCCGCCCGATAATAGTAGCTCAGATAGTATTTCGGATCCAATTTTATGGCAGTATCGAAATCTGCCTTGGCAGCAGCATAGTCTCCTGATCTATATGCGACATAGCCTTTGCTTTCCCAAGCCCAGGTCGATTTTGGGTCTATTTTTAGCGCCTGATCGAAGGCGATGTTTGCTGCGGCCCTGTCGTGCATTTGATCGAGGATATTGCCCCGCAAAACCTGGTTGTCGGCGTCATCTGGATCAAGCCGAGCGGCCTCAGACGCGTCGGCCAAGGCGCTCTTGAGGTCGCCTTGCGATTTGAGCAGCGAGGCGCGGTTAAAATAGGGGCCCGCTTCTTTAGGGGCTCGCGTCACGGCGAGATCAACCAATGCGCGGGCCCGCTCAGGCTTGCCGACGTCCTGATAGGCCGAGGCCGTCAAGGAGTAGAGGAAGATCTCATCAGGGGCCTCCTTAATGGCTGCCTCGCCAACCTCAGCCGCGGCTTGGCTGTTTTTCTCACTGCGGAGAATGCGAAGCTTTGCCCCCCAAGCTGCCCCGAGCGATGGCTGCAACAGAATGGCGTGGTCAAGATCGGCCAGGGCCGCGTCAAGTTTGTTCAACCCCTTATTGGCCAGCCCATGTTGTAGCCAGAGGCTGGCGGTCTTTGGATCGGATTTTATCCCAAGCGCACTGACGGTGAGCGCGTCGTCATATTCGTCTTGGTCAATAAAAGCTTTGGCCATGGCGGCCGCTTTGCCTGGGACGGCGCCGTTCATCTGCATATAGGTCTTAAAGTCCGCCAGGGCTTGGTCAGGCTTCTTTTCCAGCGCTTCAAGATAGCCCCGATCGAGATACAGCTTGGCGGTGTTGGGGCTGGCGGCAATGGCGGCCGCCAGGTCGAGATCGGCCTTGGCTGTGTCATTGGCGATATAGGCCTCGTAAAAGGCCCGGCCAACCAGCGCATCCACATTGACGGGATCGAGGCTAAGGGCGTGGTTGAAGTCCGAAAGACCCTTGTCGCCTTGGTTCCAGCGATAAAGTGCCAATCCCCTTGCCGTCCAGGCGCTGGCAAGATTGGGGGCCAGTTCCACGGCCTGGGCGGCGGCCGCGATCTGTGCGTCTTTTTGTGCGGCGGCGCCCAAGGCGTTGCTCTTGGCTGCCAAGAGTTCGCCGCGCTGTTCCGCCTTCAGGCCAGGCGTCTTCAGCGCCGCCTCGCAGGCCTCAAGTCGCGCCGCATCTTCGTCTTGGCTCGCCGTGGAGGGCAAACACTTCAGGCGGATGGCAGATATGTCGGGCGCGGACGCGCTTGAAGACGGGTCGGCGGCGGGCGCGGTGGCGAGCCATGCGAGCAGGAGCCAAGCGATCATGGGGCGGTCTTTCTCGGAAACGCGTGGGCTTCGATGGGGGGACGGGCCAGCCATTTTGCGCAAGCGGCTTTGACGTCGTCGAGCGTGATCGCAGCAATGATATCTTTGGTGGACAGAAAGTCTGTGACAGTCCCTATATCCGTCAGGGCAAGCGCCCAGTCAGAATTCGATCTTCGATCCGCGCTTGCCGCTTCAAGGGCTGGCGCACGTACACGATCAAACGCATCGGGCGAGATGTTTCCGGCAACAAGCTCGGCGACAAGCTGATGAATGGCGTCGGCCAGGATGGGGAGGTTAGCCGGGGTGGTTTCAACCGCGACGTTTAAGTCGCCGACCTCAACAAGGTCAGGCGTCTCTAACGCAACTTGAGGCGCATAAACCTTCCCGGTCGCATCGCGGAGTCGCTCGTCGAGCCTGACTTTTAACAGTCGCGCAACAAGCTGAAGAGTTAGTTCCTCGTGTCGACGCGCGGGCTCGGCGACAAACAGTGGCCAAACCAAAACGATAGCCGCCTTATCATCCGGGCCCGGATAATCGACTCGCAAGAGGGGTTCTGGCCCGAACGCCAGCTGATCGACCCCGAATTTTGGCGGGCTGAGCGGGGGGCGCGAAGGAAGCGCGCCAAGGGTGTTCGCCACCGCGTCCACCACTGCCTTTTCGTCCGTATCACCGACAATATTGACCATGATCGGGGCATCGACCAGAATTGGGCGAATAATCGCCTTGATCGAATTCGTGTTGATCTTTTCAATGTCCTTCGATGGCGGAAATCGTCTTGCGCCCCCTACATCAATCCGTTCCATCACCGCGCGTTCGGCCGCCGCGACCGGAGTTCGGTTTAAATTTTCGAGGGCGAAATGCAGGGTTTTTTCAATCAGAGGATCGAGGGTCTCGAACGCCGGATCGGAAAGATAGGCACCGATGATTTTTAAATCATCTTCAAGGTCCGGCCGAAAGCTCGTCTTCTCGATAGCAAAACGTCCAGGGCTGGTATGCAAGGGTATTTCGGTTTGATCATTGGTAAAAATCTGCGCCAATTCGTCGCGGCTATGTTTACCGACCCCGCCAAACGGAAAAAGTGCTGTCCCAACCTCGTAGGCAAGCACCTGTCCAGGGGGGATCTGTTGCGCGCCGTAGCCCAAAACAACATCAAATGAGACCTGCCCCGGACTGAAATCGGTGTGCTTCAGATTGAGCACGACGCCATTTTCAAAGGTTAGGGTGACAAAGTCCGGGTCCTTGTGTTCGGTGCGGCTTTTTACGGTTCCGGTCGGTTCGAACCGGTAGCCGAATTGTGGTGTGGCGGGCGGTGTGTAGGCGCTATTGGCGGGGTGAGACTGTCCTGAACGCCAGGCCGCAACCAAGGCGTCAGGGGTTGGCGGATGCGGCGCGAGCACCGAAAGATAGGGGCCAGCAAATTGAAGTGAGGTCAGCGTATCCGACACCTGTTTTGGCGTGACGGTCTCTACCACCGCGTCGTAAGCAGCCATGGCTTGGGTGGGGTCAAGATGAGGTTCGCCAAAGAGGTCGGCGGCCAGGAGAGCGTTGGCGAGGCTCGCATTCAACGCAGACACGGACCCGAACGTATCGCTTCTCCGCTTAATGCGGTTTAGCTCGATTGCCGTGTCCATTTCGTCTTCGACCACCCCATCACGACGAAGTCTGGCAAGCTCGGATGCCGCCACGCTCACCGCTTGGCTATAGTCATCGCCCACGGCCGTTAGATTGGCGCAGAGTTCGGTTACATCGGGGTCTAAATCCTCGAGATCTGCCCAGCCCCCAAGCACCTTGAAGGCGGGCGTGCGACGCAGGTTATAGAGGCGGTTCGACAGAGCGCTGGTCGCGATGGCGCGGCGAATTTTATCGCGATAGGCGACGGTCGGATTTGCCTTGGCGGCGCGTGGCTCGGATAGCCAACAGGCCCTGACCTGTCCGAAGCCCGTGGGGTCGACCGCAGTATAGGCAAGGGGCCCTGTCTGCGCCGTGATGCGTTCAAGGCGCGTTGTTGGTGGCTCTGGAGTGGCGGACCAGTCTGAAAAGGCTGCGATAATTCGCGCCTCCAATTCGACCGGGTCAATGTCGCCAACCACTACGAGATCGGCGTTTTGGGGTCTGTACCAGCGGTGATAAAATCGCGCTAAGCTTTGCGGCGTCGCCGCTCTGAGGTCCGCCTCCAGGCCGATGGGATCGCGATCTCCAGAGCGTAAGCCCGGGCGCTCGAAGCGATTGCGTTGACGCACGGCCTCGGCGCGGTCCGGGGCCGTGCTTGATTTCTCCGACAGGACAACTTCACGCTCCAAACTGAGGTCTTGCGGGTCAAACTGAACCCGGTCTGCCACATTGCGCAGCCAGCTCAAGGCGAGATCGATCTGATCATGGGTCGAAGATTTGAGATCGAGTTGGTATTGGGTCGTAGAGAGGAAGGTTTCCGCGTTCTGATCGTCGCCAAACGTCAAGCCCAGCCGCTCGAAAACTTGTCGAATGCCGCTTTTGGGATAATCACGGGTCGAGCGGAACGCCATATGCTCAATGAAATGCGCAAACCCTCGCTCGCCCGCCTCCTCTTGAAAGGACCCGACCTTCATGCCGAAGCGAAATGACACCTGTCCCGTCGGATGGACATTATGGCGAAGCGTGTAATGAACGCCGTTGGCAAGCACACCTTGCCGAAGGTGCGGGTCGACCGGCAGGTTTTGCGCCTGGGATATGCCCGCTGAGACCAGCAAGGCAACAGGCGCCAAACGCCTCAAGATTTTCAGAAACCTCACGCCTGTGTCCGTAGCGGTTGCAATGCAAGATGGTGTCGCATCGGCTGGGGGATGTCTATAGTCGCCCTCATGCCAAAGCGGGCGGTGGCGAGGATGACGCGGCTTTCCGCCTGACTGCAGGTGAGGTCTGTACGTCATCGGCTGGGTCATTTAACACCTGTGGCTGGCGTCTTCATTTTCGAGGCGATTTTGACATCACCCAGCCTTCCATGACCGCAAAGCCCAAGACCGTTCTGCTTGTCGGTTATGGCTATTCCGGCAAGACCTTCCACGCGCCGCTGATCATGGCCGAGCCCGGCCTAATGCTGACCGCGGTGGTTTCCAGCCATGCGGACAAGGTGAAGGCGGATCTGCCAGAGGTGGAGGTGTTTGCCGATCTTGGACAGGCGCTGGACAGGCGGGCCTTCGACCTGGTGGTGATCGCCACGCCAGACGCCCTGCATTTTGAAGGGGCGCGGGCGGCGTTGGAGTCTGGCGCCGCCGCAGTCGTCGACAAACCCTTCTCGACCAGCCTCGATGAGGCCTTGGCGTTGGTCGTCCTCAGTGAGGCGAAAGGCTTACCGCTATTCGTCTTTCATAATCGGCGATTTGACTCTGATTTTCTGACCCTTCGTCGGCTTATGGCTGAAGGTGCTTTGGGCGAGGTGCGACTGTTTGAGAGCCGATTTGACCGCTTTCGCCCGATTGTCCGCGACCGCTGGCGTGAAAAGCCCGGCGCGGGTCTCTTCAATGATCTTTCGCCGCATCTGATTGACCAAGCCTTGGTGCTTTATGGGCTGCCGGAGGCGGTTTCAGCCGATCTGGCGGTTTTGCGCCAAGGGGGGCAGGCCGATGACGATTTTCGCCTGCTGCTGATCTATCCCCAGATGCGGGTTGTCCTGAGCGCCTCCATGCTCGCCTCCGCTGCGGGCATGCGGTTTCGCGTCGAGGGCGAGGCAGGTGCCTATGTCAAGCACGGGCTCGACGTCCAAGAAGCCCAACTGGTTGCTGGACTTAGCCCGCAGGCCGAAGGCTTTGGCCAAGACCCAGCCCCGGGCGTTTTGCATCGGCCGGGAGACGACCAGCCTCTCGCCTGCCCAGCGGAGAGGGGCGCCTATCGCCAATATTATCGCGCTGTTGCCGCCGCCTTGACCCGATCTGGCGAAGGACCGTGCTCGGCAAGCGATGCCCTCCTGGTAATGCAGATCATGGCGCTGGCGAAAAAGAGCGCCAAGGAGGCCAGGGTCATCGCACGCGTTTAAGGCGCACCTGTCCCCAGCCGCACCTTGCCAACCCCCCATAACGGGTCGCGCCCCTGACCGACAAAGGTGAAGCACAGGTCGTGGGCGCCCTGGATCGCGTCGGTGATCGATCCCGTCAGCCTTTGCACCCCAGGCGCCTTGGCCACGCTCAGGCGTGCGAGCAGTGGACCGTCGCAGCGATCCAGGCGAACCTCCAAAGCACGGTTATCGTCATGGGCCAATTTTTCGGCCTCTGACGTTGGGGTGGTGTCGTGTTCGGAGGGGGCCCCAAAGCGGAAATTCAACGGCAAGGGTTCGACCTCAAAGGAGATTTGGTCAACTCCGGTCATCCACGCGCCTTTCCACAGCCAGGCTGGCCCCAATATGTCGACGAGATAGGTCGGGCGCTGACCATCCGATCGTGGCGCTCCTTCCAAATTCAGCAGCAGCGCATGATGGGCTGAGGTGAGCTGGTGGTTTTCGCGGGTGTGCAGCGTATCGGCTGACAGGGTGAGGTGGACCGGGCGGGAGACCTGTCGCGTCCCGATAAAGGTCGCCAGGGTCAGTTGGGTGGGTAGGTTGAGCGTGAGCGGGGCTGTATAGCTCGGATCACGCGGCCCTGGTGCGCGGTCGTCCTGTCGAAAGCGGATGACGCCGAGGGGGGAAGGCTTTGTCACCGTGACGCTGATCGTGGCGGCGTCGGTCTGTGTCGTGATGGCGCGCGGTTCAAACACCTTGTCGGAAAAAATCACCTTTTCGGCACGGTAGCGGTCGAATTGGTCAGGAAGCCTGCGCTCAAAGTTCTCGAAAGATGTGGCGCCAACCGGCGTCCAGGCCTTTTCCGCCAGGGCCGCCGCACGGGGGAAGGCGGCGCGCTCGACCCAGTCTGGCGTGCGGACATGTTCGGTCCAGATATTGGCTTGCAGGCCAAGAATGTGGCGCGTTTGCTCAGGCGTTAGGGCGTGGGCGGCAATATCCAATCCATAGACCTGATCCAATCCAACCACCAAGCCGCGTCCTGGGGGCTCGTCGCTCAAATCATCCTGGCGATTGTCGAAATAGAATTGCGGCGCAGGCGAAAGAACCGCGTCACGGCCGCTTTGCACCGCCTTGATCGCGCCAGAAAGGCCGCGCCAAGACATGATCGCTGTGGTCGTGGGAGCTTCTGTGTCGAGGATTTCATCCCAACCCATAACCCGGCGACCGTGGGCGCTGAGATAGTCCGTGGCCTGACGGGTGAACCAGCCTTGCAATTGGGCCTCGTCTTTTAGCCCGAGCGCCTTCATGCGGGCCTGTGCCTCGGGGGAGGCCTTCCACTGGTCCTTGATCACCTCGTCGCCGCCAATATGGACGAAGCGGTCTGGAAAGAGCCTCATCACCTCGTCGAGCACGGCGTGGAGGAAGGTCAAGGTCGCTTGGCTGGGCGCATAGACGTTCGGAAAGACGCCCCAGTCTGATGCGGGACCCACAGGCGGGGTCGGGCCTGCGCCGAGGTTCGGATAGGCAGCGATGGCGGCTGTGGCATGGCCGGGAAAGTCGATTTCGGGCACGATCCGCACATGATGCCGCAGGGCGTAGCGAACGATCCGGCGCACCTCGGCCTGGGTGTAAAAGCCACCGGTCAGCGCCTGAGGTTCAAATCCGGCCTCCCGGCGAAAGGCGCCGACCTCCGTCAGACGCGGATAGGCCTTGATCTGCAAACGCCAGGCTTGATCATCCGTCAGGTGCCAATGCAGGACGTTCAGTTTCAGCTCAGACATTTCCTCGATCAGCCGCTCGATAAAGGCGGGCGGCTGATAATGGCGGGCAGAGTCCAATAACAGCCCCCGCCAGGTGAAGTGCGGTGCATCTTGGATATGCAGTCCGGGGATGCGGCCCTTGGCGTTTAGGGTTTCGGCGCTGGTCGCCACCTGCCAAAAGGTCAGGGCGGCGTAGTAAAGGCCCGCTTGGCCGGAAGCTTTCAACGTCGCACCGGTTGGTGAGGTGGTCAGCTCATAGCTTTCGCCCTGGCCGTCCCGCCCCTCAGAACGGACGAGGCGGATGGTGTTGCTTTCCCGATCCCTGCTGATCTTAATCCGCAGCCGAAGGCCCGGCGTCTGCGCCATCAACTTTTGAAGCTTTCGCGCCGTGAAGCGCGCGCTCGCGTCGCCTGGCGCAACCGTGATGACCGTCCTTGAGGTTAGCACAAAGCCCGGTCCGGCCTGCGCGACCTGGGCAGGATAGGGAATGAGCGACAATTCCTCACACCGGGCCGCGGACGCGACCCCGAACGCAAGGAAGATCGGGAAGACCCGTCGGATCAGGCCTGTCAGGGTTGGGATTGCCATGGCGCTCAGTTTCAAACGGTCCGGTTCACCAATGCAATCCCCAATCTGACCGTGGCACATCAAGCGGCTTGGCGTCCGTCGGGCAAAGGGGTTTCGACCTTGCCCATGTTTACAAGGGCGGGGGAAGCTGATGTTGTGCCCGTCTTGGTCCTTACCCCGAAAGGCTCAGCCATGGCGGTCAGGCATATTTGGGTGGCGAGTTTGAGCGCCGTGTGTGGGCTTGCCATGGGGCTTAGCGCGGCGCGCGGTCTCGCTCAGCCTGCCAATGGCAAGACCTCGCCAGGCTTGGCGATCTTGCCCGAAGCCCTTTCCCAGCCGCCGCCCGTGCCCGGCGCCGCTCCGGACACTGTGCGGCTTGCCTCTGACGCGACGACCCGCATGACCGTCCCTGTCACGGTGAACGGACTTGGGCCCTATGCTTTCATCATCGACACCGCCGCCGAGCGCACCGTCATCGCAAAGGAGGTCAGCACCGCCTTGAACCTGCCCAGCGGGCCCCGGATCCTGGTGCGTGGCGCGGCGGGCGATGATGAGGTGAGCACCGCCCGAATTGATGCACTGGGCGTCGGCGACCGGGCGATCCATACGCTCGATGCGCCGCTATTGAGCGAAGCTAATCTCGGCGCGCAAGGCATGCTGGGCCTCGACGCCTTGGCTGACCAGCGCATTGTGTTAGATTTTGAGCATCATCGGTTGTCGAGCGTGCGCAGCCGACGCGACCTTGTTGACGACACCGCCATTGTCGTTCGCGGTAAGTATCAGTTTGGGCAGTTGATCCTTGTCGACGCGCATATCCGCAACATCGTCGTCTATGTGATCTTGGACACCGGTGCGCAAACCTCGATCGGCAATGATGTCCTGCGCCGCCTCTTAACCACGGGTGACCCAAGCCTGGACAAGTTCCTCTCTACCAAGATCATCAGCGTCACAGGCCAAACCGTTCCGGCGGACTTTGAAAATATCGCCGCGTTTCAGATGGGTGCGCTGACGGTCCATAACCTGCCAATGGCCTTTGCCCCGCTGCACACCTTCGCCTTCTTCGGCCTCGAACATAAGCCCGCCCTGCTGCTGGGCATGGACATCCTGTCCAAATGCAAGCGGGTGACGATAGACTTTAAACGCCGCGAGGTGGGCTTTAGCCTTTGAGGTCCTGCGCGATATCAAGGGCGGAGTGCGTTAAGGCTAGGGTTTCCGGCCGGACACGCCGGTCGCACAGCCGAAAAAATAGCGGGTGAAGCGAACGTCCAACCCCTCTTGACGCAGGTATTCAGCAATTCCCGACGCGTCACCAAAATTGGTGCTGTAAGTTCCAATCATTGAGAAGTCTTCCGCGCCACGCATGAGGACGGATTCAATCAGCGGCAGAACCACCTTCAAGTGAAACAGATAAAGCGGCCGTAGCCACCAGCCTCTGGGGTCTGAGGCCTCGATCATTGAAAAGGCGCCACCTGACTTCAGGCATTTGGCGATCAAGCGAGCGAGTTGTGCATGTTGATGCGCATTGAACGTTTTTAAGCCAAAGGTGGAAATTACGAAATCTGCGCCTTCGTTTGGGATGGCGCTCTTCAGGACATCGTCTTCGACAAAGGAAATCTGGTTCTGATTTTGGCTCTTCAGCCTAGCGCGTGCGCGCTCATGCATGCCGGAAGAGATGTCGACGGCGATGATCTTTTCAACCGATGGGAAACGTTCCAACAGGTGGGGCCAGGCCTCTCCGGTTCCGGCCATCAGATCATAACCCCTCGCTCCTTGGACCAGCGCAGGCAGGGCTTGGATACATTGCCTACGCCACCTTTCGGTGAAACCGAACGAACAGACCCAACTGAACGCGATATAGCGATCTGAACAACGATCGAAGACCCCTTTTACAAAGTGGGGGTCATAGATATCTTTTTTCCGATCCAATGAGCGCCCTCGTCTTCAACGCTGAAACTAGTCATAGACTTAAATGGTGTCTTGCGCGACACCTCGAGAAGCGGTCTCTGTGCAGACTTTAACCTGTTCGAGCAGCTATCCTCGCAACCCTATCCTCGTAAAGGAATCCGCCCATGGCCGTCATGCGTCAGGTTATCACCTCTCTGCTCAGAGACGGGACCGATATGCTCGGCACCAAAAGCTTGGCGGTCAAAATCGCCGATGAGAGCATTGTCTCTGGCTCGTTGCTGACGGTGGAGAGCAATCATTTCTGCGTCCTGAAGTCACGGGGTGCGGTGTTAAATGTTTATGAAACCGGACAGTACGCTTTGACGACGCCCGATAAGCCGCTGATCGGCTCTATCGCCCAAGGCTTTTTCGGCGGTTCGTCGCCTTGGGTGTTCGAAGTCATTTACATCAACCGTTCGAAACTCCTCGTGCGCAGCCAAGGCGTGGCGACCAGTGCAGAAATGGCCGAGATGGCCTATCAGGTTGACTACTATATCCATGTCGACACGAAAGAAGCCGCGCTCGACCTGATCACGCACCTACCGTTCAATGGTTCGGAGATTAATACTCAAGAGGTGGCCGATTATGCTGGCCCCGCCATCGAGCAGGCGATCAACCAAATTGTCCAGGTCACCAAGATGGAGGACATCAACGAGCACATCACCGAAATTCGGGAATCGGTGAAGGGCCATTTGACCGAGTTTCTGCGGACTTTTGGCATCATGTTGAATGACCTAAAGGTCCTGATCATGCCTAAGGATGAGCGCATGCGCGAGTTGATCTCGCTGCAAGCCATCGGCCTGACGCCGATCGAGGCGGTGCGCTACTATTTGGCTTTGCGCATGGCCGAAAAGGGCCTGGTCTCGGCTCCCAACGCTGCGGCAGGCCTACCCTTCAATATCGGGGGGCAAACCTCTGGCTTTTACGGCCTTGATCCACAAACCGGTCTGACGGGAGAGAAGCCGTGACCAGCGCTTTCTACGAAGCCGGAACGCTCCGGCAAATCGCCAATACCTTGTTGCTAGGCTGGGGCTACAACTTCTACCGGCTGGAAAACCAATTGCGCGCCGACGACCAGATGGTCTGCGCGAAGGCGGCATGGATTTTGGGCGAGGCGGCAAAAGCCATCAGTGACGCGGAGACCACCTATCGCCGCGTGGCGCTTGCGCCACCCACCCGTGCCAAACCCTTCCCTGACGCCGACGCGCTCGCCAAGGCCCAAACCTTAGAACGGCTCGTCGCTTCCGTCGTCGCCTTGGCTTCCCGCTTGCACAGCCTGCCAACGCCGGAGCAGGACCTGATGACCTTGCGGTTCCGCCAGGAGGAGGACACGCTCGCCCGCCTTGTCGTCTCCGATGAAACCTTGGTTGGCCAGGCGGAAATATTGCGTCAGGCAGTCGCGGGTGCCTCCGCAGAAACCCTGCTGGCAAAACTTTCCCACCTCGAAGCGGGCCTCATCGGGTTGCAAGACACCTTGCGGACCCGGCAAGGCCTGTTGATGTGAGACTAAGGTCCTGCGCGATATCGAGGGCGCGGGCTTTGGGACTAGGCCTCTTCAAAGCCGAGGAAGGTCGCCTGGTCGTCCAAGGGAACCCGTTCCCGTTGAAAGCCATTGACGGGGTTGGTCTCATCGCGCCAGCCGATGGCAAGGCCGCAGAACAGCATGGTGTCGTCCGAGAGGCCGAGGTGGGCTTTGATGGTTCGACCATAATTGCCCATATATTCTTGCGGGCAGGTGTCGAGCCCTTCGCCACGGGCCAGGAGCATCAGGGTTTGCAGCCACATGCCGACATCCGACCACTGGGCTTCCTTCATGAATTTTGGAAAGTGGCAGAGGAGGAGCACAGGCGCACCAAAGGACATGAGATTGGCCTGGACGAAGGCGTCGCGTTGGTCCTTCGCGTCTCGCGCCACCTGCATGGCGCCATACATGGCCGCGCCGACCGCCCGCAGACGCGCCTGATATTTTTCGTGCTTACCGGGCGCTGCCCAATCATATTCAGCCGGGTCGTCGGGCTGGCTAGCGAGCAGGGTTTCCTGCAAGGCCCTCAACGGCGCCCCGGTCAGGACGGTCGCTTCCCAAGGCTGATAATTGCAACCCGACGGCGCCATGCGGGCCGCATCCAGAAGACGTCGAACCGTCGCCAAAGGCACCGGCCGGTCCAAATAGGCCCGCACAGAACGACGTGTCGCGACGGCGTCAGCAATATTCATCTTTGAACCTCAACAGGGACGAAGGGGGGCGGTAGGGTAGGGAGCAGCCGTATCGCGCGCGCTTTTGAGCCTAGGGATTTCAATTAGATTGGCCTTCAGGTCAACGCCTTTCGGCGTCAGAGTGGCGGGTAAACTCTACGCCTACGTCGGGGTTAGCTGCCCGCCTCCAGCTTGTCCTGGGTCTTGGTGTCAAAATCGCTGGCGTCATGACGTTCGCGCAGTTGCTCGGCAGGATCGCCAAAGGCCTTGTTCACCATCCGACCGCGTTTCACCGCAGGACGGGCGAGGATGGCGTCAGCCCACCGCTGAACATGGGTGTAGTCCTGCACGCTCAAGAACTCTGCTGCGCCATAGGCAAGGCCCTTCGCCACCGCGCCGTACCAGGGGAAGATAGCGATGTCGGCGAGACTATAGGTATCGCCTGCCAAATATTCATGGTCGGCCAATTGGCGATCCAGCACGTCGAGTTGGCGCTTCACCTCCATGGCGAAGCGGTCGATGGCGTATTCGATCTTGATCGGGGCGTAAGCATAGAAATGTCCAAAGCCACCGCCGAGATAGGGGGCGCTGCCCATTTGCCAAAAGAGCCAGTTGAGCGTCTCGGTCCGGCCGGCCCGGTCCTGCGGCAAGAACGCGCCAAATTTTTCAGCCAGATAAAGCAGGATCGAGCCGGACTCAAATATGCGGACGGGGGTGGGCTCGCTGCGGTCCAACAGAGCCGGGATCTTCGAGTTTGGATTGATCTCGACAAAGCCAGAGCCGAACTGATCGCCAGCGCCAATATTGATCAGCCAGGCGTCGTATTCAGCGCCGGAATGTCCAAGCGCCAATAACTCCTCCAACATGATCGTGACCTTCACCCCATTGGGTGTGCCCAGCGAATAGAGCTGCAAGGGATGCTTACCCACCGGCAGAACCTTGTCATGGGTGGCGCCAGCTATAGGGCGGTTAATATTGGCGAAGTTGCCGCCATTGGGCTTATTCCAGGTCCAGACCTTGGGCGGGACATAGTCGGCTGCGTCAGTCATGGAAGTCTCCTGAACGGTTATTCGCGACCTGGGATGGCCAGAAATTCAGACGGATTGGCGGGCATTGAGGCTTGCCAAGCCTTGCAGGCGGGTTTTGATGAGGTCCATGTAAGGCGACCCAAGCGCTTCTAAAAGGGAGGGGCGCAAACTGAAGCCACTCAGAGCCCCGCCGCACCTCATTCCTGATCCCGCCAGCTGTGCTTAGGTTCATAGCCGATAAGCTTGGTTGCCGCTTCTGAAGATAACATGGATTGAAATTCGCCCAGTCCGCTCCGGATCGGCGTGGTCGGGAAATGTTCCGCCATCAGCGCTGCCGACGGCGTTTTCATGATCGTGTCCGCCGCGGCGATGATCAGCCTGTGGTGGCCCGTCGGCGCGGTCTCCAGCGCCTGACGGCAGGCTTGGGCGCAGTCGCGGGCGTCGACATAGCCCCACACATTGAATCGGCGCAGCGCCGTGCGGGCTTGCACCTGGGACAAGACCTTATAGTCGTCGCCCGAATAGACGTTGGAAAAGCGCAAGGATGTGATTGAGAGCGTCGGGTCCCAGCGGACAAAATTGTCGGCCATGGTCTCACCCAGCGCTTTCGAGAGCGCATAGGACCAGTTTGGTCGCACCGGGTGGGTTTCATCAAGCGGCGCAAATTCAGGCGGCGTTTCAAAGGGAAGGCCAAGCACCGTTTCACTCGACGCCCAGACGAGCCGCTTGATCCCCAGCCTTTGGCAGGCGGAAAAGACATTATAGGTCGAAAGAGTGTTGTTCTCGAAGGCTCTATGGTCCGTCGATAGGCCGGGCGCGGGTATGCCGGCCAGATGCAGCACGGCGTCGGGCACGCCGCCGACGGTGTCAATGCCGGAAAATGCGCCCATGACCTCGCCGAAATTAGCGCAATCCACCGGCAGAGTACGCGCTCCATCGGGCGAGGGTTTAATATCGAGATTGACGAGCTTATGCCCCGCCGCTTTGAGCGCTGTGATGGCCTCTCGCCCAACCTTGCCAGAGCCTCCGGTGACGATGATCCGCATACGGCGTTCCTTCTAAGAGGCGGTTTTCGCTTAAGCCTCGTGCAGTCCGACAATGGCGATGGCGCTGACATTTTGGATCGGCGATCCGCCAAGATTATGGGACAGGGCTAAAGCGGGCGGCGTTTGGCGCTGTCGGGGGCCAGCACGGCCGAGCAGTTGCAGGTAGTTCTCATAGATCATCCGCAGGCCGGACGCGCCGATGGGATGGCCGAAGCACTTGAGGCCGCCATCGATCTGGCAGGGGACCCGCCCGTCAGCGTCGAAAAAGCCGTCGAGCACGTCCTTGTAACCCTCGCCCTCCTTGGAGATAAAGAGGTCCTCCATGGTGACTAACTCGGTGATCGAGAAACAGTCATGGACCTCCATCAGGCTGATTTGCTCGCGAGGATTGTCAACGCCTGCCTCGTGATAGGCCTTGGCCGCCGCGACGCGGGTGGTGTGGAAGTAGGCGCCGTCCCAGCCGCCTGCCTGTTGCAGTTCCCAGCCGTTTGACGCGGCAATCTGCAAGGCCTTCACCGTGACGAGGTCAGTCTTGCCAAGGGCGCGGGCGATTTCGGGCGTGGTGACGATGGCACAGGCCGCGCCGTCCGACACGCCACAGCAGTCAAAAAGCCCCAAGGGTTCGGCGATCATCGGCGCGTTCAGAACCGTGTCCATATCGACGGCTTTTTGCAGGTGGGCCTTGGGATTCTTGGCCCCATTGGCGTGGCTTTTCACCGAGACATGGGCGATGGCGCGCTTGAGTTCTTCCTTGGACACCCCATGCTTGGCGCGATAGGCGGCTGCCAGTTGGGCGAAGTTCCCGGGCGCCGAGCCGGTGACGCCGATCATGTCATAGGTGGTGCCGCGCGAGCGCACCGGCAGACCGCCATAGCCAGTGTCTTTCAGCTTTTCACAGCCGAGCGCCAGGGCGATGTCAGCCGCGCCGGACGCCACCGCATAGACCGCGCCGCGAAAGGCTTCGGTTCCAGAGGCGCAATAGTTTTCGACCTTGGTGACACCGATATTGGGCAGGCGCAGCGCCATGGACAAAGGAATACCCGAGGGGCCAATATTGACCGCGTCAAAGGCGACGGCCAACCAGGCGGCATCGATTTGGCTGACATCGATGCCTGCATCGCTTTGTGCTTCGGTGAAGGCCTCGACCATCAGTTGGTCGGCATCCATGTCCCAGCGCTCGCCAAACTTGGCGCACCCCATGCCAAGAATGGCGACCTTGTCCTTAATGCCCTTGGCCATCACGCTTCTCCTTCGCGAACCGGCGCGGCTTTCCAGAAATATTTGGTGAAGTCGCGCATCTCGTCCAGCGTCTTGATGCGAAAGACCATGCGCATCTCGCGCCCGACCTCGATGTCCTCCGATGCGCAATCGGCGAATTCCGCCACCAAGCGTCCGCCGCCGTCAAAATCGATGGCGCCGTAATAGACCGGGGGATCGGGCGAATAGCTGAGGGAGTCGGCCGTATAGGTAACGATTTTCGCCCGGCGCTCCGCCAGCGGATAGTCTTCTTGCGTGCCCTGGGCGCGGGCATTGGGATTGACGCCGATATCTGACTTCGGAAACTGCACGGTTCCGGTCTTAGCACATCGGCCACCGACCAGGCCGAGCACCGCCTTTCGATTTCGATAAAGCGTTGTTCCGGGCTGCTTCTGGTCCATTTCGGCGCGCATGCCCCGTTCCAAGTCCAAAAGCCCCCGGTGAAACAGGAAGCGAAGATAGTTGTCGGTCTTTTGCGACCGCGCCATGTGGCCCGCGACGCCAAGCCGCTTTGGCGGGTGCAAGATGGCGTCGGTGGTTTCGAACACAAGGATGTCGGCACCTTGGCCAAAGCCCGCGAGGAGGATTTTCTGCTTGGGCTTTGCTTTTTCCAGCGCTGCGGCCAGCCCCAAGAGCGGATGTGCAGCCCCTGTATCGCCAACCTCAGCACTGAAGGTGTCCGCCACGGCTTCAGGTCGAATGCCAGCCTGTTTGGCGAGGCTTTCGGGGACGCCGCGCACGGTTATGGAAATGACCGCCACGTCGATGTCAGCGCCGGTCAGGTTGAACCGCGCCAAAGCGTCCTTGATCGCGCCGCCGAAAAGCTTGGTGTGGCCCTCCTCCCGGATCCATCGGCTTTCCCAGCCATAGTCGAAACGCGCGCCTGAACTGCGGAAGTGATCGACGAAATCGGTGGTGACGCTGTGGGTTCCGATCAGCCTTGCGATCACCTCGCCTTGCCCGACGAGAATTGCGGCGGCGGCGTCGCCCTGGGCAAGTTCGGCTTCCGAGGCCGGGCGCGCTTTTCGCAAGTCTGAACCGATCACCATATGGGGCCCTTGACCGCTCAGGGCTATGACGAGGGCCGAGGTCGCGCATCTTTGGCTACCGGTTTGGTCGCTGGCAAAGACGGGGTCAGGCAGGTTGAGCGCTTCCTTGACCACGCCCGCATTCAGGCGGTCGGCAAAGGGCAGGGTGGTCGAGGCCAGCGTGAGCCCCGCGACGGTGCTGCGGTCCGTGTCAGCGAAGAGATCGCGCGCCGCCTCGACGGCCATGGTTATGGCGTCCTCGTCCCAGTTCGCCGTGGCGCGCTCGCCCTTGGCCGCGCCCTTCAGGCCGGGAGCGAACCAGGCATTGGCGGCGAACACTGCGCTGCGTTGTAATCGTCGGAACGGGATATAGGCGCCAAAGGCAAGAATCCCGGTTTGCATTGGCGCCCCTCCCTTAATCCGACACCCTTCTTGCCGAGGGCGAAACCCTCAAACCGGGCCCTATTGATCTTAGCCGCGAATGTAGGCGGTGGACTAGGGCCGACGCTGCGTCACGCTTGACCCCCTGTCGATTTGCAGTCGAAGGTTCGCTCGACAAAAGCGACGCGGCGAGGAGACCCCGATGACGGATATTGCTCATTTTACCGTCGAGGACGGGATCGGCGTATTGAAGATCGACAGTCCCCCCGTCAACGCCTTGGGGGTCAATGTCCGCAAAGGCTTGCAGGAGGGCTTTCGCCGATTTGCCGCCGATAGCACGGTGCAGGCGATTGTCCTGATCTGTGGCGGACGCACCTTTTTTGCGGGCGCCGATATTTCCGAATTCGGCAAGCCACCGCAGGGGCCTGGCTTGCAAGAGGTTTTTGATCTGATCGAGGCGGGCGCGAAGCCCGTCATTGCGGCGATCCACGGCACGGCGCTGGGGGGCGGCTATGAATTGGCTCTGATCTGCCACGCGCGCATCGCTGTGCCTTCGGCCAAGGTCGGCTTGCCAGAGGTCAATCTCGGCTTGCTGCCCGGCGCCGGTGGCACACAAAGGCTGCCGCGCATTGTTGGACCTGAACTCGCCCTTGATCTGATCACCAGCGGCCGACCTGTGGGCGCCAAACAGGCGCTGGCGATGGGGATGGTTGACGCTTTGGCTGAGGAAGGCAGGCTGCGCGAGGATGCCATCGCGTTCGCTCGCAAGCTGATCGCGGAAGGACGACCGCTTCCCCGCGTGCGGGATCGGCAGGACAAGGTGGAAGCTGCGCGCGGCAAGCCGGAGATTTTCTCAAAATTTCGCCAGCAACAGGCGCGCACCTTCCGAGGATTCAAAGCCCCGGAAAACATCATCAAGTGCATCGAGGCTGCCGTTGATCTCGATTTTGACGCCGGGATGAAGCGCGAAGCCGAACTCTTTCGTGAATTGGTCACCTCAACTGAGAGTGCCGCCCAGCGCTATGTCTTCTTTGGCGAGCGCGAAACCTCGAAAATCCCCGACATCGCGCCAGACACGCCCATCTTGCCCATCCGAACGGTCGGCGTGATCGGCGCGGGCACCATGGGCGGTGGCATTTCCATGAACTTCGTCAATGTCGGCATACCCGTAACCTTGGTCGAGATGAGCCAGGACGCCCTTGATCGCGGACTGGGGGTGATCCGCAAGAATTATGAGGCAAGCGCGCGACGGGGCAAAATGACTGCGGCCCAGGTCGATGAACGGATGGCCCTCATCACGCCATCGCTTGGTCTTGATGCCTTGGCCCATCTCGATCTGGTAATTGAGGCAGTCTATGAGAGCATGGACGTCAAAAAAGATGTGTTCGGTAAGGTAGACCAGATTGCGAGGCCGGGCGCTATTCTGGCGACAAACACCTCCTATTTAGACGTCAACGAAATTGCCGCCGCCACATCGCGACCGGAAAGCGTCATCGGCCTGCACTTTTTCTCTCCGGCCAATGTCATGCGCCTGCTTGAGGTGGTGCGTGGGGAAAAGACCGACACATCGGTGATTGCGACGGCGATGAAGCTTGCCAAAACCATCGGAAAGGTTCCGGTACTCGCGCGGGTCTGTCCTGGCTTTATCGCCAACCGTTTGATGACGCCGCGAGGCCGACAGGCGGAGGCTTTGGTTCTGCAAGGCCCAAGCCCCTATGACATTGACCGGGTTATGTATGACTATGGCTTCGCCGTCGGCCCGTTCCAAATGAGTGACATTGTTGGTCTCGACGTCATCGGGCGCGGCGCGACCGAACGCACTCTGCGTGGCGACTTTGTTGCGGCTGGTCGCTTGGGACAAAAGAAGAATGGCGGCTTCTACAATTATGATGAAAACCGCACGCCCTCGCCATCGCCAGAGGCGCTCGCGCTGATCGCTGATTTCGCCAAACACAAGGGTGTCGCGACCCTAGGGGCGCTGGCCGACGCCGACATCCTCGCCAGGCTCCTCTATCCGGTGGTCAATGAAGGGGCGAAAATCCTTGAAGAGGGCATCGCGCTGCGTGCGGTAGACATCGATATTGCCGCCATCATGGGCTATAATTGGCCAGTCTATCGCGGCGGTCCGATGTTTTGGGCCAATACGGTTGGATTGCCGAAAATCGTCGAAGGGCTTCGCAAACTCGAGGCCCGCGAAGGCCCAGCCTTCGCCCCCGCGGCCCTTCTTGTCCGCCTGGCGCATGAAGGCAAAGGTTTCGCCTAGATTTTGATCAGTCTTTTGCCTTCTTCCTGCATGCGGCGGCGGAGGAGACCAAGACCCTTGAGAGGCAATGGAATGCGACGGATCGGATTGCAACTCTGTGTCGTCTTGCCGCTGCTGCTGGCAACGCCGCTGCAGGCTCAGATGGTGCCCGCGCCTTCCGACACGGAGGCATCGGTTGGGGTCGTTCGAGATCCTTGCGCGGTAAATCGGCCACCGCCAGAGACCAGCAGCGCATACGGTGCCTGGAAGGTGCGCGATTTTGCCAACCAGTGTCGCTACGCACAGGCAAATGCCGCCTTGCCCCCGGCCACGGCCCATCGCGTCGTCTTCCTCGGGGATTCGATTGCTGAGGCGTGGGTCAAGTATGATCCGGAGCTATTTTCCAATGATGTTTTAGATCGCGGGATCGGCGGTCAGACTACGGATCAAATTGCAGGTCGATTTCAGCAAGATGTTGTCGCACTCCACCCAGCCGTCGTTCACATCCTTGCTGGCACGAACGATATTGCAGGTAATACAGGTCCCACCTCCCTGTCGAGAATTGAGGCCAATATTCGAACCATGGTTGAACTGGCCAAGGTGCACCACATTCGGGTGATCTTGGCGGCGGTCATTCCCGTAACCCGCTATGGATGGCGTCCTGAAGTGCAGGCGCCGCCTCAGATCAGTGCCCTCAATGCCTGGCTAAAAGCCTATGCCCAAACGGAGGGGGTTGAGTTTGTTGACTATGGCGCCGTGCTGACCGATGGCGGGACTGGAATTAGATCTGAGGTTTCTGGCGACGGGGTGCATCCCAACACTTTGGGCTACCGGCTGATGCGCCCCCTGTTCGACAAGGCCTTAGCCAAGCTGTTGCGGCCCTGAGCTACCTTCCTCGGGTGCCCAGGTTCAAGGCGCGCCTATCGACCGCCGGTGGTCGCTCGGGTGATCAATCGCGTTTGGCAAAATTCCGTTTTCAGGCCTGCGGTTTCGCCAGAGATCGATCGCACCAAAATCTCAACGGCGCGCGCGCCAAGGCCGGCAATATCCACCGCGACCGTCGTCAGGTCGAGATATCGGGCCAGCGGCACATCATCAAATCCCGCGACCGCCACGCGATCTGGAACAGCGATGTTGGCTGCCCTTAAGGTCTGCAAGGCGCCGAGCGCCATCATATCATTGGCGGCGACGATCGCATCGACTGGCATGCCTTCGGCTAATAAGCTGCGGGTCAAGGCTTCCCCGCTCGCCTCGTCAAAACTGCCTTCCAAAACGCGCACCGGCAGATCGGGGGCAAGCCGCGCCATGGCGTTTCGATAGGCGAGTTGGCGTTCAAATGCATCGATGTTTTCAAGCATCCCAGAAAGATGCACGATTGTCCGTCGGCCGGATTGCAAGAGATGGGCGACCATCGCCGTCATGCCGCCCGTATTGTCGATCCGCAGTGAGGGATGCTCCTGCCCCCCGGGGCTGTTGATCAAAACAACCGGCAGACCTCGGGGCAATGCGTTCTCCCGCTCGCCTTCCGCCAGTTGTGGGGCCATGATGATGATGCCGTCCACGCGACCGCGCATGGCGGTTAAGACCTGTCCTGCAATTGATGCGTCGGCGTGAATATTGGACAAAAGCAAGAGATAGCCTTGGTCGCTTGCGGCGCGGTCCATGCCACGCATCAGCTCGCTAAAAAACTCGCCATGCATATCGGGCAGCGCCACGCCGATGGCGTGGGTTCGCGCGGTGGATAGGCTGCGCGCGGCTATATTGGGGAAATAGCCGAGCGCCTCAACCGCGCTCATGACCTTGGCGCGGGTCGCGGGCGTGACCGTGCTGTGCCCGTTGAGCACGCGTGAAACAGATGCAACCGAGAATCCCGCAAGTCGCGCGACGTCGCGTATTGTGGTGACGGATTCGGTCAAGCCAAGCCTTCGGGGTTTTCTTCAGCGCGCAACAGACATTAGCGGATTGCTCACAAACATGCCAATGCCGCGCTGCATTATTGACGCGGAGCTATGACGGTTCGTACAGATTGGACGATGCGGTGAACAATTTTGACGCACCGTGCGAAGTTTGGGACTAGGCTATTTTTCGCCGACCTTTTGAAATTGTCGATTTTTGAACGTGGGTGCGGCGAAATCTATTGCGCTGGGTCTCGATCACGATGACGCCTAATCTGCCATTGCCGTCAAGATCTTTTAGATCGCTATTCATCTTCGCAAGTGGTGATTTTGCATTTAATTTATATTGGCAAAGTCTGATGATGTATCTGCTTTTCTATTATACGGAATTTCTGCATATTTCGATCGAAGTCGCGGCGACCTGTTATTTTTTGGCGTCAATTTGGGATGGCGTCGCAAGCCTGTTGGTTGGCGTGATTTTCGATCGTTTCGCCGGTGAGGCGCAGTTCCAGCAATCCCTGGTTTTCGGCGCGGTCCCACTCGGCTTGGCATTTATAATGGCCTATTCGCCGCCATCTTTTGGAGTGGGGGTCGTGGCCTGGGTATTGAGCGGGCAAATTCTCTTTCGCTCGGCCTATGCCTTGGTGAACGTGCCCTATCTTGCCATGTCTGCCCGGATTAGCGCTGGAACCAACGACCGCGCCCTGGTCGCCGGCATGCGGATGCTTGCGGGCACTGCGGCCTCGCTACTGGTTGCGATTGGCAGCGCGCCGATAGGCCTTTGGTTGAGCGGCGGTGACGGCGCCAAGGTCTATGCCCAGTCAGCCCGGATATTTGCAGTGGCGGCAACAGCGATTCTGGTCGGCGTCGGATTGACCTATCGCGACGGGGCCATTCCCTTGCCCCGAAATAGGGGATCGGTCGGCGGGTCCTTGCTTGGCGCTTGGCGTAACCGTGCTTTTGTCACATTGGCGGTCAGTATGGCGACAATGATTATTGCCGTCACGGTCCTCAACAAGTCCATACTCTATTATTTTAAGTACAGGCTCCATGACCAAACTGCTGGTGCACTGACCCTGGGCTGGATGACGGCGGTCAGCGGGTGCGCCTTGCCGATATGGATGCTGATTTCGCGGGCGATTGGCGTGCGGGCCCTGTGGTTCCTGGCGATTGGGCTCGGCGTGATTTGGCTCGGCCTGTTCATCTTCTGCGAGCTTCAGACAACGCTTTTGACGCAAATCTTCCTGATCCTCATGCAGGTCACGATTGTTGGCTTGAATTTCGCGGTTTGGGCGATGCTGCCTGACACGGTTGAATTTGGTCAGCGGGCGACCGGTATGCGCGTCGAGGCCGTGCTCTACGGTTATGTGGCGTTGATCCAAAGGGTTGCGATTGGTCTTGGCACAGTCCTTTTGGGGCTTAGCCTTAAGCAGTCGGGCTTTTCCGCGGTCGGACGCCAAACCTTGGCGACCTTGGCCATGTTTCGGGTCAATCTCGCGCTTGTACCTTTGGGATTTCTGCTCGTCTCGGCAGTGATCATGGCATTCAATCCGCTGAGGCGCGGCCTGCACGACGCAATCATTCGTGAGATTAAGGCTTAAGCGCCTTGAGGATGGCGTCCTTGCGCCTTCAATGGCGGTCGATGCAGAACTGCTCGCAAATTGTGTGCGCGACATAACCCGCCGCGGTGGCGAAGGCCAAGCCTTGGTGGTCGGGCAGGCCTGTGTCGGGCTTGATCCCCTCGGTGATAATGCCACCATCCCAAGGACTGGCGGTCAGGATCTTCAAAGCCTGGGCACGTCCAGCTCTTAATCGCAAATGGTCGGCGACCACCCATGATGTGGTGAAGGGAAGTCGATAGCTGCCCGGCAGGCCATAGGCCTGGCCCGAGAAACTATAGGGATGGTTGGCCGAGTGGAGCCAATCATAGGTTCGCACAAATAAGGGATCGGTTTCATCGATAAAGCCCAGATAGGGCAATTTCATCAGCGAGCCGGGCGGAACATCAATGAAATCTCCGCTGACCGCATCAACATTGGCGGCAAAAATTGGCCCGGCC
This sequence comes from uncultured Caulobacterales bacterium, assembly GCA_903840435.1. Classification (GTDB taxonomy): domain Bacteria; phylum Pseudomonadota; class Alphaproteobacteria; order Caulobacterales; family Caulobacteraceae; genus CAIMFV01. The sequence continues at coordinate 120,191 of CAIMFV010000032.1, forward strand.
GCCCCCGGCGCCCCTGGTCTTGCACCATAATGGAGAATGGCGCTTTTCAAGGCGGCGGCCTCTGCCAGAAAGGCGCTTGCCGACTTTGAATCTCCTTCCTGTGCGGCCATCTCGGACAGATTTGTCAGGGCCTTCCAAGTCAACACATTGTCGTAAACCGAAAACGGTTTGCGGATATATTCGTCTTGGGCATCCTGAAAGGTCTCAAACAGACCAGTTGTCTTGTCACGCTGGGCGTGAATTCTGTCGACCAGGGCCGAAATCACCGCTCGGTGCCGGGAGATCGTCGTCCGATCCTGGGTCAGGCTGACATAGGACGAGAGAGCAATGATGGGTGCCACCAACTCATCAAGCTCCAGACCATCTTCAAGAACAACACCGTCGATGAAGCGGCTGTGGACGCCGATATTGCGCGCCTGGAGGCTCAGCACATAGTCGAGGGCCAATCGGGCGCGGTCAGGATCTGTATCCAGAAGGGCGGGAAAGCTCCAGAGCAGCGCATCGCGATCCCAATAGGCGGCGGACACATAGTAGCGGTTGCTGCGCGAGGTGACGCCAATCAGGTCTTCCGTATCGATAGTCCGTCCCCAGGCATAATAGGTCGTAAACAGAAGATTGCGGTTCATGATCGCGTCAAGATCGGCCCGCCCCGTGGTGCGGGTGTGGCGATGCGCCTCCGCCGCCGTTTGATCAAGCACGCCGTCGAGCCCGTAGCGATCGATGCGCTTATTCAACACCCGCATCGCATAGGCGGCGCTATATTCTTCCAGGCCCGTTCCAATCAGAAAATGGACGTCGAGGGTTTGGCCCGGCGCTAATTCGGCTGGGTGGCGCGCGGTTAGGCCCGGCGTCGCTGCATCAGAATGGAGTTGGCCCTGTGAACCGACATAGGCAAACCCCCAGGCGATGTGGGTGTCATCTGTGCCATAATTGAAAATCTGCATATCCGTATCGATCGGTGTCGGCGTCATCGTCATGGCACCCCGCAACCGTTCCGGCGAGTAGGTGACGCGGTGGGTTGCACCCCAGTTCATCTCCATGCCTGGCGCGAGTGTGACCGTGTGCTGGGTTAGATTGGTCACCTGAAACCGGATGATTGCGGCCCGGCTCTGGGGCGGAGCCGCATAAGTCAGCTTGATCTGAACGCCATCCGCCTCTTGGGTCCCAGTTGGTATCCAGTAATCGCGCAAACGCCATGAGAGGTGCGATAACGGGCGGCGGACCCCGTTGATGTCGACAAAGGGCACCATTAAGGGCTTGCCCTCGGGGCCTGCCATTTCCACCAGGCCCCGATAGCGCATCGACAGGACATTGAAGTCTTGCAGTGCGCCATCGTCGGCGCGAATCGAGGGAAGCGCGATCCAGTCATTTCCGGTCGGAATGACATCTCCTGGCGCCAGCGACAGCGCCATCTCGCGTGGTACCTCGGGCGCGGCGGTCAAAGGTGAGGCGCAAACCAGGGCCGCAAAACTCATGATCAAGGCAAGGCTTCTTGACGTTCCAGACGACGCGGCGGCCTTGGCGGTTTGTGACGTTTTCATCACGAGGTCCCTCCCGAGAATCGACTTGTAAGCGGTTACAGCAACGTGTAAACGGTTACTGTCAGAGTTTTGTTAACCACGAAATCCCTGACCCGCGCCTTGAAACGGCTTTTTCGAGCGCCTCTGGTGGGATCGCCACGCGAGCGACAGAGACCGGTTAAAAAACAAAGGCGCGGAATAAGGCGGCCTAAAAATAGGTTCAAGCAGCGGGGGAGGGGACGTGACACAAGATCCAGCGAAGCCTTGTCGCTCGCGGGTTCAACAAACCTCACATCGCAGATATTTCGCTCGAAGGACCCTTTGGGGACCGGGTTGGTCCTAGCGGGCCGACAGATGGGCGACGGACTGAGCAAGCGGCTTCAAGACCATATCAACGTCAAAAAAACCAATTCCAAACGGGGGAAGACCAAAAATGCCTGAGATCACCAAGGGACGCGTGACAAGCCTCGCCCAACGGGCCTTAAGAACAAGCTCATTTGCAGCTCTGGCGCTTGGTGCCATGCTGGCTTCGCCGACAGGCACTTGGGCGCAAACGGCGGAATCTACCTTGCGCGGGACGGCCCCGGCCGGCGCGACAATTGTGGCTAAGGCGCTCGATACAGGCGCTGTGCGGAAGACGACAGCGGGCCCAGACGGCTCTTACGCGATCGTCGGTCTTCCAGCTGGTGAATACCATGTGACCGCTGGCGACAATCAGGCCGGTGATGTCTCCGTCTCGGTTGCCTCGGTGGCGATTTATAATTTTGGCGCGGATTCGACTTCGGGAACCAATGTCCAGAGCGTCGTCGTGGTCGGTAAGCGGCCTACGGTCGAAATTCATACCTCGCAGGTCAACCAGATCGTTACCCTGCACGATATTGCCGAATTGCCGCAAATTACGCGCAACTTCATGGAGTTCGCCGACATTGTTCCGGGTGTTCAATTCAATCTGGACGGTAGCCATAATACGTCCTTGCGCGGCGGCGCTCAGCTCGATTCGGCTGTCAACATCTATATCGATGGGGTCAGCCAGAAGGACTTTGTGTCCGGCGGCTCTGGATTTGCGGGCAGTGCGGGTCCTCAAGGCAATGGTGATCCAGGCAATCCCTTCCCTCAACTTGCTATCGGTGAATACAAGGTCGTCACCTCCAACTATGGGGCGGAATATGGCGATGCGTCGAGCACCATCATCATCGCCCAAACCAAGTCCGGAACAAACCAGTTTCATGGCGAGGTTTTCGCCGACTACACCAATCAGGATTTGCGCGCCTCGACGCCCGCTGAATTAGCGACGAATACCAAAAAGGGTAAGGAGCCGAGCCAAGAATTCGGGGGCTCTCTCAGCGGCCCCATTATCAAAGACGTCATGCACTTCTTTGTCACCTGGGAACACAAGGAGCTTTCGGATCAAAGCGACGTCTATCCGGGCTCGGGTGTGACCCAGGCCTTGGCGACCTCTCTCCTGCCGCCAAGTGTGGCCAGCCAATATGGTCCGGTCACCAATCCGTTCTCGGAAAATCTCTATTTTGGTAAGCTGGACTTCGAGCCGAGTGCTCAGGACCGGATCGAGGCGAGCTTGAATTATCGCCTTGAACACAATGTCAGCGGCGGAAACGGCCAAGCGGCTAAGTCTACCGAAGCGCCCTATGTTAATGACGTTAAGCGCGAGGATATCCTTTGGCAGCATAGCGCCAATAAATGGGTTAATGAAGCGCGCCTTTCCTATCAAGATACGAGCTCAACCACTGCACCTTCTCAAACCTCGCCGCAACTCAACTATACCTATTTCCCAAATGCTTTGAATAGCAATGGGGCGGTTCCACTTATTCAGGTCGGCGGTCCGGGTTCCGGGGTGGGTGCGATCAGCGCCCAGAAAGGCTATAATTTCTCCGACGACCTGACTTTCACCAACCTGCGCTTTGCAGGCGAGCACACACTCAAGGTCGGTGTCGGCTATGGCGCAATCAAGCTGACCTCACAAAATGTCAGTTCGAACCTGGCGAACGCCACCTATTATTATGCGGTCACGCCAAGCGGTGTCGCGTCGACGCCTAGCGAAGTGCAGTATCCAAATCTGACGGCAGGATATCACTCGGCCAGCGTGACAACCAATGACCAGCAATATAGCGCCTATATCCAGGACAATTGGGACGTCAATCAGCACCTTGAATTCAATATCGGCCTGCGTTGGGAGCGCGAAGACGTTCCGGCCTATTTGAAATATGTAACGCCGGCCAATGTGGTGTCGGCAATCAACGGCCTATTTCCGGGAACCAGTCAAACCTACGCCTCGGTTCTGGCGACCAATGCACCCGGCGCACCTGCGATCAATATTAATAACTATCTGAGCAATGGCTCAAACCGAAAGGCGCCGAACAATTTCGCACCCCGCCTGGGCTTCTCCTACGATATCAATGGCGATGGCCAACACGTCATTTTCGGTGGGTTCGGACGTTCTTATAACCGTAATCTTTACAGCACCTTGGCATTGGAAACGACCAAGATTGCCTTGAACGGCAACCCCCAGGTCTATTTCCCTTCAGCTCAAACCCAAGACTCTTTTGGAGCCTGCGCGACGGCCGCGGATATTAATCCAGCCAATCACTGCTATGCGTGGAACCCCGCCTATCTGACGCCCGCAGGCCTCGCGACCTTGCAGACCAACCCTTCGTCCCACGAAGTGGACCTGCTCAACAATAATATCAAAACGCCCTATTCGGATCAGATCAGCCTTGGCATTCGCAACAAGGTGGGAGACTGGAATACCCAGGCGACGCTCTCCTATGTCGCGAGTTATGATGGAATTGTCGGGCATTGGGGCGCGCGCTATTCCAACGGGGCCTATTATCAAAACGGCAGCCAATGGGGCGCGCAAGGTGTTCCGGGCGTCGGGTCACTTATCCTTTGGGACAATGCCGCCAAGGACCAGGATTTCCAAATCGGATTGGCAGCTCAGAAGCCTTATACGAAGCAATCGGGTTGGAGCATGACTGTGTCCTACACCTACTCGTCGGCAAAACAGAATAATGTGGCCGGTGGCTCCAATCCCTATTCTGTGAATAACAATCAATACCTGTTTGACTATCCAAGTCCCTCCGACTATCCGCTCTTGACCTCTTCTGCGGTTCCGGAACATCGCTTGGTTGTGACCTATACACGCGATCTTTTCTGGGACATCTCCATCGGTGCCAAGTTGACACTGGCCACCCCAACCTCGGCCTTTAATATCTATGGCTGTCCGAACGGTGTGGCGACTTGCAACAGCTATGGCGGGGGCACCTTGGCGATCGTCAGCCAAACGCCGAATGATCTGTTTGGCTATCGCGATCTTGATGTGCAGGCGACGAAGAAGTTCAAGATCTGGAACGGCTCCGAAGGCTATGCCAGAATTGATATCTTCAACCTGTTCAATTTCTCCAACTATGACCCCGGCGCGATCCAATTTTCGAACTATGGAACTGCGCCCACCTATAATACCGGAGGGCCGATCGTCGGAACGCCGTTTACCGTAAAGCTGTCTATCGGCGCGAAATTCTAGAAGAAAGCTTAGAGGCTGGCATTCGCGGGTTCGCTCAAACCGGACGTCGCGGATGCCAGTCGTCTAGAATTCGCCCTGCGGCGATCTTGTATTTCCTCTTGCCTCGGCGGGCGCTGAATGAATTTGCAGCAGGCGAAACGGCCCATAAGATCGGTGGCGATTATCGGCGGTGGAACATCTGGATGGATGAGCGCCGCAGCGATCTCCAAGTCATTCGGCAAATCTATTCAGGTTCATCTGGTCGAATCTGACGATATCGGAACGATTGGGGTTGGTGAGGCAACGGTCCCTCATATTTCTGCCTTTAATCGCCTGTTGGAAATCAACGAAGCCGAGTTTGTGCGCCAAACCCAGGGCACGTTTAAGCTCGGCATTATGTTCAAGGACTGGGGGAAGCTTGGCGATTCCTACGTCCATGGTTTTGGCACGATTGGTCGCGATCTTGGACTGATGCCGTTTCACCAATATTGGCTGAAAGCCCGCGCCATGGGCGGCGCGAAGGATTTGAGTCACTATTCATTGAATACCGTGGCGGCGCCACAAGGCCGTTTCATGGTTCCGCCGAGCGATGCGCCGCCCAATTCCCCGCTGGCGGAGATTGCTTACGCCTACCATTTCGATGCCGGGCTCTATGCGCGCTACTTGCGCAACCTTTCTGAGGCGCAGGGCGTCAGGCGCACCGAGGGCAAGGTGGTCGCCATCCATCAAGATCCAGAAAGCGGCTTTGTCGAAAGCGTGCAACTGGAGAGCGGCGCGACGGTCAGCGCCGACCTCTTCATCGACTGCAGCGGATTTCGCGCCATGTTGATTGAGGACACGCTGCACGCGGGCTTCGAAGATTGGAGCGAGTGGCTGCCGTGTGACCGGGCTGTGGCCGTGCCGTGCGCGAAGGTGGGTCCACCGACGCCCTATACCTGTTCAACGGCAAGATCTGCGGGCTGGCAATGGCGTATTCCGCTGCAACACCGCACGGGCAACGGTTATGTCTATTCAAGCCAGTTCATTTCTGACGACGAAGCTGCGGCATTTTTGTTGAACAATCTGGATGGTGAGGCGCTCGGCGAGCCTCGCCCCATTCGCTTTACGACCGGAAAGCGGAAAAAGCTCTGGGATAAGAATGTCATCGCCATTGGGCTGTCCGGCGGCTTTATTGAGCCGTTGGAGTCGACGGCGATATTTCTCATTCAATCGGGCATTTCTCGGCTGATGAGCCTTTTTCCGCACGCGGATTTCGATGAGGTTTTGCAAAATACCTATAATGCACAGATGGATTTTGAATATAAGAAGATCAGGGACTTTATTATTTTACATTACTGCGTGACGACACGGGAGGATTCCGATTTCTGGAAATATATTCGGGCGATGCGTATTCCGGACTCTTTGCGCGCCTATATCGACTTGTTTTCAGCCAACGGCCAGTTTTTCCGGGAAGGGACCGAGCTGTTTGGCTTGACCAGCTGGGTCCAGGTCATGGTTGGACAAGGTATCCTGCCGAAGACCTACCATCCCGCAGTCGATTGGGTGAAAACGTCAGACATGCTCGGTCTCGTCGAGCATGTGGAAAAGGTCGTCGCTTCGAACGTTGCCTTGATGCCAAAACACGAGGCTTTCATCGCCCGCCATTGCGCCGCGCCGACCGTATCGTTCAAAGTTCCCGTTCGGCAATAGATGTCCATGGAAACCCGGCCCCGCCATCTTTCACGTCGGTCCTTCGGCGCCTTGTTTGGCGCAGGTCTCGCATCGGCGTTGCTGCCTGAGCGGACCTTCGCAGAGCTTAGCCCCCTAGCCGCACTGGCAGGTCCGCCGGTTTGGGATGAACTTTTAGATGACCTGCACCGGCGGACGTTCTCTTTTTTTTGGCGCGCCACGGCGCCAGCGAAAGGCCTGACGCCTGACGCATGGCCACACCCCATCTTTTCCTCCATCGCCGCCATCGGCTTCAATCTCACCGCGCTCTGTATTGGGGCAAAATCGGGCTATGTGACACGCGCAGAGGCGGCCCAGCGCACCCACGCGACCCTGGAATTTTTGTGGAGCAGCCCGCAAGGCGATGCGCGGCGCGGCATTAGCGGTGATCACGGATTTTTTTATCATTTTCTCGATTTAGACTCAGGACTTCGGTTTCGGGATGTTGAGCTATCAACCATCGACACCACCATGCTGGTGCTGGGCGCTCTGACCTCGGCGGCCTTTTTTGATCAGGACACGCCGCAAGAAGCCCGCATCCGAAAGCTCGGCCTTGATCTCTATCAGCGGCTCGATTGGGATTTTTTCATCCGCAAGTCAGGCATGATCAGCATGGGCTGGCATCCTGAAGACGCCAAAGCGGGACATCCAGAGGCGGGGCTGATTGCGCGGAATTGGGACCGCTATAATGAGGGCATGATGCTGTTGCTCCTGTCGCTCGGACGCGAGCAGGAGCCTCATCATTCTGATATTTGGCGCCGATGGAGCGAGACCCTGGCGCCGACCTTTGGGCCCAATTTTGGCGAGCCGCACCTTGGCTTCTCACCCCTATTCGGTCACCAATATTCGCATTGCTGGTTTGATTTCCGCGATATTGCCGACCCCTTTATGGCGGCGCGCGGTCTAACCTATTTTGAAAATTCGCGGCGGGCCGTCTATGCCCAGAGGCGCTATGCCATCCTCAATCCGGGTGGGTTTCGCGACTATGGCGCGGAGATTTGGGGCCTCTCGGCCTCGCAGGGGCCGGGCGATTTCACGGCCGATGTCGCCGGTCGTTCGGTCCGCTTTCATGGCTATGCCGCGCGCGGACCGCAAACCGGTGATGGCGAGTCGATTGATGATGGAACCTTGGCGCCCACCGCCGGGGTGGCGTCCATCGCTTTTGCGCCTGAAATTGTCGTTCCGCTGATCCATTCGCTGAAGGCGCGATATGGCGACGATATCTACCAGGAATTTGGCTTTCTTGACGCCTTCAATCCAAGTGTCCCGCCGGGCTCACGACTGGAGTCCGGACGCATGACGTCGCGGGCAGGGTGGGTTGCGGATCAGTATCTTGGCATTGATCAGGGGCCGATCTTGATCATGCTTGAGAACCATCGCTCCGGCTTCGTCTGGGACCTTTTCTGTCGCAGCCCGCTGACGGGGCCGATTGCGCGGCGCGCTTTCCGCCGCGCCGGTTTTCAAGCGACGGGCCCTGGCGGCCATTGGCTGCAAGAGCCGTCATGATTTCCAATTCAGCTGATCAGGATCGCGATTTCGTATGATGAAAATGTCTCGCAGAAATCTGCTCAGGGGATGTTCCGCTGCGGCGATGACCTTGGCGGTGGATCCGTCTCTGGCAGTGGCCCAGACCGTGCTACCAGACGCCTTCATCGAGCAACTCATTGCGCGCATGAGCCTGGAGGAAAAGGCTGGCCAATTATCAATCTATTCCGATCCGTTGCGCTTCGAAGGCGCCCAGATCAATCCAAAGACGGCGGAACAATCGGCAAAGCAGTTACACGCCTCCATTCTTAAGGGCGAACTGACAGGCCTTTTCAATGGCGTTGGCGCATCCAGCGCGCGTGACTTGCAAAAACTTGCCGTTGAGCAATCGCCGCACAAAATCCCGCTGATCTTTGCGGGCGATATTATTCACGGCATGAAGACCATCTTTCCGATCCCGGTGGGGGAGGCGGCGAGTTTCAATCCGACCTTGGCCGAACGCACGGCCAGGGCAGCGGCGATGGAGGCGAGCGCCAAGGGTCTGCACTGGACCTTTGCGCCGATGGTCGATGTCGCACGCGACGAGCGCTGGGGCCGGGTTTCAGAAGGCGCGGGCGAAGACCCCTATCTTGGCGCACAGATGGCGCGCGCACGGGTGAAAGGTTTCCAAGGGCGCAATCTGCGGGATGAGGACACGGTGCTCGCCTGTCCGAAGCATTTTGCCGCCTATGGAGGCGTCGAAGGCGGCCGTGACTACAATACGGTCGACATTCCAGACACCACATTGCGCGCTACCTTCCTGCCGCCCTTTGAGGCAGCGTTCCGCCAAGGCGCCCTCACCACCATGTCGAGTTTCAATGACATTGCCGGTGTGCCAGCCACGGGCAATGCCTATCTGCTGACCGATATCTTGCGGGGGGAGTGGGGATTTAAGGGGCTCGTCGTTTCAGACTATACCTCAGAAGAAGAGATGATCCTGCACGGCTATGCTGCGGATGGTCCTGACGCGGTGGTTAAGGCGCTGTCTGCCGGGTGCGACATCTCCATGCAAAGCGGTCTCTACTACAAGCATATCCCTGATCTCGTACGGCAGGGCAGGCTGCCCCTGCGGGTGGTGGACGAGGCGGTCCGACGTGTGTTGCGGGTCAAGCAGGCGATTGGATTGTTTGACAACCCCTATCGCTCCATGGACCCCAAGCGCGAAGCTTCCGATATCCGTCGCCCGGAGACAGTCGCTTTGGCGCGCGAGGCGGCCAGGAAGTCTATCGTCCTCTTGAAGAATGAGCAGGATCTGCTGCCACTGAAAAAATCGGCGTCGGTGGCGCTAATCGGGCCCGCCATCCATGACAAGGCAGACCTTCCAGGCCCCTGGGCGGTCTTCCCAGATGTCGAGCGCCATGTGACCTTTGCAGAGGGCTTTCGGTCGGCGCTGGGGGCGCAGGGGCGGCTTTTTACGGCGCGCGGCGCGGATTATGAGGCCCGTCTTCCCGGCGGCGTTGAACAGGCGCTTGCCGCCGCGCAGTCGGCCGAGGTGATTGTCTTGGTGGTCGGCGAAAGCAGTGAAATGTCTGGCGAGGCCCAGTCGCGAACCGACATTGGCGTTCCCGCGCCACAGCTCGAGCTTGCTGAGGCGCTCGCCAAATTGGCAAAGCCCATGGTGGTGCTGTTGCGGCATGGACGCGCCTTGGCCTTGACCGGCGCAGTGCGCGACGCGCCCGCTATCATGGCCACCTGGTTCTTAGGCTCTGAAACGGGCAATGCGGTCGCCGATCTCGTATTTGGCGACTTCGCGCCGGAGGCGAGATTGCCCGTAAGCTTCCCGCAAGTCTCGGGACAGGAGCCCTACTTCTATGACCATCGCAATACAGGTCGCCCGCAGCTCACCGACGACAAGGCCTATAAGTCGCGCTATCGCGAGGTGACCAACGAGGCGCTCTATCCGTTCGGCCACGGACTAAGCTATTCCAAGGTGCGCTACTCAGCAACCGCGGTGAGCGAGGCGGGGCCTTCACCGGCTTTACGCGCCAAGGGTTCGGTTCGGGTCAGCGCTCAGGTTGAAAATCTAGGCGCGCGCCCCTGTGTCGAGGTGGCTCAACTCTATATCCGCCAACTGACGGCCTCTGTGACCCAACCTGTGCGTCAATTGAAGGGCTTCCAGCGCCTGTCGCTTGCGCCGGGCGAGACGCGACGGGTTGAGTTCACCATCGACGCTGAAATGCTCGCCTTCCCCCACCCTGATCACCGCACCTATGCCGAGCCGAGCGCGATCTTGGCCGTCATCGGTCCTAGCGCCGCATCAGGTGAACCGGTCAAACTCGCCTTCTGAGGCAGCCTTTCGGGCCTAATGGCCAGGGGTTGGATTTTCGGAATAGTGAATTTCGACAATTTTCCACTGACCCGCCCGCTTGAACCAGACATCGGTTTCAGAAAAGTGCGCGCTTGACACCCCCTTGCCCGGCGTCCGTGTCGCCACCGTCGCCAGATAGCTCGCCACAGCGCAGTCCCCGCCTGGGCTGACCTGAACCTGCATGTCGGTGTCATGAAAGCTGACGATGGCGCCGCCGCTCTTAATAAACGCCGTCCACTGGGCCTTGTAGGCGGGCAAATTGGTTGGTCCCTCAGGATAGAGAGCCCTCAGATCGTCGGCATAAAACGCAAAATAGGTCGGAAGATCGTTTGCCGCATAGGCGGCGTTGACCTGGGCCTCGAGCTTGCGGATCTCCCGTTCTGGCGACGCCGACGCCACCCCCGGGCACAAGCCAATCACCGCCCCCAAAACCGCTAACATAACGCGTCGATGGCTCATCGCCTTTGCCTCCTGCTTTTAAGGCCTTGTGACACCTTGGCAGAAAGGGCGCTAGAGCGGGCAGGGGTGGGGCAAGGCACCATGATTCCGCGCCCAGGCCCCCTTGCCAATTCTGGGGACAAAGAGCAAAAAAATGCAAACGCTTGTTTTGGTTATCGGAAAGCGGGGGCATTTCACAAGGGTTTCTTATCTGAAGAAGTCCCAAGAATTATTTATATTCATCTTATCGAGAGCGTGAAAGAGAAATTTATGCTTCATGAATTTTCTAATTGGACTGATTTATTGATTTCATATTTGAATAATGATGATATGAAAATTACAAAAATTGTCGGTCCAACGACGAATAATCCCGCGATAGTCGTCGACTTAGATACAAAAGCAGATATTGGGCGCATGGTGTGCTGGAGTGATGGCGCATTCGACGCAGAAATATTAAATATTGAAACGGGGTTCACGCGATATCGTATAGACGATACGTTGAAAGTCGGGGATTGTTTTCCAAGTATTTTCAGCAAATTCTTTTCGAAATTCGGCCTGGATGCGAAATTATTACCAGCCGGTGTCTGGAGTGGTACAGACGAGAGTGACGAGGTGGCCTTTTAGCCGGCGCGACCCCAGATTGATCCTGATGCGAGGGGGGCTGGACCTCATCTGCCCCTCTCCCTGGCGGGCTTTCCGTGCCTGACCGAGGCGTTGGTTCACAGACTAAAGCGGCGGGTAATTGTCGATGTAAAACGCGGGATGGGTCTGAAAATCATCTGCCGCATAGGCGGCGTTGACCTGGGCCTCGAGCCTTCGGAAGTCCCGTTCCGGCAAGGCTACCGCAGGGGAGAAGCCAATTACCGCCTCCAAATCCGCCAACACCACGCGTCGATGGCCCATCGCCTTTGCCTCCTGCTGGCAAGCCTTTCTGACACCCTGGCAGAAAGGGCGCCAGAGCGGGCAGGGACTGGGGGCGCAGTTCGTGTGGAAGGCGCGTATAGACCACCCCAACGCCATATTCGGACCGCCTGGCCGGGGCGCTGCGCTAAATCATGGCACCGGGCGCTGACCTCTTGCTAATTCTGTAAATATCCAACCAAATCGGTAGCAAACGCTTGGTGTGGAGCGACGGGGGACGGGGGAATGTTGCGAGCGAAAAGGGTAGTGAAAAAACCCAGAAATAGTCCCGCCATTTTTTTGATCAAAGCGTCCTTTCTGCCGAAAGTCCTTGAAATTTTAGAAGCAAACTCGATTTCATATAGGTTAACTAAATATGAATTTGAAAATAATGTTGAAATGGTTCACATAGATTTTCCGTCCAATATGTCTATAAATGAAATATTTACAAAAATTCCAATTGAAGCCCATGCGAAGATCGCATTATTTAATAAATAGCTTTATCAAAATTATGTTGAGCAAGAGATTTATCATAATACGTTTATAAATTTTATGCATACAGGGGGTGATTTATATGCATATGTCCGGATAGATTTTGAAGTATTAATTCTCTTTCTCTCCATCCTAATGCACTAAAGGCCAAAAACGGAATGGTGGCCGAATATGACGGGTCTTGGACCCTGTTACGGCGCTATGTCGATGGACCCGGCACCGACGACCCGATCCAGTGGATCGAGGGCGCGAGCGTCACCGCTTCGGCTGTGCGCAGCCTGATCAAGGACCGCCAGGGCTCGGTGATTGGCTGGAGCGACACTACAGGCGCCCTCCAGGCCACCTATACCTATGGCCCCAATGGCGAACCCAACAGCTGGAGCGGCTCGCGGTTCCGCTATACGGGCCAGATCGCCCTGCCGGAGCTCCAGCTCTATTATTACAAGGCCAGGGCCTATGACCCGATTGCCGGAAGGTTTCTCCAAACCGACCCCGTGGGCTACAAGGATGGGCCCGATTGGTATTTGTATGTCCATGATGATCCGTTGAATGAGAGCGATCCGTCGGGTCTTTGTGATACCGGAACGAGGACAAAGGGCGGGTCAGAATTTTGTAGATCAAGCGAATTACCTGAAGGCTTTGGGCGCTCAGATGACTCAGCGCCCACCAAAGCCCCGACCCCTACCCTTGAGAATAGGATTATTTCAGCGATATCAGATGGCCGCGCGTCAACTCTCGGAGATTATGGGAAGGGTGTTGGAGAGGAATTACTCGGCGGGTTTCTTGAGGGGGGCCTCGAAGGTGTGCCGGTAGGGAGGATCGGCGGGGAAGTTAGTAAGGGAATTGGTGAAACTGGTGTGATGGGTGAAAAAATTCTGAAAGATTTGGGGGGCGAGTCTCAACAATTTTTCCGAACTAGCCTCGGTTCCCGTTTCGTGGACCAATTTCTGGACGGATTTGCCCACGAATCGAAAGTCGGTTATACCGCCCTAACTGCTAGTATTCGTAAACAAATTGCAAAAGATGTTGAATTGATCAAGAAGGAACAAGTCGCGGGCGTAACTTGGCATTTTTTCACTAGCCCCGTAACTGGAAGGGGAGGCCCTTCCAAGCCACTTGAAGAGTTGCTCAGAAAAAGTGGGATAAAAATCGAAAGGCATTAACAATGAATTATACTATAATTTCTGCTCCAATTCACGGAGATTTTGTGGAAATCGATAAGGTCAAGTTGAAAGAGTATTTCAATTGGTACCGAAATCAGATGCCCGAACGCATCGGTCACCTGGAGAGCTTTGTGAATGAATCTGAAGGCTTTGAGAATTGGCGCGCTGATTGTTCGCCCGAATCACTAATGGCATTGGGGGAGTGGTACGCAAATCAGATTTCGACGGTGAAGTCGGAAGTGGTTGATTTTCAGAAAGGGCATTATTCCTATAATTTGGTGAGGAGGGTTTTTTCTGACAAGACGTATTCTTTGATCCATGATCTAAGCATGTATTTATCTTGTGTGTTTTTTAAAAACTATCCACAACTAGTTTTAAAACAGGAACTTGGAAGTAAAAACTCCATTGACTATGGA
>CAIMFV010000033.1 GCA_903840435.1 uncultured Caulobacterales bacterium
AGCAGACGGCGCTGGCTTTGTGACCCGTTTTGATGTTTTGCGCGATTTTCTCGACGGTTACAGCGTCCAGCAGGCAGGCGGTCGCGAGCACTTGGAATATTGGATACCCGCCGAGGACCTTCCGGCGTTTAATGCCGCCATCATCGGCCTCATTTCAGTCGTTGCAGAGTACCGTTGAATTTCTAGCTTTTGTATTTTCAAACCTCGCTGCTATTCTTGTGAATGACGGCGGTGGCGCAGGCAGCGGTTCCTTCTTAATCCAACGGTCGCGGGTTCGAATCCCGCCGAGGCTGCAAGGCCTCGTAGCTCAGCTGGAAAGAGCTTTGGAATGGTCGCTGCCGACTTTTCCCCGCTGTCACCTGCAGATTATTGTTGCACAGCGCAACAGGTGCGGCTACACGCTCCCTCCCGTCATTTCGGTGACGGGTTCGATGGTGGCGTAGGAAGCGGGTTCATCGCCTTTCACGCGGGAGGTCGGGGGTTCAAGTCCCTCCTTGCAACGCCAGTTGCATGTAGCTCAGTGGGTAGAGCACCATTCCGCTTCCGCCTGTTCCCCATCGAAACTTTCGGCTCCGGTGGCGCAGCATCACGGTTTCTTCGGGTGACGGAAGGCGAGCGAAAGCTGCGCACCGTGTCCTCGTCGAGAGGACGTTCCGAGATGCGCCTTTCCCCGGAGTCCTTTCTGCAGAGGTCGTCGGCGGTGGCGACAGGTATCGGGTTCTTCGTCACCATGCTCATGGCGGCCGGAGCGTAAGCTCAACTGGGTCCGGACGCAGACACGTTCGGCGGAAGCGCCTTCCCGATCCGATCATTCCCCGCCGACAACAATTTTTCCTTAGACTTGTTGCATTATGCAACAATTTGAACTAGAAGGCGCCGGTCTTCAGGATAAGGCGGCGGCAAGCTGTCGTGAACTGGCGACCCGAAACAGGCATGAAGAGAACCATGACTTTTGAATTGAAGCCAAACCGCCCAGAGGGTTTCAACCCTACGCCCTGACGCCGTCCGGCGGTCGGGGTCTGGAGGTCTCGTCCTTCCCGATTGGCCCTGCAACGACGTCAAAAGGAGGCGCGCCATGCGCTTCAATCTCTTCGCCAAGTCACCCCGCGCCTCCTTCGAAGGCGCTCCCGCCGTTCATTTGACCGCCGTACAGGCGTTGCGCCGGTCCGTGCTCTCGTGCCTGCTGTGGGAGGATGAGTTCTATGAAGACGGACAGGCTGTTGCGGATCGAATCGCCGCGCTGGCGGTCGATGTCGACCCGACTTTGGTCGCTGATCTGGCAATCGAGGCCCGCGAGACGTTCAAGCTGCGTCACGCGCCCTTGATGCTGCTCTGCGCCCTGGCGCGGACGGGGTCGGGAACGTCGCTGGTGTCGGAGACCATCGCGCGGGTGATCCAGCGGGCCGACGAGCTGAGCGAGTTCCTCAGCCTGTACTGGCGCAATGGCCGCAAGCCGCTGTCCAAGCAGGTCAAGAAGGGACTTGCTGCAGCCTTCGCAAAGTTCGACGCCTATCAACTGGCCAAGTACGACCGCGATGGCCCGGTGAAGCTGCGCGACGTCCTTTTCCTGGTTCACGCCAAGCCGAAGGACGAGGCTCAGGCCGCCTTGTGGAAGCAAGTGGCTGAACGGTCCTTGCCATCGCCTGACACCTGGGAGGTCGCGCTCTCCGGGGGCGCGGACAAGCGCGAAAGCTTCGAACGCCTTCTGACCGAGCGCAAGCTGGGTTACCTGGCCCTGCTCCGCAACCTGCGGAACATGGATCAGGCCGGCGTCGACGAGACCCTGGTCAAGGACGCCATCTTGGCGCGTCGTGGGGCTGAGCGGATCCTTCCGTTCCGCTACGTGGCGGCGGCGCGTGCGGCGCCCCGGTTCGAGCCCTGGCTCGACCAAGCGCTCGCCGAGACGGTGCTGGAAGGTCCGATGTTCGAGGGCCGGACGATCATCCTGGTTGACGTGTCGGGATCGATGGCCACGCGGCTTTCGGCAAAATCCGACCTGACCCGGATGGATGCGGCGGCCACCTTGGCCGCGATTGTGCCGGGGAACGTACGGGTCTTCAGCTTCTCCAATGCGCTGGTGGAGGTTCCTCCCCGGCGTGGTATGGCTGGGGTTGATGCGGTGCTGAGATCACAACACCACGGGAGCACCCTGCTCGGCCAGGCCGTGAGCCAGGTCAACAGACTGCCGCACGAGCGATTAATCGTCGTGACGGACGAGCAGTCCCACGACCCGGTTCCGGATCCGAAAGTGGCTAAGGCCTATATGGTCAATGTCGCCAGCGCCCGGAACGGAGTCGGCTATGGTCGTTGGACCCACATCGATGGCTTCTCCGAGGCTGTCTTGGGCTTTATTCGTGAGCACGAAAAGCTCATGAGCGAGGGCCGCCAAGGATGACCCCGGAGGCCCTGAGGCAAGCGGCGATCACCCTTTTCGGCGAGCGGGGCTGGATGTCCCGTCTGGCTGAATCCTTAGGAGTGGACCGGTCATCGGTGTCCCGCTGGTTTGCGGGCCTGCCAGTGCCCGGTCCCGTCGCCGCTGCCGTAGAGGCCTGGCTGCACCTTTACAAACTGACGGGCCTGCGTCCGGATGAGCTCAGCAAGCTGGATCTCATCAAACCGCGCGCCGACGGCGGCGAGCCACCCATCCATCGCTTTCGCAAGTAAGTTTCGAGACCTCCGATGTTCCTGTCCATTTCGACGACCCATCATCCCGCCACCGATCTCGGCTTTCTGCTGCACAAGCACCCTGAGCGCGTGCACGAGACCGAGCTGCCGTTCGGCAAGGCCATCGTCTTCTATCCGCAGGCGGAAGATACCCGTTGCGAGGCCGCGCTTGTGCTGGACATCGACCCCATCGGGCTGGTGCGTGGCAAGGGGCGTGCCGAAGGCCTCTTGGACGCCTATGTCAACGACCGCCCCTATGCGGCCTCGTCGTTCCTGTCCGTGGCGATGGGCCGCGCCCTGCGCACGGCCATGTCCGGCGCGTCCCGTGAACGGCAAGAGATCGCAGAGACAGACATCCCCCTCGAAGTGATCGTGACGCCCCTGCCCGCGCGCGGCGGCGTGCGCCTTGTGCATGAACTGTTCGAGCCCCTGGGCTGGTTCGTCGAGACCACGCCCGTGGAGGACGGCGACGCCCTGACCGGCAGGACGCCGAACTATGTGTCGCTGAAGCTGACCGGCGTCGCGCGGCTGCAGTCCTTGCTAAACCATCTCTATGTGCTGATCCCCGTACTCGACGACGACAAGCACTATTGGGTCGGCGATGACGAGGTTGAGAAGTTGCTCAGGCGTGGCGAAGGTTGGCTGGACAGCCATCCGGCTCGCGACCTAATTGTCCGGCGCTATCTGATCCACCGACGCGCGCTGGCACGCGACGCACTGGAGCGGCTTGCTCCCGAAACCCGCAACGAGGCGCAAGCGCCCGACGCACGCCTAACACCCGAAGCAGCCATCGAAGCGCCTCTGCGCTTAAATGACCAACGCCTGGACTCGGTCGCGGAAGCTCTACGCGCCAGCGGAGCGCGCGCCATTGCCGATCTCGGCTGCGGCGAAGGCAAGCTATTGCAACGCTTAGTGCGCGAGCGCTGGGTTGAGCGACTGATCGGCGTCGACGCGGCCGCGAGGGATCTGGAATGGGCGTCCAAGCGCCTCAAGCTCGACGTCGCCGGCGCGCCGCCCGAGGGGCGCGTGACACTGCTGCACGGCGGGATCACCTATCGCGACAAGCGCTGGGAGGATGTCGACGCCGTGGCGCTGGTCGAAGTGATCGAGCACCTCGACGCGGAACGTCTGCCGACGCTGGAAAAGATCGTGTTCGGGGCGGCGCGTCCGAAGACGGTCATCGTGACCACGCCCAACGCGGACTACAACGTCCTCTTTCCCAACCTCGCCATGGGCGCCTTCCGGCACCCGGATCACCGCTTCGAGTGGACACGGGCGCAGTTCGAAGGCTGGGCGAACAGTGTCGGGTTGGCGCATGGCTACAGTGTCACTTTCAGCGGGGTGGGTGCGCAGGACGCGGCCCATGGCGCGCCAACCCAGATGGCGGTCTTTGCGAAGGTCAGCACCACATGAACCTCGACATTCCTGACTTCGCCTTGGTGGTCTTGATCGGTGCCTCCGGCTCCGGCAAGTCGACCTTTGCTGCGAAGCACTTCATGCCAACGGAGGTAATCTCGTCCGACCGGGCCCGGGGCTGGGTGAGCGATGACGAGACCGACCAGTCGGTCAGCGCTGATGCCTTTGAGCTTGTCCGCGCAGTCGCTGAAAAGCGGCTGAAGCACCGTAGACTGACGGTCATAGACGCAACCAATGTACGCCCCGCCGACCGCAAGGCTTGGATCGATATCGCGCGCCGCTGGCACGCCCTGCCTGTGGCGGTTGTGATCGATCCAGGCATCAGCGTCTGCGTTGCGCGCAACCAGGGCCGTCCAGACCGCCCATTCGGCGCAAGTGTAATCCAGCGCATGGCGTCCGAAATCCGGCGTGGTCTGCGCGGTCTGCAGCGGGAAGGCTTCCGCCAGGTTTGGACACTGGAGAGCGAGGCCCAGGTTGACGCCGCCCAGGTGATCCGTACGCCGCTTTGGACCGACAAGCGCGAAGACGCAGGACCGTTCGACATTATTGGCGACGTGCATGGCTGCGCCACCGAGCTCGAGGTCCTACTGACCAAGCTTGGCTATGAGGTGATCTGGGGCGAAACCCTAGGCGAGCGGTCGGTCGTGGTTACGCCGCCCGAAGGGCGCAAGGCAGTCTTCCTCGGCGATCTCGTCGACCGCGGTCCAAACTCGCCCGATTGCCTGCGTATCGCCATGAGCATGGTCGCAGCCGGGAGCGGCTACTGCGTCCAGGGCAATCATGAGCGCAAGTTCGGCCGCTGGCTGGAGGGGCGCAAGGTAACCATCGCCCACGGACTGCAACAAACGATCGACCAGTACGAACTGGCCGATCGCGGCTTCAAGGAGACGGTGAAGCCATTCGTCGAAGGTTTACGCAGCCACTTGTGGCTCGATGGCGGACGCTTGGCCGTGGCGCATGCGGGGCTGAAGGCCGAGATGATCGGGCGCGGTTCGGGCGCGGTTCGCGAGTTCGCGCTCTATGGCGAAACCACTGGTGAGATTGACCAATTCGGCCTGCCTGTGCGTGCCGATTGGGCTGCCAATTATCGGGGAGAAACGACAGTCGTGTACGGCCATACCCCCGTGCCAGAGGCGCAGTGGGTCAATAACACCTTGTGCATCGATACAGGCTGCGTCTTTGGCGGCAAGCTCACTGCCCTACGCTGGCCCGAGCGTGAACTGGTCGACGTCCCGGCGCTTGAGGTCTGGTGCGAGCCGACGCGCCCGCTTGTCCCGGTGGGTGATGCGCGCACCGCGCAAATCGAGGCGGACAAGCTTCTGGACATGGAGGACGTCAGCGGTCGGCGTTGGATCGATACCACACTGCGCGGCCGGGTGGTTGTGGCTGAGGAGAACGCTGCAGCAGCGCTGGAAGTGATGAGCCGTTTCGCGCTGCCCCCCCAGTGGCTCGCTTACCTTCCGCCCACCATGTCGCCCTGTGAGACTTCCACCCTCGAGGGCTGGCTGGAGCGGCCTGAAGAAGCCTTCGCCTATTATCGCAAACACGGCGTCGACACGGTGGTATGCGAGGAGAAGCACATGGGCTCTCGAGCGGTCATTGCCCTTTGTCGGAATGAAGGAACAGCGCGCGAGCGTTTTGATGCGGCCGCGGGCGAAACAGGCGCAGTCTGGACCCGCACCGGCCGGAGCTTCTTCAACAGTACCGATATGACTGAAGCCCTTCTCTCCCGTCTGCGGACCGTAGTAGATGCGGCCGGCCTGTGGGACGAACTCGCCAGCGACTGGTTGTTGCTGGACGCCGAGATCATGCCCTGGTCCGCCAAGGCAAGCGCCCTGATCGACGCCCAATATGCGCCGGTTGCGGCCGCGTCGCGCGCTGGCCTTTCGGCCGCGTCAGCCGCCCTCGCGCGTGCCCACGCACGGGGTGTTCCTTCAGGTGACCTCGCCGCTCGCTTCACCGAGCGCCTGGACCGCGCCAAGCTCTATGCCCGCGCCTGGGAGCCCTATGTCTGGCCGGTTTCCGGCGTCGACGATTTGCGCGTCGCCCCCTTCCACCTCCTGGCAAGCGAAGCTCAGGTCTGGTTCGATAAGGACCATCTTTGGCACATGGGAATTGCCGACCGCCTCGCCGCAACAGGCCAGAGCGTTGTTGCGCCAACACGCTGGAAGCTGCTCGACCTGTCGGACGCCGAGGCTTGCACCGCAACTGCAAACTGGTGGGAGACCCTGACCGGAACCGGCGGCGAGGGCATGGTGGTCAAGCCGCGCGACTTCATTTTCCGTGGGCCGAAGGGACTCATTCAGCCCGCGCTAAAGGTGCGGGGGCGCGCCTATCTGCGGATCATCTACGGGCCAGAATATGACGCGCCTGAGCATCTTGCGCGACTCCGGGAACGGGGCCTGACCGGCAAGCGCAACCTCGCTCTGCGCGAGTTCGCCCTAGGTCACGAAGCCCTGCGCCGGTTCGTTGCCAGGGAGCCGCTGCGTCGGGTGCACGAGTGCGTATTCGCCGTCCTGGCCATGGAGAGCGAACCCATCGACCCGCGTCTGTAGCGGCCAAGCGATGTCACGTCCTCGCGTTTCGGACGGCTGCCCCCCCGCTGCCATCTCCCCTTAGGCGTTCAGCGCGGTTGCGGCGAAGTCCGCGCTGGAAACCCTTGCGTCATAAAGCGCCTGTCCGTGTGACCAGAGGATGGTACTTCTGCCGTGTAGTCTGGGTGGTAGGAAGTCGCATATGGTGGCATCAGCGCCCGGCCGGACGGGTGACAGTGGCTTGGGTCGTCTCCCTCGATTGTTCGGATGCCGGCGTCCGCTTAAGGTGCACGTCGTCGCAAGGCCTAAAATGCTCCTCGACGCACGATCACTTCGAGGGGGCCTTGCCTCTTGAATCTGGGTTTAAGGTGTCATATTCATCCTCACTGCCAAGTCCGGCCTGTTTCTGAAACTGGAGAGGAGACCACCATGCGAGCGATTTCAGCCCGTCAAAAAAATCTCCTCATAATCCACACGCTTCAGGAACAGATTGCATGGGCAATTCGCTGTCGGGCGACATTACTCGCCTGACCCCTTTCAGCGGGGCAAAAATACCTCGCTGCTTACTCAAAAATCCGGCGTTCGGCCAAGCACAGACGGTCCCCCTTTTTCCGGAGGGCCAACGAGATGCGCGCTGACATGTTCAAAGTGGTCGTCGAGCGACCCCGATGGGGCGCTGGTCATGCTTCGTCGCCGAAACTGAAAAGGACACCCGATCGGAATATTCAATATATTGGGCTCAAACGGCACGCCTTCATCGCAGCGCCCTATTCAAAATCGCTCAACGAAAACCTCGCACCTCTCGTGCGATTCCTACGAAGCCGGAGAGGGCGATCTTGGAACAGCGTGTTCAGCGAGATCTGCTCCACTCTCGACACCGGCAGCACGATCAAGATGCATGTGCGCTCGCACATTGAGGATTTCGTCCTGGCGCGCATCTCGGTTGGGCGGCGGGGTGAGTGGATGCACGAGGGCGAGGTGCTCGGGCAACAAAACCCATGGCATAGGCGCCGAATATTCTTCGTCGATCCTCGAGATGGGATCCTCAAGGATATCAAGGACCTTGCCAAATGTCTGCCCGCGGCCAATTGCGGCGGGAAAGGCGGTGCGCTGTGAGCCTATCTCCAAAAATCACCCTGATCTCAGCGGACCCTTCCCGCCTAGACCCGACCGCCGTCGATCAGCTCGAAGTGTCGAGCCGATATGGAGGGATCGAGCGTGTCGTTGGCCTTCCTGATCTTCATGTAGGGGCCGGTATCGCGGTGGGTGCCGCGTTCTGGTCGCCGGACCGGGTCTGGCCGCACCTTGTTGGCGGCGATATCGGTTGCGGCATAGGGTTGTGGCAGCTGAGCAGCCCAGTGCGAAAGTTCAAGCTGGGGTCTGTGGAGCGGAAACTTCACCATCTCGACGATGCTTGGTCGGGCGACACCTTCGCAGCTGTGGAGGGGGTCGGCCTTCCACCGAAATTGGCTGGCTCGGCCCTGGGGACGATCGGCGGCGGCAACCACTTCGTGGAATTCCAACGGGTCGAAGAGGTCGTCAACAGGGAGCGCTTCCTAACTCTAGGACTGCAAGAGGATCGCGTGTGGCTGATGGTTCACAGCGGATCTCGCGGGTTGGGCCAAGCTGTTCTTGAGGCGCACAAGACAGATCCCGCTAGCGCGGGGATGCTCGCGGCGAGCCTGGCGGGGCAAGCCTATCTGTCTCAACATGACCAGGCTCAGATCTGGGCGGTTCTGAACCGGAGGATCATTGCGCAACGCTTCTGCGACGCCATTGGTACCGAAGGTCGGCCTGTGCTGGACATTTGCCACAACTGCGTCACGCCTCACCTTGGCGGATGGCTGCACCGCAAGGGTGCAGCTCCCGCCGATCGCGGGTTGGTCGAAATCCCTGGATCGCGCGGCGATTTCAGCTACCTGGTCGAACCTATTGCCGACGGCACAGATCGAGCGTTGAGCTCGCTCGCCCATGGCGCTGGCCGGAAATGGAGCCGTTCGGACGCGCACGCAAAGCTGTCCGCGCGGTACCGCGTCGCCGATCTTCAACGAACCGCACTCGGCAGCCACGTCGTCTGCGAGGATCGTCGATTGCTCTTTGAGGAAGCGCCCCAGGCCTACAAGGACATCAAGCGGGTCGTGGCCGACCTTGAACACGCCGGCCTGGTGCATGTCATCGCGCGGTTGCGCCCCCTGCTCAGTTACAAGACGAGGGCGGCGTCATGAGGGAGATCGTCTTGCACCTGACGTCCGGACAGGGACCTCAGGAATGTCGGTGGGTTATCGCGCAACTCGCAGCCGCCTACGCACGCGAAGCTGAATCCTATGGCGTCGTTTGCGATGTCCTGGAGAGCTGCGAGGATGACCCCGCATCGCTGCTGATGCGTGTCGGCGGCGCCAATGTGCAGGCATTCCTAGCAGAGCGGATTGGGACGGTCCTATGGATTGGCGACAGTCCGTTTCGGCCTGGCCATAACCGCAGAAACTGGTTTGTGGGCGTCGCCCTCGCGCCAGAGCCTGACCTGGTCCCTGACTTAAAGGCTGAGGATATCGACTACCAGACCCTGCGCGCCAGCGGTCCGGGCGGCCAGCATGTCAACAAAACCGATAGCGCCGTGCGTGCCACCCACCGACCCACCGGTCTGGTCGCCACCGCGCAAGAACAGCGCTCACAGCACGCCAACCGCAAATTAGCGCGGTTGAAACTGGCCATGCTGATCGAAGACCAGCGAAGTGCGTCTCGCGACCAGGCCCGCCGATCACGGTGGGGCCTCAATCAGCAACTTGAGCGCGGCAATCCTGTCAGAACCTATAAAGGGATCGGCTTCGCGCCGAAATCTGCGACTTGAACCGAACTAGGCTGGGTGGATGTCCGCAAGTTGGGCCCAGCCCTCCTTGCCCCCCGAGCCGACGAGTGTACCCTCAGAACTGGCGCCTTCGCCTGGTGAGAGCGGACGTGGGGAGCGGCTGGGAAAGGCGGAAATCTGACATGTTGCATGGGATTGTGATTCAATGAGCCAAGTGAAGCGCACTCACGTGGTGTCGACAGTGGTGGCCAGCTACTTCCTCGGCTTCATTCCGCTTTTCGTATCGGGGGGGACGGCTAGCTGGTGGATTTCCCTTTTGTTGCCCTCATCGCTACCCCTGTTACTGATTGCGTGCTTATTGGCGTTCGTCTTTGCGAGGTCGATTACGAAGCATCCAATGCTTTGGGGCTTGGGGGCCTTCACTGCGATCACCACTGTAACGGTCTTGGCTTTTTACCTGTTGTCCCATTCAATGATCGGCATTGTCTCCATATTGGAGACGATTCCAGCCACTGCGATATTCTGCTTTGCTGCAAAACTTTGGCTGAAACCTTTGCCAGTTCTGAGTGCGGAGGCGACGAGCAAATGACTGTGTTGGCGGGGTTCGCGGCGCGGGTGGCGGAAATTCGCGGTAGCCTCGGCATCGCTCTCTGCTCCGGGTAGAGGAGCCGCCCAAGGTCTCGAAATGTGGGTAAAAGAACGGGCGGCCTGCAGAGGTGTGCTCCTACGGACCCGACAGCTGCCGCTTACCCAAGATAGTTTGTGGCGTAGCGTCGCCCCGCGTGCAAGGTCACCTTAGGGTTGGTACAGGCCGTTGGCTTCCCGTCAGAAAGCCATCCTAGCCAATTACCGCAATGGGCAGCAATCCACCTTAGAGGACATCCAAAGGCAGCTCCCCCAAATCTTCGACTGTGCACGCGAGCGGATTCATTATTTTGTGGAAGCCAAAGTTGGTCTTCTTGAACATTGCGATTATCGATGCCCCTTTTGCATACGGGTATCGGATTCAACCTCTGGCGTGGGTCTTATCGAAATGGCTAGTGTCTGACAGTTTCTTGTCGAATCAGACAGCCACTAAATCCCTCTGTTTTCGTTTGTCTTTTCGGAAAAAGCCGGGTCGCACTTTTTCCTGATAAACGTTAGCTTCGGATTTTGTTTTTGGGCCGTTTTCCAGTCGATCCTGCGACTGAGCCAGCCGTTGCTTGTCGCGCCAGTTTCAAGCGCAGCTCATCTGTTTGCAGCTGCGGTCGGGAGCGGAGGCTTCTTCCCTCTCATGTCCGTGCGTGGTTTGGACGCGAGCATTGGCCATAAGCGCTGCTTCACGACGGCATTACAGGTGCTAGGCTGGTTCGGAACGGTGCTGCTAATGACGCGCACCCGTCGAGCAGTTTTCATCGGGGTTAGAGAGGATATTGAACTGACGGCCTGCGAGGACCAAATCCCTAGCTCTGGTAACCGCAAAGGTGAATATGCCTTTCTGCAGCGCCTTGATCGATGGTGGGCAGGTCACGACCAACTCTCCACTTTTCGCCCATTGCCCACCTGTTCCGCGGCGAAATATCTCCCCTGTGATCTCTTCGTCAGTGCGCTCTCCTGGCGCGACGAGGAAAACCGCAACCGCGCCCTCACCATATATGTCCAACACATAGGCGTCGCACAGTTCGTCATCCCCGCCAGTGAAACAGCTTGAGTGGCCGCCCAAGTTGCTCTTGGCCGCTTGCTCGAGGAATGTCGCAGGGACGCGAACGCCTGCAGGATAGATCTGAAGGTGATGCGTGAGCACCTTCTCCGGCACTTGCGCCGCGGGTGGGGTCAGGTCGACCGATGGCGTCTTCAAGTGCTGAAATGACTTTGCGCGTGATGCAATCTCAATTGCTCGTGGCGACCCGTCCAGGACGGTCAATCGTTGCAGCGCCTCCCGGCCCCACCTCCCGGCGCGAAACCTGAGGAACATGAAATCGAATTGTGCCGGCCTGACGGTCCCGGATTCGAGGCGGCTGATCTGCGATAAGACCGAAATTCGCATCGGGTCGGCAAGTGGCGAGAAGAGGATCAGCAGCAGGGCCACAGCGACTTGCGCCGTGATCCAGTTCGCCCCCTCCAGCGGTGCCATCCATCGTCCGCGTCGAAGCGCCGCCCAAGCATAACCAGCGGCATAGCAACCCGCGACCAACAGGCAGGCGGCCAAGTTAATTCTCTGGGGCGTCAACCCGTATTGGTGAATCCGCAAACCCAAGCCATAAATGGCAACCCAGACCAGTGGGACGAGTGCAAGCGCCGCAATGCGGCTGCACCATTTCAGGACTGTGGGCGGGTAACCTTCCTGTTCGCCTTCCTGGTAGGTCGCATTGATCAAAACGACAAGCGCCGCGCAGACCGCAAGCATGGTGCCGCTGGCTGACCCCGCCGCTGATAGCGCTTTTAGTCCGGTGAATGGCAGAGCGCCGAGGAACGCGACCGCGATGACGGTCAGCACGAGCAACAGCCACGACAGAAGCGTTAGCAGCAGAGTCCGCGCGCCTTGGACCAAGGCCACGCGCACATCGGTCAGATGGATGCTCAAGGCGAAAAATGTCGCAGTGGCCACATAGCCGATCCAGTCCGTTTCGATGAGATGTTGCAGAAACGCTAGTCCGATCAGCTTGAAGAGCGACGCACCGAGCCAAAGTAGGGCCCACAGCAGTCCTACAAACATGACAGAAAGCGCGAGACGGACCGCGTCCATCCACGCCGCGTCGAAGTAACGCTGGTAATCGGTGCGCCACCGACCCGTCCCTGCGGTTGGTAAAATCAGATGATGCAGGATGTATAGGAGTGCGGCGATGAAGGTGACGACTGTGGGAAAAGGTGACGTCCAGATCGAAGGGTCGCCAGCATTTACGAAAGCATCGTAGCCACCCAAACTAGCGGCAATCCCCACTGCCGCAGCGGTCCACAGGATTAACCAGCGTCGCCGCAACACGCCGAAGGCGCCTAGGAATACTATGGGGCCCAGCCAAGCGGTTGCGCTGAGCGCGCCAAATGCGATCGGGTCGAGTTGGTTACGCCAATGGTAGAGCCCGTAGAGCGCTAATCCTTGGGAAAACCCAGCGAATACCCGGACTGCTAGCATTGATATTGCGGGCGATATACCCTTGGTCGGGCCCATAGTCGTCTCCCCCAATCTGGCGCATGTTTGCACGTGGACCGACCGCTGCCAACAGAGCTGAGGTCCAGGCTCCGTGGCACCTCGGCCGCCATCGCGGGGAGCCGCCTCCTAAGACACCGCTCGCCCATCTTGGCCGCCAACCTCAGCGACGGCGAGTTGAGCCTGTTGCTCTACTGCGAGAGTCCAGTATTTTTGCTCACCTCATCACGTCAAAGCGGATGCGCCGGGTGTCTACGCAGCCATTTCAGCACGCGGGGCATAGGCAAGTGCTTGGCCAAGGCTTCTTTCAACAGGGTCTCTCCGAATTGGCCTTGGACGGCTCGATCCGCCCCGGCTTCGAGAAGGGCGATGGCGACATCCTCGTCGCTCGTCCGTAGTAACGGCGTCAGCCCTTCGCTGTCCCTGGCCTCAAGATCAGCACCGGCCGCGAGAAATAGCCTGACCTCTTCCGGTGTCCGCGCGTCAAACATGAGGGTCCGCGGAATTGTCGCGCCTGCGCTCAGGAGCAGTTTAATAACCGCGACGCGATCAGCCTGAAAGGTCAAATCGCCCATTGATCTGGCAGTAAGCGAACGCGCGACAAGCCTGTCGAACAAATAGCCTCCCCCGGCGTCATCAACGTGTAGGTCTGCGCCGTCTTTGATCAATTCAGCTACAACCGAGGGCCTGGCGTCCTCTATCGCAGCCCGCAGGGCGTCTTCCCGCATTTGATATGGCGCGTCGGCAAAGGCACCCGCCGCCACCAAGGCCCGCACGAGGTCAAGCTTTCCGCGACGGGCGGAAACGATTATCGCCGCATCATCATCGAACCCATTAACGGCCACCTTCTGGTTTGCTGGGGCGCCTTCGGCCAGAATGGCTAAGACCACGTCGTCCGGAGACTGGTTCGCTGCTGCGTTGAGGAGCACGGCGCCCGCGCGAGCGTGGAAGTCAAAGCGCTCCGCCCGCAAGAGCGGCACGGTGTTCGGGTCTCCGATCATGAAGCTTTGCGCGCCTGCCGCCTCGACGGCGAGCTCAAGCTGGCCAAGCACCGCTGGCGCCCCAATGCGGACGCCTAGCCGATCCTTCACGACCTTCCGCCTGCCCGCGATCTCGATTTCGAGCGTCACGACTTCAAACTGCGGTGCGTCGACCACGTAGGACGAAGCGAACGACCAGACATCCGCCGCCCTGAAAGCCTCCATCAGGCAGGCCACCGTGCTGGAGGGCACGGGAAAGCGGTGCTCACCCTTCACAAGAAGGTAAAAGCCCGTGCCGCGATAAATCCCTTGGCCGTTACCTCGAATTTCCACGCTGCTATTGACTTCGCATGCTCCGCGACAATTGGCCCGCGTGAGTTTTATGCGTATCGTGTCTTGCAACCCCTGAGGCATTAGAATGTGGAGCCTAGTTGCCGGAACTCGCCGGGTGATCTTCGGCAGCATCGATTCCTCTGCCGGGCCTATCTCGGGCGCCTTCGGCAGCTTTGGACAGGTTTCCGACCCTGCGGCCTCGGAAGCGCATGCAATAAGAAAGACGATCAGCGTCAGCAGGCGTCTTGTCATGGTTTGGCCTCCCGGGCTGAGAGGAATGCCAAAGTGCGGCCCCACTTGTTCGTGGTCGCGGTTTTGAAGACGGTATCTCCATCATCGTCTGCCGCGTTGGGATCCGCGCCTGCCTCAAGCAAGGCCAATGCAGCGGCATCGGTTGTCGCCGAGAGCAAAGGTGTTAAGCCGAGATCATTACGCGTCTCGAGTGGCGTTCCGGCCTGGACCAGCAGCCGCACAAGCTCTGGCTCGGCCAAGTAAAAAAGCGCTGTGCCGCCAGAGCGGTTGCGCAGTGACGAATCCGCGCCGAGCGCCAATAGTCGTTTGGCGATGGCCACCTGACGCAGGCCGTTGCGAGCCAGTTGATCTGGCGCAATCTGATCATCTTGCTCCAAAGGCATCAACGCCGTCTTGCCATCCGTATCTCGTGCATTGATGTCGGGATGGACGGCAAGGGTTTCGACCAGTGTGTCGTCGTCGAGCGACGCGGCAGCGGCAAGATAGACGTCGTTCTTGAGGTTGGGGCCTTTTTCTGACAGTGCGCCTGCCGCGATCAAGGCCCTCACCACCTGCGCCCGGCCTCGGGCGGCGGCAGAGAGGATCGCTGGCTTCTCAGGGGGGGGCAGTTTCCACGAAGTTTGGGTGCGCAAGGGCGCGCCTTCAGCGATCAGACCGAGCACCAGGTCGTCGGGCCCGGTTGCGGCCGCATGGGCCAGCACGGCAGCGCCAGCTTCGTCTTTGAAGTTGAACCGTTCGGCCTGCAAGGTGGCTAGAGTGTGGTCATCTCCCCTGACAAAGCGATTAGCTGCCGCCGCGTCGATCGCAGTTTCGAGCGCTCTCACGATCGGGGGCATCCCAACAGCCTCGCCGACATAGTCGTTTAGGATCTTCCCGCGCCCGTCAATTTGCAGCGTCACCTGGTGCAGGGAACTATCGGTGAGCGGGGCCACATAGTTTTGCCGCAATGACCAGAAGTCAGCGACCCGAAAATCGTCGAGGAGGCACTGGACCGTCTCCGACGGGATGCGAAAGCTGTGCTTACCCAAAACCAATACATCTGCGTCCCCCTGGAAGGTTACCGCCCCGTCTCCCCGGATCTCCACGCGATAGGCGGGGCAGGATCCGAGGCAGCTTCCCCGATGAAACGTGATTTTTACTGAAGAAAAAACGCCGGGAGGGATCGGAACATGCCGAGCCGGCGGAGGCATGCGTTTGAGCCCACCCGTGAAAGTGCTCGCCATGACGCCGCTTTCGCGCGCCGGCTCCGGCGACGGAAAGGGCGGGCAAGCCCCCAGAGCCGTATGGGTAGCGCAGGCCGCACTCAAGATGACGGCTCCCGCCGCTCCGCAGGCTCCAGATCTCACGGTCGCCTCCTCAGTTACAAACTGATCTTCCTCGGACGGTCGCAGGTTGAACCACCAACACCATCTGGTCGAGCGTCGATGTCTCGGCCATTCGAAAAACTCTCCGAGCCGCGGCGCTTGCTAGTCTTGGCTTCATACCCTCCAAGCTCGACCCAAACGACAGCTCTGGTCAGCTGAAATCGAAGCGCCACACTGCGAAATCCCGCACGACACGTCGCCGCCAATACCTTTAGGTCTTGGGCTCGGCGTGGGCTTGACTTGGATCGATGTAGTCCTTGCTGGTGGCGTCGTCGTGAAAGATGGCCTGAAAAAGTGCGGACCGGAGTTCCGCTGGCGGCCCGAGGCGCCAACTGATCTGCAGTCCCGACCAGGTCCGGTTTCCGACATGCACTTCGTAGCTTGTGATCGGACCGTCAAAGGACGTCACCCAGCCCGCAGGCGTGATGGGAATGGCCGCGTCTAGGAATCGGGGTGCGGTCCAAAGGCAGGGATCCGCGACCAAGGTTTCAAGGAGATGTCCGGTCTCGGAGGAGAGCGTTGTAACGCGCCAGCGTGATCGAAAAGCGCGCTTGCTGAGTGCCGCTGCCGAGAGCGTTCGGTATGCGGCGCGCCACTCCCCCCGGATGCGAAAGGCTGCGACTTCGCGCTTGGCCCGATCGTTGATGAACCAGGCTTCAGAGACGATCACCCAGCGATCCGCGCGCTGGAAATCTCGCAGTTCAGGTGGCTTCAGGGCGGATCGCAGCACCTCCTCGAATGGCACGTCATCGCCATGCCTAAGCCGGTTCGATAAGCGTTGCGGGTCGACCAGAGCGAAGGCGGAGCAGGTTTCTGCCGGCGGAGAGGCGTGAGGTGGATCCTGACCGAAAACCGAAACCACAAGGGCAAAAAGCATGAGCATTGCTTGGCACTTCAAAGAGATCGGATGTTCTCTCAAGGACACTGGAGGTGCGGCCCTCCGGTAGGAATAGTCCAGGCCTTACCATGGGAAAGGTTAGCCTAATGGATTGGATTTGCGCAGGTGCGTTTTCGCCAATCCGATCACACCCTTGCCGAAGCCCGAAGCTTGGATTGAAGTGTCACCTATGACACACCCTTTACGCACCATCCCGGAAAGTTTTGCACCGCAAACCGTTGCAGAAATTGATGATCGCCTCACCGCCATCTGCCAGGCGGAAAGCGTCGCCATCCCATGGGCGATTGAAAGCGGTAGCCGCGCCTGGGGGTTTTCCTCGCCAGACAGCGATTATGACTGCCGTTTTGTTTTCGTGCGACCGGTCGAGCAACATCTTACTCCCTGGCCTCGCCGCGACGTCATCGAAGTTCCGCTAGAGGGCGATCTTGACGTCAATGGTTGGGAGTTGGGCAAAGCATTGAAGTTACTCTTGAAAGGCAATGCCGTGATCATCGAATGGTTGCGCTCGCCTTGTATCTATCGGGGCGAGGCTTGGTTTAGGGATGCGCTGCTTGGCTTCGCCAATGCGTTCGCGGATCGAGACCTCATTGGCAGGCACTACCTTCATCTGGGAGAACGACAACGGCGCGTCTATTTTGGCGACGGCAAGACCGTGCCGCAGAAGAAAATCTTCTACGCCTTGCGCCCTGCAGCGACGCTGCGCTGGCTTCGCATACATCCAGATCGTGCGATTGCGCCAATGCACTTCCCAAGCCTGATGTCGGAATGCGACCCTCCCGCCGATGTGACCGTGCTCACGACGGAATTAATGGGCCGTAAGGCGGTGACGCGGGAACTCGGCGCCGAGCCGCTTCCGCGCCCGATCGCGGCCTTCATCGACCAAGAATTCGAGCTCGCGCGACCCTTGTTTGAGAAAGGCGCTTCATCCCTCGCTGACGACGCGAAGGTGGAGGCTGAACGGCTATTCCGCACCTTGACACATCGCGCCTTTTCGCCGGAGCGATAAGTCAAGGTCTGCGGCATGTCATTGCGCATGATGCAGGCGTCGCTTGCGGCGACAAACTGCCCGAAAGGCGGATCATCTGGACCGCGTTCTTACGACCTCAAAATTGCCTTAAGTGAGATTGAACCTCAGCCGGTGAAGAGCGGTGACCTGGAATTTCAGGCTGGGCCCTGTCGCTCTCCCTAAAATTTTAAAAGCGAGGAGCGCACCTGTGACGGCCAAGCTCATCCCATCTCCTGGGGGTTATGGAACGGCTTTCGCAGGCGGATTTATCGCCCTGTTTTCTGCAGCATTTCCGGCGTTCATCGCTCTGGTCGTCGTGGCTCCGGGCAGATTTGAAGCGAAAGTGGGCTTATTTGGTCTGGTCTTCCTTTTGAGCCTTGGCGCAGGGGTCGTGGGCGGATGCGTCGCGGTTGTGCCGAAGCTTCTCTATAGCTGGGCCTATCGTTACCTGCCGCGCGGGCCGGAATTCCGTGACTGACGAGGCGCCGAGAACGTTGCCGCTTAAGAGACTCGACGGCCTTGCTCAGCGTAGCAATTTCGTCGAAACGTCTAATCCGGCAAATCCCGCCACGCTGGAGGATGAAAAAAGCGAAGTCTTGATCTTCCACCGGAATTTTCAGGAAATCCGGCTCACAGGGGGGACTTCGCCTTGGCCGCTCGAATCTCAATCATCGTGCCCTTAGTCCGAAATTTGCATTCTTAACTCGTCTCTGCCGCTTCTTTCGCATTCTTAGCGTGTTTTCTTAAGTTGTCATTTCGGGGAAGTTGTTTAATATCAGTGCCTTGCATTTGCGTTCTTAGCGTGCACCGACAGTCGGAAGTTGTGCGGCATGACTTACGCAAATAACTTAAAAAGATCAGCGTCGACAGCGGCGCCCTGGCCCCATTCTATGGGACCAAAGCGGTAAAGCACTACTCGAGCCGCTCCGAAGAGCTGGAGAAGATTCTCGGCGCGGCCGACGATGCTGCGGTCAGCGACCGGCCGACGCACAAGCTCGTCGCGGCCGGTCGAGCTCAGTTGTTGAGGCCGGCCCGCGCTCTGGAACGCTGGAACACGGTGCGCGACCGTAAGACGCTCATTGGCCTCAAGCCGGCGATGAGGAATTTACGCGCGCACCTTCGTTCTGGTCGTAAGCGCGATCGAGTGTCGAGTGGAATGCGTCGTGCCCGGTGCTAATCGTGCGAAAGTAGGACCGGCGGACGCTCTTCCGGTCCAGGCTGGAGTAAGACCCCGCTACACGGGCTCGGGGACCCGACGGCCGTCGTAGTAGCCATGAAATTGGTACTCATAGGCGCGATCGATGGCCTTCGAGCCGTCGTAAGCGGGGCTGTCTTTGACCTTCTGACGATCGACATCAAGATTGACGGTCCTGCTCGACCAATCCGTTGAGTCTATGGACCGAGGTGAGATTAGGACCTTCTTTCCGGGCCACCAATTCTTCGTGTCGACGACCAAGTAATGGATGCTCCAGTCGCCGTCCTCGAGCAGAAAGTCCGCGACATGGCCAATCTCGCCGTCGCGGGCGTGGATATGAT
Source organism: uncultured Caulobacterales bacterium (assembly GCA_903840435.1). GTDB lineage: Bacteria > Pseudomonadota > Alphaproteobacteria > Caulobacterales > Caulobacteraceae > CAIMFV01. The sequence continues at coordinate 18,917 of CAIMFV010000033.1, forward strand.
AACCCTTGACCTCATGAACGCTGCGGAGGTGCTGATCGCCATGCAGGCGGCGCGAAACCTCATCCTCCCGATCGCGAGAACGAAAACCGAGACCGCTTGGCGCGAACATGCCGCCCGCGTAACCGTAGCCGCCCATATAGAACCCGGTCG
>CAIMFV010000034.1 GCA_903840435.1 uncultured Caulobacterales bacterium
CGATCTTGGATAGCAAAGCGCGCAAGGCAAATGTGCCTTGACATATGAGGCAACTATGCCTATGGTTGCGGCATGGACACTCAATTCGACCTCCTAGAGAGGGTCGTCGCCGAGCTTCAGAACCGCGTCGGCGACCTGCCCGCTGTGGCCAAAGGCAGCGGCATCCCATACGACACGGTGCTGCGCATCAAGAACCGCGAGAGCGATCCGGGCTACTCCAAGGTGCGCGCGCTGCATCAGTACCTCTTTGCTGCTGAATCGAAGGCTGCGTGACATGGCGCCAGTCTCGCCAGCCCCGGCTGAAAGGGCACGAAAAGGCGTGCAGCTTGCGTTGCACCGGCTGCAAGAACCCGGGAAGGCCGGCTCAGTGGCCACCGCGATGGGCGTGTCCGACTCCACCGTCAGCCGCATCAAGACCGAGCGCCTGGAAGAGGTCGTGCTGTTCCTCGTGCACCTCGGCCTCAAGGTCGTTCCCAGCGAATTCAAGTGCGTGGACCCCGCGGCCTACGCATTCCTCACCCAGACGCACGAGCGCGTGATGCGCAAAGCGCCGCAGCTGATTTGGGAGCAGGAGGAATGAGCGCCGTTTTCTGCACAGGCGCCACGCCTCGCCCCGCCGCATCGTGGCTTGATGCCGTCGGTGCGGTCTGTACGCAATCGCACTGAGCGCATGTCATCCAACGTGACGGACATCAACGAGGCGCGCAGCGCTGCCAGCTTTGCCGCCCGCTACATCAGTCTCGGCTGGTGGGTGCTTCCACTCGACCCGGGCACCAAGAAACCCCTTGGCCGCCTGGTGCGCAACGGCTTTCACGACGCGACGAACGACACCCAGACGGCCACAAACTGGTGGCGGCAATACCCGGACGCCGGCGTGGGCGTTGCGCTCAAGGCCAGCGGGCTGGTGGCCATTGACATCGACCCGCGCAACGGCGGCATCGACACGATCGACCAGCTCGAGGCAATCCACGGCCCGATCGTCAGCGACGTCCTGGCCCTTACAGGCGGCGGCGGCGAGCATCGCCTTTTTGCCGCGCAGCTGGTCGAAGGCCTGCCCGGAACGCTCGGACCCGGCGTGGATCTCAAAGCCGACGGCTACATCGCGGTCGAGCCTACGCTGCACCCAAGCGGCAAGCGCTACGGCTGGGAGTCGGAATCGGACCCGCTGAACGGAATCGTGCCCAGCACTCTGCCGACGTGGATCCGGGACTTGGGCAGATCGCACACCAAGGCCACGGCGATCGCGCCGCCAGCGCCCCCAATCGACCCCGCGCGCGCGGCCAGCGCGCAGGAAGCGCTGCAGCACATCAACAGCCACAACCGCGAGACCTGGGTCGCTGTGGGTGCTGCCATCCACAACGAGATGCCCAACCAGGCCGGGTTCAGTTTGTGGGACACCTGGAGCCAGACGAGCTCGAAGTACGACCCGCAGGACCAGATGCGGGTCTGGCGCAGTTTCAAGCGCAAGGGCCTTTCAGGCCTTGGCTTGAACAGCCTCTTCGCAATGGCGCAGAAGGAAGGCTGGAAGAACACCGGTGCGCCGGTGATTTCTCAGCCTGCGGAGTCCGCATCGCGCATCCTGAGCTTGGCCCAGCTCGACGCCGCATCCAAGAACGTCAGCTGGGCCGTCAAGCACGTTCTTCCCTCCGACAGCATCGGCGTGATGTTCGGCGCTCCTGGCACGTTTAAGTCGTTTGTCGCTTTGGACATGGCCCTGCACATTGCCCACGGCATGAAATGGCTGGGAAGGAAGACAAAGCGCGGTTCGGTCATCTACATAGCCGCGGAAGGGGGCACTGGCCTCATGCGGCGTGTGCGCGCCTGGCACGCGGCCAGGGGGTTGAAGTGGAGCGGGATCTCGTTCTACGTCTTGCCCTCAGCCGTGATGTTGTCGACGCGCTCGAGCGAAGTGGTGGATGCTGCGCGCGCGATCGGCGTGGAGCCGGCGCTGATTGTGATCGACACCAAGAGCCAGACCGACGAAGGCGAAGAGAACAGCAGCACCGACACCGCGCGCTACTTTCGCGAGCTGGGGACGTGGTTTCGTCAGCTCTGGGCCTGCACCGTGCTGGTCATTCATCACAGCGGCCACAGCGCGACGGAGCGTCCCCGGGGATCGAGCGCAATTGTCGGCAACGTCGATTTCATGTTCGGGGTATTTCGCGACGAGAAGGAAATGATTGCGACCGTCGTGTGCGAGCGTCAGAAGGACGGCGAGTTATTCGATGAGCAGTCGTTTCTACTTTCCGTTCAGGATCTCGGGAAGGATGAAGACGGAGATTCAATTACTTCGCTGGCGGCCGGGCATATTAACAACGCCGTTGAATTGGTCGAGGCAAAAGAACGGGAAGCACGGGCCGGACGAGGCGGCAAAGACGCTTTGCTGTTGTCGGTTGCACAAACTGGATTGACCGAAAAGCAATGGCGCCTGGAGTTCTACAAGGTGCTCCCTCCCGACATGGAGATGCACGCCAAGAAGATGACGTTCTACCGTGCCAAGGCCGCTCTTTTGAGCCAGAAGCGCATTGATTTCGGGACCGAGCAGGGCTCGATGATGCCCATTCTTATCGTCAAGGAATGACCCATGAATGTGCCGAATACCTACGTTTTGTGTGCCGAAAAACGGCACAAAGCACAGAAACGGCACTCGCGCGCGCATAAGGCAATTCGGCACTGTGCCGTGCCGATTGCCGTGCCGTTATGCGATGTGCCGTTGTGCCGTTTTGAAAAATGAAGTCGGCTCTCTACCGTCAAAGAGCGTTTTGTTTTTGGTTCTCGCGGGCCCGAAGGATTTTTTCCAATAACTCAGTTTGGTCGTTGGCTGGATCCAATGCGGCCTGAACAATGGCAGGAACACCCATGAGCTCACCCCCAGGAAAACCAGCGCGCTGGATCTACGAGGGCAGCGCCATCGACCGGGCGATTGGGTTGCTCGAGTCGAACGGCGGGGCCATGGATTCCAAGGCCTTCAGGGAGGCTGCGGCGCGGTTGTCGAGCGACATCAAGACGGCCTCACGCATCCGGGATTCGATGGTCAAGCGCGGCCTCATCACCGTGGAAGTGCGCCTGACCGACTTGGCGCGCACCGTCGAAGTGAAGGACCCCACATGAAAGAACCCTTGAATCCGATCTACGACCTGTTCCTGGGCGGCTTCTGGATCGGCTTTGGCGCCGGCCTGGTCTGCGTCGGGCTGCTGGGTGCGTTCTTCTGGCTGCTGAAACTCCCGCTGCGCGCGATTGCCTGGGCCTGCAGATGATCGAAATCGTCCTCCCATTCCCACCCAGCACAAACACCTACTACCGCCACCTGTCCGGCGGCTCGGCAGCCGGCCGCTCGCTCATCAGCGCCGCTGGCCGCAAGTACCGCCAGGCGATCCAGGAACAGGCCCTCGTGCAGCGCTGGAAACGCTTCAAGCCCGAGGAGCGCCTGGCCGTCGAGATCGACGCCTGGATGCCCGACAGGCGACGCCGCGACCTGGACAACATGCTCAAGTCCACCCTCGACAGCCTCACCCACGCCGGCCTGTGGTCGGACGACAGCCAGATCGACAGTCTCAAGATCGTTCGCATTCCGACGCTGGGCGGAATGCTAAAGATCCGCGTCAAAGCCCTGGAGGCCACATGCTCATGACCGCAGCAAGCGTCAAGGACGAGCTCGACGACATCCTGTCGCGCTGGCATCACTGGGCCAGCAGGGCGTCAGCCGCCCGCGGCTTTGCGCCAAAGTCTCTCGTGGTCGGCGACTACCAGGTCAGCCGGCAGTACGACGATGCCAACGGCGCGTTGGACAGCGATCTTGAATCGCGCACGATGAAGACGGTCGATTTCCAGGTGCAGCAGCTCAATGCGTTCTGGCGCATGGCCATTCACGCCGAAGCGCGCAACCTCGTCGCCGGCTGGGAGTGCTTCATCAATCCGCGCCTTCCCGAGAACCGCGTCGACCGGCGCGCCGTGATCGATCTGGCACGCGCCGCGCTGGTCGTCCGTCTGCGTTCGGCCGGCGTGATGGATCGGGCTTGACGATGATTCTGGAATCGTGCACACTGTGATTCCAAGGGGCCAAGTTGCCTTCAAAATTCGCCCGCTCGGAGCAATCCCGGCGGGTTTTTGCATTCTGGAGCTGCAAATGTCCACTCTTCAGGAACTCCTGACCACTGCGCAGGCCAAGCTCGAAAGCGACATCGCCGCAGAGCGCACGGCCTACGAGTCCAAGTTCAACAGCCTGACCGCCGAGCTCGACACCCTCAAGCAACACGCCACCCTCCTGCAGCCGCTGCTGGCCACGGAGGCGAGCACGGTCAAGACCGGGTTCGAGGCGCTGTTCGCCAAGCTGGGCGTCTAAGCCGCAGTTCTAACGGGAATCCAGCCCGCAAGGGATGATTCGATGCAATGGGACGAAAGAGCACCTACAGCAACGCGCTGGCCGAGCGCATCTGCGCGCGGCTGGCGGATGGGGAGAGTTTGCGCAGCGTCTGCCGCGACGACCAGATGCCAGCGCTGTCATCGGTGATGAAGTGGCTGGATCATCACCCAGCCTTCGCGGAGCAATACGCGCGTGCGCGTGCTTGCGGCCTGGAGGCGATGGCCGAAGACATCCTCGACATCAGCGACAACGCGACGAACGACTGGATGGAGCGGCACGGCGAGGATGCGGTCGGGTACGTCGAGAACGGGGAGGCGATGGCCCGCTCGAAACTGCGCGTCGACTCCCGCAAGTGGCTGCTGTCCAAGCTGGCGCCGAAGAAGTACGGTGACAAGCTGGACATGGCGGTGAGCGGGAGCGTGACGGTCGAGCTGGTGCGGTTCGCGGACCCTACCAAGCCCTGAGAGATGCGGATCCGGCTGCCCAACGGATGGCAGCCAAGACCGTACCAGCGTCCCGCATGGGACTACCTCGAGCGCGGCGGCAAGCATGCCGAGCTAATTTGGCATCGCCGTTCCGGCAAGGACGAAGTTTGTCTGCATCGGACTGCGGTGGCTGCACATGAGCGCGTTGCCAACTTCTGGCACATGCTCCCCGAGGCCAGTCAGGCCCGCAAGGCCATCTGGGGCGCGGTCAACCCGCACACCGGCAAGCGGCGGATCGATGAGGCGTTCCCGCTCGAGCTGCGCAGCTGGACCCGCGAGAACGACATGTCGATCGGGTTCAAGAACGGCAGTAGCTGGCAGGTCGTCGGATCGGACAACTTCAACAGCCTGGTCGGCGCGACGCCCGTGGGCATCGTCTACAGCGAGTGGGCCATCAGCAACCCGGCCGCGCGGGCGTATCTCCGGCCGATCCTGGCCGAGAACAACGGCTGGCAGATCTTCATTACGACGCCGCGGGGCAAGAACCACGCCTTCGACACGCTGACCGCGGCACGCAAGGATCCTGCGGCGTTTGCCCAGGTGCTGAACGCTGTCGACACCGGCGTGTTCAGCAAGGAGGCGCTGCAGAAGGAGCGCAGCGGGTACATCGAGACTTTCGGTGACGACATGGGGCAGGCCATGTTCGACCAGGAGTACATGTGCAGCTTCGACGCTGCCATCCTCGGCGCTGTCCTGGGCCGCTGGATGGGCCGCGCGCGTATCGACGGACGCATTAGGCAGGGTGGGCTGTTCGACCCCGAAGGCGCTGCGGTGTGCATCAGCAGCGACTTGGGCTTCAGGGACACCGCCAGCTGGTGGATCTGGCAGCCGCGGGCCGACGGTTTCGGGCTGGTGGGCTATCTGGGCGAGTCGGGCAAGGACGCCGACGACTGGATTGAGGATCTGACGGCGTACCTGACCAAGCGCGGCATGCGGCTGGACAAGATCTGGCTGCCGCATGACGCGCGCAACAAGACCTTTGGGACCAAGCACAGCCCGATGGAACGGTTCCTAAAGGGCTTCGGTCCTGACCATGTGCGCGTGGTGCCGCAGACCAAGATCGCGGACCGCATTAACGCCGCGCGGCGCGTGGTGGCCAAGTGCTGGTTCGATGAAGATGAATGCTTTGAAGGCATCAGCGGCCTGACCAGCTGGCGCTTCGACTACGACACCGAGACGCGCACGATGAGCAAGGAGCCGGTCCACGACTGGGCCAGCCATCCGGGCGATGCGTTCAGCTACGGCTGCCAGATGCTCGAGATGGTGCCAGCACCGCCGGCGCCGCCTCCGAGGCCGAAGTTCTTGCACGAAACACGGTTCGATGAGCTGACCTGGGGTCAGCAGGACAGAAACACAGAAAGCGACGGATTCTGATGGCAATCGGCAACTGGGAAATCGGCAGCGCCACCGTGATGACTGCCGGCTCGTCCGCGCAGATCAAGACCGGGCAGGGCGGCCTGCTGGGCATCTACGCATCGGTCGCCGGCACCGCGAACATCTATGACGGCATCGGCGCCAACGGCCTGGTCATGAGCGCCATTCCGATCGCCGCCGGCTGGAACTGGATTCCGATCGCGTTTGGGACTGGGCTGTACGTCGCGCTCACGACCGCTGCCGGTTCTGTGGTCTGGGCCTGATGCAAGACGCTCTCGACGGCATCGCCGATCCAGGCAGCGTCGACCCGAAGATCGCACCACTCGAGCTCGACAAGGGCGAGCTCCAGCGCAAGTGGTCTGCAGAGATAGGCCGCTATGAGCGCAAGGCGCAGCAGTTCGAGAAGCGCGGCAAGCGCATCATCGAGCGCTACACCGCTGAGAAGAAGGACGAGAACGCCAAGACGACGACGTTCAACGTGCTTTGGAGCAACATTCAGACGCTGAAGCCGGCGCTGTACGCCAAGGATCCGACGCCTGAGATCGAGCGCCGGTTCAAGGACGACGATCCGGTAGGCAAGACGGCCAGCGAAGTGCTGGAGCGTTGCTGCATCAACGTTCTAAGCCAGCAGAATTTTGGCGAAGCGGTGCGCCAGGCCGTGCTGGACCGCTTGTTGCCGGGCCGCGGCGTGCTGTGGGTGCGCTACCTGCCGCATTTCCGCAAGGTCAGCGGCCAGGTGCCGTCGACCGAGGATCAGGGCGCCAGCGCCGACAAGCCGAACCTGCCGAACACGCGCGTAGAAGGCGACAAGGAAACTGGCACCGAGCGCGATGGCGCCGAGCTGAGCAGCGACGAGCCGGAAGACATCGAAGAGGTCGACTCCGAAGAGGTCAAGTTTGACTTTGTGCCCTGGACCGACTTCGGGCACGCCGTGGCGCGAACGTGGGAGGAATGCGACGCCGTGTGGCGCTGCGCGTACCTCGACCGGCACGAGGTCAGGAAGCGCTTCACGCAGGAGATTGCTGCCCAGCTGCCCTACGACCAGAAGCCCGAGGGCCTGGACAAGGACGCCGAGGGCGCGGACCTGCTGAACAAGACCAAGATCTACGAAATCTGGGACAAGCGCACCAAGCGCGTGATCCGGCTGCACCGGTCGCACTCGGAAGTGCTCGAAGTGCAGGACGACCCGCTCGAACTGGATGGGTTCTGGCCCATTCCGATGCCGCTGCAGGCCACCACCAGCAGCGTGTCGATCATCCCGACCGCGGACTACATCCTGTGGCAGGACCAGGCCAAGGAATTGGACCGGCTCAGCCACCGCATTGCGATGCTGACGCGTGCGGTAAAGGCGATCGGCGTCTATGACAGCAGCGTCCAGGCGCTGCAGCAGCTGCTGAACACCGGCAACGAGAACACGCTGGTGCCTGTGGATTCCTGGGCCGCATTCGCGGAGAAGGGCGGCCTCAAGGGGGCCGTCGAGCTGCTGGATGTGAGCATGGTGGCCGAAGTGCTGCTCAAGCTCTATGAGGCGCGCGACAAGGTCAAAGCCGACATCTACGAGATCAGCGGCATGTCCGACCTGATCCGCGGGGCCAGCGACCCGGAAGAGACCGCGACGGCGCAGAAGATCAAGTCGAACTACGCGAGCGTGCGCCTGAAGGACATGCAGCGCGAGGTTCAGGTGTTCGCGCGCGACTCCATTCGCATCGCGGCCGAGATCGTCTGCGGGCAGTTTGCGCTGGACAGTATCAAGGAACTCAGCGGCGTTCACTTGCTGACGAACGCCGAGAAGGCCGCGCTGAAGGTTCAAGCGCAGCATCTGAAGATCTACCAGCAGCACGCGCAGCAGATCGTCCAGCAGCACCAGCAAGCGGCGCAGGAAGTGCAGCAGTTGCACGCCCAGCAGCCGCAGCCGGGCCTGCAACCTGGCCAGACGCCGCCCGTGCCGCCGTTCGACCCTGCAACGGTCTTGGGCCCACCGCCGCCGCCGCCAAACCCGGCGCAAATGGCTCTGATGGGCCAGCCGAGCTGGGAGGATGTGCATGCGCTCCTGAAAGCGCGTCCGGCGCGCAATTTCAGGATCGACATCGAGACGGACTCGACCATCCTGCAGGACGAGCGCCAGGAACAGGAATCGCGGATGGAGTTCGCCAAGACGGTGAACGAGTTGATCCAAGGCGCCATGCAGGTCGTGCAGGAGGTGCCGCAGCTGTCCAAGGGCATCGCCGAGACGATCATGCTGGTGCTGCGCTCGTTCAAGGTCGGCCGCAGCACCGAGAGCGCGTTCCAGGAAGCCATGGATCAGCTGGCCGAGATGGGTCAGAACCCGAAGCCCAAGCCGAACCCGGAAATGATCAAAGTTCAGGGCGAGCAGCAGCTGCAGCAGGCGCGTCTGCAGGGCGACATGCAGTTGCAGCAGGCCAAGGTCGCATCCGAGGAGAAACTGGAGCAGTTCCGCGTCCAGATGCAGCAGCAGGCCGATCAGGCCAAGGCCGCGGCCGAGGAGCGGCGCGAGCAGCAGCAGATGGCGTTGGAGCAGCAGAAGGCGCAGATGGAGATGGCGTTCAAGCAACGCGAGTCCGATGCGCAGCGCGCGTTTGACGAGTGGAAGACCAAGCTCGAGCAAGAAACCAAAATTCTTGTCGCACAGATCGCGGCCAAGACGGACGCCGACACGGCGGCTCTCAAGGCCAGCACGGACCACGCCATCGCGCAGACGCAAGCCGCGGCGAACGTGGAAGGCGCCAAGCATCAGGCTGGCGCGGCCATTGAAAGCGCCAAGGCATCGAGCGCAGCGGCTGCGCCGAAGGACGACGGCATCGGCGCCGCAGTGGCCGCAGCGGTCGAGCAATTCAAGGTCGCGATCGACGCGATGAACGAAAACATGAGCCGCCCGAAGTCCGTGGTGCGCGGCCTCGACGGCAAGATCATAGGAGTCCAGTAAGTGGCCATTCAATATTCGTTGACCCATCGTACGAACGCGATGACGCAGCTGAAGCAGCGCCAGGCCGCCCTGGCCGAGCTGGCGCGCGAGAAAGCTGCAGATGCGCGCTCGTTGCGCGAGCAGATCGAGGAAATCGTCTCGCCGAAGGCGCCGAAAAGCGCCCCGGTCGAGAAATCCGTTGAAGTCGCAGGCGCCGTCGAGATTGAGCCGGGTGCCTTGGAAGACGACGATGAAGAGACTCTACTTTTGCTTTTGGGATGACAAAGGATCATGACCATTCAGACATCGATCGCCACGCTCACAGCCCTGCAGTCGGCTCTCACGGACGCGCTTGCGGCGCTGCAAGCGGCCGCGCCCAGTCCTGCTCCGGCGCCAACCCCAGCGCCGAGCCCTGCGCCAGCTCCTGCGCCGTCCACCAACGTGGTCTACGGCAGCGGCAAGTTCAACTGGGCTGGGGACTGGTCGTTCGCCGGCACGCCCAACTACGCGCCGCCCAACCTGACGTTCACCGTGACCGGCGCGTGGGGATGCTGGCTCCCGTACGCGCCGAATGAGACATTCAACACGGCAGGTCTGACGCACATCACGCTGGTGCTCCAGCCGACGCAGGCGAATCAGAAATGGAGCCTGTCGTTCTACACGGCCGGCGACGTGCTGATCCAGCCTGGAATCGATATCAGCGCCTACGGCCCGGCGCCTGTCGTCGGCCAGTGGGGCACGTACATCATCCCGCTGACAGCAGTCGGCGTGACGGGACAGCCGATCATGAAGTTCGGCCTGCAGGACCAGACCGGGTTGGCGTCCAACGTCTGGTACGTGCAGACCGCGGCATTCTCCTGAATCAATCATGCCGCTCTACACCATGCTCTGCGACGAATGCGGCGCAGAGCAGGACATCTTCCGCAGCGTGGCGCGCATCGACGCTGATTTGCCGCAGTGCCACGGCGTGATGCGCCGCAAGGTCTGCGCTCCGATGGTCATTGCCGACATTCAGCCCTACCAGGCCATGGGCGTCGACGTGGCCACCGGTGACGCACCGATGATCACCAGCAGGTCCAAGCACCGCGACTACCTAAAACGCAACGGCTACGTCGAGCTCGGCAACGAGATGCCCAACATGAAGAAGCGCGAGATCCATGGCGATTTCAACGTGCGCGCCGAGTTGGCGCAGGCGGTCAAGGAAGTGTTGCCCAAGCACACCGCCTGACCATCCATAAACCCGCAGCCGGGCCCCTTGTGGGCCCTTTTTCATGTCTGGAGCTTTTTGAATGTCTGACAACGCAGTGATCGAGAGTGACGTCGAACTGGAAGCCCCAGTCGAATCCTCCAGCGATGACGTGCGCGGCGCAGTTGCATCCGCGTTCAAGGAAGTCAACGACCGGGCCCGCGACGAGGCGGGGCGCTTCGCGGCGAACAAGGAACAAGTCGCGCCCCGCGCGGAGAAGGCGGCCAGGGGTCCGGACACAAGCGCCGACGGCGCGCCGGTCGAGCAGCAGCCCAGGAGCGGCGCTCAGCAGGACGCTGCGCGCGCTGGCCAGCAGGCCGAGAATACCGCGACGAACGCAGCCACCGCGCCCGCGGCCATCCGGCCGCCGGACACCTGGTCGCCGGCGGCCAAGGCGAAGTTCGCATCGCTGGACCCCGACATCCAGGCCGAGATCGCGCGGCGCGAGGCGGACGTGCACAAGGGCTTCACCAAGCACGACGAGCACCGCGTGCTGGGCAAAACGTTCGAATCGACGGTGCAGCCCTATCTCGCAATGATCAAGTCGGAGGGCAGCGACCCGGTCAAGGCCGTGGACGCGCTGCTGCAGACGGCCTACACGCTGCGGGCCGGCACGACGGACCAGAAGGAAAACGCCGTGATCGGCATCCTTCAGCAATACGGGGTGAACCCCCAACGGATTTTCCAGAAACTGAGCGGTGGACAGCAGACGCCCCAGCGACAAGTCGACCCGCAAGTGGCTGCATTGACCCAAACGGTGCAGCAACTCCAGCAGCGACTGTCGCAGGGCGATGCCCAAATCGCTCGAGAGCAAGAAGCACAGATCGCACAAACGATCGAGGGCTTCGCCTCAGACCCGAAGAACATCTACTTCGCCAACGTCCGGCATCAGATGGGCTTGCTCATCCAGGCTGCCGACGCACAGGGCAAGACGTTGGGTCTGCAGGAAGCCTACGACGCGGCGTGCTGGTCACACCCCGAGATCCGACCCCTGTTGCTGCAGTCGCAAGACCAGCAACGGCAGGCCGATGCCCGGGCAAGAGCGACGCGGGCTCGCGCCGCAGGTTCGACCCTGGTGGGCTCACCCACCGGTGGCGCAAGCCTGACGGCGCCAAGCTCGCACGGTTCTCTCGCAGACGACATCCGCACGACCTATCGCGAAGTGATGAATCGCGAGTGAGCCACCACCCATTCATTGAAGGAATCCAATCATGTCTCTGATCAACCCATCGTCGGCGATGACGGAAATCGTGACCACCACGCTCCGCAATCGCACCGGCAAAGTGGCAGACAACGTTTAACTTTCAGACGTTGTAAAATCGGGTGAACTCGGTGAAAACCTGCGATGGCAACACCGAGCCAAGCGTTGCATGTAAGCTGAAAGGCCCAGGGGCAACGAAGGCGTAACGACTAGGCGGTGAGGAAACAATAACCCGCCCACGAGCGCCCGACAGTCAGTGCTGCAAAGAGGAGAATTCCGAATGCCAGCGATCTATGCAATCCGCCACAAAGCGAGCGGGTTTGTCTACATCGGATGTACCAAGGGGAAGTTGGCCAAGCGTATGCGAGAGCATCGCTGCCTGCTGAACCAGGGCAAGCATCTGTGCACCAAGCTGCAGTCAGACTGGAAGCGAGACGGCGAATCCGCTTTTGAGTCCATCGAGCTTGAGCACTTGGCAGACGACGCCACGGTGGTCGACAAACGCGTAAGAGAACTAGCCTGGATGCAGCAGCATCAGGCAGCGCTCTACAACGAACACCAAGTGAGCTTTGCTCCGATCCCGGCAGCGATCCGAAAAGGCATCGCAGCATCAGCTGCAGTGCCGCGCCCTCAGACGCCAGAAGCGAACGAGGCGCGAAGGCAAGCGCAGCTGGGAAAGCCCAAAGGGCACGGAGCGAAGATCAGCGCCACGAAGAGAGCATTGGGCCAGCGCCCGACGCTCGAGGCGGCGCGGCTTGGCGGGATTGCATCGAAAGCGAAGCAGCGCACTGGCTGATGAGATAGTCTCCTCTGCAGACGAATAGCAAGCTGCAGGAGCCTCGGATAAAGAGCCGAGGACGACGGGCGCAAGCCCTGAAAGAATAGGTCCAAGAACAACGCCCTCCTGCGGCGCCTGAAGTCCAAAGGCAAGGTCAAGCCCGTCAGCGGCGGTCGCACCATCGTTCAAGAGATGGAATACGCCGAGAACGGCACGTTCAAGCGCTATTCCGGCTACGAAATGCTGGACATCGCGCCGAGCGACGTCTTCACCGCGGCGGAGTTCAACTACGCCCAGGCGGCGGTCGCGGTCTCCATCAGCGGCCTGGAGCAAATCCAGAACGCCGGCGAAGAGCGCATCATCGACCTGCTCGAGTCGCGCATCGGCAACGCCGAGCGCACGCTGGTGAACAACATCGCGCTGGACTGCTACAGCGACGGCACCGCGGACGGTGGGCGTCAGATCGGCGGCCTGCAGATCCTCGTGTCTTCGAGCCCAACCAGCGGCATCATCGGCGGCATCGACCGCAGCGCGTGGTCGTTCTGGCGCAATCAGGTTTTCTCCGGCCTGAACAACGGCGGCGCGGCGGTCACGACGGCCAACATTCAATCCTACATGAACCGGCTGTGGGTCCAACAGGTTCGCGGCGCCGATCGCCCGGACCTGATCGTGGCCGACAACAACTTCTACCGGCTGTACCTGGAATCGTTGCAGGCCATCCAGCGCATCGCGTCGGAAGACAAGGCAATGATCGGCTTCGACGCCATCAAGTACATGTCGGCAGACGTGGTGCTGGACGGGGGATACGGCGGCGGCAGCCCGACGAACTCGATGTTCTTCCTGAACACCGACTTCATCTATTTCCGCCCGGCCGCGGCCCGCAACTTCGTGCCGATCGGTGACGACCGGTACGCGGTGAACCAGGACGCAATGGTCAAGCTCATCGGCTTCGCCGGCAACCTGACGCTGAGCAACGCCTTCCTGCAGGGCGCGCTCGTCGCCTGATCGACACCCAACTTTCAAGGAAAAATCATGGCTTATGTGACTCAAGACGGCCTGTTGGGCTCGGTCGATCTGTACCTGCCAGACAATGCAGGCGGCGGCCCCTACTCGCTGGTGGGAACCAGCTCGGGCAAATACGGACGCGCGAGCTACCCGTCGATGCTGGTGGACGGCGTCGATCCGGTCTTCGGCGGCGGCCAGTTCCTGTTCGCGCAGGTCGCGCCGATCACGGCTCAGACCGTGTCGAGCGTGACGGTGGCGGCGGGTGTGGCAACCGTGACGACCGGCTCGGCCCACGGCCTGGTGGTCGGCCAGCCGGTGCAGCTCGCGGGCTTCACGCCGTCGGCCTACAACGGCATCTGGCAGATCGCCACCGTTCCGAGCGGCACGACCTTCACGCTGAACCTGAACTACGTGTGGGATCAGCGCTGGAATCCGAACAACCCGCTGATCGCCAACACCCTGAAGGCGAATCCGGCGGTGCCGACCACGTCCAGCACCGTGCAGGGCACCTACGTGCCGGGCATCGGCGCCGGGATGGTCTGCCAGTTCGTGCACGCCACCGACACGTTCGGCAACCTGATCCTGCAGGCCAAGCCCTGGGCCGGCACCGCCAACAGCGGTCTGGCGCTCGGCGTGTCGCTCGGCAACCCGCTCGCGCTGACGACCAGCTCGGCGCCGGCCAACCCGTTCTCGGGTCAGTACGGCTGGTTCCAGGTCAGCGGCGCGATGGCTGTGACGGCTTCCGGCGCTCCGGCCATCGGCAGCCAAGCCTATTGGGCCACGACCGGCGTGGTGTCGCAGACGGTGGTTGCGTCAAAGCAGGCGTGCGGGCTGCAATTCGCCAGCGCGCTTGCTGCGGTGTTCGGATCCGGCTCGTCCGGCACGATCACGCTGCCGGCGAACTTCGCGATCGCCTGGGGCACGTTCCCGAACGCGCAGGCTGCCATCACCTGAGTGTGTCTCCTCCGCGGCCTTCGGGCCGCTTCCGGCCCCGGCTCACCCCCGGGGCCTTTTTACAACCCCTGGGAAGGAAATCCTGAATGGAACTGGCAAGTGCGCAAGTGGTCAAGAGCGGCAATTCGCTCCGTGTCCAACATGGCGACGACAAGGGTCTGTACGTCACGTTCTTCACCGAACCAGTGGAGTCTCCCTTCAAGTCGGAACAAGCCGGGCACCCCGTTTTCGACGACGTGGTCTTCATCCACATCATCTTCCCCGGCAATCGCTCAACCGAGGTCAAGCGGCCGGCTAAGCTCAAGGCGGACGGCGGCGCGCCCACCGACCCGCAGCGCTGGCCCACGCAGTACGAGGCCTTCAAGAACCAGTCGGTGCAGGTCAACTCCGGCATGCCGGTGACCGAATGGGCCGTGCTGACCAAGAGTCAGGCACTGGGCCTGAAGAGCATGAACATCCACACCGTCGAGCAGCTGGCCGAAGTGCCGGACCACGCCCTGACGTGGATGGGCGCGCGCGAGATGCAGGTCAAGGCGCAGGCGTGGCTGAAAAACGCGACGGACGGCTCCGAAGTGCTGCGCCTGAAGTCCGAGAACCAATCGCTGCGGCTCGACGTCGACCGGCTCATGGAGCAGGTTAAGGAGCTGGCGGAAGTCAAAACCAAACGCCGCAACGCGGCAGAAAGCAAGGCGTGAAATGGGAACTCGTGCAGCAAAACTCCTGGGGGTCGGCCTGGCGCCGGCTGCCGCGCAGCAAATCGTCGGCGACGTGCAGCTCGGCGTCACCGCCGCGGGCACCACGCAGACCGGTGCGACGCTGGTCTACGGCGACAACGTCGTCGTCACGACCTGCGCGTCCGGCGCCGGCATCATCCTGTCGACCAATAACGCCGGCTTCGGCCCGGGCGACGATGTCTTCGTGAGCAATCAGGGCGCCAATGCGTGCCTGGTCTACCCGCCGATCGGCGGCCAGATCAACGCGCTCGGAACCAACGTCGGCTTCAGCGTGACCGCCGGCAAGTCCACGTTCTTCCGCAGCGTGGGCGGCGGCCAGATGTACGCGATGGCATCGTCCTGAAGGCCTGATCGGTGGTCAAGCTGACGCTCCTGCAAATGGTGTCCGCGGCGTGCGCGGAGCTCGGCCTGCCCGCGCCTGCGTCGACCGTGTCGACCGCAGACACCAATGCCGTGCAGTTCCTGGCGCTCGCGAACCGCGAAGGCAAGGAGTGCAGCAAGGCCGCGGGCCCGGCCGGCGGCTGGCAGGAGCTGCGCGCCGAGTACACGTTCAACGTGCAGTCGACCGGCATCATTCCGAACTGCAGCTACACGTCCGGCAGCTACACGATCAACATCGGCACGCCGCCGACCCAGGCGCCACAGGTGGGCTGGGTCATCTGCTCGAGCGGCGGCTCAAACGCCACGGCCTGGGCATATCCCACGACCATCACGCATGTGGCCGGCAGCGTCATCACGGTGAACAACCCGGCGACCAGCACCTCCAGCGGCGTGTCGATGGCGTTCGGTGAACAGTCCTACGCACTGCCGACCGACTACGACTTCATGATCCCGGGCACCATGTGGGACCGCGGCTACCGCTGGCAGATCTTCGGGCCGCTGACGCCGCAGGAGTGGCAGGTGCTGAAGTCCGGCCTGAGCCCGACCGGGCCGCGCCGGCGCTATCGGATCATGAACGGGCTGTTCTACCTGGACCCGATTCCCTACGACAGCAATCTGCTGGTGTTTGAGTACTACTCGGTGAACTGGTGCATGACCGGCGGCACGACGCCGGCGCAGTACTTCACCAGCGACACCGACACTTACCTGCTCGAAGATGATCTGATGATCCTCGGGCTGCAGTGGCGCTGGAAGCGGGCCAAGGGGCTGGACTACTCGCAGGAGTACGAGACCTACACCCGCGCGGTCGCGCGCGAACTGGGCCATGGCACTACGTCGCGCACGCTGCGCATGGACATCTCGACGCCGGACATTGCATGGCTGAGTTCCAGCCAGATCCCCGACACCGGCTTTGGAACGGGCAGCCCAGGTGATTCCTAGCACGCGCCCCCCGAGCCGCCAGCAAACGGCGCAGATCGGGAGCGTTCCTGCGCCTGTCGGCGGCCTGAACGCGCGCGACTCAATCGCGGCCATGCCGGAAACCGACGCGATCGTGATGAACAACCTGTTCCCGACGCCGAGCTACGTCACCGCGCGCAACGGCTATGTGCCGTGGCTGGTCGGACTGGCCGGCCCGGTGCAGACCGTCGCCGCGTATTCGCCGGCCAGTGGGACGCGCAAGCTCTTTGCCGCCTGTGGTGGCTCGATCTACGACGCGACAAGCCAGGGTAGCGCGGGCGCCGCTGTCGTATCGGGCCTGTCCAGCAACTGGTGGCAGTTCGTCAACTTCGGCGCCGGCGGATCGCAATATCTCGTCATGGTCAACGGCATCGACCCGATGCTGGCCTACAACGGCCAGGGGTGGGAGTCGGTCGGGAACGGCACGGGCGGGACGATACTGGCGGGAAGCGCGATCGGGACAACGGTGACCATCACCGACGTGTATCCGCACGGATTGGCGACCGGCCAGACGGTCACGGTGAGCGGGGCCGTGCCGAGCGGCTACAACGTTTCGAACGTGCCGATCACGGTGGTGGATGCGTACCGGTTTTCCTACACCGTCGTGTCGTTCCCTGGCGGCACGATGACCGGGATCGGCAGCTACACCTATGCACCGTCGATCACCGGCGTGTCGACGTCGACGTTCATCAACGTCAACGCCTTCATGGGGCGCCTGTTCTTCATCGTCAAGAACAGCATGCAAGTCTGGTTCCTGCCGCTGCTGAGCGTCGGCGGCGCGGCGACCATGCTGGACTTGTCGACGCAAACCCTGCTCGGCGGCTATCTTGTGGCCATGGCGACGTGGACGGTCGAAACGACCAGTGGCATGACGCAGATGGCGTGCTTCCTGACCAGCGAAGGCGAAGTGCTGGTCTACCAGGGCAACGACCCGACCTATGCGTCGAGCTGGTATCAGGTCGGCAACTTCCGTGTCGGCCGCCCCGTGGGCTACCGGTGTTGCGTCAAGGTCGGCTCCGACGTGTGCGTGATCACGGTGGACGGCCTCGTGCCGCTGTCCAAGGCAATGCTGTCCGACCGGTCGCAGCGCGAGATCGCGCTCACCGACAAGATCCAGAACCTGATCAACAACGACGCCGCGGCCTACTCCGGTTACCAGGGCTGGCAGCCGATTCTCTCGCCGCTGGGAAACAAGATCATCTTGAACGTGCCGGCGCCGAGCGGGGCCTATCAGTACGTGATGAACACCATCACCGGCGCCTGGTGCATCTTCACTGGCTGGGCGGCCAATTGCTTCGCGCTGATGGGGGACGCGCTTTTCATGGGCACGCAGGGCATGGTGGCCCAGGTCGACACCGGCACGAGCGACAATGGGCAGCCCATCCACTGTTCGGCGGTTCAGGCGCCGAGCTATTTCAACAACCACGACAGCAAGCACTTCACGCTGGCGCGGCCGGTGATGCAGAGCAACGGGCCGATCCGGCCGGCGTTCCAGATCAACGTCGACTACGACACGACGGTGCCTGTCAACCAGTTCAACTTCGTGACCGGCGGCTACACCCCCTGGGGCTCTAGGTGGGGCTCTCCCTGGTCTTCGGTGAACCGCATCTACAAAAACTGGTTCGGAGTCGGATCCGTCGGCTACGCCGGGTCGTGCGCGATCGCGTTCTCGGTGGCCGGCGCCGCCATCAGCTGGCAGGCGACGGATGTGGCCTTCACGACCGGGGGCCCGCTGTGAGGCGCGTGGTGTGGGACGAGCCCGACCGGGTGGGGCCGTGGGTCTGCGAGCGCCTGGGCGGGACGTGGCAGGCCGGCGACAACGCCATTGGCCTGGAGAAGAACGGCGAGCTGATCGCGGGCGTCGTGTTCGACAACTACCTCGGCCGCTCGATCTGTATGCACGTCGCCGCGTCCGGCGAATGGTGGCTGACGCGCGAGTTCCTGCAAGCGGCCTTCGGCTATCCGTTCAACCAGCTCGGCGTGCACAAGATCATCGGGCCGGTGGACTCCAAGAACGCCGACGCGCGCAAGTTCGACGAGCACCTTGGGTTCTACCTCGAGGCGACGATCAAGGACGCCAACAAGCTCGGGGACCTGCTCCTCTACACGATGACGCGGCAGCAGTGCCGCTGGGTGAACTGACATGGGAAAAAGCAGCGGCGCAAGCGTTCCAAGCCCGTCGGCGTCGGCAACGGCGACGATGGAGTCGGGGGCGGTTAATCAGACCGGACCCTATGGAAGCCTGCAGTATCAGCAGACCGGCACCAATCCCGACGGCACGCCCATCTACAGCGCCAATACGACGCTCTCGCCCCAGCAGCAACAGCTGTATGGCCAACAGGTGCAGGGGCAACAGGAGGCCGGAACCGCGGCGGATTACCTCGGCAACGAGGTGATGAACAACGCCGCGACCGGCAATCCAGCGCTGAACCCGACCAATCTGGGCGCCGAGTTCGGCCAGCAGCAGCAGGCGGCGTTTGGCGGTGCCATGGGCTACCTGCAGCCGCAGTTCCAACAGCAGACCGGGCAGCTCAACGACTCGCTGGCGCAGCAGGGCATCACGCAAGAGTCCGACCCGACGGCCTACGCGAACGCGGAAAAGCTGCTGAGCAACAACCAGGGGCAGCAGGAGCAGGAGGCGTACAACCAGTCCTATGCGACCGGGCTGACCGGCGAGGGCCAGCTGTTCGGCCAGGGCGTGCAGGAGAGCAACCTGCCGATCAGCCAGCTTGAGTCCTTGGGAAGCTACGCGGCGCCGCAGGGTCCCAACTTCTCGGCCTACGGTCAAAACAACACCTACGCGAACACGGCGCAGAGCGCCTACGCATCGAACCTCGCGAGCTACAACAACAACATGCAGGGCCTGTACGGCCTAGGTGGCGCTGCGCTGACGGCCTACGGTCTGAGCGGCGCGGGGAGCGCGGCAGCGGGGGCTGGGGGCGCTGCAGCTGGTGGAGCGGCCGCCGGCGGCGCAGGGGATGCGGCGCTCCTGGCGCTGGCTTGATTCAAAGGACGCACGATGTCGATCGCACAACTCCCCGGCACCGCGCAGGCGCCGATGATGTCCAACCCGAACCTAACGCCCCAGCAGCGCCTGGCGCTTGCGCTGATGCAGAACCAGCAGCAGGGCATCAACCAGCGCGGGAGCTGGGCGCCGGCAAATGGGGCCGCGTCGCTGTTCAATGGCTACCTCACCGGGCAACTGATGAAGCCGCAGCCCCAGCAGCAGAACCCGAACCTTCCGCAGCTGCAGGCGCTGCAGCAGCTCCAGCAACAGCCCGCGCCGCAACAGCCGCCGCAAGGCCTGATGCCGCAGGCTGACCCGTCCCAATACCCGACTGGCTGAACATGACCGCATCCGCCAACCCCATGGGGGGTCTGCTCAATCCGATGGCCAACCCTGGGGTCGCGACCAACTCCGACTTCGTCTCTCAGATGCTGCACGTCAGCCGCCAGCAGGCGCTGGCGCAGGAGCTGATGCAGCAGGGGATTGCGCCGATCAGCTACGACCCGAAGGGCAAGATCTCGCCGCTGCAGGGCATGAGCAAGATGCTGGCCGCCGCCCTGGGTGGATACGAAGGCAACCAGGCGCAACAGGGGCAGGCGGATCTGATGTCCCAAGGCGCACAGGCCGCAATGGCGCAGTACGGCGGCGGCGCGCCGGCCCAGGGGCCGACCATCCAGCCCGCGCAGCCGTCGGCGGCAACCCAGGCCCTCGGCGCTGGCGCCGCAACTGGGAGCGTCGGCCCGACCGTGTCGAACGCGCAGCGGCTGGCGCAAGCGCTGCAGGGCCAACCAGCGGCCGCGCCGCAAGGACCGCAGGCCCCGCTGGCCGGACCGCAGGGCTGGCGCTACACAGGCCCCGGCGCAGTCGCGCCGACGGCGATGAACCCCAGCGGGCTGCCCCCGACGCTGCTGTTTGCCGCAGCCAGTGGCAATCCTGCGGCCAAGGCCCAGGTCGATGCGTACACGAACGCGGCCGGCAAGAATCTGGAGCTGACGCCGGATCAGAAGAACTGGCTGGCCACCGGCGCGGATCCCGCGGCGATCGGCGCGGCGACGAACCGGAAGGCTGCGCTCGAGGGCCGCGGCAACGAACTGACGACGCTGCAGTACCAGCTCTCCCAGTTGCCGCCTGGATCGCCGCAGGCGCAGGAGATTCAGGCCGCGATTGCGAAAGCCAACAACGTGCCGATGCAGCTGCTCAAGAAGGGCGAGCTCGCCCTGGCCGGCACCGGCAACCACGCGCCGATCGCGTTCAACCCGGACGTGGAAGCCAACCAGACGCCGACGTTCTCAACCAACGCGCTGGGCCAGACGATGCCGACCGGAGTCACGACGCTGCCGGGCGCGGTCCAGACGACGCAGGACATCGCGCGCGCCAAGGCGCAAGGCGGTGCTGCGGGCCAGATCTACCAGAACGTGCCAAACGGGAAGGGATTGCTGGACACGGGCTACGGGTTCGACCTGTTCGGCAATCCGCCTCCGCCGGGAGGCGTTCCGCCATCTGCGCCGCAATTGCCGTCCAACCCACAAGTCGCAGCCACGCGGGCGGGTCTCAACGCATTGAACCCGCCGATCCAGCAAGCCGCACGGGACGCTGCAGCGCTGAAGATCGCGGAGGACGAGCTCGCCACCACGCCGCCGGGAGCGCAACGCGACCAGCTTGTTGCGTCCATTGCGTCGCTGAAGGCCGGGAAAGGCCCAGTGTTGCCAACCGTGGGCAGCGTTCCGCAAAACCTTGCGCCCTCTGCGACTCAAGTTCGCTCGGGCCCAGACCTTCGCGCCGGTTCGTCAGATTCAGCCATCAACACCGCGGCCGGCACGACGCTGGCGGCGCTGCCGCAGCAGGCCCAGCAAGCGCAACAGGTGCGCAGCGGACTGGAGAAGGCCCTGGTTTCGCTCCAAGGCACCAAGAGCGGCCCTGGCACTGCCAGCGCGTTTGACATGGCCGGCTTGCTGAAAAACTTGAACCTGCCAGTGGCGCAGGATCAGATGGAGAACTACACCACGCTGCGCAAGTTCCTGGCGAACGCGGCCGCGCTGAATGCGTCGGCTTCGGGCAACGCCACGACCGACGCGCGCTTCGACCAGTTCATGCACGGGCAGCCGAACGCCGAAACCATGACTGGCAAGCCGCTGGAGGCAGCCATCCGCTACGTGCTGTCCCAGGTCGACGCGGTGCCTGCCGCCAACCAGGTCATCGGGCAGGAGTACCAGCGCCTGCGCCAGGCCGGAGACCCGAACGCGGCCTACAACGCGCAGCAGGCCTGGACAAAACAGTACCCGGCGATGCAGAAGATCTTCGAGTTCAACCGCATGTCGCCGGACGACCAGCAGCGGTTCAAGAGCCAGATGCCGGCCGGCGCGCGCGATGAGTTCGGCGCCAAGTACAACGCGGCCCACGCCGCCGGCTGGGTGCAGTGATGGCAAGCGCTTGGGACGCAACGCCCGTAGCGCCAGGGCAGACTGCGCCAGCTGGCTCGGCCTGGGATCGGACGCCGCACACGCCGCTCGAGCGCGCGCAGATCGACGACCCGGGCATTCTGCAGTCTGGCTTGATCGGCGCCGGCCGCACGTTCGATCGCATCGGCAGGGGCATGCAGCAGGTCTACTACGGCCTGACCGGCAACCACACCGCCCAGGCCGCGCTGCAGCAAAGCGCCGCAGACGATGACGAGCAGTACGCCAAACTCAAGGCGCTGCACCCATTTGCCACCGGCGTCGGTGAATCTGTGCCGTCGATGGTCATCCCGGCCGGTGGCGCGGCGACCCTGGGCGGAAACGTCGCCCGCATGGCCATCGCTGGCGCGCTGCCGTCGGCGCTCGAGTACGGCTCGGCGTCCGACCGGGCGACGAACGCCGGCTGGAACGCCCTCGCGGGCGCGTCGATGCCTCTGGCCGGCGCCGCAGCAAAGACGGCATGGGCCGCGGCCGAGCCGTTCCGATCGGCCGGCCAGCAGGCGATTGTTGGTCGATTGCTGAATCGGGTTTCGGGCGACGACGCGGCAAGCGTGGCCAGCCGCTTGGCCAGTGCGGCGCCGCTGGTTCCCGGATCGTTCCCGACTGCGGCCCAAGTGGCGCAAAACGGCGGCGTTGCTGCGCTCGAGCGGTCGTCTGCCGCTGTCAATCCGGCGCCGTTCACCCAGCGTGGGCTCGAGCAGACACTGGCGCGTAAGAACGCGATAGAGAGCGTGTCCAACACGCCGGAGGCGCTTTCCGACGCGCTGGCCATGCGCAGGCAGATTTCCGACGGCAACTACGCCTACGCCAACCGGGTGGGCCCGGATCCGTCCGTGTTCACGCCCGAGGCGCAGGCGAACATCTCGGCCATGCAAGCGCGCATGCCAGAAAAAGCCCTCCGGGATGCCCAGACGATCGCCACGATCAAGGGTCAGCCGATGGACAACAGCAACGTTGTCAACGGCCTGCATTGGGCCAAGACGTCGCTGAGCGGCATGGCCGACGCCGAGCAAAACCCGGCAATGGCCGACGCGCTGAAGGACCTGGCCGGCCAGTACAACGCCGGGCTGGAGCAGATCAGCCCGCTCTACGGCGCTGCCAACAGTCTCTATGCCGACATGAGCCGGCCAATCAATCAGATGCAGATCGGGCAGGCGCTGCGCGCCAAGGTGCTGCCGTCGCTGGTCGACCACGGGCAGCTGATCGGGGAAAAGGCGCAGCAGTACGGCGCAGCGCTGGCCGACGAGGGCTTGCCGGCGCGCGCCACGGGATTCCCAGGCGCGACCTGGGAAAACACGATGGAGCCGGCGCAGATGGACGCGCTCAACGGCGTGGCCGGCGACCTGGCGCGTGGAGTGAACGCGGCCAAACTCGGCGCCGGGCCCAACTCAACCACGGCTCAGAACATAGCGATGCAGAACATCGCCAATCAGTCGGGCATGCCCAGCGCGATGGGGCTCGTGACCAAGGCCGGCGGCAAAGCCCTGGATTGGCTGTACCACGGCGCCGAGAGCGATCTGCAATCACAGCTCGCTGACGCGCTGCTGAATCCGACGTCCGGCGCTGCCCTCATGCAACAGGCTGCGCCGTCGTTCATGGCCGGCAGCCCGCTGGCCCGGCAGCTACTTTCGCAAGGGGCCCAGCGCTCTGGCTTCTTGCTTGGGCCCACCGGGTCGGCGGTGCAGAACGCGCTCGCGCCAGTGTCGCCAGGACAGTAGATCGAATCCAGCCAAGGGGAAACCCTTGCGCTGCAGCCAGTTCTCCAAGACTTTGACGCTCAGCCAGAACGCTGGGCCGATGAAGCCCACGACGATGGCGGTGCCAAAGAATCGGCCCCAGTCAGCCATGTTCAGCCTTTCAACAGCCGCCCACCGAGGCGGCTTTTTCATGGGACAAGTGTATGCCTTTCAACAGCAGCGGCGTCTTCAGCCGGGCTTACTCCTGGGTGGCCGATGCCTTGGCGGGCATCAACATCACGGCCAGCCGCATGGACGCGGACGCCAACGATATTGCCAACGGGCTGTCCCAGTGCATCACGTCCAATGGAACCTCGACCGTCTCGGCCAACATTCCGTTTGGTGGCTTTCGTCTCACCGAGGTAGCCAATGGCATCGCCGGAACGGACGTTGCGACCGTTGAGCAACTGACCGCGCTCATCGCAACTGGTGTCGGCATCATTTCCAACATCGCCGCGCTGAGATCGTTGTCCCATTTGACAAGCCCAGCAATCGTCACGACGGAAGGCTACTACACCTCCGGTGACGGAGGATCTGGCGCCTATGTCTACATTCCAACGGACGGCACAAGCGCTGACAACGGCGGCACGGTCATCATCGACTCCAATTTTGGCCGCTGGCATTTGGTGGTGGCGTCCAACATTATCAATGCGGCCCAGTTTGGCGTAGCCACATCGCAACCAGATAACGCGCCAATGTTACTGGCGGCAATCACCTTTCTCGCTCCAACTGGCGGAACGCTGATCTTGCCAGCCGGCGTGTTCAACGTATCGACCCTGGCGTTTACCTATTCCGGCACGCTTGGAACCGGCGAGAACTACCCGATCAACATTCGGGGGCAGGGCAAGTACACAACGCAGCTCAAGAAGACCGGGACCGACGCCAACCCGGTGTTGAACTTGACGGCTGCCGTTGCTGGAACGCCTCAAAACATCCACTCCGAATTCTCGGACTTTTCCATTGTCGGCAACGGTTGGAACGGCCCGGCATTGCAGATGAACTCGCTTGCCCGGTTTACGCTGACCCGCATGAACATGGGCGGCGCGTCTGTCGGGTTCAACAACGTCTCGTGCCTATTGTTTGATGTGAACGAGTGCGACATCACAGGCAATAACACCGGCTACAAGAGCCGGGAAGTGAGCGGCCTGTGGTGCAACTCGATCAACTTTAAGGGCGGATCAATCGTCTACAACGGCAATACCACGGCGGCCACTTCTGGCGCTGCGGGCTACGGATTCGACATTGGCGGCTCCAACTGGTTCAACGTCTACGGCACCGACATCGAACGCAACGGGACTTCTGGAAACGCAACGTCCGGCGACGTGATCATCCAGAACGATTGCGGCAATGAACTGACTCCGAATTACGCCGAGATCGGTTTCTACAACTGCTGGTTTGAAGTCAATCAAGGCCAAGGTTTCACGGTAGCGACCAACCCTGCACTGTCGCTCACGCTGCAGGATTGCCTGCACTACTTCAACGGCAGCAGCACGGATCACAACATTGGAGCGATTCGTCAAGTGACGATGCGCAATGTGAAGGGAACAAGCAATTCTGCGATCAGTGGGGGCGCGTCTTCGGTCGTCGAACACTGCTGGTTCAATCTATTCACATCGACCTCAACCACGCAGACGTTCTACGACACGACCATCAACGGGACGCTATACCCCTTCTACGCAACGAATGCGACGTTGGGGGGGCTGTACTACGACATCAACGGCATCACGCACGCGACCAATACCGGGGTCTACAACATCACGTACTCCGCGACGATGGCAACCAACACGCTCATCGGGCAGACGTTCGTCATCACAGCAACGAATGCCACCGCGTTCACGATCAGCAACCCAACCAACATGGTTACAGGTCAATGGTTGACCTACACGATTCGCAACACGTCCGGCGGCGCGCTGGGAACTGCAACGTGGGGGTCGGCTTTCAAGATGGCGACTTGGACCCAGCCCGCCAACACGTACAGCCGGACAATCACGTTCCAGTACGATGGGACGAACTGGGTCGAGCGCTCCCGCACGCCGGCGGACGTGCCGAACTGAGGCGAGGATTGACATGGGACTCAACCAAGAAACCCAGGCGATCTTCGACGCCCTCGGCCATCTGTCGGACCGCGTCACCGAGCTGCAGGGATCCATGGAATCGCGCCCGGCGCCGTTGCTCACCGAAGAAGAGCACCAATGGGTGCAGATGGCCATCAAGCGCGAGGCGCAGTCCTACGAGTTCCGCCGAGCCGTGATCAGCAAGACGATGGCCGGCCTGCTGTGGGCGCTGATCGCGGGCGCCGGCACGCTGCTCTGGGCGATGGCCTCGGACTACTTCACCAAGCACGGCTGGAAACCATGAGCGCATCCAACCCGACGCCGACACTGAGCCAGATCCTGGAGGGCATGCAGAACTCGGTCGCAGCCTTGCAGGCGTTCATCGCCGCGCAGACGGCGCCCCCGGCTCCTGCACCAGCACCGGCGCCTGCGCCTTCCCCCGCGCCCGCTCCGGCACCAGCTCCGTCCGGCACGTGGACAACGCTCGCGCAGGAGTGGGTGACGCCGTACAACGGAGCGCACCAGACGTTCACGATCACCGCCGCTCAAGCTCCGGCCTTGTGCCAGTTCGGTACCGGCACGACATGGCTGCAGAAAACCCTGTCTGCGGGCATGTACAGCGCGCAGCTTTCAACGTTCGGAACGGTCGACCCCGCGCCCGGCGTGGCCAAGGAAGTGCAACTGTGGGTGCCCACCGCGGCTTCTGCCCCTTCGCCCGCGCCAGCACCGTCACCCGCCCCCGCTGGGCCGCCGAGCTACGCCGCGGGCGGCGCCGTGCAGCCGGGGTTTGTCGGCACTCCGACCGAGGGCCAGACGATCACCATCGACTTCGGGGACACGGTGCCCGCGTCGACGTCCTACACCGTGGCCACGTTCCTGAACGGCGCGCTGCAGACGAGCTTGTCCGGCTTGGGCCCCGCCACCGGCGTGGTTCCCGTCCCGGCGAGCTCCGCCGGCCAAGTCTTCAGCGTCCAGCTCACTCCGATCAACAACGGCACGGCCGGCCAGGTCGTGACCATCCCCGGACTGGTGGTGCAAGCATGAGCATCCTGACGCAGCTTCTGTCCGGCAAGGACAACTCGACCCAGGACATCGGCCGCTGGTCGTGGGCCGCGTCCATCGTCGGCCTGCACGCATTCGCCGCGGCCAACTGGTGGCACGCCGGGTCCCTGGACTTGGTGGCCTACGGCACGTCGGTTGCAGCGGTCGTCGGCGCGCACTCCGCGGCGATCTGGGCCAAGAAGTCGACGGAGCCCGGCCAATGAAAGCCGCCCTGTTGTCGATCGCCCTGCTGGCCACGCCGCACGCCAACATCCAGCCGACCCAGGACGAAGTCTGCGCGGCCGGCGGCGGCTGCTACACCTTCACCGTCCACGCGATCGAGCTGATGCTGGAACACGCCCGGCGCGACGGCTACGTGGAAGGCCTCGGAGCGGCCAAGTGCCGGCATCCGACATGACCGATGGACGAGCCGCTGCCCGAGCTGTGGCAGGTCTCCTGGCCGCTGGTCTACCCCAGCAACACGCACGCGGAGCGCGCGCAGGTGCTGCGTCGGCGGCTGGAACAGCTGGGCGGGACGGTCGAGGCCATCCGGCGGCAGATCGAGCGCGACCCTTGGAACAGGACGGTGGACTGTGGACTTGAACGTTGACCAGCTCGCCGCGTGCACCGGCGCCACGCTCACCCGGGCCACGATGTGGCTGCGCCCGATCGGTGCCGCGGCGGACGCGTTCGAGATCAACAACCCGGAGCGCATGGCGTGCTTCCTGGCGCAGATCGGGCACGAGTCCGGCGGCCTGGCGTTCGTCACCGAGATCTGGGGCCCGACGCCGGCGCAGGCCGGCTACCAGGGCAGGGAGGACCTCGGCAACCTGCAGCCGGGCGACGGTTACAACTTCCGGGGCCGCGGCCTGATCCAGATCACCGGCCGCGCGAACTACCGCGCCGCGCGCGACGGCCTGCGCGCCACGCAGCAGGGCGTGCCGGACTTCGAATGGCTGCCGGACACCCTCGCGCAGCCGGACTGGGCCTCGATGTCCGCGGCCTGGTTCTGGTTCCGGCACGGCCTGAACGACCTAGCCGACGACAGCGACTTCGAAACCATCACCCGCCGCATTAACGGCGGCTTGAACGGCCTGACGCACCGTCAGGCCCTTTGGGAGGCCGCATGCGCCCAGCTCGGCGCGGCCGGCGGACTGGAGGCAACGACACCATGAGCATCATCTCCGCAGCCGAGATCTACGCCAAGGCGGTCCTGATCGGCATCGACGATACCTCCAGCGCGGTCACCGGTGGCGGCGACGACATCACCCTGAGCGCCCGCGCCGGCGTGGCGCTGGTCAAGCAAATGCGCGGCGTCGAGCCGCTGTCAGCGGCTGACCTGAAATTTATCGAGCTGGCCAACTGGCTCGATTCCCTGCAGCCGGGGCACTCCTGCGGCGCGGTGCTGGGCGACATCGCCCGCGCGCTGGCCGTCGTGTCCGAGCTGATTTCCACGTCGGACTACATCAAGGCCAACAACGTGCTCGCCGCCTACCCCTGAAAGGACACACACCATGGAACCCTTCGTTCAGTACGCCATCGTCGCCCTCATCACCGCGGCCGTCATCGGCGCCGTCGTCGCCTTCGTGCGGCTCAAGCCCAAGGCGGAAGTCGCCGTGGAGAAGGCGCTGGAGGCGGTGGCGGTCGACGACGTCACCCTGCTGGTGCAGACGATCGCCGCCAAGAAGCAGCAGGCCGTGGCGCTGGCCGCGGAGATCGCGGCGGCCGAGACGCGCTTCGCCAGCATGAAGGCGACCATCGCTGCGATGACGGCGTGATCCCCGCCGAGTTCAAGCTGATCGCCGTCGCGCTGCTGTTCGCGGCGCTCGGCATCGGCGCGCTGGAGCTGCGCAGCGCGGAGCGGTCGATCGGAGCGGCTGCGGCAAAGACGCAGTGCCAAGCCCAAGCCCAGGCGACCCAAGCCGCGGCGCTCAAGCAGTTTCAGCAGGCAACCCAGACCCAGACGGAGGCCCTCGATGCCGCAGCCAAACAACTCGCCGCGGCGCGCGCGGACGGCGCTGGTGCTCGCGCTGCTACTGACCGGCTGCGCCGCACCTACGCCGCCGCCCTCGCCGCCAGCCGCGGTGCCAGCGCTGTCGGAGCAAGCCCGGCAGCATCGGCCCTCGATCTGCCAGCCGACCTGTTCAGCCGGGTGGTCGACGCTGCTCAACAGTATCGTGACGCAGCCGAAGACGCCCTCACCGCCGGCGAGCTCTGCGAGCGCTCTTACGATGCCCTGACGCCGGTGACGTTCGAACTGAAGGGCAAGCTGGGCGGCTGAGTGTGCGGGGATTTCGGGCAGAAATAGGGCGTTCGAAGCGCCTCATGCCCGGCATGCGCGGCTTCCCGCCTGGGTAGCGCACCGGGCGCGCGGCGCGCACACCGCACTCGAAATCAGGCGAACCGCAAGGTTCCGCGGGTTCGAATCCCGCCCTCTCCGCCAAGCAACAACGCCGCGCTGCACAGGTAGTAGCCACTAACGTTCAAGCCGCCTTCGGGTGGTCCTTGTGCGGATCTTTCCGGCCAATCTTGCCCACCGCGTCCGCCAGCGTCTCGTGCTTCAAGTGGGCGTAGCGCTGCGTCGAGCGCGGGTCCTTGTGCCCCAGGACGGCGCCGACGGTGAACAGGTCGACGTCGGCGTTGATCATTTCGCTGGCCGCGCTGTGCCGCAGATCGTGGATGCGGATGTGGTCCAGGCCTACCGCGCGTCGCGCGCGCAGGAAGCCAGCCTGCAGCGTTCGCTTGCCGGCGGTGAGCGGCAGGTAGCGCAGGCAAGTCTGGATCGCCCTGTGGGCCGGGATCGAGCGGCGCTCGCCGTTCTTGGTGTCGGCCAGGTGCAGCGCGCCGCCGAAGATCTCCACCCGCATCAGCTCGCCCAGGCGCATGCCGGTGTAGAAGGCTGTGCGGATCAGCACCCGCACATCGTGCCGGTCCGCCGCGCGGGCCAGCGTCAGCATCTGGCGCCGGGTGGCGTAGACGTGGCGCTCGTTGCGCACGGCCGGCATCTGCATGCGCGTGGTCGGGGCGCTCTCGCACAGGCCGTGCTTGCGCCAGGCCCAGCGGCAGGCGGCTTTCAGGATGGCCAGCCGGCTCGTGCAAATCGACCACGTAGCCAAACGGCACGCTCTCAAGGGCGGTGCGGAAATCATCAGCGATTTGCTCGTCGCCATGCACGGGAAAACCATCGTCCCAATTACTGACGATCGCCAAAGCCACCTCGATCAGCTTTTGTGTCTGGGTCATTTCAGTCCTCCAATTCGTGATATGC
>CAIMFV010000035.1 GCA_903840435.1 uncultured Caulobacterales bacterium
AGGGCGCTTTTTTTTGCAACGGGACAGGTTTTTGACGATGGGTAAGGAAAAGACCTCTTTCCGGGTCTGGATCGCAGCAGGTTTGGCGACGGGCGCACTGAGCGCCGCGCTCAGTGGCTGTGCGCCGATCACCTCCTATAACGGCTTTCAGCCGCAAGATGTGAAGCCCGAACAGATTAAGATCGGCGAAGACACGCGCTCGACCGTGCTGACCAAGCTTGGCTCGCCCTCCATGCAGTCGACCTTTGATGCCAACACCTGGTTCTATGTCACCCAGGTCGCAGACAAGTATGCCTATTACCGACCGAAGATTCGCGAGCGGACCGTGGTGCAAATCACCTTCGACAAGTCGGAAAAGGTGGTGGCGCTGAAGACGACGGGTCTGACCGATGGGGTGCAATTAGCCTTTGACAAGCACGAAACGCCGACCCGAGGTCGCGAACTATCAGTGCTTGAGCAGATCCTCGGCGGCCTTGGCCGCGGTGGCTTCCTGCCGCAGGACGACGATCCAGGCAATCCGCGCGGCCACCGGTAAGGGGGCAAGCCCTTTGCCTTGCGCGCCCGATCCGATAATTCTGCCTTAAAACAAGGACACAAAAAAACCCCGGAAGTCGCCTTCCGGGGTTTTCTTAATTTAGGTGGCAATAGCTTGGCTTAGCTGCCGAGCGCGCCCTTGGCCAGGACGGCCAGGAGGAGCAAGGCCACGATATTGGTGATCTTAATCATCGGATTGACCGCAGGACCGGCCGTATCCTTGTAGGGATCGCCGACGGTGTCGCCGGTGACGGCGGCCTTGTGGGCTTCAGAGCCCTTGCCGCCATAATTGCCCTCTTCGATATACTTTTTGGCATTGTCCCAAGCGCCGCCGCCCGAGGTCATTGAGATGGCGACGAACAAGCCCGTGACGATGACGCCGATCAGCATGGCGCCCAGCGCTGCAAAGGCATTGACCTTGCCGCCCCCCGGAAGGGAGACGATGGCAAAGAACAACACGATGGGCGACAGGACCGGCAGAAGCGACGGCACGATCATCTCGCGGATGGCGGCCTTGGTCAGGATGTCCACCGCGCGAGCATAGTCGGGCTTTTGCTCATAGGTCATGATGCCCGGCATGGTCTTGAACTGCCGCCGGACTTCTTCAACCACCGCGCCAGCCGCCCGGCCCACCGCCGTCATCGACATGCCGCCGAACAGGAAGGGCAAGAGCCCGCCGAACAACAGACCGACGATGACGAACGGATTGGAGAGGTCAAAGGTGATCTGTCCAAGGCCCGCAAAGTAAGGGAACTGAGAGGCGTTGGCCGGATCGGCGAAGAAGTGCAGGTCTTGGGTATAGGCGGCGAACAGAACGAGCGCGCCAAGGCCAGCCGAACCGATGGCATAGCCCTTGGTGACGGCCTTTGTGGTGTTACCCACAGCGTCCAGCGCATCGGTCGACACGCGAACATCGGCCGGAAGCCCTGCCATTTCGGCAATGCCGCCCGCATTGTCGGTCACCGGACCAAACGCGTCGAGCGCTACAATCACGCCAGCCAACGACAACATGGTCGCTGTGGCAATCGCCACGCCGAAGAGGTTGCCCAAGAGGTAGGTGGCAATGATCGCCACAATGATGACCAGAGCTGGCGCCGCCGTTGATTCCAACGACACGGCCAGACCTTGGATCACATTGGTGCCGTGACCAGACATGCTGGACTTGGCGATGGAGCGCACCGGCCGGAAGCCTGTGCCCGTATAGTATTCAGTGATGACGACGATGGCCGCCGTGACCAGGAGACCAATCAGGCCGCAAAGGAAGAGATTATCGGCGGTGATGGAGATGACCCCACCCCCCGACAAGGCAACCTCGACCGGCGCCGTGACCAGAGCGTGGATGACCCACCAGATCGCCCCAGCTGACAAGACACCCGTGACGATCAAGCCCCGATAGAGGGCCGCCATGATGTTGTTGTCCTTGCCCAGTTGGACAAAAAAGGTGCCGATAATCGAGGTGACAATGCAAACGCCGCAGATCGCCAGCGGCAGGAGCATCATGGTGCCAATGGTTGCCGCCGACGCACCCCGGAAGAAGATCGCCGCCAAAACCATGGTGGCGACCGTGGTCACCGCATAGGTTTCGAACAGGTCCGCCGCCATGCCCGCGCAGTCGCCGACATTGTCACCGACATTGTCAGCAATGGTTGCAGCGTTTCTCGGGTCATCTTCGGGGATACCCGCTTCAACCTTGCCGACCATGTCACCGCCGACGTCAGCCCCCTTGGTGAAGATGCCGCCGCCGAGACGGGCGAAGATCGAGATCAAGGACGCGCCAAACCCGAGCGCGACCAGGGCGTCAACCACTTCGCGGCTGGTGGCTTCCAGGTGCAGGGCACCGGTGAGGAAGGCATAATAGCCCGTGACGCCGAGGAGCGCGAAGCCCGCGACGAACAGGCCGGTGACCGCGCCAGAGCGGAAGGCCAAGGAGAGGCCAGCGCTAAGGCTGACCGAAGCCGCTTGGGCCGTGCGAACATTGGCGCGCACGCTGATCAGCATACCCGCAAAACCGGCAGCGCCGGAAAGCACGGCGCCGATCAGAAAGCCAATGGCCGGATAAACGCCAAGCGCGACGAACAAGGCCACCAAGATGACCGCGCCGACAATGGCGATGGTTGTATATTGGCGCTTCAGATAGGCTTCAGCGCCTTCCTGGATCGCCGCAGCGATTTCTTGCATTTTGGCGTTGCCAGCGGGCGCGCGGAGCAAGGCTGCTGTTTGCACGACGCCGTAGGCCACCGCGAGCAATCCCGCGAGGATCACCAAGAGTAAACTATTCATCTCCACCCCTGTGGTTTCACATGCCCGACTTCAGCCTGGGCCCTGGGCGCTTGGCCTGACCGAATTTCGGCGCGCTTGCAAGCCTTTTCCCCTATCAGGGTGTCCGCCAAACGGCGAATGGCGCCCAGATGTGTTGGGCGCTCGCGGCGTGCCGGCATCGACAGATCATTCACTGACCGCAGCAGGTCTGGGGAGGGCGTGTTGAGCGACCTGCTCATAGACCTCAAGGCTTTGGAGCGGATCGCCACCCAGAAGCGTATTCAAATCCTTGAAGATTGCGCGGCACAAAGCCGGGCCGTCGATATGGTTGACATCGTCGACGAGCGTAAAGGGCGTGCGATGGGCGGCGTGGACCACAAGGTCGCGCAAAAACGGTTCCTTTGATCTTACCCGATCATTATCCGAGGCTCGCTTGAGATGCAGGCGCAAGCGGATAAAGACATAGTTGACAATGCGCCCATGCCAGATGATCGGCACCCCTATCGGCGTGGTCTCAACCGTATCCATCGGGGGTGGCTTCGAATCTTTCTTTTCCTCAGCCTGCACAGTTCCCATCGCTGCCAAGCCAACGAGACAGCTGGTCGCCAGCATCGCCAAGCCTTTAAAAACCACGATACGTCGGCTAGCCATGGCGAAGCCCTCTCTCGGGTCACTCAGCGAATCTCACCTTCGCCAAGATGATCATAGCCTAAGCGCGGCGGGGTCGCATCGTGCTCGCCGTCGCGAACCGAGATGCCCTCCCCGGCCCGCACGCGCCCTATCGGGGTGATCGGAAGGCCAAGGGACTGTCCCTCCGCCTGAAGCGCCAAGGCGTGAGGCTCAGACGCGGTCAGGACAATTTCATAATCATCGCCTGCACTGGCAAGCCACAGCCTGTCCGACCTTTGATCGGCGCGCCCAGCCATCCACCGGCGAGCGGCGGCGGAAACGGGTATTTCCCCCAAATCGATTTCGAGATGCACACCGCTTGCCGATGCGAGATGGCCCGCATCAGCAAACAGTCCATCGGACACATCGGCAGCTGATGAGGCTAAACGTCGCAGAGCCTCTGCCAGGTCCAGGCGGGGTTCGGGGCGGAAATAGCGCGAGAGCAGTTTGGTCTCAGCAGCAGGCCCAAGGTCAAGTTCGCCACGGGCGGTGAGCAATCCAAGCCCGCCATCGCCAATCTCGCCTGTAACCAGAACAATATCTCCGGCCTGCGCCCCCGACCGCAAGACCGCAGTTCCACTCGGCACATAGCCCAGCAAGGTTAGGCTGGCCGTCAACGGACCTGGCGTCGTCACCGTATCGCCGCCGAACAGCCTCACCCCAAAGCGCTCGGCATCAGACTTCAAGGCTGCTGCAAAGCGGGCGCGATAGGTGTCATCGGTCCCGCTGGGCCAAGCGATGGCGAGGAAGGCCGCATCTGGCTTGGCCCCCTTGGCGGCCAGATCTGACAGATTGGAGCGCAAAAGCTTCGCGGCGAAATCTTCCGGCGCAGCATCCGAGACAAGATGGACGCCAAGCACCACGGCATCCTTGGTGACCACCAGGTCAAACCCAGGTCGCGCAGGGATGATTGCGGCGTCGTCCTTCAGGTCGAGCGCTTCGGGGGCGCCAAAGCTGATCGGCGCAAACAGGCGGGCAATTTCGTCAAACTCGGAGCGGCTCACAGCGCCGCTCAGGCGACAGGATCCGACTGCGGATCGGGACGCAGATCGCGGGCTAAGCCGTCCAAGGCGCCATTGACGAAGCCCGCATCGGTCGGATCAAAAAACGCCTTGGCCAGCTCAACATATTCGTCGATGACGACCTCGGTCGGAACCTTTGGTTGGTCGAGAAGTTCATAACATCCCGCCCGCAACGCCGCCCGTAACGTCGCATCAAGTCGATCAAGTCGCCAATTGGCCGCGAGACGTCGGGTGATCGCGGCATCAATTCTGGCTTGGTGCGCCACCACGCCGCGGACAATTTCCGCGAAGAAAGCTTCATCGGCTTCAGCCAAGACACTCCCCTCCCCTT
This sequence comes from uncultured Caulobacterales bacterium, assembly GCA_903840435.1. GTDB lineage: Bacteria > Pseudomonadota > Alphaproteobacteria > Caulobacterales > Caulobacteraceae > CAIMFV01. The sequence continues at coordinate 4,816 of CAIMFV010000035.1, forward strand.
CAGGGGCGAGGCCGTCTGGGTCGACCGCTGCGCCAAAGCGATGGTCAGCGAATTCCCGTACAACCGCCTCCACGCCTGCGCCCGCCACATCCATTTGATAGAGGGCCTGCACTGCGGCAAGCCGTGCAACCGAGCGCGAAGGTCTGGCGGGCTTAGAGGACGGTGTTTTCACAAATCCCCCGCTTCGGTGTCTTCCGACAGGCCTTCTGCGCCCAAAAACCTTGCAAAATCATGGGTTTCCCGAAAATCGCGATAAACTGAGGCATAGCGCACATAGGCGACTTCATCCAAGGATTTCAAAGCCTTCATCACCAATTCGCCGATCACTTCCGATTGAACGTCGGTTTCGCCGCGACTTTCGAGCTGACGCACAATACCCGACACCATGCGCTCAAGCCGCTCCGAATCGACCGGCCGTTTACGCAGAGCCACCGACAAGGACCGCACCAACTTTTCGCGATCAAAAGGCGCGCGACGCCCAGAGCGCTTTATAATGGTCAATTCGCGCAGTTGCACGCGCTCAAAGGTCGTGAACCGCCCGCCACATTCCGGGCAGGACCGGCGACGACGAATAGCCGAACCATCCTCGGAAGGACGGCTATCCTTCACCTGACTTTCCAGATGTCCACAAAAGGGGCAACGCACCCGACTCTCATCCCCGAACGCGCCAGCGCCGAAGAGCCAACCTCTCCGTTTACGCTTGCAGGCCCCCTATTTAGGCCTGCAACCGTCCAAAGACCATAGGGCTTGTGGGATTAAGGGTAGATCGGGAAGGCTTCGAGCAGTTTTGCGACCTTGATGCGGACCGCCGACTCGGCGGCCCGATTGTCTTCGCCGCCCTTGGCCAAGCCTTCCACCACCTCGGCGATCAGCTCGCCAACCTGACGGAATTCCGCCTCGCCGAACCCGCGCGTCGTGGCGGCGGGTGTGCCAAGCCGAACGCCCGAGGTGACGGTGAAGGGAGCTGTGTCGAAAGGAACGCCGTTCTTGTTGCAGGTGATGTCGGCATGTTCGAGACTTGCTTCCGTGGCCTTGCCTGTCACACCCTTGGGGCGCAGGTCGACCAGCATCAGATGGCTGTCCGTGCCACCCGACACGATGGCGACGCCAGACTTGACCAGGGTGTCAGCCAAGACCTTGGCATTGGCCACGACTTGGGCGGCATAGGCTTTAAATTCCGGTTGCAGGGCCTCGCCAAAGGCCACGGCCTTGGCGGCAATGACGTGCATCAAGGGCCCGCCTTGCAGGCCTGGGAAGACGGCGGAATTGATTTTCTTTCCCAACTCTTCGTCATTGGAGAGCACCATGCCGCCCCGGGGGCCGCGCAAGGTCTTGTGGGTGGTCGTTGTCACCACATGGGCGTGGGGTAAGGGGCTGGGATAGACGCCGCCGGCGATCAGACCTGCATAATGGGCCATATCGACCATCAGATAGGCGCCGACGGAATCAGCGATCTCGCGGAAGCGCTTGAAGTCGATCGCGCGGCTATAGGCCGAACCTCCCGCGATGATCAGTTTTGGCTTTTCACGTTCAGCGGTGGCCGCCAGGGCGTCATAATCGATCAGATGGTCGTCAGGCCTGACGGTGTAGGGGATGGGTCGGAACCACTTGCCTGACTGGTTGGCCGGGCTTCCGTGGGTCAAGTGCCCTCCTGCCGCCAAGTCCATGCCCATAAAGGCGTCGCCCGGCGTCAACAGCGCCTGAAAAACGGCCTGATTGGCTTGCGCGCCTGAATGGGGCTGAACATTGGCGAAAGTGCAATTGAACAAGGCCTTGGCCCGCGAAATGGCCAGGCGCTCGGCGATGTCGACATATTCGCAGCCGCCATAATAGCGCCGACCGGCATAGCCCTCCGCATATTTGTTGGTCAGGATCGAGCCTTGCGCCTGCAAGACGGCGCGACTGACGATATTTTCCGACGCGATCAGTTCGATCTGTCCCTGCTGACGCGCCAACTCCTTCTCGACGGACTGAAAAAGTTCCGGATCGGCTTCGACCAAAGGGGCCGAGAAAAAGCGCGAAGTGAAGGCGGCCGAGGTGTGGGAGGTGTCAGACACAGCGAGAATCTTTCCTGCTCGACAAGCGATGAGGACGGCCTTTTAGGCGGGAGGGACTCCGCGCGCAATCCACCGCAAGTCTTTGCCCCTCATAAATGAACGCCCGTTAAGCCGTGCCCAGTTTGGGTAGAACGCCCATAATGGGCGGACAAACAGATAAAATCGCGTCTATACTGCATCGTATTGGCACGGCCCGGGGTTTGACCAGATCGACCGCCCTGCGGAAGTCCGATTTACGATGTGTCTTTCGCGATCACAGATCGCTGATCGAGGCATACAACCCCGAGGTAAAGGTTTGTACCGATGAATGGATCAACTGAACATCCAGCAGGGGCGAGCCAAGACCTGCTCCGCCTTTCGACCGAAGTTGTGGCGTCCTATCTCTCGAACAACAATCTTGCGCCCAAAGACATTCCCGATGTGATCCGCACCGTCCATGAATCCCTCGCACGGCTCGGAACCCACGAAATGCCGGTGCGCATTGTTGAAAAGCAGAAGCCAGCCGTCCCAATTTCCAAATCCATTCAAGATGATGTGATCATCTGCTTGGAAGACGGCAAGAAGTTGAAGATGCTGAAGCGCTATTTGCGCTCTAAATTTAACCTCACCCCGGATGAATATCGCCGCAAGTGGGGCCTGCCGCCCGACTATCCCATGGTCGCGCCGAACTATGCGTCTCGCCGGTCGGATTTTGCCAAGCAGATCGGCCTCGGCAAGGGCGTACGCCGCCGGAGCGCGTAGAAATTATCTAACGAAAGCGGGCACTTCCGGCGGCGCACCGGTCTCCACGGCGCCGGAAACTGCTCGATATCTGCCCATTTTGAGGGTGATCACAGATCCTTGAGGGACTGGTGGCTTCGGCGACCAGTCCCTTTCGGAATTGCCCGCTAATATTTAAGCAGCGACCCCGTGGCGCTTTACATTACAGCGGGTCCACAGCGTATTCATCGCCTCGACCAGCCGGTCCATCATCTCGTCGGTGTGGAAAGGCGTGGGCGTAAACCGCAGACGCTCCGTTCCCCGAGGCACGGTCGGATAGTTGATCGGCTGAACATAGACGCCGTGATCAGCCAGCAAGAGGTCAGAGATCAGCTTGCAATGGACCGGATCGCCAACCAGGACCGGGACGATATGGCTCACAGACGGCATGACCGGCAGACCCGCAGCCTTAAACCTTGCCTTTAGGCTCGCCGCCCGCTCTTGATGGCGCGTGCGTAACTCAGGATGGGTTTTGAGATAGCGGATGCTCGCCGCAGCACCTGCCGCCAACGCAGGCGGCAAAGAGGTGGTGAAGATAAAGCCTGCGGCGTGCAGTCGCACCGCATCGATCAGGTCTTCATCGGCGGAAATATAACCGCCCATCACCCCAAAGGCCTTGCCAAGCGTGCCTTCGATAATGTCGATCTCGCCCATGACGCCGTCGCGCTCGGCAACGCCTGCGCCCCGCGCGCCATAGAGGCCGACAGCGTGTACCTCATCGAGATAGGTCAAGGCGCCATAGGCCTTGGCCAATGCAATGGTTCCGGCAAGGTCGGCAATATCGCCGTCCATGGAATAGACGCTCTCAAACGCGATCAATTTCGGGGCTTGCGGCGGTGCGGCCGCCAAGAGCTGCTCAAGATGGGCCAGATCATTGTGACGGAAAATGTGGCGCTCTCCGCCGCCATTGCGGATCCCGGCAATCATGGAGGCATGATTGAGCGCGTCAGAGAAAATGATCAAACCCGGGAGGATCTTGGTCAGGGTCGATAGCGCCGCTTCGTTGGCCACATAGCCAGAGGTGAAGAGCAGAGACGCGGGCTTGCCGTGCAGGTCTGAAAGCTCACGCTCCAGCGTCACGTGATACGACGTCGTGCCGGAAATATTGCGCGTGCCGCCCGAGCCCGAGCCCGCGGCGTCAATGGCCTCATGCATGGCAGCGATAACGTCTGGATTTTGGCCTTGGCCCAAATAGTCATTGGAACACCAAACCACCACATCGCTAGCGATGCCGTCGGCATTGGTCCATCTGGCCTTAGGGAATTCGCCGCAATGGCGATGCAGGTCGGCAAACACACGGTAACGCCCTTCGTCACGCACACGGGCGACAGCAGACTTGAATGCGGCCTTGTAATCCATCGATCTATTCCTTCCCGCACGGGAACGCGGCGGGCCTAGGTCATTTGCTGCGTGTTTTGCACGTCAGGCGGGCGTCTGTCCACGATCCGAAGCTTAAAAAAGCTAGGTTTCGCCCAGACTATGGTAGGAAATGACTGCCAATTCCTTGCGACGGATCAAGGTGTAACAATGGCGGGGGCCCCCTCGCGCGGCAAGCCAAACGCCAAGATTGGTGGACGCGCCAGCCAGGCTTTTGCAGCGGCGCTGACCTCGCTGGCGGGGATGGTGGCATAGTCATTCCACCAGGTTCGCGCCTGCGCCAGTCGATAGGGATCGCGCGCCGACCCATCCAAGGTATTGAGCCACCAGCCCGCCCGCTCCCTTTGGTTGGCGGAATCGTCCAGGATCGGCTTGCGCATGCGCTCCAATTCTTCCGACCCCACACCTCCCTGGGCGAGCTCTTGGCCGATATTGACCAGCACATCGGCAACCGCCTTGGCGGTGGTCGGGCTGGTTTCAATGGCGACTTGTAAATGTCCTTGGTCCCCGCCCCGCTCCGTATTGAAAACGATGGAAGGCGTGTAGGTCAGCCCAAGCTTTTCGCGCACCTGGCGACGGATGCGATCGCCCAAAACTTCGCGCAACAGCGTGATCGCCCGGACCTCTCTTTGGCGCAAGGCGTCCCAGGCAAAGGTCGGCCATATGGCCACCACAGCGGCCCGGTCGGCCAGTCCGAGATGATGGCCGGTCGCCGGCTCTGAGGCAGCGGTGGGAAACCGTAAGCGCGCGGCGTCTGGCGAGGTTAGCGGAAAGCTGGCATTGCGCGGTCGAATGCGGCCGAGCGTGTGCGCCAGGGCATCGATGGCGTCGTCTTCCGAAAGATCGCCGACAACTGTGACCTCGACAGGTGCATCGTGCAGGGTTGGGGCGAGATAGGCTTTGATATCAGCCGGGCGCAAACCGAGCGCGGCGGCTTCTTCAGGCAGAGGCGCAACATCGAGGCTTGGCAGTTCTGCCTTCATTGCCCTTTGGGCGCTGATGATCGGGTTGAGGTCGGATTCGGTGTAGTAGGTGCGCACGTGGTCCGAGAGGTGGGTCTCAATTTCGTCGCGAAACCCTGGATCGTCGAGATAGGCGCACATGACTGACCCCAGCAAGGCCAGATCCTTGGCCTGGGCTGACCCAGCAAAGGCGAAATGGTCGCGCTCAAGACTTAAACCAACCCCGAGCGCATGACGGCGCAAAACCCGTTCAACGCTGGCAAAGTCCGATTTCCCGAGGCCGCCATCCAAAAAAACGCCGGTCGCAAGCACGGCCGGAATCACATCCTTAGGTGCATACTGCAACTGCCCCCCGCCAAAGCGTAACCTCAGATTGACCCGCCCGGCCTCAGACGGCAGTCGCTTGATATTGGCGATGACGCCATTGTCGAAGGTCACGCGCAGAAAAGCCGGATCAAGGAAGCGCTCGCGCGCCACCACCTTGGCGGATTGAGCGTCCACACCATAGGGCCAGTCCGCACTGCTCGCCGCCAGCGCCTCTGGCACGGGACGCGCTAGAACACCTGCCCAGACCTTGTCGAGATTTCGAACCGCGTCGGCGCCATTGGAAACCACCGCCACGAGTGGCTCGGAGGCATTACCCCAGTCCCGGTCAAACGCGGCCTTAACGCCCGCCACCGTGACCCGGCTACGCACCGCCTTGAAGAGCTGTAACCGTGTCGCTGGCGAAACGGGCGGTTCCTTGCGGCGCAAGCTCTCCAGCAAGTCCGCTGCAATCTCTTCGGAAGAACGAGATCGCCCGGCTTGGGATTCCAGCGCCGCTTGGGTGCTGGACATGGCGTCTTCTAGCTCATCAGCCGACACGCCATAGGCCGCCAAGCGGCGCAATTCGTCAGAGACAGTGGCCAAGGCTTGGCGCCAAAGGTCTGGCTTTGGTGTGACCAAAACACAGGTTTCGATGGCCCGCTTTTGTAAATCGCGACGCAAAAGACGAGTTGAAATCAACGGACTGTCTGGCTTACGCGCCAAGCCTTCCAGCCGGATTTGCAGCGGCGACATCCAGCCGATCTGTTCCGCCTGGCGCAAGGTCAAGGCCTCGCTCGGTGGCAGCTGGGGATCGGGTGGCGACATCCGACAAATATTGACGCCACCTTGGGAAAAGTTTGGCGCATGAACCTGATAATATTCGGTTTTCCGAGCAAGATCGACCTTGCCCGGATCGACCTCCCCCGGGGGCGGCGTCGCGGCTCGCCAATCTGCAAATGTCGCCTCAATGCGGTGGACGATCTCGGCAGGGGGGGCATCGCCAACCACAACAATGAAGGCCCGTTCGGGGCGATACCAGGTCTGATAATAGTCGCGCAGGGTCGCCGAATTCATCGCCTTGAGGCTGGCTGGTGTGCCCGCCGGGCTGCGGTTCGGTGCGGTCAGTTGTGGGGTCAAGAAAGACGACAAGCTTTCGCCCACCGCCGTCCCGGCATCGCGGCGCACGGAAATTTCCGTCGTCACAACGCCACGCTGCCGTTCCACACCCTCAGGCGTTAGATCAAGCCCATCTGCCACGTCGCGCAGCCAGGTGAAGGCAATATCGAGCTTCTCCCGACTGATGTCGGACAGGTCCAGAACATAGAAGGTGTGTTCGAGCGTCGTGAAGGCGTTCCTGTCGCGGTCCATGGACACGCCAGCCTTCTGAAAGCCGCCTGACACAGCCTCCGCCGAAAGGCGCTTTCCGCCCTCAAACGCCATATGTTCGAGAAAGTGCGCCCCGCCGCGCTGAACCTCGGTTTCCTGTAGACTGCCGGAGTCAAAATCAAAGCGGATAGACAGCCCGTGGCTTGGCTTTGCGCTTTGCGACACGGCATAGCGCATGCCGTTGGGCAAGGCGCCGACAATGACATTGGGGTCGGCCGGCGCAACCACCGTTGACGGGCCTTGGGCCAGGATCGGGCTTGCGCCACACAGCGCCAGCGAGACACCCAAGAGAAACCCGACGATTGCGCGGGGTCGCCGCAGCGGAGGCTTCCTCCCGCAAAGCCCCTGTGTCATCCGCATCTGCGCTCCTTCGTCCATCGATATCTTCGCATTCGGATCAGGGAGGTCCATGAGAGCTCTTGCCGCACCCGCAGGGATTCGGTCAAATCCCAAACTTAAGCCCACGGAGTGTTCTGATGTCACGCGCCCCCCTCGCCGCTTTTCCCGCCATTCGGCCACGGCGACTTCGTCAGTCCGATTGGATGCGCCGTTTGGTCAGAGAAACCGTGCTGACGCCTGCCGATCTGATCTGGTCGATTGTGGTGCATGAGGGCGAAGCAGACACGATCGAGGTGGCCTCCATGCCCGGCGCGCCACGGCTATCGGTGGCCGAATGCGGTCGGGCGGCGGCAAGAGCGAAGGCCTTAGGCATCCCCGCCATCGCGGTCTTTCCCCATGTCGATCCCCGCAAGAAAGACGAGCGTGGAACCGCGGCCCTCGATCCGGACAATGTCGTGTGTCGCGCCGTCAAGGCCATGAAGGACGCAGCCCCAGAGGTCGGGGTGATGTGCGATGTGGCACTCGACCCATTTACGAGCCATGGCCATGACGGCTTGGTCGAAGGGGGGCGCATTCTCAATGATGCGACCGTGGCGGTTTTGGTCGAGCAGGCCCTCGTCCAAGCGCGCGCCGGATGCGACATCCTTGCCCCGTCCGACATGATGGATGGTCGCGTGGCGGCCTTGCGGGCAGCTTTGGAAAGCGATGGTCACTCCGACGCTGCCATCATGGCCTATGCGGCCAAATATGCCTCGGCCTTTTATGGCCCCTATCGCGACGCGATTGGCTCAGCCAGCGTGCTGACCGGAGATAAGAAGACCTATCAGATGGACCCCGGCAATTCTGAAGAAGCCCTGCGCGAGGTTGCGCTCGATATTTCCGAAGGCGCCGACATGGTGATGGTCAAGCCCGGCATGCCCTATCTCGACATTGTGCGCCGGGTGGTCGAGGCCTTTTCCCTGCCGACCTTCGCCTTCCAAGTGTCAGGCGAGTACGCCATGATCCAGGCGGCAGCGGAACGCGGTTGGATCGATGGCGACCGGGCCATGTTGGAAAGCCTGACCGGCTTCAAGCGCGCCGGGTGCGCCGGGATCATCACCTATTTCGCGCCACGCGCCGCCCAGGCACTTGGGGCCTAGACCGACGCGGCGGCACCGCTGGTATGGCTCTCAAGAAAGCGGTTTCCTGAGAGCCATCGCCCATTAGGCCGCCGCTTGCGATGAGACCGAGGAGACCGCAGACGGCCCGCTACCGCTCGCGCTTGTCGAGGCGGGCGCGGGAGGTGGTGCCAGCGCGCTTGCCGGTGGAGGCGCAAAGGCCAAGGCCGCGGCACTGACGACTGCCGGGCTTGTGGCATTGGCCGTGGCGGTCGCAGTAGCTGAAATGCTTTGCAACTGCGCCTGAGCATTGGCTGCACCGGTTTGCGCCACAGCTTGAGCGACCGGTTGCGCCGCTGGCGGCGTCACCAAGCTCGCTGCGGGTGCGAGGGCGGTTGCAGACTGGGAGACCGGCGGGATGGTTGCCTGGACTGCGGCTGCATAGGCTTGCGAAACGGCTGGATTTTGCGGCAAAGCAGGCGAAGCTGCCGTTTGCGGCACGAGCGGTGCTTGAGGTTGGGCCGTATAGACCGACTGCGGCGACACCGGCGCGACGGGTGCCGTCTGGGGTGTCGAGGTTGGGCCATAATAGGTGGCTAAGCCACCCGAAAATCCGCTGATTGCTGACATGTGAACCTTCCTCCCGTGCCGATCAAATCGACACATGTGAGATACTGAAGGCCAGACTATGTACTCAAGGCTTCAAATTATATCTCTACAATCGTCCTTAATGTAATCGCGAATAACGAGAATCTTCTGATTACCTTAAACACACTGAATTTCCCGGAATTTTGGGGCATTTTCCCTATAAATTGCCGTGGAATTTAATGATAAACGCGCCAATAACCCTAATGAAAGGCCCTGGGATCGGAGATTTATCCGCGACAATTGCAAACCACGCGCCTTCGGCCCGGCGTTTAAGTAACCAATGCCCTAAGGCTTTCGCGCTTTCAGGCGCGCCACCAAGGAGGAGGTATCCCAGCGGCGCCCGCCCATGGCTTGAACCTCGGCATAGAATTGATCGACCAACGCCGTCACCTCCAACCGGGCGCCATTGGCCCGCGCGGCGTCGAGCACAAGCGAAAGGTCCTTGCGCATCCAATCGACGGCGAAACCGAAGTCGTAACGCCCCTCCACCATGGTCGGCCAGCGGTTTTGCATTTGCCAGGAGCCAGCCGCCCCCTTGGAAATGGCCTCGAAGACCGCGCCGGTGTCGAGCTTGGCCTGCTCCGCAAAATGCACCGCCTCAGCCAAGCCTTGCACCACGCCAGCAATACAGATTTGGTTGCACATTTTGGCAAGCTGACCTGATCCAGCCACGCCGATCCGCTGCACAGCTTTGCAATAGGCGCCAATCAGCGCCGTCGCGCGCGCACAGTCCTCCTCTGCTCCCCCCAACATGGCGGTGAGTGTCCCCGCCTCTGCGCCTGCTTGACCGCCGGACACAGGCGCATCAACAAAGGCGCGTCCGGTAGCCGTCGACTCCGCCGCCATGTCCTGGGCCAAGCGCGCCGAGGTTGTGGTGTGATCAATGATGAGCGCGCCTGCTGCCAGATGCGGCATGACCGCCCGGACAATCTGGCGAACATCGTCATCATTGCCGACGCACAGAACGAGGGCATCGACGCCCGCCACGGCCGCCTCCACCTGCGGCGCTGACTTTCCACCATGGGCGGCGATAAATCGGTCAGACTTCTCCGCGCTTCGGTTGAACACCGACACCTCATGACCGGCCGCCGCCAAATGGCGCGCCATCGGAAAGCCCATGACACCCAGTCCAACAAACCCGATCCGCATGGTCTTGCCTCTTCCCTGCACGCCCAACCCAAGAGGTCAGCCAATTTGAGGCTGGAGTTAGGTGGATCACGGCTGAGAAGCAACCGCATCTTAACCACGACCGGGCTAGAAAGCCGCCAGACAGGCTCATTTTTCTGGGAAGCGCACACAATGGCCTATGGCGATCAGCCGATCATGATCAAAAAGGTCAAGAAGGTCATGGGTGGCGGCCACCATGGTGGGGCCTGGAAGGTGGCCTATGCCGACTTCGTAACGGCCATGATGGCCTTCTTTCTGCTCATGTGGCTGATCAACACCACCTCGCCGGAACAAAAGCGCGGCATTGCTGACTATTTCGCGCCGGCCAGTGTTTCAGCATCAACCTCAGGGTCCGGCGGCGTCTTAGGCGGCACGGCCATGGGCGAGCAAGGCGTGAAGAGCGACGGGTCGGTCTCGATCGTGCAAAAGCAGGCCGCGCCAGCGCCGCAAGATCCAAAGGTCTCCGGCCAGTCAGCCACGGCGGGGGGCGATGGCACCTCAGCCAATCAGCAGGCCTTACAGCGCAAGGAAGCGGATAATTTCCAAAGCGCGGCGGAATCCCTGCGCCAAGCCCTCCAGGATATGCCTGAGCTGGCGGAACTTTCGAAGCAGGTTCTGGTTGATGTGACGCCGGAAGGCTTGCGCATCCAACTGGTCGACCAAGAAGGTCGGTCCATGTTTGATCAAAGCTCGGCTCGTCCCAATGACCGCGCCCGGCTCTTGCTGCGCTCCGTGGCCAAGGTGATCAACCAGCTGCATAATCGGGTTACGGTGGCTGGCCACACCAGCGCCACCGCACCGGGTGAGAAATCGGCTGGCGATGACTGGGCCTTGTCGGCCTCGCGCGCCAATGCCTCGCGGATGGTGTTGCAAGATGCAGGCGTGCCAGCCGACCGCATCTACCAAGTGTCAGGCAAGGCCTCGTCTGAGCCGCTCTATCCGGACGACCCCACTCTTCCTGGCAACCGCCGCATCGCGATTGTGCTGCTGCGCGAGGCCCCCGTTTTACCGCCCGCCGCGGCGCAATAGGCCGGTTCGGCAAGACATAGGGGCTTTGCGAGGAAGCTCTTTTCGGATGCTTCGCGGGTTGCAGTGTCTGAAGCCTTGCAGTTCGGTGCGTCCTTTGCCCTAATTGCATGGCGTGCGCGCCTAAGCGTGTGAGTCGCAGGCCGTGTGGAGAGTGACGTCGTCGTGACCCAGCATTTTGCAACCGGCAAATTGCGTTTTTTCCTCACCGCGCCCTCCCCCTGTCCCTATCTGCCAGGGCGGGAGGAGCGGAAGGTGTTTGCGCACCTGCCCTTGAGCGAAGGCGCGGCGGTCAATGACAGCCTGACAGAAATTGGGTTTCGGCGCTCGCAAAACATTGCCTATCGCCCCGCCTGTGAAACCTGCGACGCCTGTGTTTCGGCGCGCATCCCGGCGGCCGACTATGTTTTTTCACGCACCGAGCGCAAAACCCTCAATCGCAACGCCGATCTGGTCCGTCACTTGGTCGAGGCTGAGGCGACGACCGAGCAATTCGATCTGCTGAAACTCTACCTGTCCGCGCGCCATCCGGAGGGTGGCATGGCTGAGATGGGCTGGACCGATTATGCGGCAATGGTCGAAGACACCGCTGTACGCACCCACCTGATCGAATATCGTCGGATCACCGATGATGGCGGTCCTGGCCAATTGGTGGCCTGTGCTTTGATCGACCTGCTCGCCGATGGCCTATCGCTCGTCTATAGTTTTTACGACCCAAGGCTCAGTAAGCGAAGCCTTGGGGCATTTATGATCCTGGATCATATCCAACAGGCCTGTGCGGTTCAGACCCCTTATGTCTATTTAGGCTATTGGGTGATGGGCAGTCCGAAAATGGCCTATAAGGCCAATTACCAGCCGCTCGAAATCTTGAAGCCGGGAGGCTGGCGGCTGATCTCGCGCCGCGAGTTGGACCCTTAAGCCGACGCCTCTCCCTCAAGCGCCATCACCGCCTTGAGAAGCGCCTCCAAGCCACGATCACGCGCGCCCTCGTCCCGCAAATGGTCGACCAGATCGCGGAGATAGTCGATATTTCGTCCCGATAACCCGCGCGCGCCGGCGATCAACCGCGCTTGCGCCTCGGGCTTAAGCCCCCCAGCCCATTGGGCGTGATTGCGATCTGAGAGAAAGCACAGCGCCGCCACCTTCACGCCCGGATTTGTGCCGTCGGTCAATTTCACCTGGACACGCCGCTCGACATAGGTCTCGGTCGGTTGCTCGCGTTCGAGCAGATAGGCATAGGTGTTCGGCCAGGCCTTTGCCTCGACCGCATAGGCGATGCCAAGCGTCGCCCCGCCATCGCGCAAGCCCAAGACAAGACCCGGCCGCTCAGGTGTGCCCCGGTGATGCACTGAATAGATGCAAAAGGCGCGATGTCGGCCATGGAGTAAGGCACGCCTGCGGTCTACAAAGGCGAATCCGGGTCGCCACATTAACGATCCATATCCGAACACCCAATGTACGCCGCCGCTCACTGGCTCCACCCCTTCGCTCCCATTATCGCAATCCTTCATGTCTGACCCCACACCTTCCGGCAAGTCGTCCCGCATCTGGCTGTTATTGCCCCTGGTGGGTCTCGCGCTCGGCTTTCTGGTCGCGAGCAGCGTGTGGCTCGTCACTCGCGAGCGGGCGCTGACGGGGATCAGCGCCTATGCCAGCATGTTGCGCGCGCAAGGTTATGGCGTTGAGTACAAAGACCTCGTCCTTGATGGGTTTCCGTTTCGCCTTCACCTGCGGGCCGATCAAATCCGCATTGTCACGCCGTCCGGTTGGGCTTTCGACACAGATCGCCTCGAAGCCTTGAGCCTCACCTATGGGTCTGATCGGTGGGTGATTGCGTTGCCAGCTCCCGTCACCGTGGTTCGCCCTCGGGGCGGCCCCCTCATCCTTAAGGCGCAAAGTTTGCGCGCCAGCCTGTCAGACCTGCAAACTCCAGTGTGGAAGATCGGCATTGACGCCAAGGCCGTGCAAATCCTCACGCCCTCCGGCGCGGCCGCCTTTAGCCTTGCTTCCGCAGATCGCGTGCTGGTGAATACCCGCAAAAGCCCAAGCGTTCGCGGCGCCGCTGAGGCGATGGTTGAGATCGTCAATGGCCGGGCCACGCCCCATACGGCACTGTTCGAGGTCTTGGGCGAACACCGTACCACAGCGGCTTTGGCGGTGCGCATGACAGCGTCAGAACAGTTTCAGGGCTTGGGGTGGAGTGCGGCGGGACGGCGTTGGGTCCGGGCGCGCGGCAAGGTGATTATCGACCCAACCTCACTCACCGGTGACGATCAGGGCTTGACGACGCCGGGCGGGCAATTTGTCTTCGACCGCTACGGTGTCGCGACGGGCGCCCTGCCCCTCACCTTGCGGACGCGGTCTGGGGACGTCAAGTCGGCCACCTTCCTCATGTCGCCCGGCCAGGTCAGGCTGGGCGAGGTCATCACTGCCCCCGAGCCACGGTTCTTTTAAGGCCATGGCCCAGCCCCCCCTCTCTTTGGCGAGCCTCGAAGGGCTTTGTGGCACACTGGCCGAACCCGGCCTCGACCTGGAAGCCGATGCGGTCGCGCTTCGCCAGTTGATTGCCCAGTCCAAGGTTCCCGCGCCGCTGGTGCGCCAGCTTTGGCGCGCTTTGGCGGGTGAGCGTCGGCGATTGCGCGGACTTCCTCCGATTGGCCTCTTCAGCGACCCAGCGCGTGCAGCCCATAGCGACTTTATGGCTCTCGCCAGCGCCTATTGCGGGCCGACAGCCCCGGTTGCGAGCTTGGCTTCGGTAGAGGCCGCGCTTCGGCACGCCGCCCAGCCGGAAGGTTTGGTCATAATAGGCCTGCAAGCCGAGACGCCCTGGTGGTTACGGCTCTTGGCCGAGCCAAGCGTTCGCGTCGTTGGCGCCCTGCCAGAAGCGCTCGACCAAGGTCCGCCACGCGCCTTGATCTTGGCCGCTACACGCCTGGGTCCAACTGGATCCGATGAGACCTTCTTTGTGACGGATCAGAAAGCCCCGCTGCGCCAGACCCTGGCAGACCTTGCCCGCATCGGTTTTGCCGCCGAGGGCCTGTGCGCGATCGGCGACTTGAAGCTCGTCAGTCTGGCGGGCTATGTGCAAGAGGAAGACCCCCGGCTCGCTGAGGCGGGAGGTCGCCTGAAGGGCGTGATTGGCGCACGTCCCTTCACTTGATCGGAATAGGCAAAGAAAGACCTCACCCATGACAGGCGCTCTCAAACAGCCTCGCCCCAAGGCGGGTATCCTGGATATCTCGCCCTATGTCGGCGGCAAGGCCAAGGTCGATGGCTTTGCAAACCCGGTGAAACTTTCGTCTAACGAGAACTGTCTGGGCTGCTCAGAGGCGGCGCGCGCGGCCTTTCTTGAAACTGCGGCCAGCCTGCACCTCTATCCGGATGGGCATTGCGGGCTCTTGCGCCAGGAGATTTCTGAGGACCTGAATCTCGACCCGCATCGGCTGATTTTCACGGCAGGATCGGATGAAATTTTTGATCTGTTGGCCCAAGCCTATCTGGAGCCGGGCGACAACGCTGTCCAAGGCCAATATGGCTTTCTGTCCTACCGCATTGCCGTGCGCGCCGCCCAAGGCGAGGTGCGGTTCGCGCCAGAACCCAATCGCTGCGTTGATATTGACCTGATCCTGGCAGAGGTTGATGACCGCACACGGCTGGTCTTTATCGCCAATCCCGCCAACCCAACGGGCGCTTGGCTAAAGGGCGACGACATAGCCCGCCTGCACGCCGAATTGCCGCCCGAGGTCATTCTCGTGCTCGACGGTGCCTATGCAGAGTTCTGCGACGACCCAGACTATCGCGACGGCCTTGACCTTGCCCGCAATGCCGAAAATATCGTCGTCACCAAAACCTTTTCTAAAATCCATGGTCTGGCGGCGCTGCGGGTCGGATGGGCCTTTGCACCACGGGCGGTTGTCGATGCGCTTGACCGCATTCGAAGCCCCTTCAACGTCAATGCGCCCGCCCAGGCTGCCGCGCTGGCGGCCTATCGCGATCACGACTTTGTCGAAAAGTCCAAAGCCCACGCCCGTACCTGGCGTCTGTGGCTGGCCCAGCAGCTCGGCGGCCTTGGTTTGGAAGCGCAGCCCTCGGCCGCCAACTTTGTCCTGGTCCGCTTTCCAGACACACCCGGCCGCACCGCGGCTGAGGCCGAGGCCCGTCTGGCTAGCCAGGGCTTTCTGGTGCGCGGACTGGCGGGCTATGGACTGCCCGATAGCCTACGCATCACGCTTGGCCTGGAAGCGGAAAACCGCGCGCTCATCGATCATTTGAGCCAGTTTATGAGGGGCTGAAGCCTGCCATCAAACTGTCGAAATCGAGAATGAGGTCGGAATACTCTTTGAGCGGCATCCGACTAGAGATTTGGTTGTCTTGACGATAGCGCCAAAACTGTAACACGTGTTGCAGCACGCCGACCAATTCGCCAAGCTCGATAAATAAGATTGGCGAGCTCAACAGGAAATGGCGGAAGGCCATCGGATTTTGCGCCTTCACCATCACGGCATAGGCCTCATCATAACCGGCAATAAAGGTGTGAGCCCTGGCAAGCACACTGAGGAGGTTGCGACTTAAACGCTTGCGCGCCGTATCGAGCGGCCCAAAGCGGTTCTCGCCATCCCGAGAGACCGGCATGCCCGCTTGCATTTCCCGAATGGCCATAGAGATTTCGGCCTCTAATGGCGCACAAATCCATTTGTAATAGAGAAAACCCTTCCAGCCGAACATGCCTTCGCTGAACTCTTCCAGGCCCATGCGCAACATCCGCCGCAAGGGCTCGGTGGCGTCGCCATAGTCGCCGGACAACAAGACCCTAATCATCCTTGCCGGTTCCGGCTTTTCGCGAACCCCGCGCAAGGCAAGCTCGACGAGCTCCGAGATTTCGGCGCTGACAAAGCTTTCCATCTTGGCGATTTCAGCCTCGCCAAGATTGAAGTACCGATGATCGGGTCGCACCTCGAGCCGCCCCAGTCTCTCCCGCAGTAGGAAGGGATCGAAGGATGGCAGGCCATCAAGCGCCTTCAGCACACGAAGATCGCTTGGCCGGTTGTTGAGATGGACGCCGGTCACCTGACTGAGGCTGTCCATCCAATCGGTTTCCCCGAGAAATAGATAGCGGCCACCGACGCGCAGGTCGTCGGGATCAATCGGCAGAACCAATTTGGTGGCAATGGAACGACCATCGCCGAATACCCGTGACTCTTCCTGACGCAGGCGATGTTTGACAATGAAACACCGGTTCAGTCCTGCTGTTGCGAAGAGCGGCGCGGTGATGGGCGCATCGGCAGATTCCGCCGTTTCCCAAACCCGCAGCAGATTGAGCACTCGCGAAGTCGACGCGCCGCTATGTAATCGGGTCAAGCTCCGAACATCGGCATTAGCGAGCATTCGCGACATTGAGGATCCGGCCTCTACGCCTCTGCAGTATTGAGAGGACAAGGCCTTAGCTTTAAGCCTGTGGACTTAAAATTTTGAAAATTTGCCCAACACTTAAATTCGGTGGGAATTTGAAGATTAACTGCATTTTTTAAGGCGACTTTACCAGAACGACCTAGCTTCCCTCAGCTTCATCGTCAGGGGCTCGCTTTAACAAGGCGTCTGCCATGGCGTCGAACAGGCTTTGCATGCCAATCGGCTTCATCACCAAACCGTCGGCCCCGCTTTGGATGCAGGTATCGAATAATCCAGGCGATGCATCTGCGGTAACCACAACGATCGGAATGTTTGCCTTGCCATCGCTTCGGGCGCGAATCTCGCGGATGGCTGTCAGGCCGTCCATTCCCGGCATGCGCAGGTCCATCAAAATGATGTCATAATCCGCCGCCTCAATCATTTTCAGACCAAGAACCGCATCCTCAGCCTCGCTCATCTCGCAGCCCCCAACTTCGAGCATGTTGCGGACGATAACCCTGTTCATCGGGTTGTCTTCGACAAACAGAACATTCATGGCGCTGCGCCCGCGCGATCGGCGTCCGAGCTTACGCCGGTGGCAGCCAGCTTGGCCGTGTCTGGTCCACGGCGCTCAAGCAGCACCGAGGTCAGGCGGGCGGGTTGCAACGGTTTGACCAAAAAGGCGTCCGCGCCGGCGGCCAAAATTCGGGTCTCAAATTCCTGAGCGGCTTTGGCGCCCAGCACAATCACGGGCAGGCTAGCGCTCATCGTCCCGATACGGGCCAAAGCCGTCTCGACATCTTGATCGCCCCCCAAGGCCGCCCAATCACAGACAATGCGGTCGAAGCCCGACTCGCGTATGAGGTCAGACGATGCTGCGTAATCTGCTGCAAAATCAAGTCGTTTCGCCACTTTTCCAACCATAGCGCGTAAGAAACTCTGCGCCATGGGATTGGGTTCAAGCGCGAGGATGCGCAAGTCTTCCAGCCGTTCAGCCACGCCGACCAAGGGACCGCTTGAGATCTGTTGCCGCGGCCCATCTTCAACGACCTGCAGTGGCAGTTGAAAGGTGAAGGTCGAGCCGACGCCAAGCGCGCTCTCCAAACGAATGGTGCCTCCCATGGCGTCAGCGATGCGCCGACAGATGGCAAGGCCCAAACCTGCGCCACCAAACCGTCGCGACAGCCCGACTTCAACCTGGGTGAAGGACTCAAAAATCAGCGCCTGGTCCTTGGGCGCAACGCCAATGCCGCTGTCACGCACCGAAAAGGTCAAGGTCCCGCTTTCGACAGCGCCCACCACCTCAATCTCGACAAAACCTGTCTCAGTAAACTTGATGGCATTGGACACGAGATTGAGGATCACCTGACGTAAGCGATCAGCGTCTTCAAAAATCCTTTGCGGCGCACGCTCCAGCGACACCCTGAGGCTCAACCCCTTAGACTGCGCGTGATCTTGCCAATTGGCCACCGCATCGCGCACCACCGCGTGCAGGTCGATGACGCTGCGTTTGACCGTAACCTGCCCATTCTCGGCCTTGGCGAGATCAAGCAGGTCGTCGACCATGGCGCGCATAGCCCGGCCCGCGCCCATGACCACATCCAACCGATCCCGGGTCGAGGCTGGCAAGGCACTATCGGCAAGCAGCACCTCGGTCATGCCCAAAATGCCGTTGAGCGGCGTGCGAATTTCGTGGCTGGTTGAGGCGAGGAAGTCGGTCTTGGCCTTTAACGCCTTACCAAGTTCGGCATTGCTCGCCTCGAGCTCTTTGTTCATCGCCCGCACTTCGTTGCGGCTGCGACGCATGGAGAAAAAGCCGAAAGTGACCAGGGCCAAGACCACGGTCGCGGCGGCACCCAGCACCAAGCTGATGGCGAGACGCATCTGCTCTTGTGACCTGGCGAGCTGGGCGGTCTTTTGCAATTCTTCCGCCCGCAGCCGGGCGATTTTTAAGTCTTGATTGGCAAAATCAAATTGCGCACTCATCAAGGCCGCATTGGTCGAGGCGGCAAGATCGCGGGCAGCGTCCTCTAACCGCTTGACAGCCTTCAGGTGCAGCATGGCCAAATGGTCTTGGCCAAGGCGGGTATAGATATCGACGGCGGCCCGATGAAAATCGAGATAGGCAGGCCCTGAGGTGGCGAGATCAACGCCTTTGAAGGCCTCCTCGATCAGCGGCCGAGCCCGCGCAGCATCGCCTCGCTTTAAGCTGACCACCGCCAACTCACCAATCAAATAGGGCCTCTCTTCAGCGGCCTCAGCTTGAGAGGTGAGCTTTAGGGCACGGGAAACGGTCGTCTCTGCATCAGAAAATCTACCCAAAGCCACCAAGCAAGAGGCGATATTGTTTAGTATCTGCGCTTGAAGAAAGGGACTTTGGAGATTCCTTGCAACCTCATACGCCTTTTCAAATTCTAGTACGGCATCTCCAAATCGCCCCATACCCTTGTAGCCAAGAGCAAGATTGTTATGCGTTGAAATATTTAGCGAAAGGTCATTTGGGAATATTTCGTTCGATTCTCGATAATATTTAAATTCATGCTCATAGTCCCGCGCCGCCAAGTATATTGACCCAATCCGTTGTAGGGCCATGGCCTGGGAACGCGGGAGATTAATCTTTCGGAAAATTTGAAAGGCAGTGTGAAAGTCGCTCAAGGCTTCTTGGACCCGACCCACAGCGGCTAGAACGCTTCCGGAAGCGATATTGATGTCGCCCTCCAACTTCGTGTCGCGCGCATAAGCATGCGCGTCGGAAGTTGCCTGAGCGACAAAAGAAGCTGCCTTCGCGTCTTCGTTCAGTCGATTCAGCGCGGCGATTTCCAACCAGCGCGTCGCGAGCACATCCAATGGACGTGCCGCCTGTCCGCTCATCCGACTGACAACATCTCGCGCACGACGGGCGTGATCCAATGCAGACTTTGGATCGTTGAGCATTGCTTGCTTCGCCTGGGACATCTCAACTTCAAAAGTCGGCACGTCCGCCGCGGTAGCGCGGGAATCATGGAGAAGTAGGGCGGCGGCAATAGCGAATGCGCATTCGCTCGAACGCTTGCTATTTCTTTTGCTTCTGAACCCGGACATGTCACCGCCTATCCATGCCAACATAATAGGCTCACCCGGCTAATTCGGGGTTAATTCTTGCTTCACTATAGACTCAATAAATTCGTCTCCATTCTAGACCCTAGCTGTCGACACTTCAAAGTCATCCGCAAATTAGTTTCAGGCCAGCCGTGGGCGCAGCTTCGTATGAACCGCTCTATTCCCCTGGAAAAAGATAATAGCGGCGCACCTCGTCCCAGTCGGTCATCTCCTGACGCCGACCGTACGCGGCTAATCAGTCGTTCAGAGTTAAGGCCTTGGCGTTAATATATATTAACAGCCACCCCTAGGTTGGACGTCGACTCCCTGAATTTTTTCCAGATTCGCGCAAAAGGGTTAATCGAGCCTGCAAAATTTTTAATTTATGCTTAATTAGTGATTGACGATCATTAACTATGTCTTAAACATTGCGTTCAGGAGAGGGAGCGGACGCATAACCTTCTCCCCGCCCAACCAATGGAGAAAGCCATGTCAGTTCGTTCCAAAATGTTCGCTATTGCTACCGCCGCTATGGGCGTCGCGCTTGCAGTTGCTTCAGCCGCCCAAGCGTATGGCAACATCAACGCCTGGTAAGCTTCGTTTTCGAACAGAAGCGGGTTCGTAGGCGATTTTTAAACCTGCAGCACCCAGTGAAGCTTGAAAACATGAAAGGCCGCTCGTCACTGACGAGCGGCCTTTTTAGTTATGTCGCAAACAGAGGGACTTGCGGTTTAGAAGACTTGGCGGATTTTCCCGCCGACAAGGTAATCCATGGGCTTGCCGACGGAAGCATCATAGGCGTCGGTTCCGGCGCGCATATAGACTGACACCTCGGTTCCTGATCGGGGAAGTACCCGCCCATAAAGTAACTCGGCTGAAACTGGGGTCCGTTCGGCGGCCGGATTGATGGCCTCATGAATAACACCCAGTTGACCCGTCTGGCGATCAATGACGCCATAGGTGTCGTATCCAAGCTGGCCGGCGCTAACTTGTAATTCTTGGCTGACGGAGATGCGCAACCGATCAGATTTGGCAAACAGGCCAAACTTCGACAAGGCAACCTCACCAGACGAGCTTGCAAGGCCAGACCCCAGGGTATGCAAGCCTTGAGCGCCGTCGGTCTTGCTGTTGGCAACCATGCCCGTGGCGCTTAGGCTCATATTCAAGGGCAGGTTCAGATCAAAACCAAGGCTTGCCCCCGTCGTGACCGATCCGCGCCCAAGATCAGAAGCGTTGGTCGATTGGACACCCAAAAGGGCCGAATTTTCATTCAGTCGGGTCAATCCGACATGCAGGGTCAGATTGCGGTTCGCCGCAATATCAACACCGGCATGCTCGGCGCTCGCCTCATACAGCGTAGCACTATAGCTGGTTGACGGATCGGTCAGGCCAAACACGGTCGGATCCCGCAGGTCACGTCTTTGGGTCATGCCGACATTGAGGCTGACGCCCTTTACCACTTCCTGACGCAGGTCCAGATAGGCGCCGCCCGATGCAAGTCCTAAGAGCGGATTGACGCCCCCTTGGCTGACCTGGTAGTCAGTCGCCTGATCAAGACCGGGCTGGCTGGTCAAGGCTTGTGCGCCAGACCCAACGCCGAACCGCAGCGCGGTTTTGGCGCCGATCAAGGCAAGTTCGGTCTTATAGGGCAAGGCCGACTGGGTGAAGCCGAGTTGCTCGGTGTTCGGTGCCATGGACATGCGCAATTGCATGCCGCCAGCCCGCCCAACCGGAACGCTCGATTGAATGAAGCCGGTCATCGAATTTTCAACCGGCGAAGCGTCGGCAAATCCCGATCCGCTCTTCACCCAAGACTGCAACGCCACACCAAGATAGCTCTGGAACTGCTGCTGTCCGCCTTTGGAGCCAACCGTTTGTCCAACCAGATTGGAGGACAGTGGAATTTGGAAGTCACGGGTGGTCGAGCCGACCTTTTCCAAGGCCACATAATAAAGGTTTTGTGAATTCCAGGTGGACTGGGTCCCAGCAATGCCAGAGGTCATAACGCTGGTGGCACCAACCGCCTGTTGTGGTGTGCCATTGACCACCGGGGTCAAGGTAACATTGGCCCAGTTCAACGGCGATTGCGACGCTTGGATATTGAGTTCGCCAACGCCATAGAGGGGGTCCGCGCCAGGTTTGGACCCGAGCCGGGTGGCTGACTGCAAGATAATGTTGGCGGTGTCAGTCGGGTCTTTGGCGAGCCAAGGCCAGCGGGCTTGCAGCAAGCCGACCGCTCCTGAGACCAAGGGTGCTGCCAGCGACGTGCCAGTTTGCCGCGAAATATTGCCCGAATTATCCGAAATCAGCACCAATTCGCCTGGGGCGACGATAAACCGACTGGCAAGCGTTGCAGTGCAGGCGCCCGCCGCAGCTGTCGTTGCCGTCAAGCACGCGGTTCCCGGTGTGTTGGAGAAGTTCGAAATCGTTCCTTGAGCGTTCACAGACCCCACAATAATCAAGGTGGGATTGGTAGCGAAGTTCCAGGGCACATTGGCCGACTGGCTTATGCCATCATTCCCAGCCGCAACAACAAGAATGGTGTTGTGGGCCTGCCCTCCCGCCAAGGCGGCGTTGCCGGAGAAAACCGTGTTCCAGCCAGGATTTAGGGTCCAACCCGGCACCCCGAGCGACGCATTGATCACAGTCGCACCAGGGTCGGTATGCCCCCATTCCGACTGAGAAATCGTCGGGGTCGTGAGGGCTGCTATTCCCGACGCGACGTCCGTCCAGTTGGTTGTGTTGGTCGCATCATAAGGGTCGTACACCACAACATGGGCCGAACGCCTGGGCATGACACCCATAATGCCCGAACCGTCGACCGACCCCGCGATTAAGCCTTCGACCGCAGCCCCGTGGCCTGTGCCAAATTGATCAGAACCCAATTCAACAATCCTACCCTTGGGATTCGCCGTCCCATTGGTTGCGGTAAAATCGAGCATGCCGACAGTGATGGGCGTCTGGTTTTCGCCGACACTGGCGGCAATGGCTGCAAGCGCCGGACTCCAATTGGCAGAGCCCATCCACCAGTCCACATGACCGGTGCCGGAATAGGACATCAACTGGTCATAGAAGTTGACGAAGAACATCGCCTGATTGGTTTGCGAAACACCAGACAAGCTGGTCGGGTCAATGGTGCCCGCCGCTGTATAGCTGACACCGGCATTGGTCAGGAGCGATTTAGCGATCCCTGAAACCGTTGTCGACGCGGCAGCCTGTCCGTTTTGATATTCGCCGCTCCCCCAATAGGCACTTTCAGGATGTTTCACCGCCTTGCCCCAAAAACTGTCCGCGTTGGAGACAAGGGACTGCAATTGAGAGGCGATCGCTTGGTAATCTGTGGCAGTTTTTGCGGTCGACCACGCGCTCATAATCGACGAATAGCTGGTGAACTCACCCTGCCAAAACGGTTGGATCGCTGAATATTTTACATAGTAACTCGGATTGTTCACATACGGGTTTTTGGCACCCCAAAACGGATCATAGCCACTTGGGTTGTAAAGCCCATAGCCTGGAGACGTTGTAGCCTGGGGCGCAAACGGATTAGGACCGGTCCCGACCCAAGGTGCAGCTACAGGCGCGCCTGCCGTCCCGCCAGACCAAGCATTGATATTGCCGTACCAGGCATTAATATTACCGTACCACGCATTGATATTGCCATACCACGCGTTGATATTACCGTACCATGCGTTGATATTACCATAGAGCGGCGACACCACCACCGGAGGCGGCGTTTGGGGGGCTGGCGGCGTTGGCGCCGTTTGGGCCTGCGCCGAACCTGCAACCAGCGCAGCGGCAGAACAAGAGACCAGGGCAGCGCGACGCGCCCATGCGACCAAGACCTTACGCGATTCAACCATGAGAGTGCCCACCCGTTTAAAACAGTGGGCCAAGCTTTACCCTCGGGTCCATTTAATAAGCGTGATTATATTACGTGAATAAAACTCTCACTAAATAGTATTAATAGCCGTTATCCATAGATGGCATCGCTACAGTGGAATATTGTCATGCTTCTTCCACGGATTGGTGAGCTGCTTGGTTTTCAGGCTCTCGAATGCCCGCACGATCCGGCGGCGCGTTCCGTGAGGCATGATCACATCATCAATATAGCCGAGGCTGGCGGCGACAAACGGATTGGCAAAGCGCGCCTTATATTCAGCTTCCCGCTCGGCGAGCTTTTCCGGATCCTTGGCATCGGCCCGAAAGATAATCTCCACCGCACCCTTAGCCCCCATGACTGCGATCTCCGCCGTCGGCCAAGCATAGTTCACATCACCGCGCAGATGCTTTGAACTCATTACATCATAGGCGCCGCCATAGGCTTTGCGGGTGATGAGCGTCACCTTCGGCACGGTCGCTTCCGCATAGGCGAAGAGCAGTTTAGCGCCGTGTTTGATCAGACCGCCATATTCCTGCTTGGTGCCCGGCATAAAGCCTGGGACGTCCACCAAGGTCAGCAAGGGGATACTGAAGGCATCGCAAAACCGCACGAAACGGGCCGCCTTCCGACTGGCGTCAATATCGAGCACGCCCGCCAAGACCTGGGGTTGGTTCGCCACCACACCGACCGTGGCGCCGTCAATCCGCGCAAACCCTGTAATGATGTTTCGCGCAAAATCGGCTGAAATTTCGAAGAAATCCGCTTCGTCGACTATCTTGAGGATTAATTCCCTCATGTCATAGGGCGTGTTTGGATTGCTCGGCACCAAGCTATCGAGCGAGGGCTCGTCGCGATGGGGGTGGTCGAAGCTTTCGCGCTCTGGGGCGGTTTGGCGGTTGGAGCTTGGCAAGAAGGCAATCAGGCGACGCACCTGCAACAGGGCCTCGACATCATTGTCAAACGCGCCATCAGCGACACCGGATTTTTGCGCATGCACCCGTGCGCCGCCAAGGTCTTCATGGGTGACGGTCTCATTGGTGACCGTCTTCACCACATCGGGCCCGGTCACATACATATAGCTCGTATCGCGCACCATGAAGATGAAGTCGGTCATGGCTGGGGAATAGACGTCGCCCCCGGCACAGGGGCCCATAATGACGCTGATCTGCGGGATCACGCCAGACGCCAGCACATTCTCCATAAAGATATCCGCATAGCCCGCCAGACTTTCGACGCCCTCTTGGATCCGCGCCCCGCCTGCATCAAAGAGCCCAATGATCGGCGCCCCGACCTTGGCGGCCATACGCTGGACCTTGGTGATCTTGGCGGCATGGGCGCCGGAGAGCGATCCGCCAAAGACGGTGAAGTCTTTGGAAAATACATAGACCTGTCGCCCCTCGACCGTACCCCAGCCTGTGACGACACCGTCGCCAGGAATTTTTTGGTCAGCCATGCCAAAATCATGGGCGCGGTGTTCGACAAACATATCGAACTCCTCAAAGCTGCCCTCGTCCAGCAGGAGTGAGATGCGTTCCCGGGCTGTCAGCTTGCCCTTGGCATGCTGGGTTGCGATCCGCTTTTCACCGCCACCCATGCGCGCCTGTTCGCGGCGCTTGGCCAGTTCGTCGATAATATGCTGCACGGGCAAGGTCTCCGCCGGAACCAGATCCGCTGAAGGGTTTAGAAGGAAGGACGCCTGCTGACAATCGGTGACGGAGCGGCGGGTCTAACCCGGCCCAAGCGCCCGAAACCACACGCCGATCATCTGCGCCTCCCGCGCCAGCGCAGCCCGCCGGGCCGCGGCTTCCTCGTCCTCGCCCCAAAGCCGTGCCTGGAAGCGTTCGTCCACAAAGGCGAGTTCGAGTGCTGCTTCAGACGCGAGCGCGCCTGCGCTCACAGCAAACGCCAAGACGGCGGACCCATAAAGCGCTGCGGCGAAGCTAAGCCCCATCAAACGAAAGGCATCGGCGTCTCGCGCGCGGCGAAAGATCACGTCAAGGCCCTCAGGCGCTTGGGGCCTGTGCATCACTCCCGACCCAGAGGTGAGCGTGACCCCCAGGTGGGTCCTGGCCCACGACAGCCAAGGGTCCCAGGCTGCGTCTTCTTCGGCGCGCAATTCTTTCGGGGCGTCGGCGCGGTAGCAAAGCAGGTCATGGTCGGCGAAGCGCACCATTTCCGTCGCCAAGGCCTCCCGCGTCGCCTCAGCGCGATCCAGGACCGTAAAGGCCAGCCGCGTCAGAGGCATGCGGCTCATCAGCACCACCTCCTCCTGGGCCGCCCACTCCTGCGCCACTGCATCGGCCAAGTCGCGGGTCGGCAATCGCAGAGGTTTTGCTTGCGGCGACTTGGGGTGACGTCCGTCGAGCAGGACGACGTAGCCCTCGCTGGCGGAACCGTCACCTTGAGCCTCGACCCGCACCTCACGATAGAAGCGCCGGGGCGCGCCGCCTTGGGGGCCTGGCCTTGCGGTTTCAGACGGCATGGCCGCGTGCCCCGCTCAAGATTTCCCCCCGCTCAAACCGAGCAAGCGCGATCCAGAGCTGATCAAAGTCGGTGCAAATCAGGTCAGCTTCGGCGGCTTGCAACTCCTGGAGCGTATGGAAACCCCAGGTGACCGCGAGGCAGGCGACACCGGCGGCCTTGGCCATGGTCACATCGTGGGTCGTATCGCCAATCATCACGGTTTGATGCGGCTCTGCCCCCACCGCCGCCATGGCCGCCTGCAGCATGGCGGGATCAGGCTTGCCCGGACCATCATCAGCGCACTGGGTGGTGTCGAACACCTCGCGCCAGCCATGGTCGACAAGCCAACGCTCAACGCCTGCCCGCGACTTTCCCGTCGCCATGCCGATGCGCCAGCCTGTCGCTTTTACCCGATGCAACAGATCAGCTGCGCCCGGATAGAGGCTATCTTCGCGTCCGCGAGCGCGGCGAAGCGCGGCAAACCCTTCACGGTAACCGGCAATGAAGCGGTCCAATTCTTCGGGGCTGAGATCGGGCGCAAGGCGGGATAAGCCTTCCTGCAAAGAAAGACCGACGATTTGCCGCACAGCGTCATAGGTGGGCGGCGGTCGGTTCAGCGCCGCAAAGGCGGCATCCGCCGAAGCCTTGATCGCAGCGCGGCTATCGGCCAGCGTGCCATCCACATCAAAGACGGCAAACTTCACCGACGACGCCCCTGCCCTCGCCCTTCAAACGGCTCTGGATCGGCCTCGCCCGCGTCAAATCCGAAGCGCTCCATGCCCGCCTTAAACTCCGGCGAGACGGGGGCTTCCAAAATCAACCGACCCGCAGAGGGATGGGGCAGGCTGATCCGGCGGGCGTGTAACAGGAGTTTCAGTCCGCCGCTCAACTCCGCTGATTCGGCATTGGCGTATTTGGGATCACCGAGAATGGGATGGCCGATGGCCAGCATGTGAGCCCGCAATTGGTGGGTGCGGCCGGTGTGGGGTCGCAGGGCCATCCAGGCCGCGCGGTGGGCCGCCCTGCCCAAGGTCACATATTCTGTTTCTGCCGCCTCAGCGCCGATCTCGTGCGGCTCGGCTGGCACCACCAGCTCGCGGTCATTGACGCCCTTTTTGATCAGCGAGAGCGCGATGACGCCCTGCGGCGGCTTCACATTGCCCGACACAATGGCCCAATAGGTTTTCTCAGCCTTGCGTTTGGCAAAGGCGCCCGAAAGCCTCGCCGCCGCATCGGGGGTTTTGCCGAGAATCAGCACGCCGGATGTGTCGCGGTCCAACCGGTGCACCAATCGAGGGCGATCAAGACCTGAACCAAAGGCCGACAAAAGCCGGTCAACATGTTTGCTGGTTTTCGTGCCGCCCTGCACCGCCAAGCCTGCGGGCTTGTTCAGCGCCAGCACCTCGTCATCTTCATAGAGCACCAGGCCCTTGACATAGGCGACATCGCGATCAGACAGCTCGCCCTTTTCTGCCTCTGGTCGCGCAAACGGCAAAGGCGGCACGCGGATTTGCTGGCCCGACACCACCCGATCCTCCGGCTTGGCCCGCGAGCCGTCGACGCGGATCTGGCCCGAGCGGGCGAGACGCTGAATTTGAACATGGGTCAGGTGCGGCCATCGCCGTTTAAACCAACGATCAAGGCGCACCCCGTCCTCGCCCGCCCCGACATAAAGCAGCCGGACCTCGCGCGCCTCGCCGCCGTCGCTCATGCCAGCACCTTGCGCGTCAGAAAGAGCCCAAGCATCAGGGCCAAAATCGACAACACGACCGAGCCCAGCACATAGACGCCTGCAATCGGATAGTCGCGCCTTTGCAACATCATCACCGCTTCCAGCGAAAAGGTTGAAAAGGTGGTGAAGCCGCCCAGGACGCCAACGCCTAAAAACAGCCGCCACTTGTCTTGATCGCCGCCGCCCCGTAGCGCCAGGGTCGAAATCAATATTCCCATGGCAAGCCCGCCCAAGACATTGATCACCAAAGTCGCACCCCAGCCAAAGCCATGGCCAAAGGCGCGGCCCCACAGCACGCCCCCAAGATATCGGATCACGGCGCCAAGGCCGCCGCCAAGAAAGACGAACAGATAAGGGATCATGAGGGTCTTATAACGAGTTGAGCGGCCTGCGCCACGGCTTTGAAGTCCTCGGGCGGTTCGGTTTGCAAACGACGCATCACCCCGTCAGGGTGGCGAAACTCAAGCTGATAAGCATGCAACATCATGCGTGACGGCGAAACCCCTGCCAGACGTAAGGTGCCGCCGTAACGAACATCGCCGACCAGGGGCCGTTGAATATGGGCGAAGTGGGCGCGGATCTGGTGCATCCGACCGGTTTCGGGCCTGACCTCCATCCAGGCGCCAAAGGGGCTCGAAGCCAGGGTCCGATAATGCGTCAGCGCCGCTTGTGCCTCGGGGTCGTCCGGTTCGGCTGGGCGCATAAATACCTCCCGACCCTGCTCAACCCGTTTGAGCGCCACCTCAATACGCCCGCTCGGCGGCTCCGGCGCCGACGGGCTCACCAATGCGTAATAGGCCTTATTGACCCGCCGGGCGGCGATTTCCTTGCCCAAAAAGGCCGCCGCCGGTTTGGTTTTGGCGGCCAAGATGACGCCGGACGTGTCTCGATCCAGCCGATGGACGAGATGCGGGCGCTTACCGTTCGACCGGGCAAAGACTGCGAGCAAATCCTCAAGCGCATTGACCCCACCCCGGGCGCCTTGCGACGATAGGCCCGGCGGTTTGTTAAACGCCATGAGGTCTGCATCTTCGAAGATCACCATGGCGCGCACATTGGCGATCTCTTCGGCGGAAGGGGTCTGTTTCGGCGTCATGGCTTGCCCGCCTGCCCATTGCGCAGGGCCGCCCAGCGGTCAAGCCGCTCACGAATCCGCGCCTCTGCGCCCTCTCCTTTCGGCTGATAAAAGCTCTGCCGCGCCATTGCGTCGGGAAAATAGGACTGACCTGAAAAGCCGCTCTCGGTGTCGGGGTCGTAGACATAGCCCTCGCCATAGCCGAGCGACTTCATCATCTTAGTTGGCGCATTGCGGATATGCAGCGGCGGCGGCAGCGAGCCGCTCGCCTGAGCGGCGGCTTGCGCGGCTTTGAAGGCCTTATAGACGGCATTGGATTTTGGGGCGCAGGCCAGGTGGACGACTGCATGGGCGAGCGCCAATTCTCCCTCGGGACTGCCCAGGGTTTCAAAGGTTTCTCGCGCTGCCACTGCGATCAATAGAGCGGTCGGATCGGCGGCGCCTATGTCTTCCGAAGCCATGCGAATCAGGCGGCGCGCAATAAAGCGGGGGTCCTCGCCCGCCGCCAACATCCGGGCCAGCCAATAGAGGGCGGCATCCGGATCTGAGCCGCGCACAGACTTATGTAAGGCGCTGATAAGATTATAGTGCTCCTCGCGGTCCTTATCATAGGCAAGGCTGCGCTTCTGGAGCACCTGGCCAAGGGCCGCAACGTCTAAGGGCGCGGTCGCCTTGAGTGAGAGGAGGGTTTCGGCTAGGGACAAGAGATAGCGACCATCCCCATCGGCCATGGCGCACAAGGCCTCGCGGGCCTCAGCTGTTAAGGGAAGCGCCGCACCAACCCGCGCTTCGGCGCGGGTGAGTAAGCCGGTCAGCGCGACCCCGTCGAGCCGGTTCAGCACAAAGACTTGGCACCGGGATAGCAGCGCCCCGTTGAGTTCGAACGAGGGGTTTTCCGTTGTTGCCCCGACCAAGGTGACAATCCCCTCCTCGACAAAGGGCAAGAACCCGTCTTGTTGGGCGCGGTTGAAGCGGTGGATCTCGTCGACAAAAAGCAAGGTTTGTCGCCCGCGTGCGCGGGTGATACGAGCGGCTTCAAAGGTTTTCTTCAAGTCGGCAACGCCGGAAAAAACGGCCGAAATCTGAATAAAATCATAGTCGACGGCACCTGCCAAAAGTCGCGCCAGGGTGGTTTTGCCCACCCCAGGCGGCCCCCAGAGAATCATGGAGGAAAGCCGCCCCCCCGCCGCCATGCGCCCAATGGGCCCGTCTGTGGCCAGCAGGTGATCCTGCCCCAGAACCTCAGCCAAGGTCCTCGGCCGTAACTGCTCGGCCAGCGGCTTCGCGTCGTCGGAAACCGCCGCCTCGGTCGATACGCCTGCAACTGAAAATAGATCGGCCATGCTTCAGGCTTAGACCAATATTGGCTGCGAAGTGAGTCTTGGCGCGGAATTTTGACCGAAATGCTGAGGCTGGCGCGCGCCCCTTCCCGTTTCCCGGCTTAGAAGCGCACTGTTATTGTTTCGCCACCGCGCTGCAGAACCAAAGAGCCGACGCGACCAGCTTTGAGCGCGCTTTCCAATTCCGCAACCGAAGCCACGGGCTGGCCATTGACGGCGCGCACCAAATCGCCAGGCCGAAAGCCGAACTGGGCAGCGATCCCCGGCGTCAATTTCACAATCACGACGCCATGGGCGAATGGATCGAAGCCTAGGCTATCGGCAAGGCTGGGCGTCAGATCGGCAATGACGGCGCCCTGCAAGGGATTGCGTCCGTGCAGGGTCTTCTGCCCCTCGCTCGTCTGAGAGGCCGCCGCTTCGAGCTTCAAGCGCAAGGCCGTGATCTGGCCATTGTGGCGCACCTGCAAAGTCAAGGTGTCGCCCAAGCGATGGGTCTGGGCGATGTAGTCCAAAGAGGCGTCGTCGCCGACGGGGGCCTGATCCGCGCTAAGCACGATATCACCGAGGGTTAGCCCGGCCTTTTCCGCTGGTGATCCCGGATAGACAGCCGTCACAACCGCACCTTCTGGCTTGGCGAGGCCGAGGCTCACCGCAATGGCGCTATCCACGGGCTTCATCCGCACACCGATCCAGGCGCGCTTTAAGGTCTTTGCGCCCCCAACGGCGGTTTCGACCACGCGTTGCACCAGGGCGGCGGGAATGGCGAAGCTGACGCCGCTATTTGATCCAGACCGACTGACAATAAAGGTGTTGAGGCCAATAAGATTGCCCTCCATGTCAACCAAGGGGCCTCCGCTATTGCCAGGATTCACCGCCGCATCGGTTTGGATATATTGACTAACGCCCGAACCAACCTCGGTTCGCGCAAGCGCGGAAATGATACCATTGGTCACGGTTTGGCCGACGCCGAACGGATTGCCGATGGCCAGCACGAGATCTCCGACCTCAAGCGGCTCCTTACCGGCAATCGGCAGGACCGGCAGCTTTTCCGCGCCAAGATCAATCTTGAGCACAGCAAGGTCGGAACGCTCGTCAGCCAGCAGCACCTTGGCCTTGAACTGACGCTTGTCGGTCAACTGCACCATGACCTCGTCAAAGCCAGCAATGACATGGTTATTGGTAACAATGACGCCATCGGACCGCACTACGGCGCCGGACCCTAAGGACCCCTCAAGCCGCTCGCGGGGCACTCCTGCGCCAAACAGCTCAAAGAACGGGTCCGCTTGGCGAACCATACGTTGGCTAAAGACGCTGACCACGGCAGGTGCTGCAAGCTTCACGACCGGCGCGAAACTCATCTTCATGGTGGCGAAATTGGCAGGCGGCGCCGAGTGCGGCGCGTCTAGCCCGTCTGCGCTGAGGGCCGGCGAGGCAGACGTCTTCGGCGCTGGCCCAGAACAGGCTGCCACAAGCGCGAACAGAGATAGGGCGAGCGACCGAAACAACCGCATAACAATCCCCTCATCAGGGCCAGAACCGAAAACCTGGCTAGATCAGCCGATCAGATGGGCGAAATTTCGGCAATTTCAACATCAGACCGAAAGGGAAGCGGTCGGCGCAGAAGGTGCCGCTCGCGCGGCGCGAAACGCCAGCGCCAAAGCGGTGACGTTCAGCAAGGCCGCCGCCAAGATGGGCAGGCCGGGCAGGTGCAAGACCGCCTCTTGGCGAACGGCAAAGGCAAGCAGGGTGAGGTAGATGCCCGGCCCCAAAATGGCGGAAATGCCCATCATCGCCGAATTCGCACCTTGCAGGCGACCTTGCTCGGACGGCGAAACCCTCTGGCTCATCAAGCCTTGGATGCCCGGGGCGATCAGGCCGGAAAGGCCGCCAATCAAAATGCCAGACAGGAAAATCAGCGGCGACGGCGCAAGCGCATAGATGAAAAAGGCAGTCGAGGTACAGGCAAGGCCAACCAATAGCGCCCGCCGCTCGCCCAGCCACTTCACCGCCGGTCCGACAACCGCGCCCTGCACAATAATCGACACGACCCCAGTCACCACCAACATCAGCGAGGCCTGCCGCACGCCCCAGCCGAAGCGATGGCCCACGTAGAGCACGAAAATACTGGGGAAGGCATTGTGCGCCAGCTGGAAGATGAAATAGACGCTCGCCAAACTGAAGAGGCCGGGCTTTGAGCGTAACAACACCAAGGAGCCCACCGGATTGGCCTTGCTCCACTGAAACTTCGGCGCCCGTTTTTCGGGCGGTAGCGATTCGGGCAAGATGAAGAAGCCATAGAGCCAGTTGATCAGCGCCAGTCCCGCGGACAAATAGAAAGGCCAGCGCAGATTATACCCTCCGAGCCAGCCGCCGATGGCGGGGCCGACAACAAAGCCAATGCCAAAGGCCGCCCCCATCAAGCCATAGGACTTAGCCCGGTCCTTAGGCTCGGTCACGTCGGCAATATAGGCATTGGCGGTCGAAAAACTGGCCGAGGTTGCGCCATTGATCAGCCGACCAATAAAGAGCCACGCCAGTGTCGGGGCGAGCGCCATAAACAGATAATCGATCCCAAGCCCAAAAATTGACAGGAGCAGGACAGGCCGGCGGCCAAATCTGTCAGACAACATGCCCTGGACCGGGCTCATGAAGAACTGCATCACGCCCCAGGAGACGGCGAACACCATGGTGTAGTCGGCAGCCGTCGCCGTATCACCGCCCACCATGGATTTGACCAGATTGGGCAGGACCGGGATCATCACGCCGAAGGACAAGATGTCCATCACCGCCGTGGCGAAGATAAAGGCGACCGCTGCCTGACGCCGTCCCTTTGTTACCGGTTCACTCACAGCCTCAGCCCTTCAAAACGTACAAAAGCCCCCAGGGCGCACCCCAGGGGCTTTGGTTCAAATGCTTATAGAAGCGCCCGTTCGGCGCCTATTCATCGGCGAAGACTTCCATCTTCGGACCGCTGTCCTTGCCCTTTTCGCTGACGTCACGATCGACAAATTCGATCACAGCCATCGGCGCATTATCCCCATGGCGATAGCCCGCCTTGAGCACCCGGATATAGCCGCCGAGCCGGGCCTGATAGCGCGGGCCAAGGGTCGCAAACAGCTTGCCGACCTGTTCGTTGTCGCGGACCTTCGAAATGGCTTGGCGACGCGCATGCAGATCGCCCCGCTTGGCCAAGGTGATCAGCTTTTCGACGAACGGACGCAGTTCCTTGGCCTTTGGCAAGGTCGTGACGATTTGCTCGTGCTTGATCAGGCTCGCCGCCATATTGGCGAACATAGCCGTCCGGTGGGCCGAGGTCCGGCCGAGTTTGCGGTGCGCAACGCCGTGGCGCATAGGGGTCTCTCCAGTGCGAGCGGGCCGTCTCGCGACGGGCCGGTGTCGGGGTTAGATCTGGTCTTCGAACTTACGCGCCAGATCCTCGATGTTCTCCGGTGGCCAATTCGGCACATCCATGCCGAGGTGCAGGCCCATACCGGACAACACTTCTTTGATCTCGTTCAGCGACTTGCGGCCAAAGTTCGGCGTGCGAAGCATTTCCGCTTCCGTCTTTTGGATCAGGTCACCGATATAAACAATATTGTCGTTCTTCAAGCAGTTAGCCGAACGGACCGACAATTCAAGCTCGTCAACCTTCTTCAGCAGGGCTGGGTTGAACGGCAGCTCGGGCTTGGACTCGTCGGCAGATTTCCGTTGTGGCTCTTCAAAGGTGATGAAGATCCGCAGCTGGTCTTGCAAGATACGCGCCGCAAAGGCGACCGCATCAACCGGTGTCACCGCGCCATTGGTTTCGACTTCCAAGATCAACTTGTCATAGTCGAGGCTTTGACCCTGACGGGTGGGCTCAACGCGATAGGCGACCCGCTTGACCGGGCTGAACAAGCTGTCAACGGCGATCAAGCCGATCGGCGCATCCTCTGGGCGATTACGCTCAGCGGCGACATAGCCCTTGCCCGTCTGCACGGTGAATTCGATGCGAATTTGCGCGCCTTCATCCAAGGTGCAGAGCACGTGGTCTTTGTTGAGGATTTCAATATCGGAAGGCGCGTCGATCTGACCCGCCGTCACCGCGCCTGGGCCTTGAGCGCGCAGCGTCATACGCTTTGGGCCCTCGGCATGCATGCGCAGCGCCAATTGCTTGATATTCAGGATGATGTCGACGACATCTTCGCGCACGCCCTCAAGCGAGGAGAATTCATGCACGACACCGTCAATTTGCACCGCTGTCACGGCCGCGCCTTGCAGCGACGACAATAGAACGCGACGCAAGGAATTTCCCAAGGTGACACCAAAGCCGCGCTCGAGCGGTTCAGCAATCATCCGGGCCTTGCGAGTCCCATCGCCGCCCGCTTCAATGACGGGCTTTTCAGGACGGATCAGCTCTTGCCAGTTTCTTTCGATCACGACGGTCTAGACTCTCGATCAGGGGCCAGGAGACGGACGGGTCCGCAGGGCGGCCCGGCGCGCCGCTCGGCATAATGGGAAGGACGGCTATTAGACTCGACGACGCTTCGGCGGACGGCAGCCGTTGTGTGGGATCGGCGTGACGTCGCGAATGGTGGTAATGGTGAAGCCAACTGACTGCAAAGCCCGCAAGGCCGACTCGCGACCCGAACCGGGACCCGCGACATTGACCTCAAGTGTTTTGACGCCGTGCTCCATCGCCTTACGGCCCGCGTCTTCGGCGGCCATCTGCGCGGCATAAGGCGTCGACTTCCGCGACCCCTTAAACCCCATCGCGCCAGCTGACGACCAGGAAATCGTATTTCCTTGCGCGTCGGTGATGGTCACCATGGTGTTGTTGAACGAGGCGTTCACGTGAGCGACGCCCGAGGTGATGTTTTTGCGTTCGCGCTTTTTAACGCGTGCGGGTTCCTTGGCCATGTCGGCTAGCCCTACTTCTTCTTGCCGGCGATCGGCTTGGCGGGACCCTTACGGGTACGTGCATTGGTGTGGGTGCGCTGACCGCGAACCGGCAAACCCTTACGATGGCGGAAGCCGCGATAAGACGCGAGGTCCATCAAACGCTTGATGTTCATCGACACTTCACGACGCAGGTCCCCTTCCACCGTGTAGTCACGGTCGATGGCTTCCCGAAGCGCCAAGACTTCGGCGTCGGTCAACTGATTCACCCGGCGGCTCTCGTCGATGCCGACCTTCGACAGAAGGTCCTTAGCGGCGCGAGGGCCAATGCCATGAATATACTGGAGCGCGATTTCAACGCGCTTTTGGGTCGGGATATTGACGCCTGCAATACGGGCCACGTCTGAAGTTCTCCTGGTGCGCGCGCACAGAAACGCAAAAACGCCCCGCCCTTTTGGAAAGGCCGGGAGAGCTGACGCCGGTTAGGCGCCATTTCGCGGAAGGGCCTCGTTATAAGGAGGAAACGTCTGGCGTCAATGGCGGATTGATGAAAACCTTTAAAAAGTCTCAGTCTGTCTGGGAAATTGGCTCTCGACGCGAAGGTCTTAAGCTGTCTCGCCCAGGGTGCGGTCGATCTCTTGGGCAACAACGGCGATATCGGCCATTCCGTCCACTTCGTGCAACTTTCCCTGCTCGCGATAATAGGGGAGCAAGGGGGCTGTTTGGGTCATATAGGCGTCTAAACGGACCTTGAAGGCGTCCGGATTGTCATCCGCCCTCCCCTCGGCCTCGAATCGCTTGGCGATTCGCGCCATTAAGGCTTGCGGGTCCACGACAAGGCGCACGACCAGATCGATTTTCGCGCCGCGCCGCTGCAGCATATCATCCAAAGCCTGAGCTTGGGCGACTGTGCGCGGGAAACCATCGAAAATCGCCCCGCCCGCAGCCTCAGCTTCGGGCAATTTCTCTTCAATCAGAGCGATGACAATGTCATCGGAAACAAGTTCGCCCCGATCCATAATGCCCGCCACCCGTTGACCGAGCTCAGAACCCGAGGTGCGGGCGGCGCGTAGCATGTCGCCGGTCGATAGCTGAACCATACCGCGCTCGGTGACGAGACGCTTCGCCTGCGTGCCCTTACCTGCCGCGGGCGGCCCAAAAAGGATGAGGTTCATGCCTGTTCCGATCCTCCCCACACATTCCCAGCGCGCGATGCGCCGTTGGTTTCTTATGTCGAGCGCGCCTGTCCTGGCTTAGCGGCCAGGACGGTTGCCACGCAACTTCGACTTTTTGATAAGGCCCTCATATTGGTGGGCCAAGAGATGGGACTGGATCTGCGCCACCGTGTCCATCGTGACAGTGACGACGATCAGGATCGAGGTGCCGCCGAGATAGATGCTCGGACCAAATGCATTGGTCACAGCTTCCGGCAGCAGGCAGACAAGCGCGATATAGCCGGCGCCGATCACCGTCAGACGGGTCAGCACATAGTCAATATAGGCAGCCGTGCGCTTACCTGGCGGATAGCCCGGCAAAAACCCGCCATACTTGCGCAAGTTCTCCGCCGTCTCCTCCGGGTTGAAGACGATAGAGGTGTAGAAAAAGCAGAAGAAGACGATCATCAGGCCATAGGCAACCATGAACAAGGGCTGGCCATGCTGCAATTGCCCCACCACGGAAGGAACCCATTGGGCCCAGCTCGGCAAGTTATTGTTGGCGCTGAGAAAGCCCAGCACGGTTGTCGGCAAGAGCAACAGGCTTGAGGCAAAGATCGGCGGAATGACCCCGGACGTGTTGATCTTCAACGGCATGAAGCTGGAATCTCCGCCATACATGCGATTTCCCACCTGCCGCTTTGGATATTGCACCAGCAGGCGCCGCTGCGAGCGCTCCATAAAGACGATGAAGAGGATAACGCCGACCGCAATGGCGGCGATGGCCAGCAGCATGGCCGGGTTCATTGCCCCGGTACGCGTGAGAGACAAAAGCTGCCAAATGGCGCGCGGCAAGGTCGCCACAATGCCGGCAAAGATGACGAGCGAAATGCCATTGCCCACGCCCCGGCTGGTGATTTGCTCGCCCAGCCACATCAGGAACAAGGTGCCGCCGGTCAAGGTCGCAACGGTGGAAAGTACGAAGAACACACCCGGCTGGTCGACCATGCCTTGGGTGTTCTGCAAGCCCATGGCGATGCCAAAGGACTGAACCAGCGCCAAGAGGACTGCCAGATAGCGGGTATATTGGTTGAGCGTCTTACGCCCCGCCTCCCCGCCTTCCTTCTTCAGCTTTTCCCAGGGCGTGTAGAAGGTCGCCAAAAGCTGAACGATGATCGAGGCCGAAATGTAAGGCATGACGTTGAGCGAAAAGATCGCCATGCGTTGCACCGCACCGCCAGAGAACATGTTGAACATGCCCAATATGCCCTTGGCCTGACCGGAAAAGGCGGCGGCGAAGTGCGCGGTGTCGATGCCGGGGATCGGGATATAGGTCCCGAGCCGATACATGATCAATGCGCCAAGCGTGAACCACAGACGCTTATGCAGGTCCGTAGCACGCGTGAAAGCGCCGACATTCATATTCGCGGCAAGCTGTTCTGCGGCCGAAGCCATCTGGCGATCCTAACCTCTGTCTCGACAGCCTAAGATGTAGGCGCTAGCCGAGGGATTGTCAGCCCTCGACAGCCGCAACAGGCTTGGTCA
Organism: uncultured Caulobacterales bacterium; assembly: GCA_903840435.1. Taxonomy (GTDB): domain Bacteria; phylum Pseudomonadota; class Alphaproteobacteria; order Caulobacterales; family Caulobacteraceae; genus CAIMFV01. The sequence continues at coordinate 42,473 of CAIMFV010000035.1, forward strand.
GTGTCAACACACCGCCCGCAGCCTCAATGGCCGCCTTGGCCTTGGTGGTGGCGGAATAGGCCGTAATGGTGATCTTGGTCGAGATCTCGCCGTCGCCGAGCAACTTCACCCCGTCGCGTTCGCGGCGGATGACGCCCGCAGCCTTGAGGCTCGCCGCAGTGATCGGCTGGGACGCATCCAGACGCCCTGCCTCAATGGCCTTGACGATACGCCATAGATTGACCTCAGCAAATTGCAAGGCGCCGGGATTATTGAACCCGCGCTTTGGCATCCGCATGTGCAAGGGCATTTGACCGCCCTCAAAGCTATTCATGCCATGACCCGTACGCGAGGTTTGACCCTTGACGCCGCGACCGGCGGTCTTGCCCTTGCCAGAGCCAGGACCACGACCGACGCGCATACGCTTCTTGTGGGCGCCCGCATTGTCAGCGAGTTCGTTTAACTTAACCATGGGAGGAGCCTCTCGATTTGAGATGAAACGCCAGATGCGTGCACCTGACTCGGCAAAATAAAGTGAAGTCGCGGAAGCTTTGGCCTAGGCCCGATCTTCGACGACCTCCACGAGGTGAGCAACCTTAGCGATCATGCCACGGGTCGAGGACGTGTCGTCCAACACAGATTCCCGGCCGATCCGATTCAAGCCAAGACCGACGAGGGTCGCACGCTGATCAGACTTGCGGCGGATGGGGCTGCCGGTTTGGCGAACAGTGATCTTTTTCATAACCCCTCTCCTCAGCCTTCCAGCGCGTCAGGCGCGGACGCACCGTCGACACGACGGCCGATGATGTCCGAAACCTTCTTGCCGCGCTTATTGGCGACTTGACGCGGGCTGGATTGGCCCTTGAGCGCGTCAAAGGTGGCGCGCACCATGTTGTAGGGATTGGACGAGCCAATGGACTTCGCAACCACGTCTTGAACGCCCAGCGTTTCGAGAACCGCGCGCATGGGACCGCCCGCGATGACACCCGTGCCCGGAGGGGCCGCACGCAAGGTCACCTTGCCAGCACCGTGCCGACCTGCGCCATCATGGTGCAGGGTCCGGCTTTCCCGCAGGGGCACACGGATCATCGCCTTCTTGGCCTCTTCCGTCGCCTTGCGAATGGCTTCTGGCACTTCCCGCGCCTTGCCATGCCCAAAGCCGACCCGACCCTTTTGATCGCCGACCACCATCAAGGCAGCGAAGGAGAACCGACGCCCGCCCTTCACAGTCGCTGCGACGCGATTGATGTGAACGAGCTTTTCGACGATGTCGCTTTCGCCCCGCTCTTCGACAGGTTGATTGCGGTCACGACGATCACGGCGTCCGCCGCCTTCGTTCCCGCCCCGTTGTTGTTCGCCACGAGCCATTTGCGGTTTCCTTAGAAGTTCAGGCCGGCTTCGCGCGCGGCGTCAGCCAGGGCCTTGACCCGACCGTGATAAAGATAGCCGCCGCGATCAAAGACCACGTCGGTCACGCCTTTTTCCTTGGCGCGTTCGGCGATCAAGCGACCAATAGCGGCGGCAGCCTCCCGATCCGAGCCCTTGGGCAAGCCCACGGCTGATTCCAACGTCGAGGCCGACACGATGGTCACGCCCTTGACGTCGTCGATCAGTTGCACGGAGATGTTCTTGTTAGACCGAAACACCGACAGACGCGGGCGCAGGCCGCCAACCTTGCGAAGGCGGTTGCGATTGCGCTGGGCGCGACGTTGATTTTGTTCGCGAACGGAGAGCGCCATGGCTTACTTCTTCTTGCCTTCTTTGCGGCGAACCGTCTCGCCCTGATAGCGTACGCCCTTGCCCTTATAGGGTTCTGGCGGACGAATCCGGCGAATACGGGCTGCGATTTCACCGACCAATTGCTTGTCGATCCCAGAGATGCGGATCTCGGTTTGCTTCGGCACCGCAAAAGCGACACCGGCAGGCGCGGCAATATCCACATCGTGGCTAAAGCCTAGCTGCAAGGACAAGGCCTGGCCCTTCATGGCGGCGCGATAGCCGACGCCGACCAATTCCAAGACCTCTTCATAGCCTTGCGTCACGCCATGAACCATGTTGGCGACGAGGGTGCGAGACAGCCCCCACATGCCACGGGCCCGCTGGGTGTCGACACGCGGCGCAAATTGCAACTCCGCGCCCGATTGGGTCACTTCGACCTCTTCCGGCAAGACCACGGCGAGTTGACCCTTGGGGCCCTTCACCGCGAGGCTTTGGCCATTCAAAGTCAGCGTGACGCCGGCTGGAATAGCGACTGGTTTTTTTCCGATACGAGACATGGTCTGACCTTCCCGATCAGTAGACCCGGCACAGGACTTCGCCGCCGACATTTTCGGCGCGCGCAGCCTGGTCCGACATGACGCCCTTGGGAGTCGAAAGAATGGAAATACCAAGGCCGTTTTTCACCGGCTTCAGATCGCCAATCGAAGAATAGACCCGACGCCCGGGGCGCGAAACGCGAGCAATGTCGACAATGACGGGTTCGCCATCAAAGTACTTGAGCTCGATCTCGAATTCCGGATGGCCACCCTCGTGCTCAACGAGAGAATAGCCGCGAATGTAGCCCTCTTCTTGGAGCACGTCGAGCACCCGGCGACGCAAGGTTGACGCTGGCGTCAAAACCTTAGACCGCTTGCGCTGGTTGGCATTTTTGATGCGAGCGATCAGATCGCTCAGGGGATCGTTGAAGGACATGCTCCCCTCCTACCAGCTGGACTTGACAAGGCCAGGAACCTGGCCAGCGGACCCGAGCTCGCGCAACGCGATCCGGCTCATCTTCAATTTGCGATAAAAGGCGCGCGGACGCCCCGTCACTTCGCAGCGATTACGAATGCGGGTCTTTGACCCACTCCGTGGCATAGCCGCCAGCTTCAGACGCGCCTCAAAGCGGTCCTCCAGCGGCAGTTGCTCGTCGTTCGCAATCGCCTTCAGCGCTTCGCGCTTAGCCTCGTCTCGCTTCACCAGGCGCTTGACGGCCTCGTTACGATTGATGGCGCTCTTCTTAGCCATGACTGTCCTCTCCGCTCCCGATTAGGTGTTGAACGGGAACTGGAATTCTTTGAGAAGGGCGCGGGCCTCCTCGTCGGTTCGCGCTGTGGTGCACACGACAATGTCCATGCCCCACATTTGGTCGATCTGGTCGTAATTGATCTCTGGGAACACAATGTGCTCCTTCAAGCCCATGGCATAGTTGCCACGACCATCAAACGCCTTGCCGTTCAAGCCCCGGAAGTCCTTCACCCGTGGCAAGGCAATGGTGATCAAACGGTCCAGAAACTCAAACATACGATCCTTGCGCAGCGTTACCTTGGCGCCGATCACCATGCCTTCGCGCAGCTTGAACTGCGCCACAGACTTGCGGGCTCGCGTGGTGGCAGGCTTCTGACCGGCAATCGCCGTCAGGTCCTTAACCGCCGCATTCACCTTCTTCGAGTCGGTGACAGCCTCGCCAATGCCCATGTTCAGCACGATCTTCTCGAGCTTCGGCACCTGCATCTCATTGGTATAGCCGAACTGTTCCTTCATCTTGGCGCGAATTTCGTCGCGATAGATGGATTTCAGCCGGGGCTCATAAGCAGTCTCAGCCATTGATAACCTCACCGGTCGTCTTAGCGACGCGGACCTTCTTGTCCCCATCGATGCGGAAGCCGACCCGGGTAGGCTTCCCATTGGAATCCACAATCGCCACGTTCGACACGTGGAGTGCAGCTTCCTTGTTCTTGATGCCGCCTTGGGGATCCCCTTGGCTCGGCTTGGTGTGGCGCTGAACCATGTTCAGCCCCTCAACTACCAAACGACTTTCCTTCGGCATGACCTTCAAGACGCGGCCCTCACGGCCCTTGTCCTTACCGGTCAGCACGACAACCCGGTCGCCCTTTTTAATCTTTGCAGCCATTACAGCACCTCCGGCGCGAGGCTAATGATCTTCATGTGGTTCTTGGCGCGCAGCTCGCGCGGAACCGGCCCGAAGATGCGGGTGCCAATGGGTTCGGACTGCTTATTGACGATCACCGCCGCAGACCGGTCGAAACGAATGAGCGAACCGTCCTTGCGCTTCACGCCCTGGGCGGTCCGCACAACGATGGCGCGCAAAACATCGCCCTTCTTCACCCGGCCGCGCGGAATGGCTTCCTTTACGGAAACCACGATCACGTCGCCGATGCCAGCATAACGACGCTTCGCGCCGCCCAGCACCTTGATGCACATCACCCGACGCGCACCTGAATTATCGGCGACGTCTAGGTTGGTTTGCATCTGGATCATGACAGTCGATCCTTCCTATTAAACTTGAGCCGACGCCGGGGCGCCCTTGGGCAGGACTTCCCAGGTCTTGGTCTTCGAACGGGGAGCGCATTCCACGATCCGCACGGACTCGCCAGACTTGTAGGAATTGGCTTCGTCGTGGGCGTGATACTTCTTCGAGCGACGCACCGTCTTTTTCAGCACAGGGTGCAAGAAGGTACGCTCCACCTTAACGATGACGGTCTTGTCTCCCTTGTCGGAGACGACCAGGCCTTCGAGAATTCGCTTGGGCATGTTGGTCTCTTCCTCAGGCCTGAGCGGACTTTTGACGCATCACGGTTTTGATGCGGGCAATGTCCTTGCGGATTTGGTCGACCCGGTGGGTCTTCTCCAATTGGCCAGTCGCGGCCTGAAAGCGCAGGTTGAACTGCTCTTTTTTCAGCTGGAGAAGCTGGTCGTTCAGTTGATCGGACGACAGGGCCCGGACTTCAGCGCTGTTCATCACGCGGCCTCCGACTGAATGATGCCCGCGTCAAGACGGGTGACAACCTTGGTGCGGATCGGCAGCTTGGCGGCGCCGAGGCGCAAGGCCTCACGGGCAATTTCGTCCGAGACGCCATCGATTTCAAACATGATCCGGCCCGGCGCAACCCGCGCGGCCCAGTACTCGACATTGCCTTTACCCTTACCCATCCGAACTTCGGCGGGCTTGTCGGTGACTGGCAGGTCAGGGAAGATCCGGATCCAAACGCGGCCTTGACGCTTCATCTGGCGAGTGATCGCCCGGCGTGCAGCTTCGATTTGGCGCGCGGTAATCCGTTCCGGCTCAAGCGCTTTCAGGCCATAGGCCCCAAAGTTCAGTGCGGTTCCGCCCTTCGAGAAGCCGTGAATACGGCCCTTGAACTGCTTGCGATACTTGGTTTTCTTAGGCGATAGCATGGTTCTTAACCCTCACGCTGGCCGCGACGACCACGCCCGTCACGCTCGCGACCTTCACGGTCGCCGCGTCCTTGGCGTTCGCCTTCACCGCCGCCGGAACCGGCTTCTTGGGCCCAGCGCTTGTCTTGCGCCATCGGGTCATGCTCAAGGACTTCGCCCTTGAAGACCCAGGTCTTGACGCCAATGATGCCGTAAGTGGTCTTGGCTTCTGAGAAACCGTAATCAATATCAGCGCGCAGCGTGTGCAAGGGCACGCGGCCTTCGCGATACCACTCCATCCGCGCAATTTCCGCCCCGCCGAGGCGGCCCGAAACATTGATCCGAATACCCTTGGCGCCCAGACGCATGGCTGATTGGATCGCCCGCTTCATGGCGCGACGGAAGGCAATCCGGCGCTCAAGCTGCTGGCAGATCGATTCCGAAATCAGCTGAGCATCGGTCTCGGGCTTACGCACCTCGACAATGTTCAAGAAGACTTCGCCCTCGGTCATGTCCGAGAGGTCCTTGCGGAGCTTATCGATGTCGGCGCCCTTCTTGCCGATGATCACGCCAGGGCGTGCGGCATAGATGGTGACGCGGCACTTCTTGTGCGGGCGCTCAATGATGATGCGCGACACGCCCGCCTGACCAAGGCGCTTTTTCAGCTCCCGGCGCAGCTTGATGTCTTGATGGAGCAGACGCCCATAGTCCTCGCCATCGGCGAACCAGCGGCTGTCCCACGTGCGGTTGACGCCAAGGCGCAGACCGACTGGATTGACCTTCTGACCCATCAGGCCGCCTCCTGCCCAAGCTCGCGGACCACAATCGTGATCTCGGAGAAGAATTTCTCGATCCGAACGCCGCGACCCCGCGCCCGAGCGGCGAAGCGCTTCATCAGAATGTTCTTACCCACGAAGGCCTCGGCCACGACCAGATTGTCGATGTCGAGATTGTGGTTGTTCTCAGCATTGGAAACCGCCGAATAGAGCGCCTTGCGCACATCCTTGGCGATCCGCTTCTGGCTGAATTCCAGCTCGTTCAGCGCGCGTTGCACCGGCAGACCCCGGATCGATTGCGCCACCAAATTCAGCTTACGCGGGCTGGTGCGCAGATTGACGATCTTGGCGCGGGCTTCGTGCGCGGCTTCGCGGCGAGGTTTGGCTTGTTTGGCCATGATTACTTCCTCTTCGCCTTCTTGTCGGCGGCGTGGCCATAGAAGGTCCGGGTCGGCGCAAACTCACCAAGCTTGTGCCCAACCATATCTTCACTGACCATGACTGGAATGTGCTTCTGGCCGTTGTGGACACCAAAGGTCAGGCCCACGAACTGCGGCATGATGGTGGATCGGCGCGACCAGGTCTTGATCACGTCTTTCCGACCGCCAGAATGGGCTGTTTCGGCCTTCTTTAAGAGGTAGCCGTCGACGAACGGACCTTTCCAGACGGAGCGGGTCATCGTTTAGCGCGCCTTCTTCAGATGGCGAGACCGGATGATGAACTTATCCGTCGCCTTGTTGGTTCTCGTCTTGCGGCCCTTGGTCGGCTTGCCCCACGGGGTCACTGGGTGACGTCCGCCAGAGGTCTTGCCTTCACCACCGCCGTGCGGGTGATCGATCGGGTTCATGGCCACACCGCGAACATGTGGGCGGAAGCCCATGTGACGCACGCGACCGGCCTTGCCCAAGCTCTCATTCATATGGTCAGCATTGGAAACCGCGCCGACCGTCGCCATGCAGGTATCCATCACCATGCGCAGCTCGCCAGACCCCAAACGGATCTGCGCATAGCCGCCATCGCGACCAACCAACTGAGCGTAAGCCCCAGCGGCCCTGGCCATCTGGCCCCCCTTGCCGGGCTTCAGCTCGATATTGTGAATGATGGTGCCGACAGGCATGGCCCGCAAAGGCATGGCATTGCCAGGCTTCACATCGACCTTCTCACCCGCATTGACCTCGTCACCGACGCGCAGACGCTGCGGCGCGAGGATGTAGGCCAGCTCGCCATCGGCATATTTGATCAGGGCGATAAAGGCAGTGCGGTTCGGGTCATATTCCAAACGCTCGACGGTTGCGGGCACGCCCCACTTCCGACGCTTGAAATCGACGATCCGGTAAAGCTTCTTGGCTCCGCCGCCGCGAAAGCGAACGGTGATACGCCCGTTGTTGGAACGGCCGCCCTTGGAGGTCAGACCTTCAACCAGTGTCTTTTCCGGGCGACCCTTATGGAGGTCTGAGCGGTCGACCAGGATAAGGCCGCGACGTCCAGGCGAGGTGGGATTAAATTGCTTAAGCGCCATGATCCTGCCCTCACAAGCCCGTGGTGACGTCGATGGACTGACCTTCGGCCAGCGTCACGATCGCCTTCTTCACGTCAGAGCGCCGACCGGCGATCCCACGAAAGCGCTTGGTTTTTCCCTTGGTGACGACAGTATTGACCTTGGTCACCTTGACTTTGAACAGTTCCTCAACCGCGCTGGCAATCTCTTCCTTGGTGGAATCGAGCGCCACCTTGAACACGACCTTGTTCTGCTCTGACAGCAGGGTCGCCTTTTCGGTGATGTGCGGGCTCAAAATCGTATCGTAGTGGCGAGCAGTCGCAGCCATCACGCAGCCTCCTTGCTGGCGACGAAGCGCGCTTCAATCGCTTCGACGGCGGCCCGTGTCAGGACCAGCTTCGAGTGGCGCAGCACGTCATAGACGTTCAGGCCAGCGTTCGGCAGCACATCGATCTGGGGGATGTTGCGCGCCGCTAATTTCAAGTTCGAATTCACTTCCGGACCGGCAATCACGAGCGCATTGGTCAGACCAAGCTTGGCCAATTGGGCGCGGAAAGCGGCCGTCTTGGCGTCAGCCAGTTCGGCCTGATCCAGGATCACCAAAGCGCCATCCTTGGCCTTAGCGGACAGGGCATGGCGCAGCGCCAGGGCCCGAACCTTCTTTGGCAGATCGAAAGCGTGGCTGCGAACCACGGGACCGTGGGTCTTGGCGCCGCCAACAAATTGGGCCGCCTTGCGCGAACCGTGACGGGCGCCGCCTGTGCCCTTTTGCTTATACATCTTCTTGCCGGTGCGTGCGACTTCGTTCCGGGTCTTGATCTTATGGGTTCCGGCGCGGCGCTTGGCCAATTGCCAGACAACACAGCGCTGGAGAATGTCGCCGCGAATTTCCTCCAAACCGAAAATGGCGTCGGAGAGTTCGATGTGACCGGCTTCGGCCGCGTCGAGGGTGATGACGTCGAGCTTCACGCTTCGCCCCCTTCTGATTGGGTTTCAGTTTCGACCGCAGCAGCCTGAGCCCCCGCCGTCTTGAAAGCGCCCGGCTTCGGCGCGTCAGCAGGCAAAGCCCGCTTCACAGCGTCGCGTACCTTGACGTAGGAACCTTCGGCACCTGGAACGGCGCCGCGCACCAAGATCAAGCCGCGCGCTGCATCAATGCGCCACACGAGCACGTTTTGGGTGGTGACCGTTTCTTGACCGAGATGGCCGGCCATCTTCTTGCCCTTGAACACCTTGCCGGGGTCCTGGCGTTGGCCGGTCGAACCATGGCTCCGGTGCGAGACCGAAACACCGTGCGTGGCGCGAAGCCCGCCGAAGTTCCAGCGCTTCATGGCACCGGCAAAACCCTTACCAATGGTGACGCCCTGGATGTCCACCCGCTGGCCCGGAACAAAATGATCGGCGGTGAGCTCAGCGCCCACCTCAATCAAACCCTCTTCCGGCACGACGAACTCAGCGACAACGCGCTTGGGCTCAACCTGGGCCTTGGCAAAGTGACCACGCTCGGCTTGCGACGTGTTCTTGGCCTTTTTCACGCCCGCGCCGAGTTGCAACGCGACATAGCCGTCGCGGTCCTTGGTGCGGTGATCAATGACCTGACAACCGTCCAGCGACAGGACAGTGACGGGGACATGGTTTCCGGCTTCGTCAAAGAAGCGGGTCATGCCGAGTTTTTTGGCGATTACGCCCGTGCGCATCGGATCGACCCTCAAAGCTTGATTTCGACGTCGACGCCAGCCGACAGGTCGAGCTTCATCAGCGCGTCCACCGTCTGCGGCGTCGGATCAACGATGTCGAGAACCCGCTTATGGGTGCGGATTTCGAACTGTTCCCGCGACTTTTTGTCGACGTGGGGCGAACGGTTGACAGTGAACCGCTCGATGAGCGTCGGCAGCGGAATCGGACCCCGAACGGTCGCTCCCGTGCGCTTGGCGGTCTGCACGATCTCGCGGGTTGAATGATCCAAGACCCGGTGATCGAAGGCTTTTAGCCGGATGCGGATGTTCTGACGATCCATATCGCTCAATATCCCTCGCGCGCTCGCCACGCTCTCTAACAGTTCAAAGACCAAAGGTTTGGACTTACGCCCTCACCCCTTCACGCGCCTCGAACGCCAAACTCCCAACAGGGATCGGCAGTGAGACACGCAAAAACGAAAACAAGGCCTACACCTCATCGGAGGCGGCAGGCCTTGGGAAACTTTCCGACGTCCGACACGCGGGTGGAAGGAAAGTGTTCGCCTTTGCGGGCCGCGTCTAGATCAAATGATCTACAGCCGGTCCAGCAGGAGCGCGGTGAATACGCGGAGATTCCGGCGGCGTCAAGCGCAGATTACGGCGCGCGCGAAATCAACTGTCGGTCAATGCGGTCCAATGCGAATATCGCCCGATCCATTACGAACCTTGGCGATTGGACCGCTGGCTGCGGTGATCTGGATTGAGCCAGAGCCATTGTCGCTGGCGCTCACCGCACCCGCTGCGCCGCCAAAGCTAAAGTCACCTGAGCCATTTAGCGCCACTTGCACCCTAGGCGCCGAGCCGGTGTCGATTTTGACATCGCCCGATCCGCTGAGTGCCGCCGAGAGCGGGCCGGCAATCTGGTGGATGCGAATGTCGCCCGACCCCTGTAACGCCAGGTCAGCCCCGCCGACAGACCCCACCTGCACTTCGCCCGAGCCGCCCACGACCGCCTTCAAAGTGCCGGTGACGCGCACCAGGGTCACATCGCCCGATCCAATGACCGCAACAGCTGCCGCGCCGGCCGCGCCGCCACGCACATCTCCTGAGCCGTTCAGATGGAGGGCTAAATCTGCAGCCACATCGCCGAGCCGCCAATCGCCGCAGCCATTCACATCAAGCGCGAGAACCCGGGTTGGGCCGACATCGCCATAAACCCCGCCATCGGCGGAGATATTGGCTGATCTCGGCATCCGCACGATGATGCGCGGCGCATGGTCGAGCGCAATCTCGCCAATGCCAGACACCTTGACACGCTGCGGCGCACGCTGGGCGTCCCGATTGCGCCAGTGCAACAGATCGAGGCCATAGGTTCCGCAGCTGATCGCGCGACCCGCAAGGCCCCCATCGACAACAATCGTCGCGCCGTCGTGATGGACAGTTGGGGATGGAAGTCGGCTATTGCCGGGCTGGATACTCACCGCCACATCGGTGCGATCCTCAGGAATGACCTGAACCTGCGCCACCGCGTGGGAAATCTTGATGCCGGGTTCAGCCGCAAGCGTGGCGCCGGCCCAGGTGAAGGCCATGCCCAGACCGATACAGATGGCTCGATTGTCACGCACGAAATCTCTCCCCAATGTGTGACGCGAGCTTAAGGGCGATGGTGCCCCGCGACGACTTAATAATTGGTCATTCTCGCCCCCCTGCCCGCGCTTGGCTTGGCTTGAGGTTCCACTGGCTTCCGGCATTCGCAGGTCATGAGCGGAAGATATTGAAAACACGCACCTTTCCGCCGCTCGTCCCGGCGCAGGCCGGGATCCAGAGACAGGCCCGCCAAGGTTTGCAAATAACCCCCTGGATACCGGCCTTCGCCGGTATGAGCGGATATAATCTCCCCCCACCACGCCAACAAAAAACCCCGCCAGTTGGTCTGGCGGGGTTTTGAGATTTTAGGTCAGGCCGTGCGCGTCTATTCGACGATCTTGGCCACGACGCCCGCGCCGACCGTGCGGCCGCCTTCACGGATGGCGAAGCGGAGCTTCTCTTCCATCGCGATTGGGGTGATCAGCTCGACATCCAGTTCCGCATTGTCGCCCGGCATGATCATTTCCACGCCTTCACGCAGACGGATAATCCCCGTCACGTCCGTGGTGCGGAAGTAAAACTGCGGACGATAATTGGTAAAGAATGGCGTGTGACGGCCACCCTCTTCCTTGGTCAAGATATAGGCCTCGGCCACAAACTTCGTATGCGGCGTGATCGAGCCCGGCTTGCACAGCACTTGGCCGCGCTCAACATCTTCGCGCTTGGTGCCGCGCAGCAGAATGCCGACATTGTCGCCCGCCTGACCTTGGTCAAGCAGCTTGCGGAACATTTCAACGCCCGTGCAGGTCGTCTTTTGGTTCGCGCGCAGGCCGACAATCTCGACTTCCTCGCCAACCTTGACAATCCCGCGCTCAACCCGACCCGTCACAACCGTACCCCGGCCCGAGATCGAAAAGACGTCTTCCACAGGCATCAGGAACGGCAGGTCAATCGGACGCTCAGGCTGGGGAATATAGGCGTCAACCTGGGTCATCAGCTCAAGGATCCGATCCTCGCCAATCACCGGGTCGCGGCCTTCAACCGCGGCCAAGGCCGAGCCCTTGACAATCGGAATGTCGTCGCCAGGGAAGTCGTAGGACGACAGAAGTTCGCGAACCTCCATCTCCACCAACTCCAGCAATTCCTCGTCGTCGACCATGTCCACCTTGTTCATGAACACAACCAGAGCCGGAACGCCAACCTGACGGGCCAGCAAAATGTGCTCGCGCGTCTGAGGCATCGGACCATCCGCCGCCGAAACCACCAAGATCGCGCCGTCCATCTGCGCCGCACCCGTGATCATGTTCTTCACATAGTCAGCGTGTCCTGGGCAGTCCACGTGCGCATAGTGACGGTTCGCCGTCTCATATTCCACGTGCGCCGTATTGATCGTGATCCCACGCGCCTTCTCTTCAGGAGCCGCATCAATCTCGTCATAACGCTTCGCCGTCGCACCACCAGACTTCGCCAACGTCATCGTAATCGCCGCCGTCAGCGTCGTCTTACCATGGTCAACGTGTCCAATCGTGCCGATGTTGCAATGCGGCTTCGTCCGTTCAAACTTTTCCTTGGCCATCAGGTCACCTTCAAGGCGGAGTGTTCGCGTGAATTGGGTCTTAGATCTGGAGCGGGTAGCCGGGATCGAACCGGCATCCTCAGCTTGGAAGGCTGCTGCACTACCATTGTGCTATACCCGCCCGATTAGGCTCGTCCGTCGATAGAGGCGCCCGCCGCGACGACGCGGATACCGCGACCGCCGAGACGGGCAAACAAAAAGTGGTGGAGGGGGTTGGATTCGAACCAACGTAGACATTCGTCGGCAGATTTACAGTCTGCTGCCATTGACCGCTCGGCCACCCCTCCGCAGGACAAAGAGCTTGGTTTTCACCCTTCTCGTTCGCCCGGCTCGCTCAGCTTGCGCTCCCTCGCCAAGACGATGGCGGTGAAGCGCGGACCGAACAAAGAAATTAGGCCCTCCCCCTCGCGCGACGTGCTAGACCCGCTCGCCAGAGGGAAGACCCCAAATCGGAGCGCGTCTTATAGTGTCGTCTTTTCGGGAACGCAACGACCGCCATCGGCCTAATTTCAACAGCCCGCAAACCGGTCCGGCGGGACCGGGGCGGGAAGACCCCCATGGCAAGCGAAGAGCGCCGCATAAACGCTTTCCTGCCGAAGACCTGGATCAGTGGATTTGGGGCTGGCACGCCTGCGAGGCGGCGCTTTGCAATCCTGACCGCCCGGCGCCGAAACGCATCCTGGCAACCCCAGAACGGGCCGAAGCCATCCAAAGGTTGCGCGGCGCGGACGGTCGGCCCTTGGCGGTCGATTTGAAAGCCGAAATCATGGCCAATGGCGACATCGCCCAGGCCCTGCCGCCTGGCGCTGTGCATCAAGGTCTTGCCATCCGCACTCCGCCCTTGGAGTCAGCTGATCTCGAGGCTTTTTGCCTAGCGCCACAAGGTTTGCTGGTCATGCTCGACTGCGTCACCGATCCGCAGAATGTTGGCGCGATCTTTCGCGCCGCAGCTGCGTTCGGCGCAAAGGGTGTGATCTTGCAGGATCGACGCGCCCCTCCTCTCGCCGGGGCGCTGGCCAAGGCGGCGGCTGGCGCCTTGGAGCGCCTGCCCTGCGCCCAGGTGACCAACCTATCGCGGGCGCTTGACCAATTGGCCGAAGCCGGATGGCGGGCGGTTGGCCTGGCCGGTGATGCGGAGCGCGATCTAGAAGCCGTCTTAAGCGACGATCCCACCGTCTTGGTGTTAGGCTCAGAAGGCGACGGCTTGCGGCGTTTGGTGTCTGAGCGATGCGACAGTCTTGCCCGCATTGATATGCCAGGCGGATTTGAAAGCCTGAATGTCGCTTCAGCAGCCTCAGTGGCGCTCTACGCCGCATCGCGGTTTATGGCACGCAAAGGAACGCCTTAGCTTAAACTTAATTTCGGTTAACTTTCCCGCAGGAAGAGAACGGGGTTGAACCCGCTTTCGCGATAGGCGACATCTGACGCGATCTTTCGTTGCCCTCCTCCCCCTTGGAGCGCGTGCGTTTTGTCTTGGAGTTCCGCCTTGTCTCTTGCAGCATCGACTGGCCCCCGCGCACACCTGCACAAGCGCCTGGTAAATGGTCTTTTGGGCGGCGCCGCGCTTTTAGCGCTGGCCGCCTGTGGCGATACGCCAAACCCAGGCCAACCGAGCGAGCCGCCCCCGCCGCCGCCGCCGCCTTCCTATCAAGCGCCGCCCGCGCCCATGCCTGCGCCACCACCTGCCGCAGCCCCGAGCGCGCCCGCAACGAGCCCTGCCCCGGACCAAGGCCCGGCCATGGCGCCAATCGTCGACATGGCGCCTATCCCAAATCCCACTGACTCTGGCGACGGGCGCCAGCGTGTGCATGCCCGTTATGGCGTGGGTGTCGCGGGTCGCCATCACGCTGCGTCCCACGCGGGGGCAGTCGCGGCGGCTGTAGCGGGCGGAGCGGCGGTCGCGGAATCCAAGGCTGCGAAGGTCGCAGCCGCTGTGGCAGATACGCCCGACCAAGTTCGGGCGAAAAAGCTCGCCTTGGTGCAAGCCGCCCTGGTGTCTGGATTAAAGAGCGCTGTCTTGACGGAGCCGGTGGCCGGGTCAGCGGGCAAGCCCACCCAAGTTACCTTGGACGTGCCCGCGACCGTCGGCGATGCCGTGCGCAAAGCCGCGGAAGAGCAAGGTTTGGTCGCCGCGGGTTCTGCGATTAGCTTGGCCGCGGGTCTTGGAATCGAAGGCTATTCGATTGACTCTCCAGCCGTGCAAACCCAGCCCGTGGTTGCCGGTCAGCCCACCCAGTTCCACTGGAACGTCACTGCCAAGGAGGGCGAAAAGTCTGCGCCCAAGGCCAGTGTCTGCGTCCAACTGGCGTCTGGCGATCCGCAAATGTGCGGCACAGGCGTTGAAGGCCCAGATCCAAACTCTGATATGCGCACCAAATATTGGGGCCTTGGACTGTTGGTCGCCGCCGCCGTGGCTTTGATCGCTTGGGTGGTTGTGCGCCGTGAACAGCCAAAGTCGGGTCGCTCAAATCGCCCGCCATTAGGCTACTAGGTAGGGTCTGGTCAGGCGTCGGTCAAACCTGCGCCTGACGGCTAAAAATTTTCCGACGAACTGGAGGCCGGTTCGTCGGATAAAGCTCGATTTCTCTAGAGTTCAGCGCAAAACCCGATCCAATCGGATCGCATCGACTAGCCGACAGTGTCTGTGCCGCCAAAGCGTTCCGTCCAGGCGGAAATGGCCTCATCATCGATTTTGCGGAACAACAATTCCGGCGCCGCAACCGAGCGGCCCGGCGTCAGTCCGTCAAGTACGGTTTGCGCCACCCCCGCGCTCGGCCATGCGTCGAGGTGGTCGGCTTCCCCCACCGAGTCGGCCATGATCTTTGCCGCAAACGGAATGAAGGGCTGTGAGAGCCGGGCATAAAGACCGATCAAGCCCAGGGCCGTGCGGACGATTACAGCGCCTCGCTCAGGGTCTTGTTTGATCGCCGTCCACGGGGCCGCCTCTTGCAAGTACTCATTCCCGAGCACCCAGATTTGACGCAGGATCTGCGCCGCCCGGCGGATTTCCACCGCCTCCAGTGCTGCGGTAAGGGTGTCGACTTCACGCGCCACCCGCTCAGCCAAAGCCAGTTCCAGCGCAGACGGCGTCCCGCCAGACGGAGATTGGCCCGCACATTTGCTTTCGGCAAATTTCAAGATTCGATTGACGAAATTCCCCAGCACATCGGCCAGGTCCTTATTGCAGACAGACTGAAACTGTTCCCAGGTGAATGCCGTATCGCTCGATTCAGGGGCTTGCGCGCTGAGATACCAGCGCCAATAGTCTGCGGGCAGAAGCTCGAGCGCCGCATCCATAAAGACGCCACGGCGCTGCGAGGTGGAAAACTTGCCGCCATACCAGTTGAGCCAGTTGAAGCTCTTCAAATAGTCGACGGTTTTCCACGGCTCGCGCGATCCAAGCAGGGTGACGGGAAAACTGACCGTGTGGAAGGCGACATTGTCCTTCCCCATGATTTGGACATAGCGCACATCGTCTGCACCAGCGTCGGTGCGCCACCAGCGGCGCCAGTCGACGCCCTGGTGCGTCGCCCATTCCCGCGTCGCGGCGATATATTCAATCGGCGCGTCAAACCAAACGTAAAATACCTTGTCTTCGAAGCCAGGGCGGGCTTGGCCATCCTTGGCAACCGGCACGCCCCAGGAGAGGTCCCGAGTGATGCCGCGATCAATCAAGCCCTCTTCCAAATGCTTATAGGCGATGGCGCGGGTTAGATGCGGCCAGTCGTCGTGGTGGTCGATAAAGGCTCGAATCTCATCTTGGAGTTTCGATTGCAGCAGATAGAGGTGGCGGGTCTGGCGAACTTCCAGATCCCGGGCGCCCGAGATGGTGGAATAGGGATTGATCAACCGCACCGGGTCCAAGAGCGAGCCACAATTGTCGCATTGATCCCCCCGCGCCCGCTCGAAACTGCAAATCGGACAGGTGCCTTCGACATAGCGATCCGGCAGGAACCGCCGATCGGCGGGGGAGTAGATCATTTCGTCGAGCCGCTCTTCGATCAGGCCCTGCTTTTCCAAGGCGGCGGCGAAATGTTGCGTTAGCTCGCAATTTTCCGGACTGGACGAGCGGCCAAACCAGTCAAACGACAGCCCAAACCGCTTGGCGATGTCAGCCTGAAGCTGATGCTGCTCATCACAATAGGTACGCACGTCTTGATGCTTCTCCGCCGCCGCCAATTCGGCCGGCGTGCCGTGCTCATCGGTGGCGCAGATGAACAGCACTTCCCCGCCCTGGGCCCGCTTGAACCGCGCCAGGACGTCGGATGGCAACATGGACCCCGCCAGATTCCCTAAATGCTTGATTCCATTGATATAGGGTAAGGCGGATGTGATCAGCGTCCGGGTCATCGCGGGTCCTGGGGACATGTCTGGGAAGGTGTCCTGCATGCGAGGCTTGGGATCGCATGCGAAAAATGGTGCCGGTTGCAGGGATCGAACCCGCGACCTCCTGATTACAAATCAGGCGCACTACCAACTGTGCTAAACCGGCGCTTGAGGGAGCCCTATAGCAATGTCTGAAGCGGAAGACAAAGGGCTGGGACCGCCTTTGGGCAAAGGCGTTTAAATCACGCCTTTAGAGGGCGAGCGTCGCTTCCTCATCAAACGAGAGACCATTCTCGAAATCGACAAAGATATCGTACAGGTCATCCGGCTGGACGACGGCCAACTTATCCTTGGGAAAACGGTAGCGCCAAAAGCTGACCACATGGTCGAGACCGGCCAAACGCTCACCGAGTTCGCGAAATAGGCTCGGTGCCGTCAAAAGAAACTCGCGAAACCCGCGCGCCTTTCCCGATTGGGTCAAGTCGCCATAGGCGCGGTCATAGACGGACAGCGTCAATTTCACCTTCTCAATATTGTGCGAAATGCCTTTGCGGATCTGCTTCCTGGAATGCTCGATCAGTTCCGTCTCTTCGCCCCGGGCGCGAGTGGTTGGCCGAATGGTGGCGATCTGCTGTAAGGTGCCCTGAAGCGGCTTCATCAACTCAGAAAGCTGCCACTTGTAGTAGAGAAA
Source organism: uncultured Caulobacterales bacterium (assembly GCA_903840435.1). Taxonomy (GTDB): domain Bacteria; phylum Pseudomonadota; class Alphaproteobacteria; order Caulobacterales; family Caulobacteraceae; genus CAIMFV01. The sequence goes on from CAIMFV010000035.1 coordinate 59,739, forward strand.
CGCCTTCCAACAGAACACACCCTCGTCGAACTGCACGCGGTCGAGTTGCAAGGTTTCCCGCAGGGGATCCAAGTCGCCATCCACCTGATTGGACAGGATCTTATTGCAGAGGCGGACAGCGTGCGAGGCGATTACACGGTCGTCGGCATAGGACATGTTGACCAGGGGCATGATTTCATTCTTGGCGAAATTGAACATGCGCGTGGTGTCGGATTCAGAAATGTCAAAATAGCATCGACCGGGCTCATACCCATACCGGCGCATTTGTTCGCGCAGCAGAAAGGGGTCGAGGGATGGAATTTGGTCAATGACCTTCAAAATCCGCAAGTCTTGGCCATGGGCGGAGCTATTGCCGAGCGCCTCATTCAACTGATCATCATAGCCAATCTGGCCAATGAACAAAAAGCGCGCGCCCATTTTCAGGTCGTTTTGGTCGATAGGAAATAGGATCTTGGTGGCGGAGGTACGCACCTCATCAAACATCTCGACTTCGTTGGAGCGAAGCCGATGCTTCACGACGATGCAGCGATTGAGCAGTTGGTGCTTAAAGAACGGCTTTTCGGAATATTCAGGTTCATTGCTGTGTTTGCGGTACACGCCAAGCAGGTTCAACACCCGCCCCGTCGAGGCGGAATGCTGAAGACGCGCCAAACTCCGAACGCTTCGATCCTGTCCAGCCATAACCGCGAGCGACCCTTACTAGTCCCCCGAACTAAGGGGAGACGCTGGCACCCTAGAGAAAACCACTTACGAAGTGGTGAAAGGCGAATAATCAGTGCTCAAAATAGGCTCCCCCCCGCCACCAGCGCCCAATCGTGAACACAACTTAAGCTCTGTTGAGATTTTGTTGAGGAATGTCGCCGTAAAAACGGGAGCGCTCGCAGGCTCCGGCCCCAGGCACAGAATTGGATTGCGTTTTGTGGACACGCCCTAGACCGTCACTGCGTCCCGTCACCCTGTTGACCGGCGCCTTGGCCTCAGTGCTTGCGCTGGGCGGCCTTGCGCCTGCGTCAAATTCACAAACCGCACACGTCGGACTCGCCGTGGCGGTGGAACACTCGATCCGCCTTCCCTTCACGGGTTCGGCGCAGTCGGTGGTGATTGGCAACCCCGCTATTGCAGACGTCACCATCGTCGATAGTCACACGGCCTATATCAGTGGACGCGGAGTTGGCGACACCGATGTGGTTATTCTGGACCAGGCGGGACACGTGCTGTTTGCGGGCGACATTTTGGTGATGGCCAGCCAGACCGGTCGCCTGACGGTATGGTCCGGGCCGTCTCGCACCGACTACAGCTGCGCCCCTGTCTGCGTGGCGACCTCCCATACTGACGCCACGGGGGGCGGGGGGGCTTCAAGCGGCGGCCCCTCTCCCGCCAAACCGGCAAACCCACTGGGCGCCCTTGCAGCCGCCTCGGGACTTTAGGCCTCAGTGGGCTTCGTGATCTAAGCCTGCCAAGATCGAGCTGATAAGACCCGCACGCGCCACGCTCTCCGCTTTGTCTGTCGCATGTGGCCAGGCGCTGACAATCACCACGACGGCGTCACGGGCCGGGTCAACATAGATCATCTGCCCAAAAATGCCGCGCGCATCATAGGATCCATCGGGGTGCGTCCACCATTGGAAGCCATAGCCGACAGTCGGGTCTGGGGTCGCGGCTTGCTGATGGGTGGCGCTGGCCAACCATCCGTCAGGCAAAACCGGTGCCCCATTGGCCCTGGCTCCTTGCAGCATGAAAAGGCCCATGCGGGCATAGTCGCGCACCGTCACCGAGATGCAACAGCCGCCCTGCTCTTGGCCGCGTTCATCGACCATCCACACCGCGTCACGTTCCATCCCAAACGGAACCCAAATCTTTTCTGACAGATAGTCAGCCAACGACATGTGCGTGGCGCGCGCCACCAGCACGCCAATCAGATTGGTTTCGCCGGTCTTATAGTCCCAGTGGGTTCCCGGCGGATAGGCGCGCGGCAAACGGCGCATATAGCTCAAAGTGCGGTCGACGCCGGGATCTGGCGGAACCACAAACATCTGAGCCACATCCGAGTGGGGATCGGTATAGTCCTCATTCCATCGCACCCCCGATGTCATGGTCAACACCTGACGGATGCTGACGCCGTCATAGCCGCTGCCCTTCAATTCGGGCAGATAGTCGGTAATCGGCGCATCGACACTGCGGATATAGCCATCGCGCACCGCCGCGCCGACCAGGGTGGAGGTAAAGGACTTCGCGACCGAGAACGACGTCCAACGGCCCTCGCCACCAAAGCCCAACCCATAGGCTTCGGTTCGGATGACGCCATGTTGCAGAACGAAGAGGCCCGCTGTCTTATGGGCGGTCATATAATCCGCCAAGCTAGGCATTGTACTGTCGCTAAGCTTGATCTGAAACCTGAGCGGCTCGCCTTGCGCCAGGGTGCGGACCTTGTCGCCGTGGCGCACGACATGGGTGGGGAACTGCGCCTCCATAGCCGGAAAGCCCTTCTCGCGCTGGGCTTGGGACCAGAAGAGCACGCTGGCGGGCGCAGGCAGGCTGGGCGGGGTTTGGGCGGTGCAGGCTCCGGCTAAGACGGCAGACAGGATCGCCGCGTAAAGGGCGATGCGCGGAAAGCTTCGCCTAAATCGTGCGCTTACCATGGTCCACCCTCCCCGGGTCTTATGCGTCTTCTTTGCCGATGGCCGGATCGGAGCGACTCTCAAGGCCGGTTTCTTCGTGGCCGGTATAGCGCCGGACAAACTCGGGCCTGTCCTTCACGGTCAGGCTAAAATCATACCAATTATCCTGCTCAGCAATGTCAACCCAATCGCTGAGGGTTTGCCCGGGCTTAAGGGTAAAGGTCCGGGGCGGACTTCCCACGGGATCATAATGGGAGACGAGGGCCACTTCGGTGAATGGCTCGGCGCCACCCCGAAGCCGAATTTTCAACCCGCCTCGACCCTTATCAAACACCGCTTCCAATTCGGGCCCGGTTTCGGTGGGCGTGCCTTGAAAGGTTCGAGAAAAACCGTTTGGGCCCGTTAAGCTATAGCCATAGCTCAGCGCGGTGGCGGGAAGGCGGGCCTCAATCGATTTGCCTGCCTCGACAGTATAAAAATACGGGCCATCGCCTAGGTCCGAGGCCAAGCGAAAGGCCGCTCCCGCCGCGCCGCGATTTTCTATCCGCAAGACAAAGGTTCCGCGCTCGATCTTGGCGTCGGCTTTGAAGGCATAGGGCAAAGGCCGCGTGGGTCGCCGCCCGGGCTCCTGGCGCACCATTGGCGCTTCTGGATAGGGCTTTGGGAAGGGCAAGGCCTTGGCAGCCTCCGCCAATCCCGGCAGGTCAGAAGCGTCAGGTAATTTGGCGACCACGGCGGGCGAGGCTGGCGCCTTAAAGTCGAACAGGCTGGTCAGGTCGCCACAGACGCATCGCCGCCAGGAACTGATCTGTGGCTCCAAAACTCCAAAGCGCGCCTCGAGGAACCGTAAGACCGATGTGTGGTCAAAGACTTGCGAATTGACATAGCCGCCCTTGGTCCAAGGCGACACGACCAGTAAGGGCACCCGTGGGCCAAGGCCAACAGGGACGCCGTGATAGTCTTCACCCACCATTGAAACCGTCGACTGGCCAAGCTCAGCCCTTACCGGCGGCGTCGGCGGCGGCACGTGATCGAAAAAGCCGTCATTCTCATCATAGTTGAGGATAAAGACCGTTTTCGCCCAAATATCAGGATGATCGGCCAAGGCCTTGATCAGCCGGGCGGTAAACCACTCGCCCGCCGCCGGGCTGGCGCTCGGATGTTCACAGAGCTTGTAAGGGGCAACGATCCACGACACCTGCGGAAGGCGACCTGCGGCAATGTCGGCCTCAAACGCCGCCACAAGGTGTTCGCCATCGGAGGTTTTGGCGTTTTCCGGCGTTGAGCCCTCCACCCAGGCTCGGCCCTTCTGATAAAGCGGTGAGGCAGGGTCCACGCCGCGAAACTTGGCGAAATAGGCAAGGCCGTTATCGCCATAATTGTCATATTCTTGATAGAGCTTCCATGAGACGCCCGCCTTCTGCAAACGCTCGGCATAGGTCGTCCAGTCAAGGCCTGGAAAGGCCTTTGCATCATTGCGCGGATCGGCGGTTTCGTTGGGCTCCTCCGGCGGATTTTCAATCGCGATCTTGCCGCCCCGGCCGACGCTCAGGCCACTGGTTCCGGAAAACAAAAACAGCCGATTGGGATTTGTCGGGCCATGGATAGACGCATGATAGGCGTCACAAATGGTGAAGGCGTCGGCGAGCGCATAATAGAAGGGCAGATCATCGCGGGTGAAATATCCCATGGTCAGCGGCGTCTTCAGCGCCGCCCAGTGATCATAATTTTTCCAGGCCTCGTGGGTCCCTTTCCAGCTGTGATCGAGGCTCATGATGGTTTGGGCCCGCGTCGTCGCAGCGTCGAGATGAAAGGGGCTGTAGGTTTTGCCGTCCTTGGCCTTTTGCCGCCAGACAGGCTCCCCGCTTGGCGTCTTGATGGCGCGCGGATCGTCAAAGCCGCGCACACCGCGTAAACTGCCAAAATAGTGGTCGAAGCTGCGGTTCTCCTGCATGAGAATAACCACGTGCTCCACATCGCGCAGCGTGCCCGTCTGACGATTGGGCGAGGCCTCCAAAGCCTTGGCGATCACCGGCGCAAAGCTGGCGGCTCCGGCCCATTTCAGCACATCTCGCCGCTCAGATGAAAACGCGCTCACCTGTGAACCTCCACGATCCGAAACCGAGCATCTTCATAGGCCTAGCTTTGCGGGCTTGCAAAGCTACCTCCGTCTTGCCCCCTGGCACAAACCGAAAAAGGCAGCCAAACTGACCGCTGCCTCTCATGGCCGCCAAAGGTGAACCTGTGATGACATCCCTCGCGCCCGCGTCCCCAAGACTGAACCGCCGCAGCGTCATCGCCTTGGCTACAGCCGCTACCTTGAGCGCCCATGCGACAACCAGCTTGGCAGATATTGCGCCCACGATAACGCAATTGGCCGGTGGAACCCTGTCTCGCTATGCCCACTTCCCCTCGCGCCATGTGGCGCCAAGGACCATCGCCGTCTGGACACCCCGCGATTACGCCCCTGCTCAGCACCATTATGGCGCGCTCTACATGCATGACGGCCAGAACCTGTTCTCGCCAGACGAGGCCTTTGGCGGTCAGACCTGGGAAATCGCTCAACATGTGCAAGCCTTGATCGATGCGGGCCGCATCCCACCGACCTTGATTGTTGGCGTGTGGAATTCCGGCGCAAGCCGTGGCCGTGAATATGCACCGCTCTTGGGCCAATCGCAGGAAGACATTGCCCGCCTTGCCACAGATTGGGGCGGGCCGAGCCTATCAGCCGCCTATCTGACCTTCCTCATCGACGAGTTGAAACCCTTTATCGACGGCCACTATTCAACCGCTCCCGATCCCAACAACACCTTTATCATGGGCTCCAGCATGGGCGGTCTCGCCTCGCTCAATGCCTATCTCGCGCGCCCAGACATTTTCGGCGGGGCGGGATGCGTCTCAACCCATTGGCCGATACGAGGGCCGGCAGCCTTATCAGACGATGCCGCGCGCGCGGATGCCGACCGGATCGGCCGGGCCTTTATCGCCGCCGCCGCCGCCGCCCTTCCCCCGCCGGGCCGTCTGAAGGTCTATTTCGACCATGGCGATCAGACGCTCGACGCCCTCTACGCCCCCTACCAAGCGGCCATGGATCAGGCCCTGCTAGCGCGCGGCGCGCAAGCCGGAAAGGACTTCCTCAGCCTCGCCTTCCCCGGCGCGGACCACAGCGAAAAGTCCTGGCGCGCCAGGGTGGACAAGCCGCTGATTTACCTCTTAGGAGCGAGATGAAGGGGGCGGTAGAAAATCTCTTAGGCCCGGCTCGGAAAGCTTCGTAGGTCCGCTGCCAAATCGGGGACGATATCTGGCCTTGAGCGCGTAAGGTGGGGCTGGTCTGCGAGGAGGCGAGCCAAGTGCGCGGCCTAGCCTTCAGCAACCCTCGCGCGGCCGCGGCGCTTGATGGCAGCAATGTCGAGGTCTCCGGCCTCACCGCTCAACAGACCGTCTCGGATATACGCCTGCAGGCTGTCCCGCTTGAGAGCGTCGATCTGGGCAGACTGAAAACGGTCTTGCGCCTCCATCCGGCGGAGTGCGTCACGGATGACCTCGGAGGCATTGTTATAGAGTCCTTCCGCGACCTTTTGCCGGACGAGCGCTTCGAGTTTGGGCGTGAGGTTGACGTTGAGCGTCATGGAAAGCTCCAAGTTAATGTCGTCATCCTATCAAACTTTGCCAATAATCGAACCCTAACGGGGCGGCAAATCGGAACTTTGAGATCGGTGAGAACCTTTAACGGGTTGAAGGAAGTCGCTGCGCCGCATTGTCAAACGCACACCGCCAGAAATCACCAACCAAATTTTGAATTCCCATGATCAAGGCACGGGAGCTCACTGATAAGATAAATTTATTTAATGCAGAATTTTGCGCCTTTACATAAGTACACGATTTATCTCGGAAATAAAAAATTCCGAATTCTTGCGTGAACCTCTAAACCACGTCCTCAAACCCCTACAATCAGGATTGAGGCCATAGCCACTGACCGTGAAGGGTACTTTGGAAAGGTGGTGCCTGGGGGCGGATTCGAACCACCGACACGCGGATTTTCAGTCCGCTGCTCTACCAACTGAGCTACCCAGGCCAAGCTTCCGTGGCGGGGTTTCGCCAGGAGAGGCGGTCTATAGGGCGCCGGGCCCTGGACTGTCCAGTGCGGATTTAGTCGTCCGCCTCCAAATCGCTTTTCCCCTCTTCCTCAGAGGTTTCCTCGACCAAGGGGATGGCATAGGCGCCGGTGAACCATTTTTGCAGATCGAGATCGGCGCAGCGCTTGGAACAGAAGGGGCGAAAGGCCAAATCGCGCGGCTTGCCGCACATGGGGCACCCTGCCCCACCCTTGGGATGGCTCATTGGGCGACGGCCTCAAAATTCGCGTCGGCGCGCTTGGCGTCGGGTGCGAAGCTAAACCTCGGTCCGATGCGGGCGATCAAGGCGTCTGCATGGCCCTCCGCCGCCTTGGCGAGCGCGGGCGAACAGCGGGCCTCAACCTTGCGTCCCGGACCTGCCTGATTTTCGATGGCCCGGATCAGATCGAGCGCCAGGGTCTGCAAGCTAGGCTCGCCCTTGCGGGTGGCCAGCACTTCCAGCAGCGGCTGGGTCCGCCAGGGAACGGCGATCTCCAAGACGCCAAAACGCGATATGGCCCCAAACGAGACCCCCGGCTGGTCAGTGAGAAAGGCCGTCTTTGCCGTCTCGAGCAGGAGCGGCCCATTATGGCCCTTGCCTGCCAGATCAACAACGACGAGACCGCCAAGGCCCTTCAACCGACAGACCCGGGCGGTTTCCGCCAGGCCGAGTTGATTGACCTTGGTGGCCGAGAAACGGGCGTCCTGCCCCGCCGCCGATCCGACATCGATATCGACGGCCACCAGGGCGCGGGTGGCCTCCACCGTCAGCCGCGCACCGCCAGGAAGCGGGAAATCGATATCAAAAACCTCGCGGACCGCCTCATCGGCCATGTCCCGGGCGTCGCGGCCTTCAAGGATCGCCACACTGGGGGCGAAGGCTTGCAGACGCTGTTCCAAACTGGGTGCCTCGCTCAAGGTGCGTGGGCTGCCGCTGTCTAGGCCCATAACCCGGACAAGCGCCGACTTTTCAGCCCGCGCTGGTGCTGTCACCTGAACCGACAGGCACGCCCCTTGGCTAATGCCGTCGGGAAGCGCGGCGCGCGGACACATGACCGCCTCGCCGGTCGGCAGTTCGAGAAAGGCAACGCCCAGGCCCTTCTCAACGCGGGTGAGCCGCGCCACATAGGCGGCGCCGGGTTGGACGGCACTCGTGAAGTTGAAGCGATGAATGAGCAGGCGCTCTGGTCGGTCATCGGCGGTGACGACCCCGCGTAACTCGCCGACACACCGATCGAGATAAAGTTTGCGTCGCGGCGCCATGCTCAGCCCTCCCCGCCCTGCCAGCCAAGCCCGCGCAAAAGCGCCAGGGTTTCATAGAGGGGCAAGCCAACCACGCCGGTATAGGAGCCTTGCAATTCCAAAATCATCGCGCCCGCCAAGCCCTGAATGGCATAGCCGCCCGCCTTGCCGCGCCATTCTTGGCTGGCCATATAGGCGTCGATTTCCCTGGGGCTTAGTCTCTTGACCTTGACCCGCGTCTCGGAAAGCCGAGAGGCGCATTTCCCGTTCGGCGCGACCACGGCAACCCCTGTGACCACCCGATGGGCTCTGCCTGACAGGAGCGCAAGACAGCTGCGCGCCTCGGCTTCGGTTTCGGTTTTCGGCAAGAGGCGCCGTCCAACCGCGACCACCGTATCTGCTGCCAGGACCCAGGCGTTCGCATGGCGCTGTGCCACCGTCTGCGCCTTGGCCTGCGCCAACCGAAGCGCCAACCGGCGAAAGGTCTCGTCAGCACCAGGGGTCTCGTCGATTGCAGGCGCGTCAATAAGGTCAGGTCGGACGCCGATCTGAGCCAACAGCTCCAGCCGTCGCGGACTGGCGCTGGCCAGAACAAGGGTCATCGGAAGGTCCAAGCCTTACTTAAAGCGATAGGTTATGCGCCCCTTGGTCAGGTCATAGGGCGTCATTTCAACCAACACCTTATCACCGGCCAGGACTCGAATCCGGTTTTTCCGCATCTTTCCCGCTGTGTGTGCGATAATTTCGTGCTTGTTCTCAAGTTCGACCCGAAAAGTCGCGTTGGGCAAGAGTTCCGTCACAGTGCCCGGAAACTCGAGAAGTTCTTCCTTCGCCATTCATCCTCACGAACGGTTGCTGCGGCGCTAAACAGAGGCGCGCCAGCGGGAATCACTCACGCGCGCCCAAAAATTGCCGAAGACTATGGCAGATCATCCCCCAAAGGTCGATGGTCGGCCGAAGCGGGCCTCAATTCGCCGGGCGAGCCCATCGCGCACCGCGCGATAATGGTCAAGCTTCTGTGCCCTCCCCCCTTCGCTCAACGTAGGATCGAGGGTCGGCCAATAGGCGACCTCCATGGCGAAACCGCGCGCAAATTCCAAGGCGCGGTGATGGGCTTCCGGCGTCAGGCTCAAGATCATGTCAAACGAGGAATCTTCCAACTGATCAAAGGTTTTGGGCCGATAGTGAGAGAGATCGACGCCGATCTCGTCCATGACGCTCACCACAAAGGGGTCAATCTCAAGGCCAGCCCGCAGACCACAACATTCGACAAATACCCGCCGTCCAAAGCGCTGGCGCATCAGGCCCGCTGCCATGGGCGAGCGCACGCAGTTGAGATTGCAGGCAAAGAGAACGGCGTCGGGAAAGGCGGCGGCGTCTTCGTCCATTCCCCCGCTCACGTCGCGGTGGGGCGCCGATGCAGGGCGCAGATCAACGTGAACAGGCGGCGCGCCGTATCGTGGTCGGTGTCGATCTTGCCTGCGAGCCTTTCGCGCAAGACCTGCGACCCTTCGTCATGCAAGCCGCGCCGCCCCATATCTACCGCCTCGATCTGCGACGGGGTCGACTGGCGGATGGCCGAAAAATAGCTCTCACAAATCAGAAAATAGTCGCGAATAATGCCGCGAAACGGGCTCAGCGATAAGAGATGACGCTTTTCGTAATTAGGGCCAGCAATATCGAGGCAGAGCCGCCCCTCGGCGAGCGAAAGCTTCAAATCATAGGGCCCTGTCTCGGCGCCCTCTGGCTGAAATCGGTTGTCTTCTAAAAGATCAAAGATCGCCACCTGGCGCTCGTGCTCGACATCGCGCGATACCGAGGCAAGGCTCGTCTCGTCAATCACCACCGAGCGCAACACATGTTTTGCGTCGATCTCGCTCATGTCGGCGGGACCGAGCCAAGACGGGCGCGGGCAGAGTTGGCGTGGGCGAGCAAGCCTTCCGCCTCGGCCAAGGCCACAGTGTGCGGCCCAAGCTCGCCATAGGCTTGCGCAGAACAGCGCAGGATCGAGGTCCGCTTCAAAAAATCATAGATGGACAGGCCAGACGAAAACCGCGCCGAACCACTCGTTGGCAAGACATGGTTCGAGCCCGCCACATAGTCGCCAAGCGCCTCGGGCGTGAAGGGGCCAAGAAAGATCGCGCCCGCATGGCGCACACGATCGGCCAGAAGGTCCGGTTCGGCGGTCAAAAACTCGACATGCTCAGGCGCGATCTGATTGACGAGGTCGGGGGATGCGTCCAACGGCGCCACGATCACAGCGCCATGATCGCGCCAGGACGCGCGCGCCACGTCGGCCGTGGCAAGGCTCGCCAATTGCTGGTCCACCGCCGCCATCACCTGACGGGCGAAGTCCTCGCTATCGGTAATCAGAATGGACTGGGCCGCCGGGTCGTGCTCGGCCTGGCTGAGCAGGTCCGCCGCCACCCAATTGGGATCATTGTCTACATCGGCGACCACCACGATCTCAGACGGTCCGGCGAGCGCATCAATGCCGACCACGCCATAGAGCCTGCGTTTCGCGGCCGTGACATAGGCATTGCCGGGACCGACAATCTTGTCCACGGGGCGAAGCGCGCCCGCCCCATAGGCCAAGGCTGCGACGGCCTGGGCGCCACCCACCCGCCAAATCTCAGACACACCAGCGGCCTGGGCCGCGGCGAGGACGGAGGGTTCCAACCGCCCGGGCGGTGTGACCATGGCGATACGCGCGACGCCCGCCACCTTGGCCGGAACCGCATTCATCAGCACGGTCGAGGGATAGGCAGCTCTGCCACCCGGCACATAGATGCCCACCGAGTCCAGCGCCGTCCAGCGCCAGCCCAGTTCTACCCCCGCCGCATCAACGAAGCGCGCATCAACAGGTCTCTGGCGCGTGTGATAGGCCCCGATCCGGGCCGCGGCAAAGGCGATGGCCGCGCGCACCTCTGGCGAGGCAGCCTCAGCCCCTTGCGCGATCTCGTCTTCAGTCAAGCGCAACTGATCGGCCTTGAGCTCAACCCGATCAAATTGGCGAGCATAGGCGATCAGTGCCTCTGCACCTTGGTGTCTGACCTCGGCAATAATGTCGGCGACTTGGCGATCAACGTCTTCGCCGCCGCCACGGGGCTCGCGCAAAAAGGCGCTGAATTGGGAGGCGAAATCCGGATGGTTGAAATGGAAGGTCCGCGCCATGGTCTAGGCATCATCCCCATCGTGGGCAGGAGCCTGTCGCGCCAGCCAGGGCGTCCCGATGTCGCTGAGGGCTGCGTCGACACACTCAACCTCCAAGCGAAGATCGCCGCCACCTGCGAACACCATGCTGATCACGCCGCCGGGCGGATCGCTCGGCTCGAAACCAAGCGTCAGAAGGGATAGGACCGCATCGGCCGCGTCTTTGCGAATATTGCGGCTGTGGACTTGAATTACGCCACCAAATTGCAGGGCGGCGCGGACCCGAAACCCAGCCGCCCCAGCGGCCTGCCCTTCCCACTGGAAGCGGTTCATCGCCAGGGTTAGGGTGCGGGCGCGCGGATCAAAGCGGATGTCCCCGACACGCACCACGGCGTCTTGCATGGCGGCAGAGAGGATCTGCAGATCGTCAGCGTCCTCAGCCAAGAGGCGCAGAGGCGGCGGCCCGTCCGTCGTCATGCTGCATCCTCTTCGCCCTTGAGGCGGCGAATTTCCGCGCCGCAGGCGGAAAGCTTGGCTTCCAGGCGTTCAAACCCACGATCCAAGTGATAGACACGATGAACGACGGTCTCGCCACGGGCCGCTAGGCCTGCAATGACGAGGCTGACCGAGGCGCGAAGATCGGTGGCCATGACCGGGGCGCCCTTCAGCCCCTCCACGCCGCGCACCCGCGCCTCACCGCCATGCACCTCAATCTCGGCACCTAGTCGGGCCAATTCCGGGGCGTGCATGAAGCGGTTTTCAAACACGGTCTCGCGTATGACGCTCTCGCCCTCTGCCAGGGTCATCAGGGCCATGAACTGGGCCTGCAGGTCGGTGGCAAAGCCGGGATAGGGGTCGGTGGTGATCGGCGTGGCTTGCAACCGGTCCGGCCCGCGATGAATGTCCACCGTCGTTTCGCCGACCGTGGCGGAGACGCCGCTGGCGCGTAACTTGTCGAGCAGGGCGCTAATATGGGCTGGCCGCATATGGGTCAGGCGAACCTTGCCGCCCGCCATGGCAGCGGCGACGGCAAACGTGCCCGCTTCGATACGGTCGGGCGTGACGGCGTGGGTCGCGCCGTTGAGCTTGCCAACCCCTTGCACATGCAAGGTCGGGGTGCCAGCGCCTTCAATCTTCGCCCCCATGGCGATCAGACACTCGGCTAAATCGACAATTTCGGGTTCACAGGCGGCGTTTTCAATCACAGTCTCGCCCTTGGCCAAGACGGCGGCCATCAGCGTGTGTTCAGTCGCCCCGACGCTGACAAAGGGAAAGCGGATATGCGCACCGATCAGGCCGCGCGGGGCTTGGGCATAAACATAGCCCTCATTCAGGTCGATATGGGCGCCGAGCGCCTCAAGCGCCTTCAAATGCAGATCGACGGGCCTCGCGCCGATCGAGCAGCCGCCCGGCAAGCTGACCTTGGCATGGCCCTCTCGCGCAATGAGCGGGCCCAGCACATTGAACGAGGCGCGCATCTGGCGAACGAGATCATAGCTGGCAAAGGCCGAAACGATTTCCGGCGTATGCAAAAGGGTCTCCGGGCCTTCTGGACCGTCGGTCTCGGTTACCTCCGCGCCGAGCCGTCGCAACAAGCGGGCGAGGAAGCGCGTATCCGCCAGCCGTGGCATATTGGTCAAGCGCACCGGCGCGTCCGTCAACAGCGCCGCCGCCATAAGCTTGATGGCCGAATTCTTCGCGCCACTGATCGGAATTTCCCCGTTCAGAGCGTGGCCGCCGATAATTGCAATCCGGTCCATAAGCGCCTTCAAATGCGGGCCCCAAGGGGCGAAGCGGCCTTCTACACCAGGGGCGAAGGTGGGCGCAAATTCGCCGTTTGCAAGCCATGTTTTCGTAGCCTCTCGGCTTGGGCCCTATTCCAGAAAGTCTTGGTGAAATTCCGGGGCATCGAGGCCCACCTCGCTCAAGGGATCTTCGTCTGCGTCCTGGCGGTTTGGGTCGGGCAGTTGGAAGTCGCCGGTAAAGCTTGCATCGAGGAGGCCGAGCGCCTTCATCTCCGACGCGCCGGGCAAGTCAGCGAGGCTCGCTAAGCCAAAATGCTCTAAAAACGCATCGGTCACGCCATAGGTGACCGGACGCCCCGGCGACCTGCGCCGCCCGCGAAGCTTAACCCAGCCAATTTGCAGCAGGAGATCCAGCGTACCCTTTGAAAGTCCGACGCCTCGAATCTGTTCGATCTCGGCGCGTGTCGTCGGTTGGTGATAGGCGATGATCGCCAAGGTCTCCATTGCGGCCTTGGAGAGCTTTCGGCTTTCTTCCCGCTCCGCCGTCATCAGATAGCCGAGATCAGGCGCGGTGGAAAACCGCCACCGTTCAGCGACACAGACAAGTTCGACGCCGCGCCCGGCATAGCGGCCGCGCAAAGCGGCCAGAGCCCGCCCCACATCGGCGCCATGGGGCAAGCGTTGGGCAAGGTCAGCCGCGCTCAGCGGCTCTGCGGCGGCGAATAACAGGGCTTCAACCTGTCGCTCGGTTTCAACGGGGTTGGCAGGGACGATGGTCTCGACCGCCGCATCGGTTTCCGCCTCCGTCATAGGCTGGCCGCCACGGGCGTTCGGGCGCGCAGATAGACCTCCCCTAAGATTTCGGCTTGCTGGGCCTCAAGCGCCCCCTCCTTGACCATCTCCAAACCCGCCGAGAGGGTGGATGCGAGGCAAGAGGCGCGGCTTGGCCCGTCAACACCTGCCGCAGGTCGGGGTGCAATCAGCGCCAAGGGTGACCAGGCCTCGAGATCTGGCAACAGACCGCGCAACCGCTCGCGGGCCGCCTCAAGCGGATAGGCCTCTACCCGACCGGTCGGAATATAGGCCCGGGCCTCAGCACGCTTGCGTTGCTGGGCATAGGCTTGCGCCAAGGCATAAAGGTCTTCGTCAAACCGCGTTGTCGAGGTGATCACCAAGCTCTGGGGATCGCCACGCGGAAACACCTCGCGCCGCAATTGCGGCCTCGCTTTCAGCGCTTCGACCCCGCGCCGCACGGCGTCTAGCCGCACCAGACGCAAGGCGAGCTCTCGGGCCATGTCTTCCGGATCGCCTTCGACCTCAGCCACCAAGGCCTTTTTTGGCAGCATCAGCCGCGACTTCAAAAACGCCAGCCAAGCCGCCATGACCAGATAGTCGGCCGCCAGCGAAAACCGCTTGCGTCGCGCCTCTTGCACAAAAGCCAGAAACTGATCGGCGAGCTTGGTGATCGAGATGGCGAGGAGATCAACCTTTTGCTGTCGAGCCAAGCTCAACAACAGATCGAGCGGACCCTCAAATCCATCCACATCAACCACCAAGGCGTCGCCGTCCTCGAGGGCGGCCTCGGCGGCGTCAAAATCCAACGGCGGTTGATAGGTGCGGTCGCTCACGCCCTGGCCTCGTTCCACCAGAGCTGAAACTGCGCCCGCGCGGCGTCCTCGTCCAAAGGTTCTTGGAGTTTCGGCGCCCTTGCCAAGGCGGCGGCGGCGCGTTTAGCGCTTTCGCCGCGAAGCGTGGGTGTGCCGCGCGCCACAGCCTCCATCTCCGTCATATTACCATTGCAGTGCAAGACCACATCACACCCGGCCCGAAGGCTCGCCTTGGCGCGGGTGGTCAGATCGCCGGTCAGGGCCTGCATGGAGAGATCATCGCTCATCAACAGGCCTTGAAAGCCAATATCTGTGCGGATGGTGTCGGAGATCACCCGTCGCGAGGTGGTGGCAGGCCGCCTTGGGTCGAGAGCGGCATAGACCACGTGGGCAGTCATGGCCATCGGCATGTCGGAGAGTGCGCGGAACGGAGCAAAGTCCGTACGGCTGAGTGCGTCGCGGCTGGCCTCAACCCTCGGCAGGGCAAGGTGGCTGTCGCAGAGCGCCCGACCGTGGCCGGGAATATGTTTGATAATCGGCAATACGCCGCCCGCCAACAAGCCTTCTGCTGCAGCCCGGCCTAAGCGCGCCACAGCCGCCACCGTCTCGCCATAGGCGCGGTCACCGATCACATCATGGGCGCCCGGCTGGGGGATGTCGAGCACAGGTACCGCGTCAGCGGTAATTCCGAGTTGAAGCAGGTCATGGGCGATCAGTCTTGCACCCAGACGCGCAAAGGCCTGCCCCAGAAGCGGAAATTTGTCGTCAAAGCGTCCGTAGATGTGGCCTGGGGGGTAGACGGGCCAATGGGGCGGACGTAGCCTCTGCACCCGGCCGCCTTCCTGGTCGATCAGGATCGGCGCCTCAGGCCGCCCACTGGCCTGCCGCAGGGCGAGGCACAGCTGTCGCACCTGTTCAGGAGATGCGACATTGCGGGCGAACAGAATAAACCCAAAGGGCGCAACACTGGCGAAAAAGTCCGCCTCGCCTTGCGTCAGTTCATGTCCAGCGCAGCCATAGATCGCCGCCGTCGTCACAAGCGAACCGCCCTATTGCGCCGGTTTGACGATGCAGTCATGACCCTTGCCTTTCAGCGCCGTACAATAGGCCGCCGCAGCCGCGCGATCGGCAAACCCGGTCACTTGGCTACGATAGCGGGTGACGCCGTCAGCGACCACAGGCTGCACCCGGGTTGCGTGACCATGCCCTTTTGCCCCCATCAGGCCCGACGCGGTTTCCGAGGCCTGTTTCGCGAGGTCGCGGGTCAGATAGGCACCGATTTGCACCACAAAGGCCGAGCCGTCGGCGTTGGGCGTAAAGGTCTCCGCAGCGACCGGCTTCGGCTTTGGTTTGGCGACAGGCTTGGCTGGCTCCGGGGCCGCCTTGGCAATGACGGGCTTAGGCGTCGGTTTTGCCACCGCCGTGGCAACCTCTTTCACCACAGGCTTCGGAACTGGCTTTGGCGCCGGTGCGACCTGAGCAACCGGCGCAGGCGCGGACGCCTTGACCGGTGCTGGCGCAGGCATTGCTGCTGGTGCTGCGGCCGCGACGGGCTTTGGCGCCGGAACGGTCTGGGCTGGCGATGCGGGAGGTGGGGCTTGCGCCAACTTGACCTGGGGTTCCGGCGTTGGCTGTACGGTCAGGCCCGCATTGGCCTTGCGATCTATAGGTTGTTCTGGCGGTGGGGCGAAGGTCGCACCGCCAGCCGCGCCGCCGGTTGGCGCATCGGCCGTGGTATTGGCGTCCGCAGGCGGAGGCGCCCGCAGGCTGGTGATCGGCTCGCCCACTTGACGGGTTGGCTCCGTCCCGCTGCGACTGCCACTGCGATAGAGCAAGAAGACGGCGATGACGAGGGTGACAAGAATTCCGCACGACGCAAACAACATGATCGGCAAGGGGCGGCGATCGCGGCTCACTCGCGCGTCGAAAGAAAGCGGCGCATCAGGTTGCGGCGTATAGGCGCCGCGGTCATGATCGCTCATCCAGTCCCTCCGCAAAAACGCGACCGTCAGCGCCGAACCCTGGCACCCGAATCGCCCAAGTTTACGCGACCTTGCGCATTAGGCGAACTGCAATCCCAGCCCGTCTTGCGCAAGATTGCGCTCAGTTCGGACGGTTTAGCCCCAAAGGTCGAGGGAAAAGAGCCGCCGGTGCTCTTCAATGGCGAACCGGTCCGTCATGCCCGCCAAATAATCGCATACGCGCCGGGCTAAGGCCTCGCCATCCGAGGCGGGCGACCCAACCGGATCCTGCCATTCCGGCGGCAAGGTATCGGGTTCGGCGACGAACAGGGCGAAGAGCTCGGCCACGATCCGTCGCGCCTGACTGCGGGTGCGGTTGACCCGGAAATGGCGGTACATCCTGGCATGTAAAAAGGCCCGCAGCCGCGCCAAATCCTCGGCCATCGTCAGGGAAAACGCCACGAGCGGATAATCCAATCCTCGCACTTCATCGGCATGGGCGACACCGCTCGCCTTAACCCGCAAACTGGTCTCCGCCAGCACGTCTTCGACCATGGCGCCGATCATCCGCCGCACAGCCTCAAGCCGCAACATGGTCGGATCAAGACCGGGCCAATCGCGCCGAACGCCAGCAATGGCCGGACCGATCAAGGGCACGTCGACCAGGTCTTCAAGGGTGAACAGGCCAGCTTGCAAACCATCATCCACATCGTGGTTATTATAGGCGATGTCGTCAGCGAGGGCCGCAACTTGCGCCTCGGCCGAAGCATAGGATGCGGGCCACAGATCGAAGGCGGCACAATAGTCGGCCAGATAGGAATAGGCCGGTTCTGCCAGCCGTGCCAAAATCGGTCCATTATGCTTGGCAACGCCCTCCAAGGTTTCCCAGGTGAGGTTGAGACCATCAAAACCAGGATAGCGGCGCTCCAACTGGGTGACGACGCGGAAGGTTTGCACATTGTGGTCAAAGCCCCCCTTCCCCGCCATGCAGCGAGACAATTCGTCCTCGCCCGCATGGCCAAACGGCGGGTGGCCAAGATCATGGGCCAGCGCCACTGTCTCGGCCAGATCGACATTTAAGCCGAGCGCATGCGCCAAGGACCGGGCGATCTGAGCCACCTCGATCGAGTGGGTCAATCGGGTGCGGTAATAGTCCCCTTCATGGGCGACGAAGACTTGCGTTTTCTCTTTGAGGCGGCGAAAGGCGCTGGTGTGGATGATCCGGTCGCGGTCGCGCGCAAAGGGCGTGCGGGTGCGGCTTTCCGCCTCGGCAAAGCGCCGTCCGCGCGAACTGGCGGGGTCGGCCGCATAGGGGGCCAGACCTGGCGCAATGGGTTTATTCTTGGACTTCAAGGGCCGTGGTCTCCCACCAGGATGCGAATCTGTCAGATCAGCTCTTCCGAACCGCGTCTAGCAAGCTCATATAGACGACTTCGCTGATTTCCAGGACCCCCGCCATGCGCGACGCTGAAATCTTGCTGTCTCCCGCCGCCGCCGCCCGTCTGAAGGCCCTGGCGACCGAGGGTCAAGCACCACCGAAATTGCGGGTTTCCGTCAAGGGCGGCGGCTGTTCCGGCTTTCAGTATGAGATGGCCCTGGTTGACGCTGGCGAGGCCGACGACCGTCACATCGAGCGCGACGGGGCTGTGGCCCTGATCGATGATGTCTCCATTCCCTTTCTCGCGGGTTCGGTAATCGATTATGTCGAGGAACTTGCCGGCAGCGAATTTCGCATCAAAAACCCCAATGCCAAGTCAAGTTGCGGCTGCGGGGTGAGCTTTTCGATATAGGGCTATTAGTAGCTCAGGTAATTTTTTTGTTTTGCTGAAAACGGGATAAACTTCGCTTAGAGATATGGATTACGGCCAACACCGGAATTTACCTAAGATATTGAAAACACGATTCTTTCCACCGCTCACCCCGGCGAACGCCGGGGTCCAGGGATGGGCCTGCTGAGGGTGGGGATGATCCCCTGGATACCGGCCTTCGCCGGTATGAGCGGATGTAATTGAGCCTCTACCTAAACACCGCTCCCCCCGGCGTAG
>CAIMFV010000036.1 GCA_903840435.1 uncultured Caulobacterales bacterium
CCACCATCGAGGAGTCGACCCCGGTGTGGCGACACATTAATCGTAATGACGCCCTTTGTGTTGATATGCTCGTGCGCATTGGGGGCGATATGCATGAGGTGGTGATCGGGAAAGTTCTCCGGCGTTTTTGCCCGAACTTCGCCGATCCGGGTGGCGTTCCACGTCATGACGACGTTGGTTAGCAATGTCAGGCTGGAAGAGATCGCGGCCATCTGTTCGGGCGTACGGCCGTTCTTCGCGCCGATCGGCCCGGAATAAATCGCGCGTTGTAGGGTGTGGACGGACTCCCCCTGACTGAGCAAGGCGTCGTTGATCTTGCGGAACGCCGGATTGCCCAAATAGGCGCCCAGGAACCGGGTGAGAAGCAGCCGCCCGAACGCGTCCCCCGCCTGAAACGCTTCGTCACCGCGCGCAGCAGTGCCGAAGCGGTCCAGAATAAAGGGGGCCGAGCACCAACCGGACTTGGTCGATGCAGCAATCCGAAGGAGCGAATCCCATCCTCGGGCAATTACTCGGGTGGAGACGGTCTCGCTGACTGCTGACAATTGGTTGCAGGCTTGCGGGCACATCAAGACCGCGCGGGAGATAGAGCTTGCGCTTGTTCATGCCGGCCAACCTCGGGGTCAGATCGAACCCGACCAAATTGGCCAAAGCCATTCCGAAATGTGTGTGGCCATGCGTATCGACGGCGACACGGTGGAGATCGACGGCTTCGTAGCGAAGCGCCCCTTCGATGGCGACCCCCGCTTGGCGACGGTTCAGCACGACGGCCTGGTTATGAAGGATCGCCCATTGGTCGAGCACATGGGTGTAGGTCCCAACCGCTGGAGTGCGGCGACGCGGATCGTGACGGGCGGTCCAAAGGTGACGGGTGGCATCCAGACTCATCATGTCTGCCGACGCCTGAACGCCGCCGCCCCAGAGCCGCGTGACCGGTAAGGTCCTGAAATGGTCCAGCACCAGTCGGTTGGCCGCCGGTAATCGATCGTTCCCTTCTATGCGGCGCATCATCTCGCCGACCGCGTCAGCTTCGATGTCGAGTGTCATGCGCGCCATGTCGGCGGCTGTCAGATCGGAGCCCAAGGCGATGAGGGCAGCATAGAGGAGGATGAGTTCGTGCTCGCTTCGCGGCGGCCTCGTTAACAGCGCCCACGAAAAACGTGTGGCCGCATCTATTTCGATCAGCAGATCCGGTAACTGGATCTTGCCCACGCCCGCGAACAGCGCTCGACGAACAGCCTGGAGCTTTTCGTCTTCTGGCGCCGCCTTGAGCTTTGGCACGACCAGCCTGTCGTTCTCGATCCTGATATCGCCCCTGGACACCGCGCCATCGAGAGCGTTCAGGGCGCCATTGAGTTCGTCCTTGATCCAGCGAATGGTCGGTTCCGGCTTGACCGAAACAGCGAGGATTCGCACGAACCGCGCACGCTCTTTCAGCCATTGGTCGTTGGGGATCAGTCGGTCTTCGGGCGCGCGGTGTTCGAGGCTGTGGGCGACGGAGGCTTGTCCGTTGCGAAGCGAACGTTTGAGCAACATCAGCGTTGCTGCTTGGTAGCCGCTATAAGCCGCTTCGCGGTCCGGTTGATCGATGAGGAACGCCCATGTCTGGCCAAACGGGTTGGCCGTGCCCTCGGGCAATCGCCGGTTCCCCGACACCGCCACAGCACCCAGCGTCGCAATTGCTTGCGTTAGCGGGTGTTCCGGGGGCAGATTCAGGCTGATCGATGAAGCAGCGTTCAGCAACTCGTGCGCTCCTCTGCCCGCTGTCGCCAGTTCCCGCCTAACCCGGCCGATCTCGGTGGACGGACCGTGCGCGCCGGTTGGCAGGAACGGCGCCAGCGAGACGCGCATCTGGCCGCGAACGACTGCGTCCGAAGTGCTCTCGTCGTCGGCAAGCGCCGCTAATTGCGAGACGAGCGCTTGATGCCGGCTCAGTTCCTCGGCCGCGACCGCCTCGGCGCGTGTCCGGGCCTGTCGCCAAAGATCGGCGATCCGGTAATCGATCATCCCCAAACTGTCGTCGGTGAGACGCAACAGTTGCAGTCGTAGGAAGCACGCCAACTCGAGGTTTTTGCGCTCGGCGCGCATCCAGCGCGAAGGAGACGTCATTCATGTCATCGCCAAGCGCCTGACCGACTTGTCACCCATGCTATCCAAGCTCGGTGATCGGTAAGCCCCCTTCCCCGGACGCCTCGGCCGGGGCGATGGTGCACAAAACGGCGGGGGGCCTGACCCCCGAAGCGGCAAGCCGCCAACGCCTTCGCCGCGGGATATTTACATTCCCCCGCTACCTCTTGACGAGATTAATGTGAAAGCGCGGAACTTCCGATAATTGAGAAATCGTTGTCGCCAATTGAATGGCTCGGATGTCGATATTAATCGACTTGTCCTATCGGTCGTTATCTGGGCGTCAGGCCGACACGAACTTTCCCTCTGCAAGAGGCTTGTACTTAAGACAGCTCCGGGATTTTTGACGAAAGGGGGGCCGCGCGCGATCTCGCTGCAAGAGCAGCAGGTCCTGAACTGATTACTGGCGCAGCAGGTGACCAACCAAGCGCCATTGCGCCAGTCGACGCCCCGCTGCCTCTCAGGAGTCGAGCTACACGACGGGCGAGGTCTATGTCGTGACCGACTGCGCGGTATCGCGTAAAGCGAGCGGTAGGGGCGGACTTTCGTCCCTGCCGCAAATCCTTGGAAGGATCCGAATTGCTCAACGGCCCACGCCTCGCACCGCTCTCCGGCAATCGGCCAACCGGGCTGGTGATACTCGTCCACGGCTACGGATCGAACGGCGACGATCTCATCTCGCTGGCTGAGATGATCCGTAAGCGCGAATTTCGACGCACATGTTCGCACCAGCGGCATATTGCGGGTTGAGTTTGCGGCAGGGAATGGCTGCGAACTGCGGACTTGGCAGATCAGGTTGTGTTTTCAGCTGGCGGAGGGTCTTTGGCCGCGAAGTTGAACGGGAACAGGTCCTTGATGTCGGCGTCTGGTCCGCGTTGTGGGAGTTCGGTTAGGACATGAGCCAGCCAGGCGTGCGGATCAACGCCGCATGCCCTGCATGTAAGCATGAGGCTGTAGATGGTGGCGCTTGCCTTGGCGCCGGCCGTTGTATCGCTGAATAGCCAGTTTTTTCTGCCGGTTACAAAGACTCTTATATCGCGTTCCAGCAAGTTGTTATCGATCGGCGCGCGCCCATTGCTGGCATAGCGGGTCAGATAATCCCACTGGTTGCGGGCGTAAGCGATCGCTTCGCCGGTGTAGCTTTTGGGCAGGACCTGCGGGGCCAGCTCGTCGAGCCATGTCTTGAATGCGGCCAGCACCGGCACGCTGTGCTGTTGGCGCAACCGCAGGGTGTACTGCTCGCGCGTTTCGCCTTCGAGCAGCGTCTGGCGAGCCAGTCGCTCGACTTCATATAAAGCCTCAAAAAATTTGAGCGCCTCGACCGCTGGGCCACCTGGCTTTTTCCTGCCCTTGATCGCGTCGGTAAATTTCCTGCGCGCATGGGCCATACAGCCCAGATGGGTAGCCCCCTCCAACGCGCGCCATGCGTCATATCCATCGGTCATCAGCAGGCCGTTGTATCCGGCCAGAAAAGCTTGCGGGTACTGCTGCCCGCGACCGGGCTGGTATTCGAACAGCACGATCGGTTCCTGGCAGTCTGCGGCGCTGCGATAACCCCACATGTAGGATTTGGTCTGAGCGTGGCGACCCTGCTCCTTCAGAACCTGGACCCAGGTTTCGTCGCCGTGGACCAGGTCCTGACCCCGCAGCTTTTCTTTCAGGCCGTCATATATCCGTTCAAGGTGCAGTTCGCTCGCGTTGATCACCCAGTTGCCCAGCGTGCCACGGCTGATGCTGACATTGGCGCGCTCGAGGGATTGCGACAGGCGGTACAGCGGCATGCCATCGACAAATTTGCTGGCGAGAACCAGAGCCAGTGTTGACGCCGTGGCGATGCTGCCCGGCAAGGGTTGTGCCGGCATCGGCGCGATCACGACCGGCGTGTTGATCCCGTTGCGCTCACAGTGACGGCATGCATATTTGAACCGCGCATTCTGCAACACCGTGGCCTTGATCTCGATGTGCAACTGCTCGGTAAGGTTCTCGCCCATCCGGTGCATCGCATGGCTGCAGCACGGACAGGATTTCTGGTCCTCGGGCAGGTCATATTCGATGCGCGTGCGAGGAATACCCGCTGGAAGCGGCTTGCGGCCGCGCTTTTTGGGCTCGGGCTTCTCGCCTGTCGGCAGATCTGTATCCGGAACGGCGGATGCTTCGGCCCCATCTGCTTGCCCATCATCACCATCGGCTTCTTCGGCGGCAACCTGCTCGGCTTCGTTGAAGATGCGCTCCTTCATCTTTTCGCTGCGCGGCGCATAACGGCGCGCACGTTCCAAGCGCAATTCTTCTTCAAGCGCGACAATCACCAGCCCCAGTTGCTGAACTTGGGCCTTCAGCGCCGCGTTCTCGGCTGCCTGGGCGGCAATCGTCTTTTCCAGATCCGTCGTTGGCGGGGCGCGTCGCATCGGGACTCTGAATCGACATTGCGATTCTGCGTCAAGTGGGTCAGCCCATGCTGCGATAAAAACGCTCTGGATGGCGGCGCACCGCAGCAAGGTCGATGCCGTCCAGCAGCCAGTGCAACTGCTCTGTTGTCAGCGTCAGGATCGCCTCATCCCCCTTCGGCCAAAAAAACCGATCCTCCTCAAGACGCTTCAGGACCAACAAAAACCCCGAGCGATCGTACAGCAAGAACTTCACCCGATTGCGGCCGCGATTGCAAAATGCGTACACCGCTCGCGCCATCGGATTGAGCCCCATCGATTGCTCGACCAAAATCGCAAGGCTGTTGATCCCGCACCTGAAGTCGATCGGATCGCGGTGCAGATAGACGCAAACATCAGCCGACAGACGGAACATCGCAGCGCCCCAATGCATCAATCATGACTGCCAGCAACTGCGGGTCGCAGCCATCGAGCGACAGCGTCACTCCGTTGGGCATCGTCGCCTGCAACCTTGGCGGAACCAAGCTTTGCGCCGGTTGAAACGTCAGCGATCCGGCGCGCGGCGCCCTGGATACTGGCGACGATTCAACACGGACAAATGCGCCCGGCCCCGGCAACTGCGCCACCCCAGCGCCAGGCGGCACGATCTCGTGTTGAAGCTGTCGCCGCCTCGCAACCCATTTGCGCACCAGATTGGCATTGACCCCGTGCTGCAGCGCCAGTCCCGCAAGCGAAACTCCAGGCCGAAGGCACGCCTCGATCAAGCGCTCCTTGCTTGCCGGTTCGTAGCGTCGACGACCATCGCGCCTCACGCACTCTATCTCCAAACCGTGCGGACCAATCCGCGTCATCGTCATAGGTGTCCACCTCCTGTAGGTGGACACCTTGTCACAGCGCCTCACTCACCTGCATAGGTGCGCCGAAATTCGCGCTTACGATGATCCAGCCGTCCCTGCCCAACCTGGAGTTCGTAGCGCCCGACGCGCCCGGAATGCTTCCCCAGATGGCCAATGCCCGCCAATGGTGGCCGATCGCGACCTTTTCTTCCGTAGAGCGCGCGACTGGGGCAGCGGCGGCCGCGCCTGAGCTCAATGCATTCCTCGATGCGGAGTTGGCGGCAGCAGGATTGACCGACGATCGGCTCCTGCTCGTTGGGTTCAGCCAGGGTACGATGATGGCGCTGCATGTCGGCCTTCGCCGGGAACGGGCGTTGGCAGGCATTATCGGCATTTCCGGCATGCTGGTGGCGCCCGAGCAGTTGGGCCAGGAGATCAAAAGCCGACCACCTGTGCTTCTGATTCACGGGACCGACGATGAGGTTGTGCCGTTTCGCTCCTTGGGTCTGGCGGCAGGAGTGCTGGAGGCTGCTGGCGTGCCGGTAGAGACGCATATCGCGCCGGGTGTCGGCCATTCCGTAGATCAAGGCGGATTGGCGGCCGCAGCCGCTTTCGCGCACCGCGTCCTGCCCTGATCGGCCCGACTGGTAAACCTCAGCCTTGTCACAGCAATTGGATCCGCATGGCCCGTATTCAGAAACTGAAGGTCTACCGAACACCGATCGGCTTCCACGACGCTTACGTCGCTGCTCCGAGCCAAAAGGCCGCGCTCGAGGCCTGGGGGAGCGATGCGAACCTGTTCGCGCACGGCCTCGCAGACGTTGTCACCGACGAAGCGTTAACGCGCGAACCGCTCGAACATCCCGGCAAGATCATAAAACGCTTGCGGGGATCGGAGGACGAACACTTGGCCGCGCTTCCCGCAGGTGTGCCGAAACCGAAGCGGGGCAAGGCCGAGAACGAGCCATCAAGGCGGCAGGGCGGCCGCGTTGGTTCTCCAAAGCCATCACCAGAAAAGCCGAAGCCCAAGCCCAAGCCGCGCCCATCGCGCGACGCGCTTGAAGCTGCGGAACGAGAGCTGGAAGCCTTGGAAAAGCGGCAGATGGA
>CAIMFV010000037.1 GCA_903840435.1 uncultured Caulobacterales bacterium
CTGCAGAATGAATGATGTCGACCCGCAGGCTTGGCTAACGCAAACGCTCGAGCGCCTCGCAAACGGCTGGCCGCTCTCCAAGCTCGAAGACCTCATGCCGTGGAATTTTAACGCCAACGGGGTCAGCTAATCGCTTACGTCGTGACGCCGGATTTCGCCAAAGGAACAAACCTGACCATCGAGCTCAGCGATATCGCCACCTTTTCAACCACCGCGCCCCTAACCATCAAGCTCAAGGACAGCTCGGAAATCCACCAGGCTGTTGAGACGGCTGAAGCCGGTGAAATCACCCTGGCCAAGGGCGGGACCCTGGCGCCCCAGCCGGTGCCCGTCGCCTCCATCGACAAGATCAACCCAGAAGCGGTTACCTGGCACGGCGCGCTTGGCGTCAATGGCATGGCCGCGCAGGCCGCCACCAATACCCGCCAAATCGGCGTCAGCGTGGACGGAGTTCGTCGCTCCGATACGGACCGGATCAGTTTTAACGCCGCCTATTCCTATGGCGAACAAAGTGCTGCGGGCGTTTCGACCACCAATGCCGATAACTGGAGCGGCGGTCTGAAGTACGACTATTTTGTCGCTCCCAAATGGTATGCCTTTGCCAGCGTCAGCGCGGCCGGAGATCACGTCAATCACTTGCAACTTCGTTTTACGCCCAGCATCGGCGGCGGCTATCAGTGGATTGACGCGGGCTCCTTCCACCTGTCGACGGAATTTGGTGCCTCGTGGAGCTATGAGGACTATTCCACCGCACCCAAGGCGTCGAACAATGCCTCTGTGCGCCTCGCCTACCACACCGACAAGACCTTGCTCAGTGGCCGTGTCGCGCTGTTCCACAATCTCGAATACATTCCATCGGTCGAGGATGGCAACGCCTTACTGGTCAATGCGGACGCAGGAATGCGCGTGTCTTTGACTGCGAAAATGTTTTCGGAAATTAAGGCGAAGCTCGCCTATGACAACGTACCGCCCGCAGGCACAAAGTCGAGCACCAGCGAGCTGCGCATCGGCGTTGGAATGACCTACTAAAATCCGAAGGCCAGTGCCGGGACGGGCGCGCGGTTAAATAAGACCGCGCGCCGTCAGCTTTACGAGCCTGAGCCGGTCAAGCGCATGAATTCCATGCGCGTGCGCATATCGTCACGCACCAGGCCCAACATGGACGAAGTGGTCAGCGACGATCCGACCGTATTGACACCGCGCAGGGTCATACAGCTGTGCTCCGCCTCAACCACAACGCCAACGCCATGGGGTTGCAGGACCTCATCAATCGCCTTGGCGATTTCCGCTGTCAGCTTTTCTTGGATCTGCAGCCGACGGGCAAAGCCATTGACCACCCGCGCCAGCTTCGAGATGCCAACCACCCGGCCACGCGGCAGATAGCCGACATGGGCCTTACCGATCACGGGCAGCATGTGGTGTTCGCAAAAGCTGACAAACCGGATATCGCGCAGCACGACCAACTGGTCATAGCCGCCGACCTCTTCAAAGGTGCGCTCGAGATAGGCGCGCGGGTCGGTTTCATAGCCCGCGAATAGCTCGACATAGGATCGCGCCACCCGGGCTGGCGTATCGAGGAGGCCTTCGCGTGAGGGGTCGTCGCCTGCCCAGCGGATCAAGGTCCGCACCGCGTCTTCGGCTTCATCACGGCTCGGTCGGCCGTCGTCTGCTCGGCCCGCGCGCGGTGGGATTTCGCCACGGATGCGGGGTTCATCGTCGAGAGTAAGATCCATAATCGCTTCCAAGCCTCGGCGTCCCCGCCCGAAAAAATGCGGGTCGGGTCAGGTCTCCGGCCGCTGGATAGATTTAAAGTGGCGGCTGATTTGAGAATGACAAGGGGGGCGCGACGAACAGATAGCGCCATTTTCCGCACCGGTTTTGCTCACGTCGTTTCAACGAAGCTTTCGAGCACGCGTTTTTCGCCCGCCTTTTCAAACTGCACCGTCAGCTTCGCCCCCTCGACCATGGCCACGCGCCCATAGCCAAACTTCTGGTGGAAAACCCGATCGCCGACCTTGTAGCGCCCGCTAGCAGCGTCGGCGGCGCCTGACGCGATCAGCCGACCTTCGCCCTCGATGGGCGGTGACATGCGGCGCGCGGGCGTGGCGCGTTCAAAATTGGCTCCACGATCTTGCGCCCGCCGCCAGCCCGGTGAGGAATAGCCCGAGCCAAAGCTTGCGGCCGAGTCAAACCGCGAGGCCGCCTCGGCCATGCCGGGGCCCGCGCCATAATAGCCCGTTTCGCTCTTGGCCTGCACATTGTCGGGCGGCAGTTCGTCGACAAAGCGCGAGGGCAGTTGGGTGGTCCAGCGGCCATAGATTTGGCGGTTGGCCACGAACGAGATGCGTGCATCCTCTCGCGCCCGGGTCAGCCCGACATAGGCCAGCCGCCGCTCCTCCTCCAAGCCCTTATCGCCCTTTTCATCCATCGACCGCTGCGAGGGGAAGACGCCCTCCTCCCAACCAGGCAGGAAGACAAGCGGAAACTCCAATCCCTTAGCCGAGTGCAGGGTCATAATCTGCACACTGTCCTCGCCCTGGTCGCGATCAAGATCCATGACCAGCGACACATGCTCAAGATAGGCCTGAAGCGTGTCGAAAGCGCCCATGGCCTGGATCAGCTCTTTCAGGTTTTCCAGCCGGGTCTGGGATTGCACGCTGCGCTCGGCGCGCAAGGCATCGGTATAGCCGCTCTCTTCTAAAATCGTCTCGGCGAGGCGATCATGGGGCATATTGACCGCCTCCGCCCGCCAGCGATCCAGGTCACGCAGGAAGGTGGCGAGCGCAGTGCGGGTTCGCGCCGGAAGATCGTCGGTGGCCGAAAGGTCACGCGCGGCAGTGACGGCGGAGGTCCGGCCCAGTCGTGCCGTGGCCAGGAGCTTGGCGACGCTGGCCTCACCAATGCCGCGTCTCGGCGTATTAACGATCCGCTCAAAGGCCAAATCATCGTCAGGGCTTTGCACCAAGCGAAGATAGGCGTGGGCGTCACGAATTTCCGCGCGCTCGAAAAAGCGCGGCCCGCCAATGACCTTGTAGGGAATGGCGAGCATGACAAACCGCTCTTCAAAGGCCCGCATCTGATAAGAGGCCCGCACCAAGACCGCCGCATCCGAATAGTTGCGCCCCTGTCGCCGCCAAGTCTCGATCTCATCGGCGACCAATCGGGCTTCGGCCTCGCCATCCCAGACGCCGCGCACCCGCACCTTTTCGCCACCTTCAGCTTCGGTCCATAAGGTCTTGCCCAGTCGGGCGCGGTTGGCGGAAATCAGGCCTGCGGCGGAGGCGAGAATATGGGCGGTGGAGCGGTAATTACGCTCGAGGCGGATAACTTTTGCGCCTGGAAAATCGCGCTCGAACCGCAAAATATTGTCCACCTCGGCACCACGCCAGCCATAGATGGACTGATCATCATCGCCGACACAACAGATATTCTTTCGCCCTTGAGCCAATAGTCTGAGCCATAAATATTGGGCGATATTGGTGTCTTGGTACTCGTCGACCAAGAGATAGCGAAACCGCGCATGATAATCGGCCAAAACCTCGGGGTTCTGACGAAAGAGGGTCAGATTGTGCAACAGGAGATCGCCAAAGTCACAGGCATTGAGGGTGCGTAAGCGATCTTGATAAAGCGCATAGAGCGCCGCTCCCTTCCCATGCGCAAAGCCTTGGGTTTCCGCCACCGGAACCTCTTCCGGCGTCCAACCCCGGTTCTTCCAATGGTCGATCAGGCCCGACATGGCCTTTGGCGTCCACCGCTTGGCGTCGATCCCTTCGGCCTCAAGCACTTGTTTGATCAGACGGTCTTGGTCGTCATCGTCCAGGATGGTGAAACTCGATTTCAACCCGACCAATTCGGCGTGACGCCGAAGGATTTGTGCCGCCACCGAATGAAAGGTGCCCAGCCAGCGCAGGCCTTCGGCTGACGGCCCGATCAGGGCGGCGATACGGCTGCGCATCTCACGCGCCGCCTTATTGGTGAAGGTGACCGCCAAAAGCTCCCAGGGCTTGGCCCTGCCGGTGGCGAGGATATGGGCAAGGCGGGTGGTGAGAACACGGGTCTTGCCTGTGCCAGCGCCAGCCAGCACCAGCACCGGTCCGTCGACGGTGTGCACGGCTTCGGCCTGTGCGGCGTTCAACCCGTGCAAAAAGTCTGGCCCCGCCCCGGTTGGCGGTGCGGCGCGGGCGAGGTCAGAAATCTTTACGGTTGGCGGATGGTCACTCACGCGGCTCTATCGTCCCTGCTCGATCAGGGAGAACATATGGAGCACAAATGCGCAAAAGGGAATGCCGCGATCGCCGATTGGGTACGGCTTTAGGGGCCGTCGCGCTTGTGGTCGTCCAAGATGCGCATGGCGTCGCCCTTGGGGTCCTCATACTGACCGGAGCGAAAGGTCCAGAAAAAGCCAATCAGGCCCAAAAGCGCCATCATGATCGCAATCGGGACCAGAACGAAGATGATGTTCATCGGCGCGATCTCGCAAAAATGCGGAGGGCGTTGAGGCTGACCACCAGCGACGACCCGCTCATGGCGATGGCGGCAACAATCGGATTGACCAGGCCGACCAGCGCAGCCGGCGCAGCGATCAGGTTATAAAGTGCTGAAAAGGCGAAATTTTCCAGCGCCCTCGCCTTGGCCGACCGGGCGACCTCCATCGCGGTGGCGACACTAACGAGGCGATCCGAGGTGAAAACGAGATCCGCCGCCGATTGACTAATTTCAGAGGCGAGACCGGGTGCCATGGAGGCATTGGCCTTGGCGAGTGCGGCGGCATCATTGACGCCGTCTCCTACCATCAAGACCTTCAGGCCCTTGGCCTGCAGGGCCTCAATCGCCGCGACCTTCTCAGCCGGATGAAGTTCCGCACGCCAATCCACGACGCCGACACCCTCCGCCGCCCGGCGAACCGCGCCGGGCAGGTCGCCAGACAAGATGCTCACACCAATCCCACGACGCTGAAGGGCGGCAACCGTCTCAGCCGCGTCGGTCCGCAGATCATCGGCGAAAACGAATCGCACCGCCGCCTCGCCCTGGCGACGGAACCACAGCTCGGTCTCCGCCCCGCCAACCCCTTCAATCCCCACATAGGCCGCCCGGCCAAGGCGGGCCGGAACGCCGTCCACCCGCCCCTCGACCCCCATTCCCGGCGCCTCGTGCACAGCGTCGCCGGCCGGTCCAGGTCCCGCCACCTCGGCCAAGGCGCGACTGAGCGGATGACGGGATGCGCGCGCCAATTGGGCGGCGCTTTGCAGGGCGGATGGGTCAAAGGCGACGAGGTGCGGCCTGCCGCTGGTCAAGACGCCGGTCTTATCGAAAACCACATGATTGACTTCCGCCAAGCGCTCCAAGGCCGCACCGGACTTGACTAACACGCCCGCCCGAAACAACCGGCCAGACGCTGCGATCTGCACAGCGGGCACAGCCAGCCCCAGGGCGCAAGGACAGGTGACAATCAAGACGCAAACTGCACGCATCACGGCGTCGCGGAACGACAAGCCCACCATCAAGGCGCCAACCAAGCTTGCGGCGGCCAAGCTATGCACCACGGGCACATAGATGGCGGCAGCCTTGTCGGCGAGGCGGACATAGCGGCTTTTGGATTGGGCGCCCGCCTCCATCAGCCGGGCCGTCTCGGCCAGCGTCGAGGCGTCGGCCCCGGTATCGGCCCGCAAAATTAAGCGGCCCGACAGATTGAGCGCACCCGCCCAGATGCGCACGCCGGGTCCGGCGAACAGGGGGCGCGATTCGCCGGTGACTAAGGCCACATCCAGTTCAGACAGGCCGCTTTCGACAATGCCGTCGACAGGCACCCGGTCCCCCGGCGCAATCACCAGACGATCCCCAGGCTTGACCTCTCGTGCGGGAATGCCGCGCGCATGGCCTTCGGCATCCAATCTCTGGGCGGTGGGCGCTTGTAACACCATCAGCGCCCGAGCGGCGCTGCGCGCCTTGGCCCGCAATTGATGGTCGAGATAGCGACCGATCAGCAAAAGAAAGGTCAGACTGGCCGCGGCGTCAAAATAGGCGTGCCGCCCGCCTTGGAGCGTCTCCGAAAAACTAACGGTCAGGGTGAGGATGAGGCCAAGCGAGATCGGCACGTCCATATTGGCGTGACCGGCACGCAGAGAGCGCCAGGCGGAGGTGAAAAAGGTCTGGGCGGCGAAAATCACGCACGGCGCCCCGATCAGGGCGCTCATCCAATACATGGCCGTGCGCGAGTGCTCGCCCATCTCCTGCCCGAACAGCGACGACCAGGCCGGGACCGAGAACATCATCACATTGCCGACGCCAAAGCCCGCGACGCCCAAAGCCACGGCGAGCTTGCGGCCCTCGCGGTCAATCTGGCCTTCCGCTTCCTCCGGATCGAAGGGCGCGCAGCCATAACCCAATTGATGCAGGGCTGCGACCACAGCGTTTGGGTCCGCGCGGTCGGCGCTTGGGGCCCACGCGACGCTTAAGCGTCCGGTCGTCAAGTTCAACCGGGCATGGGCGACCCCCGCCAAGGCTTCGATCCCGTCTTCGATCTTGGCGATGCAGGCGGCGCAGGTGGCGCCACGCACTAGGAGATCGAGATGGGCGCCGTCAGCCTCCGTCCGCAAAAACCCTGACAGGTCCGCTGCGTCAGCCGTGTATGCCGTGGAGGGGGCGTAAACCGTCATCGAACCTCAGCCCCAGCTTAAAGCACCAAGCGCTGTTCAAGCTCGAAGGTGCGCCCACCAGGCGCTGCGGCCTTGACGTCCAGGTCCCAAAGCCCGGCGGGTGCGTTCAGCTTGACCCGATATTCACCCGGCTGGGCTTCGCGCAATTCCACCTTGCGGGCGTCAGATGTGGTCACCGTCCGTTCGAGCGCGCCGAGGAAGCGCAAACCCGTTACGGCCTTGCCCGAAGCGTCGCGCACCCTCAGCACGACTTCATTGGAATGGCCAGCGCCCGCCTGTTGCAACTCCGCCCGCCAGCCGAGCGCCGCCGCAGCTTCGCGGCGATGGATCTCGGAATTATAGGCAATGCCGTCCTCGAAAGGCTGAGCCGACACCTCGCCGGGAAAGGTGGCGTAGGCGCGCATAATAAAGGCGATATTGACCACGAGGACCGACCCAAAAAAGGCGACGAAGATCGCGAGCACATGCCAGCCGTTCAGAATGAACGGTTTTCCCGCCCGTGGACCTAATTCAGTCATGGCGTCACCCCATCGGTTATGAAAGCTGTTTTGGTGATTAAGGTTTGACCGTCGACGCGCGCGACAATCTGGGCCGGCGTCAAGGACTTGGCCAAGCTTTGCGGTGCTACGCTGACCAACAGGCGCAAGACCCGCTCTTCGCCCGGCTGCACCGGCACAGACACGTCGGTTGCGGTGGGCGCAAGACCTGGAGCCTGCAATCGCGGTGTTTGCACTCCGACCACGGACACCTTAAAGGTCTCCACCGAATAGCCGCGATTAATCAGCTTAAGCGTATAGCCATTGCGGATCGAACCATCATGGAGCCGGACAAATAACGGATTTCTGTCGCGGGCGACGTGCAATTGATAGGGCGTCCGCAGCGAAAAGCCGATGACCATGACAGCCGAAACGAGCACCAAGGCCGCGCCATAGAAGACTGTGCGCCCGCGCAGGAAATGATAGACGGGCGTCTCGCCCTTGGCCCGCGACGCGACCGCGAAATCGCTGTCATAACTGATCAGTGAGATGGGGCGGTCGACCTTTTCCATGATCTCGTCGCACGCATCGATGCACAAACCACAATTGATGCAGGCGAGTTGCGAACCGTCGCGAATATCGATCCCCGTGGGGCAAACATTGACGCAGGCATGGCAGTCGATGCAGTCGCCGCGCCCAGCCCAACTATCGCCCTTCTTGTGCGCGCCGCGCGGTTCACCGCGATCATAACGGTAGGTGACTTGCAAGGTGTGCTGATCGACCATGGCGCTCTGGATTCGCGGCCACGGGCACATATAGATGCAGACCTGCTCACGCATGGTGCCTGCCAGACTATAGGTCGTGAAGGTCAGGAGGCCGAAAAACAGATAGGAGGCAATCGGAGCATGGCCCGAAAAGAAGCTCGGCCACAGCGTTGGCGCATCATGGAAATAGAAGATCCACGCCCCGCCGGTTGCAGCGGCAATCAAGATCCAGGTGGTGTGTTTTCCAAATTTGCGGGCGATTTTTGAAGGAGACCAGGGTTGGCCTGCCAGCCTCAGCCTTTGGTTGCGGTCCCCCTCAAACACCCGCTCGACATAGAGAAAGAGGTCGGTCCAGACGGTTTGCGGACAGGCAAAGCCGCACCACAGCCGACCGAGCCAAGCCGAGACGAGAAAAAGGCTAAGGGCTGCGAGCACCAAGAGCCCGGTGAAATAATAGACTTCGTCCGGCCACAGATCGAACATGAAGAAATAGAAGCGGCCGTTGGTGAAATCGACCAGAACCGCCTGTTGCGGCGCCCCCAAGGGCCGCGGCCAGCGCACCCAGGGCAGGCCATAATAGATGGCCAGCATCACCGCCATCAGGGCCCATTTCAATTGCCGGAACCGGCCATTGACCAGTTTCGGGTGGATGGGCGGGCGCTTTTTGTAAAGCGCCTGAGCGGTTGCAGGCAAGGGAGGCTTTTCGCCTCCCGCCGTCACAGCCCTTCCGTCGATGACAACCGTCATGGCGTCACATTAGAGCTCATCGGCGAGGCGACCGCCGTTGTCGGCAAGGGACCACTCGGTTGGCCAGACCCGCCCGAATTGACATGGACATAGACCGTCACCGCCTTGATAGAGGCCTCGTCGAGCCGCTTGCCCCAGGCCGGCATGACGCCGCCGCGACCAAACCAGATTTGATCGTGGATCGACTGACGATCTGAGCCATAGAGCCAATCGGTATCGGTCAGGTTTGGCGCTCCGACCAATTGGTTGCCCATGCCTTGCGGCCCGTGACAGGCAGCGCACTGCTGGGAGAAGATCGGCGCGGCGCGAGCGACCGCCGCCGCATCGGCTTTGCGGTGCGACAGCGCCACGACATATTCCGTCAGGTCATCAACCTCGTTCGGCTTTAACAGGCCGTCACGGCCAAACGACGGCATTTGCGAGACATGCGCTTCGGGATCGCCTGAGCGGACGCCATGGGTGATGGTTTGGCGAATTTGGTCGAGCGACCCGCCCCAGAGCCAGATATCGTCGCGCAGATTGGCATAGCCCTTGCCACCGCCGCCGCCCGCCCCGTGACAAGGGGCGCAGTTGTCACCAAAAATGGCTTGGCCAGCCGCCATGGCATAGGCTTGCAGGTTCGGGTCCTTTTCGATCTCCTCCAGGCTGGCCTGTTGCAGGATCACCCCTTGACGACCCCGTTGAGCTTTCAGCGCCGCCAGATCCTTCTCAACCTGCATGCGGTCAGACGCGTGCAAAATGCCGTGGGTGTAGCCGTTCAAAGTCGGCCAGGCGGGCATCAGGATCCAATAGACCACAGCGATGACAATGGTGGCGTACCAGATGATCAGCCACCAACGCGGCAGGGGCGTGTCCAGCTCCTTAATGCCGTCCCACTCATGGCCCGTGGTTTCGGTGCCGCTATGTTGGTCTTTTTCACGCTGGGCCATGTTCAGCCCTCCTCGTCAGGGTTGAGCTTGAGGTCTGCGCCGGTTGGCGTTTCGCGAAACGGGATTTGCGCCGCCTCGTCAAAGCCCTGGCGGTTTTTCGGCCAGAGTACCCAGGCCAGTACGATCAGGAACATGACGGCGAAATAGATCGTTCCTGCCTGCTGGGCGAACTTGGAGACAGTTTCGTAAGTCAGGCCGCTCATCGCGAATTCCCCCCACGCTCAGGATGATATTTGGAGAAATCGACCAAGGTGCCGAGCATTTGCAGATAGGCGACAAGCGCATCCATCTCGGTGATTTTGGTGGGCTCGCCATGAAAGTCGCGCTGGACGACATTGGCCCCATAGCG
The DNA here is from genome assembly GCA_903840435.1 of uncultured Caulobacterales bacterium. Lineage (GTDB taxonomy): Bacteria > Pseudomonadota > Alphaproteobacteria > Caulobacterales > Caulobacteraceae > CAIMFV01. Next base: position 9,922 of record CAIMFV010000037.1, read on the forward strand.
GGCTTTCAGCTTGGTCCCGCCCGCCGAAAAAGGATCGGCCTGGGCCTCCAGATCGGCCTTGGCATTGGCGATCATGTCATCCGTGTAGGGAACGCCTTCAATCTTCAAGACGCTCATCTTGGCCTGGATGGCATGATAGTCGAGCGGCCGGTTCGCCATGAAGGCATAGGGGGGCATGATCGATTCCGGCACGACGCTGCGCGGATTGATCAAATGGTCCCTGTGCCAGCTATCGGAGTATTTACCGCCGACCCGGGACAGGTCCGGTCCTAAGCGTTTCGAGCCCCATTGAAAGGGATGGTCGTACATGCTTTCGGCGGCGAGGCTGTAATGGCCGTAGCGCTCGACCTCGTCCTTCAGTGGCCTGATCATCTGGGAGTGGCAGAGGTAACAGCCCTCCCGGACATAGATGTCGCGACCCGCGAGCTCAAGCGGCGTGTAGGGCCGCATGCCGTCGACCTTTTCAATGGTGTTCTCGATGAAGAACAGCGGTGCAATTTCCACCAGTCCGCCGATCGAGATCACGATCACAATCCCCAGGATCAGCAGCAGGGAGTGACGTTCAAGTTTTCCGTGATTGAGCCACATGACGCGCCTCTCCCTTATTCAGCTGCGGTGGCGGCTTGGGCGGGATAGGCAAGGTCGGTGACCGCCTCCTCCGCCGGAGCGTCGCCGCGGATCGTCCGCCAAACATTGTAAACCATGATCAAGGTGCCTGAGAGATACATAAGACCCCCCAGCATCCGGATAATGTATTCAACATGTTTCGCTGAGACGGATTCAATGAATGTATAGGCTAGGAAGCCTTGAGGCGTGTATTTCCGCCACATCAGACCTTCGCCAATGCCAGACACCCACATGGAGGTGATGTAGAGAACAATACCGGTAAAGGCGACCCAGAAGTGCCACTCGATGAGCGCGTTGGAATACATCTGCTTCTTCTTCCAGAGCCAGGGCACTAGGCAGTAGAGGGCGCCAAAGCTGATGAAGCCGACCCAACCGAGCGCGCCAGAATGGACGTGGCCAATGGTCCAGTCGGTATAGTGGGACAAAGCATTGACCTCGCGCACCGACATAACAGGCCCTTCAAAGGTCGACATGCCGTAGAAGGCGAGCGCCGCCACCATCATCCGCAACACCGGATCGGTGCGCAGCTTGTCCCAGGCGCCGGAGAGCGTCATCAGACCATTGATCATCCCCCCCCAAGACGGCATCCACAGCATGATGGAAAAGGTCATGCCCAAGGTCTGGGCCCACTGGGGCAGGGCCGTGTAGTGCAGGTGGTGGGGACCGGCCCAAATATAGATGAAGATCAGGGCCCAGAAGTGGACGATGGACAGACGATAGGAATAGATCGGCCGCTCCGCCCGTTTGGGCATGAAATAGTACATGATGGCCAAGAAGGCGGCGGTGAGGAAGAAGCCCACCGCATTGTGGCCGTACCACCACTGGGTCAGGGCATCTTGTACACCAGAAAAGACATCATAGCTCTTGGACGCGAAGGGACCGATGGGAATGGCGAGATTATTGGTGATGTGCAGAACGGCAATGGTGACCAGGAAGGCCAAGAAGAACCAATTGGCGACATAGATGTGGGGCTCTTTACGCTTCCAGATGGTGCCTAAAAACACCAAGAGGTACATGACCCAGACAATCGTCAGCCACAGATCGACATACCATTCGGGCTCGGCATATTCCTTGCCCTGAGTGACGCCCATGACATAGCCGGTGGCGGCGAGCACGATGAACAGTTGATAGCCCCAGAAGACGAACCACGGAGCAATGCCGCCCCAGAGCCGTGCGCGACAGGTGCGTTGCACCACATAGAAGGCGGTGGTGATCAGCACATTGCCGCCAAAGGCGAAGATGACGCCGGAGGTATGGACAGGCCTCAGCCGACCGAAATTCAACCAACCCGCGCTTGGAAAGTAGAAGAGACTTGGCCAAGCCAACTGACAGGCGATGATCACCCCAACCAGCATCCCAACCACGCCCCAGAAAAGCGAAGCATAGACACCGGCGCGGATGACGCTGTCCGAATAGCGATCCTGGCGAAACCGAAAGCGACCGTCGGCAATGCCGAGCGTCAGCCAGGTCAAGCCAAGTCCAAATGCTGCAATGAAAATATAGGCGTGAACGCGGAATGGCGCGTCATCGGCAAAGGCCGCGGCGCACAAGGACCAGATCAGTCCTATAGCGGAAAAAGCGAAGACGGCGATGACATCTGCCGGTGCTGCGCTCAAACTCGATTTGGTCTCGCTCATAACCCCCTGCTCGGCCCGAAGTGGACGGCCCCTACAAAGCCCTATTGGGCGAAGGGGTCGCGGGAACACGGCGCGGAAAACGCCCGTTGCCTTAGGCCTTAGGAAGTTCGTAGCCCCGCCGCCTTGACGTGGATCAAGCGCGCTGGACGATCTTGGTCGGGGCTCAGGCCCAACCGACTGGCAGGGAAATCGAAATTGAAGGCGTGGGGATTCACCTTCTGTTGAGCCTGTGCAGGTCACACTGACCGCGCAAAACGAATTCTAGGCGGCACGAGCTTGATGGATACCCCCACCGATTGCAGCCAGCGGGCGCACGAGCGGAACCGGCTGGAGCCCTCCCGCGCGACTGAGGCGCTCAGCCTGTTTGACTGGGCGGCGGAGCGTTTAGGGGCTGAACGCGCCGAGACGGCCCCCGAAGCCGTTGCGCAAAAGCCGTCCGCGACGGTCTACACCCTCTATCCGCAAGGCGCGCCTAGTTTAGAGCGCGTGCAAGGATCAGCTCGCCCTCTGCCCGCCGCAGTCTCGGAGCCAGGAAAGGGAGAGGCCAACGAGGCCCAGGATCTGCCCCGTTCGCTGCACGATCTGTTTAGTGATGAGGAAATTGCTGCAGCGGAAGACGCCGCGTCAGACCTGCGCCGCACCCTCGACCGAATGGGCCGATTCGCCGACCACGCCGCCAATGACGCAGAGCGCTTGCTCAATGGCCTCGCTGTCATGCTGGCTTTCGAGCGTGATCGGCTTGAAGAGGCCGCGGCCGAGCTCGAACCACCCCTGTGCTTTGAAACCTTCGCCGCCCGACGCCAGCCGCTTTCGCTCTAGGGCCTGTCAGGTTCAAACTGAACCCGAAAGACCTTAGGTCTCGTGCGATTGTTTGTCTTATTGGGAAAACCGGGCTCCACCTTTCCCGGACAGCCGCTAGAGCACGCCTCCGCCGTGCTGAAAGCTTGAGACCAGACTGCCCGCCACCAAGCGCCAGCCGTCGACAAGCACAAAAAAGATCAGCTTGAAGGGCAGCGAGACCGTGGCTGGCGGCAGCATCATCATGCCCATGGCCAAGAGCACGCTCGCTACCACGAGATCGATGACCAAAAACGGGATGAACAGCAAAAACCCGATTTGGAAGGCGCGTTTCAATTCCGAAATCATATAGGCCGGGATGACGACCTGCAGCGGCGTCGCCATCGGCGTTGCCGGACGGGGAATTTTCGACAGGCTGATAAAAAGCCCCAAGTCGTCCCGATCCACCTGATGCAGCATAAAGGTTTTAACTGGTTGCGAGGCGGCGCTAAAGGCCTGCGGCAACTCCATCTTATGATCGAACAGCGGCTTGATTCCCGCCGCATAGGCTGCATTGAAGGTCGGGGTCATGACGATGGCGGTCAAGAACATGGCAAGGCTGACCACGACGGTATTGGGTGGGCTCTGTTGCGTTCCCATGGCGGTCCGCAACAGCGAGAGGACCACGACGATCCGCACAAAGGATGTGGTCATGATGACAATTGAAGGCGCCAAGCTGAGCACCGTCAATAAGGCGGCCATCTGGACCACCCGGTCGGTTAGGCCCTGTCCGCTGCCAAGATTGATGTTGAGCGCCTGGGCCAGCGCGAGGCTTGGGAAAAACAGCGCCGCCAGCGCCGCCAGAATGGCGAGGTAGGCCGCCTGCCGCGTTTCAGCGGGCGTGGCGCCAAGAAAATTCAGTCGTGTCGGAGCGGCGTCGCGGGTCTTGGCTCGGGTCGCGGATTTCATCTTTACCTTCATGGTTAGACCGATCCCAGCCGGTCGAGCACGCGTCGCTTCTTTTCGGACGTGGTGACCTCGCGCCCCTCCCCGACCAAGATCAGCCTTTCCTCTTCGTCGATGCGCACCAAGACCAGCCTGTGGGCGCCGTCGAGATAGAGGGTTTCAATCACGCTCAGGCGCCGATCATTTGGCAGCTTCAGTTGCGCAAGTCCTGCCCCGCCCCAGCGGCGCATGGCGTAAACGCCCAGGGCAAACAGCCCAAGCGTCGCCAATAGTCCAAACAGGGCGCGCAAGGCGTCGAACAGCATGCCAGGTCCTTCGTGTTTTCGCTCGCAGCGCGCCGACGACTCGGTGAAAAGGCCTCGACGGGAACCAAATGGCGGGCTCCAGATCGCTAACGCCTCGTTAACCATAGGCTCGGCAAACTCTTCCTAGCCATTATGGGGAGATTCGCCCCTAAGGCATCTGGTTCACCACCTTCGCCCGCTGAGGAATTCCGCCAATGCCCCTCGACGACATCGCCGTCTTCAAGGTGTTGAACGCAAAACTCTCCTACGCATCGTCGCGCCAAAAGCTGATCGCGCAAAATGTCGCCAATGCCGACACGCCGGGCTATGCGCCACAGGACCTCAAGCCGTTTTCCGCTGAGGTAAGGTCTTTCGGCAGCCAGATGATGCGGCCAGCCTCTGCCGGTGTCTCCGCGACACGGTTGGGGGGACTGGACATGGCGCGAACCAGCGGGGCCCATCTCGTTTCGGCAATCGCGCCCGGCCCTACCTTCCGAGGTCAAGACGCGCCTGACACCGAGGTTCAGATCGACGGCAACCAAGTGGTTCTGGAAGATCAGATGGCCAAGATGACTGAGACACGTCTCGATCAGGAAGCTGCGCTGAGCTTCTACCAACAGTCTTTGACGCTCCTAAAAGATGCCTCGAAAGCGCCGGGCAAGTGATCCCTATCGCGCCCCTCCTCACCCCCCTCCGATCGCTCAGCTAGGTATAAGCGCCCATGGCCGACACCTCCGCCACCAATTCCAGCCAAGCGCTTGCCATTGCGGCGTCGGCGCTGCACGCGCAACAGACGCGCATGCGCATCATTGCGGAGAATATCGCCAATGCGGATTCGACCAGCACCACGCCCGGCGGCGACCCCTATCGGCGTCAAATGCCCATCTTCCAGCCCACCGAGGTGCAACGGGGCGCGACCGGCGTGAAAATGACCAGCGTCACCCTCGACCCAACCGCGTTTCACCAGGAATATAATCCCAATCACCCGGCGGCGGATGCCAAGGGCTATGTGAAAATGCCCAATGTCGACCCCTTGATCGAGGCGCTCGATATGAAGGAAGCCCAGAGGGCCTATGACGCCAATCTGAATGTCATTGAGACGGAGCGCTCCATGTCGGGTCGCCTGCTCGATCTCATCCGCAAATAGAGGCCTTAAGGGGCGCTTCCCATGTTCAACCCCATGCAGGCCGCAAAGGCCTATGCCCAAATCCAAGGCGGCGCGGCACCGATCAAGCCCATGCGCGAACAGGACGAAGGCCCTGACTTTGCGCAAATGGTCAATGGCGCGATGAATGCGGTCGTCGATACGGGCAAGCGCGCTGAGTCTCAAGTCATTGCCCATGCCAATGGCAAGGCGGAATTGGTCGATGTGGTCACAGCCCTAGCCTCGGCGCAGCAAAGCCTCGAAACCGCCATGGCGGTTCGCGATCAGGTGATTTCAGCCTATAAGGAAATCATGCAGATGGCGATTTAGGGCCGGTCATGGGCGAGATCATCAATCTCAACAAGGCGCGCAAAGCCAAGGCCCGCACCGAGGCCAAAACCAAGGCGAAGGAAAATCGTCGGCTGTTTGGACGCACCTCGGCTCAAGTGCGTGCTGATGCGCTGGAAAAACAGCGCAGCCAGTCCAACCTTGACGGAAAAAAGCGCGAGGAATGACATCGCCAACCGCGGGCCCGCGCCTGGTCAAGCGCTCCTTTTCGTTTCAAGGCCACGCGACCTCGGTAGCCCTTGAGCCCGACTTCTGGCTGGCGCTGGAAGAGATGGCTGCCGAACGCAGTTTAAGTTTGAGCGCCCTGCTGCAAGAGTTGGATCAACTGCGCGGCGGCGCGCCCCTGGCCTCGTCGGCGCGGGTTGCGGCTCTATCATGGGCGCGGGCGAAGGGTCCATTGACCTAGAAGCCCGCGTGAGCGTCGTGGCCCGCGCCCCGTCATATCGCTCAGCGCGATTTTGGCCGAGGTTTTGAGGTCGTGGGCCGTCCGCTTGGGCGGTCGGGCTGGGTTCGAGCACGTGATGCACCTGCCCCCTCCGCAGGCTTCGCCGCGCGCGCCGCCGTCGTTCGCTTCATCTTGGCGATCTTGGGTGCCGAAGGCTTGGCCCAACCTGCCTTATAGACTTTTTTCGGCTTTTCCGGCGCCTTTGCTTTGGCCGCTTCGCCTCCCCCAGGACTGGCACCCGCCGCACCGGGGCGGCGCGAGGTCTTTACCCCACCTGCAGGAAGTAGAAGTCCGCCGGCTCGATCGCCCTTGGGCATGGATTCCGGCGGAATGAAGTCAGCTAAGAGCTCGCGGATCACCCGCGGGCCAACCTCTTCCACAGCGCCGACGGGCAAGGTGGTCAGGGCAAACGGGCCATAGGCCAGCCGAATCAGCCGGTTGACCTTCAGGCCGAGGGACTCCATGACCCGGCGGACTTCGCGGTTCTTGCCCTCTGCAATGGCCACCGTAATCCACAGATTGGCGCCGCCGGTCGATTCGGTGCGCGTGACCTTATCGAGCCTAGCTTCAATCGGGCCATAGGCGACGCCTTCAACGGTTACGCCCGCTTTCAGCTTATCGAGCTTGGCCTGGTCGGTCCGCCCAAAGGCACGGACGCGGTAGCGCCTGATCCAACCGCTCTTGGGCAATTCCAGAGCTCGCGCCAAGGCGCCGTCATTGGTGAGCAACAATAGGCCTTCGGAATTTAAGTCCAGGCGACCGATAGAGATCACTCGTGGCAAGCCCTTGGGCAGGTTTTCGAACACGGTCGGCCGGCCGCCAGGGTCGGAATGGGTGGTGAGCAGTCCTACGGACTTATGGTAACGCCAAAGCCGGGTCGGCTCGCGTTCGTTCACCACCTGACCATCGACGGTCAGAATATCCCCTGCCTCGATCTTGACTGCTGGACCGGTCAAGGGCTTGCCATTCACCGCCACGCGCCCTTCGGCGATGTAGCGTTCAACCTCGCGCCGCGACGCGACGCCGGCGCGGGCTAAGGCCTTGGCAACGCGCTCGCCTGCAGCGGTGGCGGCGTCCGAGACGATTTCAGGCCCTTTGGCGGGCGTCTCCAAAGTCGGCGCTTGACGTTGGGGCGAATTTTGGGCGCCGTGGCGGCGATGATCGATCATGACCATGACACCATGCGCCGAGCCCTTAGGCTTGCGCAAGACGCCGCGAACGCCGAAGAGGCGCCGATTGGCGCTGTTCTTGTTGATCCCACCACCGGCGAGGTGGTTGCGGAAGGCAAAAACGCGCCGATTGCCCTCTGCGACCCCACCGCCCACGCCGAGATCTTGGCCCTCCGAGCCGGAGGCCTCGCCCGCGCCAATTATCGCCTGACGGGACTTAGCCTCTTTGTCACCCTCGAGCCCTGCCCCATGTGCGCAGGCGCCATCGCCCAGGCCAGGATTGGGCGCTTGGTCTTTGCGGCCAGTGACCCAAAGGGGGGCGGGGTCCTGCACGGTGCCCGCGTCTTCGACCAACCGACCTGCCACTGGCAACCCAAGGTCGAGCACGGCCTCATGGCCGAAGACAGCGCCGCGCTGCTACAAGGGTTTTTCCGTGCGCGACGGGGTAGGTGAGACAGGGGGGAAGCAGGAGGGTCTCGTCCCTTCCACCGCTCATGACCGGCCAAGGCCGGTATCCAGGGGATTATCCACAAGCCTCAGCGGGCCTGTCTCTGGATCCCGGCCTACGCCGGGATGAGCGGTTTTTACGTGCGTTTTCAATATCTTCCGCTCATACCGGCGAAGGCCGGTATCCAGGGGGTCATCTGCAACCGTGAGCAGGCCCGTCCCTGGTTCCCGGCCTTCGCCGGGATGAGCGGTTTTTACGTGCGTTTTCAATATCTTCCGCTCATACCGGCGAAGGCCGGTATCCAGGGGGTCATC
>CAIMFV010000038.1 GCA_903840435.1 uncultured Caulobacterales bacterium
CGTCGGCAATCTGGTGGATGCGGACGTGGCCAAGGTCAGCGCCCAGTTGACCGCCCTGCAAACCAAGCAACAGCTTGGCATTCAGGCGCTCTCCATCGCCAACTCGTCCAAGTCGGCGCTGCTCGGCCTGTTCCGCTAGGTTAACAGACCCCATCTTGCCCAAATATGGGGCGCGTCGAGATTTCGGCGCGCCCTTTTTGTTGGGTTTTTGCCTTGGCGGGGCGCAACCTTAAGACCCCTCCGGCCGTTTCGCTGCATTTTGAGGCGCCGGTGCTCGCTGTGCAGTCGAATTGCGCAAGATCGGGCGCGAAGCGCGGGGATCATTTGACGCCCCCTTTCCCTCTCGCGATGGTGGTGTTGCCCGATTGGGCGTCTTCTTCCCGCAAACTGGCCGCGCCCACCATTTGGCGCGGCCAATTTTTTTGGTGCTGATGCCCCATTTCGGCACAGCCTCTCTGCGGTCGCGTCGCGCGTGGCGGTTGATCACGCGCTTTTCAACGGCGGAACGTGTTTAAAAGGCCTCATTTGCGGGAATTATTCGCCCAGGTGGTTGTGCGAGACCTTAAGACCGTGAGAAGAAAAGAAAGAGCTCAATGGGTGAGTTCAGATGTGAAATACCCGGTCCGTGACCGGACGGGATTGGTTTTGAGGACGAGATGGCTAACGGTGTGGTGAAATGGTTTAATCCGGCCAAAGGGTTTGGCTTTATTCAGCCGGACGATGGCGGACAAGACGTCTTTGTGCACATCGCCGCTGTCGAGCGTTCAGGGCTCGCCGGATTGAATGAAGGTATGATCGTCACTTACGAACTGGAGCAAGATCGGCGCTCTGGGAAGATGTCGGCGGGTCAGATCGAAGTCGTCGGCGAAGCCCCTACAGCGCCTCGGCGGCCGCAGCGTGCGGCGTATGAAGACGATCACCGCCCGGTTTCGTCCGGCGGTTCGGGTTCAGGCGTGGTGAAGTGGTTCAATACGACCAAGGGCTTTGGATTTATCCAACCTGACGGCGGCGGTGCGGACGTCTTCGTTCACATTTCTGCAGTCGAGCGCGCGGGTCTGCGGGGCTTGAACGAAGGCCAGTTGGTCGCCTTCGATCTCGAGCAAGATCGCAGAACGGGCAAGTCTTCGGCAGGTAATCTGCGCGTCACGGGAGAGGGCGATGCCCCGGCCCGCCCGCGGGGTCCGCGCCCACCCCGTTAATTCGCGAATCGACAGCCTCACCCCACTCTCGCGCACGCTTCGTTGAGGTCTAGGCGGGGGAGTGGGCGAGGCGCATCGCGCTGAGACAGGGCGTTCACTGCCAGGCCCGTCAGCTCAAGCTTGTTTTTCGCCGCTGGCCCTGCAATGTTTTAGTCTTGCGATGGGCCGGTCTGGCACTTGCAGCGGGCGAGATGGCGATGTTTGAGCTGAAATTCCAGTCTTTTGGCCTTGGCCAATGGATGCATCATCCCTTTCGGCGCTTGGGCGGACTGGTCGCTTTGATCGGCCTCAGCCTTGGCGCGGCGGTCTCCGCCGAACCGTTTCGCCTACAAACCCCGCAAGGGGTTATCGAAGTCACCGCCCTCAGGCCCGATATTGTTCGGGTGCGGCTGGGTAAGGCGACATTGCCCGTAGACGAATCGTTTTCCGTCTCGCCGGAGCGGCGTCACGCGACGTCGCCCCTGACGGTCAGCCACGATGGCAATTTGGTTGTGCTGACCACAGCTGCACTCGTGGTGCGTCTCGACCCGCAAACCCTGAAAATGACCGTGCTGGATTCGTCGGGCAGCACCCTTTTGGCAGATGCGGACGACGCAGACGTTGCATTTCGCGGACAAGGATTTGAACTTCGCAAACATATCCCCGCTGACGCGCACTATTTCGGCCTCGGGGACAAGACCGGCGGTCTGGATCGGCGGGGCGGGTCGTTCACGCTGTGGAATACAGACGCCTTTCTGTTTCAAGACTATTCCGACCCCCTCTATAAAAGTGTGCCCTTCGTGCTGAGCGCCGATGAAAAGGGCCATGCTTTCGGCTTTTTTCTCGACAACCATTGGCGCACCCGTTTTGATTTTGGTCGGAGCGAACGCGACACCTGGGTGATCGGCGCGGAGGGTGGCCCCGTCGATTATTACATTATGGCCGGCCCCGATCCGAAGGCGGTTGTGTCGGCCTATGGCTATTTGACCGGCACGCCGCCTCTGGCCCCCCGCTGGGCGCTGGGGTTCCAACAGTCCCGCTGGTCCTATCCGACAGAGGCCGAGGCCCGCGCCGTGGCCGGGCGCTTGCGCAGCGAACATATCCCAACAGATGTGCTCTATCTCGACATTGATTATCAGGATCGGAACCGTCCCTTCACCGTCGACAAGGCGGCCTTTCCCGATCTGGCCAAACTCGTTCACGACCTAAAGGCCGATCATATCCAGCTAGTGCTGATCACCGACCTGCACATCGCTGCCCCAAACGACCCTGCTTATCTTCCCTTTACGTCGGGCAAGGCGATAGACGCCTATCTCAAGGACGGTGCTGGCAACGATTATGTCGGCGCGGTTTGGCCGGGGCCGAGCGTCTTCCCAGATTTCAGTGTCAAGACAGTCAGGACCTGGTGGGGCAGCCTTTATGCGGACTTTGTCCGTATGGGCGTGGCCGGGTTCTGGAATGATATGAACGAGCCCGCCATCTTCCTCACCGATACGAAGACCATGCCCTTGTCGGTGGTGCACCGCATTGAGGATGCGGGGTTCAGCCCCCGGAAAGCGACGCATCTGGAGATGCACAACCTTGTTGGCATGCTGAATAGCCAAGCCACCTTTGAGGGATTGCTGAAACTCGAGCCCGATCAACGGCCGTTTGTCTTGACGCGGGCAAGTTTCGCCGGTGGGCAAAAATATGCGGCGACCTGGACAGGCGACAATTCTTCAAGCTTTGCCCAGCTCAACCTCGCCACATCACAACTGACCAATCTCGGCTTGAGTGGATTTGCCTATGTGGGCGACGATATCGGCGGCTTTGCGGGGGCCGTGCCTTCGCCGGACCTCTTGACGCGTTGGATTGAAATCGGCGCCTTCAACCCAATTTTCCGCGACCATTCGCAAAAAGGTAAGGCGCGGCAGGAGCCCTGGGTCGGCCCGCCCGAGCACTTGGCCATCCGCCGCCACTATATTGAAGAACGCTATCGGCTGATGCCCTACATCTATCATCTGGCTGAGGAGAATAGCCGAACCGGCCTGCCGCTTATGCGGCCCGTTTTCCTTGAATATCCTCAGACGCTTGGACGCTTAGCCGGCGGCGGGCAACCGGACTTTGGGCTGGGCGGACCGTTTTTGTTCGGCCCTGATCTGCTCGTCGCGCCTAGCGCAACACCGGAATCGCCGGGTGCCTATCAGGTCGTGCTCCCTTCACCGGGATGGTATGACTACTGGACCGGTGAGCGGCTGGCGGGGGTTAGCGTCACTGAGGTTCCGCGCCTTGATCGCTTGCCCGTTTTTGTTCGGCCCGGTGCAATCCTGGTCAAACAACCGCTGACCCAATCTCTGACCGAAACGCCACAAGGCCCCTTGGAGGTGCATGTCTATCCAGGGCCGGATTGCCATGGCGAGCTCTATTGGGATGATGGGGTAAGTTATGGCTTTCAACGCGGCGCGTTTCTGCGCCAAGACTTCACCTGTAAATCAGACGCCACCGGCTTGAGTGTGGATCTCGGCGCGCGTCGGGGTGCCTATGTGCCTTGGTGGAAAACCGTGCAGGTCATCGTCCACGGCAAAGTCGCGGGCGGGGTAAAAATTACCGTCAATGGTCGTGCAGCCCCGGCGCGTTTCGACGATGCGTCTCAGGCGTGGAGGATAGACCTGGCCGGGGATGCGGTGGGGCCTACTGAAATCAAGCTGATGGCGACGGCCCCTTAAACTTGCCTGCGAATATGTCGCCATTTAGAAATATTGGCATGCAATTTGCTACAAATACCGTCATCGAAGCGAGCTGCGTCAATCTGGACCGCAGTTCCATAGGATCACCGACGGCGCTCTCAGCCAAAACCAAGGGTTGGATTGATGACGGAAACGCTGCGGGTGACGCCTGACGACGCAGGTCCTGACGCAGACTCCTATGCAGAGCTCCGCGCGCGGCTGTTTATCCCGCTCGGTGTTGCTGGCGTCCGGGCGAGCATGGGGGTGTTTGAGGATGTGATTGACGGTGTCAATCGTCTGGTGACCAGCCTTCGCCCCCTCGGCGCCGAAGTGATGCGATTTCCGCCCGTCCTGCCGCGGGCCATGCTGGAAAAGTCCGGCTATCTGCGCAGTTTTCCACACCAACTTGGCTGTCTCTGTTCGCTGGGAGGTTCGGAGCGGGAAATCGGCCTTCAGGTCGAGCGCTTTTATGCGGGCGAGGCGGATTGGACGGACGGCTTGGAAACCGGGGACCTGGTCCTGTCGCCCGCCGCCTGCCTACCGGTCTATCCGCTCGTCGCGGCCCGAGGCGAGGTGCCGGAAACGGGCCTAAGGTTTGACGTTTCGGGGGCCTGCTTTCGCAGGGAGCCCTCACAAGAGTTTGGTCGTCTGCAGTCGTTTCGCCAACGGGAATTTGTCTTTGTTGGCGCAAAGGAGGGGGCGGCGGCGTTCCGGGATGAGGTTTTGCAGCTCGGTCAATCCATGGCGGACGCGCTTGATCTGCCTCACCGGGTCGTCAGTGCCTCTGACCCGTTCTTTGGACGCGCCAGCCGGGTCTTGGCCTTGTTGCAAAAGCAGAAGACGCTGAAATATGAACTGCAGGTCCCGCTGGCGGGCGAAGACACCTGGATGGCTTGCCTCAGCGCAAACTATCACGAAGATCACTATGGCCAGACCTGGGACATTCGGGTCGATACGGGCGAGGTTGCGCACTCGGCCTGTTTGGGCCTTGGCATTGATCGCTTGGCCATCGCCGCCTTCATCCGCCATGGAGCGGAGCCTGCGACCTGGCCAGCTTCCGTCCGCACCCGGCTTGGTCTCTAGGCGTTATTGAGACGCATCCCTTGACCTCGGCTCCATTCAGGACGAGGGAAGGGCGGGGCCAGACAGCCGGGCGGTCGCGGCACGCTTTGCGTGTCGAGGAAAGTCCGGGCTCCACAGTGACAGGGCGGCGGGTAACGCCCGCCGGGAGCGATCCTAGGGATAGCGCCACAGAAAGCAAACCGCCCAACCGCCTTCGGGCGCGCGGGTAAGGGTGAAAGGGTGCGGTAAGAGCGCACCGCGGACCCGGCAACGGGGACGGCATGGCAAGCCCCGCCCGGAGCAAGACCGAATAGGGACGGCGCGCCCTGAGCCCAGGCTCAAAGCGGAAGCGTCACGGCTTCCAGTCGTCCGGGTTGGTCGCGAGAACCGCGCAGCAATGCACGGTCCAGAGGAATGATCGCCCCGTTCTGGCAACAGAGCGGACAGAACCCGGCTTACAGGCTGTCTGGCCCTAGAGTTGTAGTGTAGAATTCGACTTTGCGGGTGAGGACTTTTCGCTCATGTCTTCGCGCCTAATCGCGCCGAAAGCACCGGCAGCGGATGGTCTGGATCGCCATCAACCCTTGGGTCTGACAGGATGGTCTGAAGCGGTACCAGTCCGGCCCAAACTGGAAAATCCGCTTCAGCTTGGTCGCCAGGCGGTCCAGAGCGGACCTTCACCGAGGCCTCGGCAATATCCATGTAGAGGACAGCTGTAGCCTTGATTTCCTGAGCGGTGATCGGGCGGAGTTTGTCCCAACGTCCGGGATAGAAGTCTTCGGTCATGGCCTTCAGGCTGGCTTCTTTCTCGGCCGGGTCGGTAAGCTGGTGCGCCACGCCAAACACCATGGCGGACCGATAATTGACCGAGTGATTAAATGCCGACCGGGCGAGCACAAAGCCGTCGATCAGCGTCACCGTCAAACACACCTTATGTTCGCGCGTTTGCTTGAGGAATCGGCTGGCCGACGACCCGTGCCAAAATATGCGGTCGCCGAGCCGCCAATGCAGGGTGGGTGTGACATAGGGTTGATCCTCAATCACATAGCCGACATGGCAGATTGGACTGGCGTCAAGCACGGCATAGACGGCCTGCCGCTCATGACTGCCCCGCTCATGATAGCGGCGGATGCGGCTGGTTTCGCTGACTGGGAAGGACGTGTCGTCAGAGTGAGGCATTTGGGCTCGCTAGGTGTTTCGCGGCGTTTCCGCGCCAATCAGGCGCCATCGCCACGACGGCGGGAGGTTTGGGAGGCGAGGTCGTCGACCGTTGCGCGAACAATCTGCTCAATCGCATCCCAGTCCTCGGCCTCAATCAAGCTTTGCGGCGCAAGCCACGACCCGCCGACGCACAGTACATTGGATTGGGCCAGATAGTGCGGGGCCGACTGCCGGGTTACACCGCCTGTGGCGCAGAACGTTACCCCCGGAAAGGGACCGGCCAGAGCGCGCAGCATGGCCACACCGCCCACAGGTGCCGCGGGGAAGAGTTTGACCTGATCATAACCCCGCCCATAGGCCGCCATCAGTTCGCTGGCCGAGGAAACGCCAGGCAGATAGGGAACGGGCGCCGACACCCCGATATCCAGCAGCTCTGCTGAGGCCCCTGGCGATGCAATAAAGGCCGCGCCAGCGGCATGGGCCGCGTAAAAGTCCTTTGGATTGAGCACTGTCGAGGCCCCGACAATGGCTTCCGGCGCCTCATTGGCGATGATGCGCACACATTCGAGTGCGGCGGGCGTGCGCAAGGTCACTTCCATCACCGGCGCGCCGCCGAAAAGGAGCGCGCGCGCCAGGGGGGCGGCGTGGCGGGGATTGGTCAGCGTCAAGACCGCAATCACAGGCGATGCGGTGAGTACGTCTTCCATGCGCATCATGGGCCTCCGTGGCGCCAAGAGAGGGCGGTTATCGCCGGACATCTAGGCCCGCGCGCTTGATCAGGTTTTCAACCTCGTCTTGGGTTGAAGGATTGAAATCGCCCGGAATGGCATGCTTGAGCACCGACGCCGCTAAGGCAAACTCAATCGTGTGGGCGTCTTCTAGCCCGGCGAGGAGGCCATGTAAAAGGCCCGCCGCAAAGGCATCGCCACCGCCAATGCGATCGACGACGCCGCGCAACTGCCGCGGTGCCGCCTCCACATGACCTGACCGTCGAAAGAGCAGCGCCGACAGGGTTTGGCTGTCCACGCCGTCCAATTGGCGGACCGTATTGCCGATGCACTCAAGCCTGGGAAAAGCTTCAAAGGCGCGATCAGCCGCCTTGCGTCTGCGCGTAAAAAGGTCAGCCTCGTCAAAGCGCTCGCCCAGGGCAAGGCCAATATCGAGCTCGTTGATCGAGGCAAGCGTGGCTGTGGAGAGCAGCGCCCTGTAGGCGGCACTCGGATCGCTTGGCCATTCAGCCCAAAGCTTGCCGCGAAAATTGCCGTCAAACGAGACCTTGATACCCAAACCATTGGCGCAACGCGCCGCGTCGAGCGCCAGCTGGCAGGTCGCGTCGCAAATTGCGGGCGTCACGCCCGAGAGGTGCAGCCACTTGGCGCCGGAGAGCAGGGCTGGCCAGTCATAATCTTCGGGTCGCGCCAGGGCAAAACACGACCCTGCCCGGTCATAGATCACCTCGGACGGTGTTTGGACGGCGCCTGGCGTGAGAAAGTAAAGTCCGAGCCGACCCTTGGTGCGACGGACGCGCGACAAGTCCACCCCGTGCAGGCGCAGTTGGTCTTGGGCGGCGTCTCCCAGGGCGCCGTGGGGCAGGGTCGAGACAAAGCCGCTGGTATGGCCGAGCCTTGCCAGCGAGACCGCGACATTGGCCTCTGCGCCGCCAAAGGTGGCCACCAGACGGGCGGACTGCAAAAGCCGTTCATGGTCGGGAGCGGCGAGGCGCAGCATGACCTCGCCAAACGCCAAGACCTCAATCTGAGACGTCATTCTATTCCTTCGCTTTGGCGACAAAGGCCATGTGATGTAGAGCGAGTGCGCCCGCGACAGCGACATTGAGGCTATCGAACCCCTGCGCCATGGGTATTCTTACGGTCATTGATCGGTCAAGCAAGTGATCGGGCAGACCAGGTCCCTCCGGTCCCAGCAAAACCGCCGCGCGACCGGGGCGAGCGGTCTCACTGAGCGCGACCTTGCCAGACGGCGAGAGTGCTACCGGCGAAAAGCCGTGTTCGCAAAGCACGCCCAATAGATCAGCTTCCGGCGCAAGGCGAACATAGGGAAGATCAAGACAGGCGCCAGCCGAAACCCGAATCGCTTTGCGATAGAGCGGGTCGCAACAGGTTGCGTCGAGGATCACGGCGTCGGCGCCAAAGGCGGCGGCGTTGCGAAAGAGCCCGCCCATATTGTCGTGATTGCTAATGCCGACCAGCACTAACACCAGCGCGCGGGCGCCAAGGTTTGAGGCTAAGCGCGTCAGGCTCACCTCCTCCGTGCGCCGCCCCAACCCCAGGATGCCACGGTGGATGGGAAAGCCGACAATTTCATCCATCACGGCTTGCGAAGCGCAATAGACCGGAACCTGGGGATCGAACTGTCCAAGCAGCGAGCCCAGCGCTTCAATTCTGCTGTCGGCGATCAGAACTGACACAGCCTCGCAGGTGGGTGAGCGCGCGAGATGTGGCAAGACAACCGCGCCTTCAGCAATAAACAGGCCCTCCCGACCGACCAGATCCTTTTCCCTGACCTGGCGATAAGGGGCGATGCGCGGGTCGTCGATGTCAAAAATCGGAATCGGATGCGGGCCAGCTTGGGCATCCCTCACAACGTGCATTTCCCGGGCTCCAAACTTTTGCGCTGGCGGCGAATAGGCCTATAGCGGCCCGATGAGCGAAGCGCTTGCACGAAATTTGACCGAGGAGCTGCCTAGCTTGGCAAGGGCCCGCACCCTGTTGCGAACCGTCTTCGGCCATGCTGAGTTTCGCGGACGTCAAGCAGAGGTGATTGCTGAGGTTTTGGCGGGACGCAACGCCTTGGCGGTCTTGCCGACCGGGGGCGGGAAGAGCCTGTGTTACCAAATTCCAAGCCTGATGCTTTCCGGCGTTGGCTTGGTTGTTTCGCCGCTGATCGCTTTGATGTCCGATCAGGTGGCGGCATTGAAGCAGTCCGGCGTTGCGGCGGCGCGGTTGGACAGCCATGTCGAGCCTGAGGAGCGGGCGCAAACCTGGGGTGAGCTTGAGGCGGGCCGATTGGACCTCCTCTATGTCTCGCCTGAAGGGCTGGCGCAGGGCGGACTTTTGGAGCGGCTTTCGCGCCTGAGGGTCGGGCTGATTGCCATTGATGAAGCGCACTGCGTCAGTCAGTGGGGCCATGACTTCCGCCCCGACTATCGGATGCTTGGCCGCTTGGCTGACGTTTTTCCGCAAACGCCGCGACTGGCTGTGACCGCAACCGCCGATGCGCGCACCCGGGTCGATATCCGCGCCGCGCTGCGTCTCGACGATGCTGCGGAATTCATTGCGAGCTTTGCACGGCCCGAATTGGCGTTGCGCGCCGAACGGAAGGAGGGACGCGGGCGGGCGCGAATCGTGCGGTTCGTCGGCGAGCGCCTCAAAGAGTCAGGCGTTGTTTATGTCGGATCGCGCAACAGCGCCGATGAACTGGCCGAGCAATTGCGCGGTATAGGCGCGCCGGCGATCGCCTATCATGCAGGTCTCGACCGACAAACCCGCGAGGCGCGTCTGAAAACCTTTCTCGATGCCGACGCAGCGGTGATGGTGGCAACTGTCGCCTTTGGTATGGGGATTGATAAGCCGGACGTGCGTTACGTCGCCCATGCCGATCCGCCCGCCTCGATAGAGGCCTACTGGCAAGAGGTGGGGCGGGCTGGCCGTGACGGCGCCCCTGCTGAGGGCTTAGCGCTCTATAGCGCCTCGGACCTGGCCTTCGCCGCCCGTCGCATCGCCGAACGGGGACTTCCACCCGATGTGGAGCAGGTGCAGAGGCGCAAACTTTACCAACTCTATGCGCTGTTCGAAGGCGCCCATTGTCGGTCGGCGGGCGTTCGGCGCTATTTTGGCGAGGTCGAGGTAACGGGCTGTGGCCAGTGCGACGCCTGCGTGGCGCCGCCCGCAACCGTCAAGATGACCGAGGCGGCGCAAAAGCTGTTGTCGGCCACCCATCGCTTAGGCGAGCGCTATGGCAGGGTAAGGTTGGTCGAACACCTGACCGGAAAGACAGGGTCGGCGTCGGCTTTCGAACAGGGGCTCTCGACATTTGGAATTGGCAAGGGCCTGGCTGAGAAGGCTTGGCGCGACCTGATCGAGGCCTTGCTGTTTGAAGGCCTCTTGGTGGAAAACGCTGTTGGCCATCAAACCACTATCGCGCTGGGCGACAAGGAGGCGGTGCGCAGCGTGTACCGTGGCGAACGCGAAGTGGCCTTGCCGGTCCGCGATCTCAAGGTCACCAGCCTCGGCCGGGCCCCACGGGCGAGCGTCAAACCTTCGAACGTGGCGGCGCAGGTCTTCGAAGCCCTAAAGCTCTGGCGGCGCGATGTGGCGCGAGCGTCGGGCGCTCCCCCCTATGTCATCTTTCATGATCGCACCTTGCTCGACATTGCCGAGGCGCGACCGACAAGCCTTGCCGAACTTGGCGAGGTGGGGGGTGTCGGCCAGGCGAAGCTTACCCGCTATGGCGAGGCGGTGCTGGCGATCCTTAGGGCGAATTAAGGGACGGGTGCCGAGCTTGAGCCCATCCCTTAAATCCTAAGGCTTTACCTCTTCCGTCCGTCCCGATTCCGGCTTGGCAGGGGCAGGGTGGGAGGCGTTTTCGACGGCTTGGGCAGCGTTTTCGACAACCTTTGCCGTTGAGGCGAGGAACAAGCCCGCAGCCTTGGCGTTGGGCGCAGGCCCCGTCGGCGCGAGGCTCGCCAAACTGGCGCTTTGGGCGGCGCTGTTCGGGTTCGTCGCGTCTGGCATATCGTCGGCTGAGGAGGGCAGGGCTTGGCCATTGAACATGGCCCGTGAGCCCACCCGGCCGTTAAACCGGTAAAAGATATGGGCACCAATCTGGGCGACCCGCTCCAGTTGGGCGCCCCAATCGGGACGGACCTCAATCGAATGGTAGTGGGTCGCATTGCCAACCGCAGCCATAACCCGACCATCCAAGGCCCGCGCCGCCACCCGCTGCGCCCGATCCCATGCGCCACGTTCAAAAGCGTGATGGATTGAGCCGTCGCAGGCAAACGAGAATTGGCAGCCACCGGTAACAGCGCGCTGATAGACAACGCCGCAGATGGTTTTGGGGAAGGCGCGGTGGCGGACGCGATTGAGCACCACCTGCGCAACGGCTTCTTGACCCGCTGGCGTTTCACCGCGCGCCTCGAAATAGACCGCTTCACTCAGGCACTGAAGATCGCGGCTTTCATCCAGCGCATCGCGCAGGCGAAACGGTTGGGCCGCTGAAATCGACGCGAGTTGAAACTTGGCAGGGCTGGTCCCGGTGTGCGGGGCTGGCATGGTATTGAACACGCCGCGCTTGGCTTCCAACCGCGCCGTCCAAGCTTCAAGCCTGCGGTCGCGTACGTCTTGGGCCGCAGAGCTGTCTGGATCAAAGCGCTTGGCAATCACGAGCGCACCCGGACTGTCCTTGGCCGCTTCTGCCAGAGCCGTTTCTGAAAACCCTGCATGGGCGGCGTCCGCCAAGCGGGTGATCCGAGCGTGGACGACTGAGGTCCAAGCAAGACCGCCAGCCAAATAGGCTCCACCCATCGCCAGCCCAATTAAGGAGCCCAGCGACGCTGCGCCTAGAAGCGCGCGCATGTCCGTGGCGCGCGCCGGAATATGAATCGTCAAAGCTTCCTAAGTCCTCTTCGGCGAGGGCGTAAGCGCCCCCCGACAGGCTCGCTGGACCGGCTGACGGGGCCGGGAGCGAATGGGCCAGCTCTGGACACAGTCGCCAGCCACGTTTTCGTGTTAACAGGCGAATTGTGGCGAAAATGTGGCGAAATCGCCGCATTTATGCTGCACTGCAACATGATATTTGGAATTTATGAATGTTTTCTGAATGTCCCAAGCGACGCGCCGACATACTTTTTTTTGACATTCGCGCTGTCAAGGCCGATCATTTCAAAATTGGGCGGCGAAAGCGCTTTATGGACTAGACCCCGCCACATTCCCCCGGCAATAGCTTAGCGAATCGAAACTTCTCTCTCCTCAAGCTGCGGACGAGCCTCTCCCGAATGAGAAAAACACTGATCGCCGCTGTCGCCATGGCGCCCCTGATTTTGGCTGCTGGCGCGGTGCACGCCGCCGATGGAACCACCAATGTCACCACCTCGACGACGACGCCGATCTCGACGGGGGGCACTGCCAATACCAATATCACCATCAGTTCCGGGGGGAGTATTTCCGCGGCGCAGAATGGCGTCAATCTCGTGACGCTGAATAGCAATGACTATGTTTGGAACGTGGCTGGAACCCTGTCCTCCAGCAACTTCAACAATGTCACGGCTATCTACGCGCTGGGTGGGACCTCCGGGAACTACATCCTCAACGCCTCGGCGATTAGCTTGACCACGACCTATGCCCCAGCCACTTCGGTCGACGGCTATTCGCAAGCCCCCTTCGCCGGAACGGCCAACCTGACAAATCTCTCCTCCACGGGAGTGACCGGCGTGGCGGGCCTCTATGGCATCCGTTTGGTCGGTACTCAGGCTTTTGGGGGCTATGTCGACAATAGCTCCACCGGCTCAATCACGATCAAGGGCAATAACAGCTACGGCATGTCGATTGAGGCGCCGATCACCGGCTACTATCTCGACGGCTTTTCGCGAAAAGTGTCGATTGGCAGCGAAGGTTCGATTTCACTGACGGGCGATAACGGGGTCGCCTTGAACGTTGCGCCACCGAGCGGGTCATCAGCCGCCTATGTTGGCGGGACCCCGGGGGCCAATAATTTCATCGCCCAAAATATCCTCATCTCCGGCGCGATCACAGCGACAGGCACCAATAGCTCCGCAGTTCGGATCAATGGGAATATTGGCGGCCGGCTTGGGATCTATTCGTCCATTTCGGCGACCGGCTATGCCATCACGTCGCGGACCAGTAATCTGACCCTGTTGGGAAAAATTCAGGGCTCGGGCAGCCAAACCAACCTGGCCAATGCCGCGGTGATTGTCGGCGGCAATGTTGATGGGGGAATCTATATCGGCGGCGCCCCTGCGGGCACGGTCACTGGATCAGAGGCCGATTTGGCCGGGGACGGGGGATGGGACGGTGCCCAATCTACGGGTGCAATCGCAAGTTACGGGTCTGCGCCCGCATTGTTGATCGGAGCCTCGGGCTCTAGTCAAAATATCACCATTGGCGGGTTCAATGACGCCAATGCGTTGAGCGCTACGAATCCAAACGGCAACAATGACTATCTGTACGGCCTGGTCTCCCGGGGGTCGATTACTGACTCAGGCGTCTATGACGGCTTTTCGGCCACGGCTCTGCAAATCGGCTATCCGACGGGCGGAACTGTCAATCTGACCCAGGGCATTGCCCTCTATGGCTCCGTGTCGGCCCAGGCCTATTATGCGCCGAATTCATCGACGGCTGTTTCTGCCACGGCGATCCAACTCAACGGCGCCATCTCACCCAATATCAATATTTTCGGCACTGTCTCTGCCTCGGTCACCCAATCGAGTGTGGCCGCGGTTGCAGTTCCGCAAGCCGTCAGCGCGGTGGGCATTTCTGAGACCTGGGGTCCAGGTTCCGGGGCGCAATTGCAAAACCTGCTTGTCATGGGGTCGATCTCGGCCACAGCGACCGGCAACAATGCCACCGCCATCGCCGTACAAGATGCCTCGGGCACCCTGTCCAATGTGACGAACAAGGGTGTCATTTCGGCCACCAACTATGTCTCGACCTTGGGCAACACCCAGTTGGGACAGGTCCCCCTCGCCAATGGCCAACTCGCCGGACCGACCGTCGCTCTGGATTTGAGCGCAAATAGCACGGGCGTCACCCTGACCCAGATCGCCCAGACGACCCAAGAACTCACGCACTTTTATGGGTCTACGTCCGGCACGACCGCGACGACGTCCAGCGTGGCGACCGCCTTTACGCCCTATATCCAAGGCGACGTCTATCTCGGCAGCGGCGCCAATAAGGTTGACCTTGAAGCCGGTGGCCTAATTGGTGCGCTGTCGATGGGCAGTGGGACGGGCGGCTCGCTAACCTTGAATGGCGGTGCCTCGATCAACGGGGCCTTTTCATTCGGGGGAACGGGCCTGGCGATCAATCTCGCGAATGGTGCTTTAAATGACCGGTCCCCGACCACTGTCAACGCCGCCTCCTTACAAATCGGCGCCACCTCAAGCCTCTCCTTTGCCTTTAATCCAGCCTCCACGTCGGCTGCCAACCAGATCAGCCAGTTCGTCGTGAATGGCGCGGCGGTAAATGGGTCCAACAACGTCGTGATCGCCAACGGGGCCAAGTTTGGCCTGACAGCTGTGTCTCTGCCGACCCTCGGCAAGACCTATTCTTATAATGTCATTTCCTCAAACCTGCCGATCAGCTTGGGTGGCGCGACCTCGCTCACCCTGACCTCGACGCCCTATATTTTCGACGCAACCCTTTCCCAGCCTTCGGGCAATCCGAATGAGCTGGTGTTGCAAATCCAGTCCAAGACGGCGGCGCAGATGGGCCTCAATGCGTCGGAAGGGGCCCTGCTCGGCAGCCTGCTCACCGTGGCCCCGAAGGACCAGGAAGTTCAGTCTGCCCTTTTGGCGCCGACCAACCGCAAAAACTTTTTGAAGATCTACGACGCTTTCCTGCCAGAGAGCGCTGGAGGGATTTTTGAAGCCGGACGGCTCGCATCGGACGCGGTGTCGCGCGCTACCTCCACCCATGACATGACCCCTGGGGTGGGCGGCACGCAAAACTTCTGGATGCAAGAAATTGCAATTGGCGCCCATAGCGAGCGTACCTCGGCCAATAACCCCTATGATGTAGGCGGTTTTGGCGCGGTGGCGGGTGCTGCCATGGGCGGCTATGGCTTTGGCGCAGTGGGGGTGACGGCAGCCCTGACCTCGATTTCCGTGCTTGATCCCGAGCTCAAGGGCGCAGGCCAGCAGGCCGTAACCTCGCTCGAAGCAGGCCTATACTGGCAGGCGTCAGTTAAACACCTAACCCTCGACCTACGGGCCGCTTTTGGCGGCGCCTCGATCGACGGCACCCGCCAATTGTTTGCCTATGATCAGACGACGGGGCTCGTTGCCGTCAATCGGACGGTCAAGGATAACCACTATGGCTATATGGGTACCCTGCATGGCGGGGCGAGCTATGAGTGGTCGCTTGGCTCGGGCTTTTTCATCCGCCCCCAAGCCCGGCTCGATTATTTTTACATGGCGGAAGACAGCTATAAGGAAAAAGACCTTGTTGCGCTTGGCACTGGAGCAGGCTTTCCCTCAGCCTTTGCGTTGAGCGTCAATAGCCGCAACGGCGACGCGCTTACCGGCGTGGCCACCATGGCCATTGGCGCCAATTGGGGATCCGATTTCCGGTTGCGGCCACAGATCGAGGTGGGCTTGCGCGATGCCATTGCAGGTTCGCCGGGCACGACAACAGCGCAATTCGTCTCGGGCGGGACGCCCTTTACCTTGACGCCCTCGCCAATCAATGGCGTCGGTGGGGTGCTGCGCCTTGGCCTAAAGGCCTCCACCAATTTCTACGAAGTCGGCATTGAGGCCGGTGGCGAGACCCATGACCGGTATTATTCTGGCGACGCCCGGGTTACCATTCGCTTGATGTTCTGACCGGGACTGACCCGTTTGGGCGCTAACTCCGGGGGGAGACGTGGGGTTGGACCTTTTTGACGGTTTGCGTGGCTTGACGAAAAGCCAGAGGGCAGCGGTAACGGCGAGCCTTCTGGGCTGGTCGCTCGACGCCTTCGACTTTTTTCTCTTAACCTTTGTGCTTGGCGATGTGGCCAAGACCTTTCAGGTCAAAATTAGTCAGGTCAGCGTCGCCATCATGCTGACCCTCGCCATGCGCCCCCTCGGGGCCCTGGTATTTGGCTATTTGGCCGACCGGTTTGGTCGCCGACCGGTGCTGCAAATCGACCTCCTGCTGTTTTCGGCGATCGCCTTTTCATCGGCCTTTGCGCCCAACCTCACTGTATTCCTCATTCTACGCGCCGCCTTTGGTTTCGCCATGGGGGGAGAGTGGGGAACCGGCGCCGCCTTGACCCTCGAATCCATCCCGGCCAAGAGCCGCGGTGTGATTTCTGGCCTGCTGCAGGAAGGCTGGGCAATTGGCGCGCTCTTGGGCGCCTTGGCCAACCTCTTCCTTCCGCATGTCGGCTGGCGGGGGCTGTTGATGTTCTCAGCTGCGCCAGCCCTGCTCATCCTCTATATTCGCCGCAATGTCGACGAGAGCCCGTCTTGGGTCGCGGGCGCGTCGGAGCGAAAGCGCCAAGGGGTGTTAAAGCCCATTTTGGCCAACTTCAAACTGGTGATCTATCTCGTCATCCTCATGACAGCGTTCAACTTTTTGAGCCACGGCACGCAAGACCTGTTTCCGACCTTCTTGAAGTCTCAGCACCATTTTAGCGCCGGTGAAGTGACCCTGGTCAGCGTTATCGCGTCGCTTGGCGCAATATTGGGTGGCATCGGCTTTGGCGCACTTTCAGAAAAATGGGGGCGGCGGCGCGCGATTCTGACCGCGTCCTTGTGCGTGCTGCCGGTTTTGCCTTTGGTGCTCTATGGCCAAGCCCCCATTGCGCTCGCAGCGGCGGGCTTTCTCATGCAGCTGGCGGTGCAGGGGGCGTGGGGCGTTGCGCCCGTGCATTTGAATGAGCTGGCGCCTGCGGCGGTGCGCGGTCTCTTACCCGGCCTTGCCTACCAACTTGGCAATCTCCTCGCCTCGCAAACCGCGCCCTTGCAGGCGAAGTTCGCCGAGACCCATGGCGACAACTATGGTCTGGCCATTGCGGGCCTTGCGACTTTGGCGGCCTTAGGCTTGGCGGGGCTGGCCTGGTTTGGCCCGGAGGCCAAAGGCAAGGCGTTCGAGACCTCCGCCCCGTAGACTTTGTGGTCGCGAGGGATAGGCGCTAGTGTCTGCCAGTTTCTTTCAGAATCAGACAGACACTATATCCCTATGTTTTCGTTTGTCTTTTCGGAAAAACCGGCGTCCACTTTTTCCTGGCAAACGCTAAGCGCACAGATCCGCATATTCGGGGTGGCGCTCCATATAGTCGCGGGCATAGGCGCATAGGGGGCGAATTTTCAAATGCCGGTCACGCACAATCGACAACAGGCCTTGCATCAATCGGGTTGCGGCACCCGTGCCGCGCATTCCGATGGGTGCTTCCACATGGGTTACCGCGATGATATCGGCCTCACAGCGATAGTCAGCAAACGCCACCTGTCCCTGTTCGAGCAATTCGAATCTATGGCTGGCGCGATTATCTATGACGTCGTGCATCGTCCTTTCCTCCCGCGCCCGGTCTGTTGTTGAGAGCGGGGAGCGCCGGGCGAGGGTCCTCTCCGTCACGAAAACGCGCGGCCAGCGGCTTAAAATGACACGGTTCTTTGCGTCGCCGCCGGTCGACTAAGGTTCGAGTGCAAGGATTAGGCCCTGCGACTCGCCTAAACGAAAATTCCAGAGCCCATCATGTCGCCGACAGCGATCACAGACAAGCGCTTGTGTGACGCAGCTGTGACATTGAGAGGAGGGTCGGCCTAAAATTTGACCAGGGTCAGCTCGACGCCGACGCGCGCCGTGTCGCCCAAGGCTTCGGGCTTTTCAACCCGAATGGTCGCGCGGATGACCAGGGGGTGATCAAGCAGACTTTGAGCCAATCGCTCCGCAAAGGTCTCCACGAGATCAATATGGCCTTCATCGGCAAGCTTTCGGGCCTTGGCGGCGAAGGCTTCATAATTGACCGTATCGGTCACCTGGACGACGCTATGGGGCGTAAGCTCGACCTCAATATCGATGACCAAGGGCTGGCGACGCCCTTTTTCATGAGCATAAACGCCAATCTCCGCCTCGATGCGCAAATCCTGCATGAAAACCTTGAGCGCGCTCAGGCTTCGCGGTCGGGCACCAGGCGCGGTCACGCGGGGCAGGGGTTTTAGCGCGCCGGGTTTGGCAATCATGCGGAATACTGCTGTTGGCTGGCTAAAAAGACTTGGCCAGTGACGGAGGGTGCATCTTGCAAAAACCGCAAGGTCGCCAGTGTCGCCTGCCGATCTCCCTCAATCACCGCGGCAACCCGGCAAGGCGCATGAGCTGTGGCAAGGGTCCGAACCTGAGCCAAAAGCGCTTCACGGTCCAGGCGACCGAGGTCTGGCGGTGCGAGATAAATCACAAGCGCGCTTGCGGCAAAGGTCTGAGGCTCGGTCAGCTGGGAGCGCGGCATCGCGAGGGCACGAAGCGGCTCAGCAAAGCTTTGCACCCGCTCAAGCGGTTCGCCGCACAAAAGGGTGCGGCCCAGCGCTAAACTCAATCGGCGCGTCCGAATTCGAAGACGTTGAGCGCCACAATGGCGACAATGAACAGGAGGATGGGCAATATAGCGGCCATGACCGACTCCGTAACCAAGTGCGGCTTGTCCTAGACCGAATTCGCCAGCTTGGGAAGCGTTGCCACACACCCCCTCCGGCGCCAAGGTCAGGACATGACAGCTTTGATGCAACTGGCGCGCCTGACGCGTCCCGCCTATCGCGTTTGGTCACGGCTTTCGCGGGGCATAACCCTGGGCGTCAGAGGTCTCGTGCTCAATGCGGACGGACAGGTGCTGTTGGTCGAACACACCTATATCCCCGGTTGGTTCCTTCCCGGTGGCGGCGTCGAACCCGACGAAACGGCAGGAGAGGCCTTGGCCCGGGAGATGGAAGAAGAGGCAGGCCTGCGGCTCACCATGCCGCCAAGGCTGATCAGCGTGCACGACAATTCCAAGGCCTTTCGCGGTGATCATGTGCTGGTGTTTGTGTGCGGGGACTTCGTGCCCTGCCCACCGCGCTCAGCGGGAGAGATCGCCAACCGCCAATGGTTTGACCCGGCCAACCTCCCCGAAGGCACAACCGCGGGCACCCGCGCGCGTATTTCCGAGGTGGTCTTCGGCGCACCGCCCTCGCCCCGGTGGTGAGGGCTCAGCCCCAACTATAGTTGAAGCTGATCGAAACCCGTGGGCTGCGGGCGCGATTGGGCTCAACCTCATGGCGTAGCCAGCTTTCCCACAAAAAAAGCCTACCCGCCTCAGGATGCAAATATACAAAGGGTCGCAAGCCGTCTTCCGCGTCGGCTCGCCGTGGCGGTGCGGCCATCATCTGTGCCAGGCGGGGGTCTTCGAGTTTCAACGCCCCAGACCCTTCCGGCGTCGCCACATAAAAGGTTCCGGAAATGACGCTGAGCGGGTGGATGTGGCCCGTATGCCCGCCTCCGGGTTTCAGGACATTGATCCACATATGGTCGAGCTTCAAACGGCGCCCCCCAAGATCAAAGGCCAGCCCATCGGCGAAACGATGGATTTCGCCGTCGAGGATTTTTTTTAAATCCGCAAAGGCGCTGGCGCGGCGGGTGAGGTCGGTGAGTGAGCCATAGGAGGTATAGCCCTTATAGGCCTTGGCCTGCGACCATTGCTGGCCCGCCCGATCTTCGCTGGCGATGAAGGCGCACGCCGCGTCGAGGTCCTGCAAAATCGCCTCGGCCTTCAAGGGCGGCAAGGGCGTGCTGTCATAGACCTTTGTCACAAAGAGGGGTTTTATTTCAGCCGCCATCGCCCCTAGGCCTCAATGCCGACGGGGATGGGATGGTTCATCGCCGTCAACAGCTGCTTCAGCAGCGGCCCGGCCATGACGGTGGTGACCACGGCCATGATCACAAGCATGGTGAACACGCTCTGTGGCATGAAGCCTAAATCATAGCCGATGTTCAAAACAATCAACTCCATCAGTGCGCGGGTATTCATCAAGACGCCGAGGGTCGCCGATGGCTTGGGCGCAAAGCCATTTAGCCGCGCTGTAAGATAAACAGGGCCAATCTTTGCCGCGATGGCGCCGACGAGGATCACCGCCAGCCAGAGCCAGTTTTCGGCTGTGGTCAGGCCAAGCACATTGGTGCGCAGTCCGGTATAGGTGAAGAAGACGGGCAGGAAGAAGACCAAGACCATTTGACCCACTTGTCGGCGCCAGGCATCGACAAATTCAGCGTGGCGATGGAATAAGAGTCCGGCCAGAAATCCGCCAAATATGGAAAACACGCCAAGCGCATTGGTGCAGATGGCCAGCGCAAAGACCAATGCGAAGATGATCGCCATCAGGTTGGGGGCAACCTCGCCTTCGCGAACGGGAAAGGTTTTCACGAGCCGGTCAGCCAGGGGGCGTAAAAGCCACCAAGCGCCCAGACCCAGACCGACGAGGCCTGCAATCTGCACACCGATACCTTGCGGCGAGAGCTGGGCTGAGGCGAAGGCGGAGACGATGGCGAGCAAGACCCAACCGACCACATCATTGACCGCCGCCGCAGAGATGGCGATGACGCCAATCTCGTCGCGCGTCAGGCCATATTGACGCAATATCCGGCCAAGGATTGGCACGGCGGTAATGGCGAAGGCGACCGCGCAGAACAGCGCATAGACCGTTGGGTTGAGGCCCGGCGCAAGGTGCGGGGCGGATACCACGCCAAAGCCGAGACCGACGCCTAAGGGTGCCAGGATCGAGACCGCCGCAATGCTGAACGCCGCCCGCAGGTTCCGCTTCGACCCTAAATGCCCGAATTCAAAATCCGACCCAATCTGAAACATCAACAATATCAGTCCGATCTGACTGATAATTGTGATGGGCTGTGCGCTCTTCAACCCAAAAATCGCCGTCGACAATGCCGGAAAAAAGTGGCCGAACAGGGAGGGGCCGAGCAATAGGCCGGCGACGATCTCGCCAATGACGCCGGGCTGGTTGAGGCGGCGAAATAGGGAGTTCATCAGACGTGCCGCACCGATCATGACGATCAGCTGGACGAGGATCGACAAGAGAACGGATTCGGTTTGATGAACGGAAGCAGCGTGCATGAGGCGTCTCAACCAATAAACCGCCTCATGACCCTAAATTCGCTGAAAAGAAAAGAGGCGATCAGGTCTTAGGGCGGCTTTCAATCAAATCCTGGACAACGGAGGGATCGGCCAAGGTTGAGGTATCGCCCAAATTGCTCGTGTCGTTTTCGGCGATCTTGCGCAAGATCCGCCGCATGATCTTACCGGACCGGGTCTTGGGCAGGCCCGGCGCCCAGTGGATCACATCGGGGGTGGCGATCGGGCCGATCTCGCGCCGCACCCACTGGGTGAGGTCCTTTTTCAGCTCATCGCTGGGCGCTTCGCTGGCCTTCAAGGTGACGTAGCAATAGATGCCTTGCCCCTTAATATCGTGCGGATAGCCAACCACGGCGGCCTCGGCGACACGGGGGTGGGAAACCAGCGCACTCTCCACCTCAGCCGTGCCCATGCGGTGGCCCGAGACATTGAGCACGTCATCCACCCGGCCGGTAATCCAGTAATAGCCGTCCTCGTCACGGCGGCAGCCGTCGCCGGTGAAATAGCGGCCGGGATAGGTGGTGAAATAGGTGGTGATGAAGCGCTCATGGTCGCCATAGACGGTGCGCGCCTGTCCTGGCCAGGAATCAGTCAAGCAGAGATTGCCGTCGGTGGCGCCTTCCAACACCGCGCCCTCAGGATCGACCAGTTGCAAGAAAACGCCGGGCAGGGGCTTGGTCGCCGATCCGGGCTTTAAGGCCGTGGCGCCGGGAAGCGGACTGACCAAGATGCCGCCGGTCTCGGTCTGCCACCATGTGTCAACAATCGGGCAGCGATGCTCGCCGACAACGCGATCATACCAGAGCCAGGCTTCCGGGTTGATCGGTTCACCAACGGAACCCAAGAGCCGCAAGGACTGGCGTGAGGTGCGGCGGACAGGCTCCTCACCCTCCCGCATCAGCGCGCGAATGGCCGTGGGCGCAGTGTAGAAGGTGTTGACCTTGTGCTTGTCGATCACCTGCCAGAAGCGGCTGGACGAGGGGAAGTTGGGCACGCCCTCGAACATCAGGGTCGTGGCGCCATTGGCGAGCGGGCCATAGACAATATAGGAGTGGCCCGTGACCCAGCCCACATCCGCCGAACACCAATAGATGTCGCCGGGCTTATAATCGAATACCATTTCGTGGGTCCAGCTGGCCCAGGCGAGATAGCCGCCGCAGGTGTGCAGCACGCCCTTGGGCTTGCCTGTCGAGCCGGAGGTATAGAGGATGAAGAGCGGGTCTTCGGCGTTGAAGGCTTCGGCGGGGCAGTCGGCTGAGGCCTCAGCCACCTCTGTCTCATAGGCGAAGTCCCGCCCTTCAACCCGCGAGACTTGCGCGCCTGTGCGGGTGACGACGAGGACAGTTTTTACGTCTGGCGCATGGTTCAGCGCTGCATCGACATTGGCTTTCAGCGGCACGGCACGACCACCGCGTACGCCTTCGTCGGCGGTAATGACAAAGGTTGAGCCGCAGTCATTGATGCGACTGGCGAGGGCATCGGGCGAAAAGCCAGCGAACACCACCGAATGGATCGCGCCGATCCGCGCGCAGGCCAGCATCGCGACCGCAGCTTCCGGGATCATCGGCAGATAGATGGTGACGCGGTCACCCTTTTGCACGCCGCGCGCCTTCAACACATTGGCGAGGCGGCAGACCTGTGCATGCAGGTCGCGATAGGTGATGTTTTGCGACGCCCTTGGATCATCGCCCTCCCAGATGATGGCGACCTGATCGCCGCGGGTGGCCAAATGACGATCCAGACAGTTCTCCGACACGTTCAGCGCGCCATCGGCAAACCATTGAATTCGAAAGTCTTCGACCTTGAAGCTGACATCCTTCACTTGGGTGAAGGGCTTTCGCCAGGTCAGGCGCTCGCCAATCGGTCGCCAAAAGGCTTCAGGGTCGTGTTCCGCCTGTCGGCTCAAATTTTCAAAGCGCTCAGCCGAAATATGGGCATTTGCCGCCCACTCGGCCCGGACTGGAAATAGGTTAGAGTCGCTCATGGCAAGGTCTCTTTGTCAGTAGGGGCGCCAGCCGGGCGCAGGTGTCACGCCCGGCTGGCTCCGACACGTTTTAGGCGTCGTGTAAGTTACGGTCTTTGGTCTCAGGCAAAAACAGCGCGCCAATAATGAAGGTGATGGCGGCGATACTGATCGGATAGATCAGGCCCGCGAAAATGTCCCCCCGGAAGGTGGCGATGGCCAGCATGAAGAAGGGCAGGAATCCGCCAAACCAACCATTGCCGATGTGATAGGGCAAGGACATGGAGGTGTAGCGGATGCGGGTTGGGAAGAGTTCCACCAGATAGGCGGCGATGGGGCCGTAGACCATGGTCACATAGAGGACAAGGATGAACAGGACGCCGATGGTCAGGGGCCAGTTCACCTTGGCAAGGTCAGCCTTGGCCGGATAGCCTGCCGCCTTCAATCCTGCAGAAAGCGCCGAGGGCAAGGCCTTGGCCGCCGTCGCCTTGTCCGCGCCGACCTTGGGGAAGATTTCCGACTTACCGTCTTTCGCCGTGGTGACGGTGTAGGTCTTGGTCTTGCCGTCATAGGTCAATTGCGCGGCCTGACCAAAGCTGATGGCCAAATCTGGCGCACCCGCCGGAGCTGTGACACGGCTATAATTGACCCCTTGGGCGTAGAGGGCGTTCATCGACTTGTCGCAGGCTGTCGTCGGCGCCGGGTTGAAGGCCTTGGCGAAGAAGTTGGTTTCGCACTTGGCCGCCGTCACGGTTACGGGCGATGCCTTTTGCGCAGCGATCAAGTCAGGATTGACCGCAACGCCCAGTGTATTGAACAGCGGGAAATAGGTGATTACCGCCAGGGCGCAGCCGGTCATGATGATCCACTTCCGACCGAACTTGTCCGACAGGGTGCCAAAGACGACGAAGAAGGGAGTGCCGAGCGCTAGCGCTGACATGATGGCCACATAGGACCAGACATAGTCGAGGTGCAGCGAGTTTTGCAGGAAGAACAAGGCTTGGAACTGTCCGGCGTACCAAACGACCCCTTGACCCATGGTCAGGCCGAAAATGGCCAAGAGGACGATCTTGCCATTCTTCCAATTGCCGAAGGCATCGGCGAACGGGTTGGTCGAATGTTTGCCTGACGCCTTCATGGCGGCGAACAGCGGGCTCTCGTTCAGCATCAAACGGATCCAGACCGAAACGCCGACCAGAGCCGCCGAGACGAGGAAGGGTATCCGCCAGCCATAGTCTTTGAAGGAGGCTTCCGACATGAAGCTGCGGCAGCCCAAGATCACGAGCAGCGACAAGAAAAGCCCTGCCGTGGCCGTGGTTTGGATCCAGGCCGTATGGGCGCCGCGCGTCCGTTCCGGCGAGTGCTCGGCAATATAGGTGGCAGCCCCGCCATATTCGCCGCCGAGCGCCAAGCCCTGCGCCAAACGCAAGGTGACGAGCGCGGCTGGTGCCCAAAGACCCCATACGTCATACCCGGGAACGCAGCCGACCAAGAAGGTCGACAGGCCCATGATGATGATGGTGAGAAGGAAGGTGTGCTTGCGTCCCCAAAGGTCGCCCAG
The DNA here is from genome assembly GCA_903840435.1 of uncultured Caulobacterales bacterium. Taxonomy (GTDB): domain Bacteria; phylum Pseudomonadota; class Alphaproteobacteria; order Caulobacterales; family Caulobacteraceae; genus CAIMFV01. The sequence continues at coordinate 24,487 of CAIMFV010000038.1, forward strand.
ATGGCCAAACACGATGGCGCCGAGTGGGCGAACGCCGAACCCAGCACCAAATACCGCCAAATTCGCGAGTAGGGTTGCGGTATCATTGCCCGCCGGAAAGAATTTCGACCCAAAAAAAACGGCCAGTGTGCCGTATAGGTAGAAATCATACCATTCAAAAACGGTTCCCAGCGATGAGGCAAAGATCACCAATCGCGGATGGGTTTCATTTTTTGGGATGTCTACCAAGACATCTGTAGCAGTTGACATCAATTCCTCCGTATGCGGCTTTTTTGTGTATTTACGCCAAACCTTGGTCAGTCTATTCGAGATATTGGCGGGTTTTCAAGCGCCGTGTCCCGAAACTGCCGCAGCCTCGCGCGAACTTGACTTGTACGTTAGGGCGCAACAGACTTTTTACCAAGCTAGCGGTTGGTCGCATGCCGACCAAGGCCTGAGCGCGGTCTAGTGATGCAGAAGCGCCGGCCGAGAAAAGAGCCGAGCGGGCCCTGGGGACACCCAGGAATGGGGGAGGGAAGCGCGACGTGACGTCCTATGTGCTGACGATTGACGATCATCCCCTGTTTCGACAGGCCTTGAAGCTGGCTGTCCAACGGGCAGCGCCGGAAACCGAGACCGTCGAGGCGGCCTGTCTTGCCGATGCGAAACAGACCCTGGCCGCGCGCGGGCGACCCTTGCTGACCTTGCTCGATTTGCGGCTTCCCGATGCGGACGGCTTTTCGGGACTTTTAGAGCTGAAAATGGCGCTCGATGGCGCACCCATCGCCTTGGTTTCAGGCGATGAATCGCCAGGGATTGCTGCATCGGCCATGAAGCTTGGGGCGGCGGGGTTTATTGCCAAGTCGAGCTCGCTTGACACAATTGTCGATGCCGTCACGCACCTGATTGGCGGGATGACTTGGTTTCAGACCGACACCGTGCCGGCCTCGCCCTCGGCTGAGCGCCTCGCCAGCCTGACCACGGCCCAGCAGCGGGTTTTGGTCGGTCTACAAAAGGGCCTGTTAAACAAACAGATCGCCTATGAGAGTGGGATTAGTGAGGCGACGGTCAAGGCCCATATGACCGCGATTTTTCGCAAGCTCGGCGTGCATAGTCGCACCCAAGCGGTCTTAGCGGCGAAACAAATCCTCACTTCGGATTTAGTCTAGGCCTAAACCTGCGCCAGCAGATTCCTGAGGATTTCAGGCTTGATTGGCTTTTGAACGATTTCCGCGCCTGCACGGGCAACCTCTTCCGCGACCGCCTCTGAGGTGTCGGCCGTCACCACCACAAACCGGCCGACCCGGCCCGCCAGAGGGGTGTGCAGGTCAAGGCCAACGGCGCGGTCGAGATGATAGTCGACCAGGGCGAGATCGAACGCGCCCTCGAGCGCCAAGGCCTCTTGGGCGTTTCGCGCCACACAGACATCGGCGCCCAATCGACCGAGCACCGCACTCAAACCGCTGAGGATCGCGGGCTCATTATCGACGCAGAGCACCCGCAAGGCATGGGCCTTGGTCGTGGGGCTGTCCTTGGCTGCAATCGTTGCTTCAATCGGACGGGACGCCTTGGCCAAGCTGACCGAAAACATCGTGCCGCGTCCGACATCTGAGCGCAGGTCGATGGTTTCCCCTAAGAGCTCAGCGACCCGAGAGACAATGGCAAGGCCAAGGCCTACCCCGCCATCGCCAGGGCCCGAGCCCGGCAACCGCGTAAATTCGCCAAAAATCACGCCGTGACTTTCGACGGGAATGCCACGGCCTGTATCCCAAACCTGCAACCGCAGTTTTTCGCCACAGCGCCGCACGCCGACCAGCACCTGTCCCTGATCGGTGTAGCGAATGGCATTGGTGATCAGGTTTTGCATCACCGAGCGCACCAGATCCCGGTCTGACCGTGCCCACAGCGCCGTTGAAACACAGCGCAGCCTTAAGCCCTTGGCTGTGGCTTGCGGGGCGAATTCTCGTTCGAGTTCGGCAAACAAGGGCGCCAGAGGAAAATCGCGCATCTCAGGCTTCACGCCGCCTGCTTCGAGCTTTGACAGGTTAAGCAGGGCTCGCAAAAGCCGGTGGGCGCTGTCGATGGACTGGTCAGCATGGCGCACCAATTCCAAGGTCTGCGGCCGCTCGGCGAGGTCAGTTTCCAAGGCGGCAAGGAAGAGCCTCGCTGCATGCAAAGGCTGCAACAAATCATGGCTCGCGGCGGCAAGGAAGCGTGTCTTGGAGGCGGTCGCGGCTTCAGCCAAGGCCTTGGCGGCTGTCAGGGCCTCGGTCCGCTCCGCCACGCGGACTTCTAGCCGTTCATTGGCTTCCGCCAGGCCGATCAGGGCGGTGCGCAGGGCGGTGATGTCTGAATAGCTGGTCAGGTAGCCGCCATTTGGCATGGGCGCACCGGTGGAGCGAATAATGTCGCCATTGGCCCGTCGGCGTTCAGAGGTATGGGCCTTGCGGCGCTTCAGGTGATCCAGGCGGCGGGCCACCAGGGCGTCAACCTCGCCGGGACCACATTCGCCGCGCAGGGCATTGTAGCGAATAATGTCGGCAATCGGTCGTCCCACATGGACGAAGTCGGGCGGCAGGTCGAACATCTGCACATAACGGGCATTCCAAGCGACGAGACGCAGGTTTTGGTCAACAACGCTGACCCCTTCGCTCAGATTATCGAGGGTGGACTGTAAAAGCTCGCGGTTGAACTGCACGGCCTGGGCGGCATTGTCCAACAGACGCACCACATCGCCGGGCCTGCGCGCGCCTCCTGAAAGGGCTTCTGCGATCACCCCCCGCGCCGAAGATGCGCCGATGGCGCCTGCCAGCATGCGCTCTGCCGACAAGGCCAGCGCTGCGTCTACCGGTCCGCTGGCGGTGAGGGGGCGCCCCAGTTCGCGCGCCACTTCGGCAAATCCCCTCTGGGCGCCTTCACGGCCCAGAAAACGACCGACCACATCTTGCAATCGGCCAATCTCATCGCCGAGAGCCAGGCCAGGATCGACCACGCCAGAAGCTGGGCTGACAAAGGCGCGGGCTTGAATATGGTCAACCGCCCGTGGGGTGGCGGCAAGCGAGAGGCTGACAAAGGCAAAGAGATTGATGGCTAAGCTCGTCAAGGCTCCGCCGGTCAAAGGGTCGAGACCGAAAACCGCCCGGTAGGCTTCGGCGACAAACCGGCTGTAAATGTGGTCTGGGCCAAGCAGTTGCGGCCCGGCCAGCAGAGCCGCCCAGGCGGCGAAGCCAGCCATTATGCCGACAATCGCGCCACGCGCATGAGCGCCGCGCCAAAACACCGCCCCGACAAGCGCGGGCGCCAACTGGGCGGCGGCGGCGAAAGACATCAGGCCAATGGAGGCAAGGTTTTCTTGTCGTCCCAAGGCTTGGGCGTAGAAGCAGCCAATCACGAGCACCAAGATGATCGAGGCGCGCCGCACCCCCATGATCAAACCTTGCGCGTCGAGCCCTCGGGCGCTGCCCACCCAACCGCCGGTTAACAGGGGCAGCAGCAATTGGTTCGAGGCCATGGCCGAAAGCGCCACGGTTTCCACCACTACCATGGCGGTTGCGGCAGAAAAGCCGCCAATATAGACGAGCGCCGTCAGGACCTTAACCCCGCCTTTGAAGGGCAGCCACAGGACATAAAGGTCAGGGTCGGCGCCGCCCCCCAGATGGAAGCCCGCGCTGGCCAGCGGTGCAACCGCTAAACAGGTCAGGGCGAGATAGACGGGGAATAACAGCCGCGCCTTGCCCATCCCCTCCGGCGATTCCAATTCGACAAACGCCATATGGAATTGGCGCGGCAGGCAAAACACCGCTGCCGTCGACAGAAGAATTTGTGTGGTGAACCGCAGATCAATGCGCGGGGGGGCGGCAAGGCTTGGGGGAACAAGCTGAGACCAGGCCGCTCCGCTCAGTTTCGACGAAGCGAGCAGCCAAATGGCATAGGCCGCCGCAGCCAGGAGCGCGCCAAGCTTGACGAGCGATTCCACCGCAACCGCGCGGACGAGGCCTGGATTATGTTGGGTAAGATCCACCCGCCGGGCGCCGAACAATATCGCAAATCCGGCCAGCGCCGCCGCTAGTAGGAACGGGATGGAGCGTTGAGCGCCTTCTCCCGCGCCGCTCAACAGGGTCACCACCATGGTCAGGGAACGGAGCTGCAGGGCAATATAGGGAAAGGCGCCGATCAGGGCCGCGCCTGCGACGAGGGCGCCCAGGGTCGAGCTCTTGCCATAGCGGGCCGAGAGAAAGTCGGCGATGGAGCCAGTGTTTTCGCGCTTTGCGGCACGAGCGACGCGTCGCCAGAGGGGAAAGAACAGGGTGAGCGATAAGCAGGGCCCGATATAGATGGGAAGATAGTCCCACCCGGTCCGGGCCGCTGTGCCAACCGCGCCGAAAAAAGTCCACGAGGTGCAATAGACCGCCAAGGACAGGCCATAGACCCAGGCGCTACCCCGTGGGCCGAGTCCCTTGGTCCCGCGCTCAGAACGCCAAGCGACGGCGAAGAGGATCGCCATATAGACGCCGCTAAGGGCAAGAATCTGTAGACTGTTCAAGCGGTTTCGCCACGCTAACCTGTCGTCAACCCATCTCGCCCCCTTGGCGGGTTTTCTGTCAAGGCCGAGCTTGGTGCGCGAAAAGGCGCGCGCCTCTCTTGATCCGGACGCAAGCCTCGGTCAGCTTGGGGCGCAAACGACAAAAAGGGAGGACGACATGAAGGCCGCCGTGTTGCGCGAGGTGGGCAAGCCGCTTGCCATTGAAGAGGTGAGCATCAGCAATCCTGGCCCGCGCGAGGTCTTGATCCGCACGGTCGCGGCCGGGGTCTGCCACTCCGACCTGCATTTCATCGAGGGCGCCTATCCCCATCCCTTGCCTGCGGTGCTCGGCCATGAAAGTGCCGGGATTGTTGAAAAGGTCGGCGCCGACGTGCGCACCGTAAAGCCGGGCGACGCGGTCATTACCTGTCTGTCGGCCTTTTGCGGCCATTGCCGCCACTGTGTCGGCGGGCGGATCAGCTTGTGTGACGGGGAGGAAACGCGCCGCAAGGCCGATGCGCCGCCGCGCCTAACCCAGGATGGTGGGGCGATGCACCAGTTTCTCAACCTGTCCTCCTTCGCCGAAATGATGTTGGTGCATGAAAATGCCTGTGTCGCCATTCGACCCGACATGCCGCTCGACCGCGCCGCCCTGATCGGCTGTGGCGTCATGACCGGCGTCGGCTCAGTCATGCGAACGTCAAATGTCCGTCCCGGGGAGACGGTGGCGGTGATCGGTTGTGGCGGGGTGGGGCTTGCCGCCATCAATGGGGCGGCCATTGTCGGCGCTGGGCGCATCATTGCCATCGACATGTCCCCGGCCAAGGAAGGCCTCGCCAAGCACTTTGGCGCCACAGATTTCATCTGCGCCGCAAACACCGATCCTGTGCTCGCTGTCCAAGAGCTGACCAAGGGCGGGGTCGACCATAGCTTCGAAGCGGTCGGCCTGAAAAAGACGGCGGAACAGGCCTTTATGATGATCGGACGGGGCGGCGTCGCCAATATCATCGGCATGATCCCCATCGGTCAGACCGTCGAGGTGCCTGGCTTCATGTTTTTAGGCGAGCGACGCCTGCAGGGCTCGCTGATGGGGTCAAATCGCTTCCCGATTGATATGCCGCGCTTGGTCGACTTCTATCTGGCGGGCAAGCTGAAGCTCGATGACCTCATCAGTCGCCGGATCGGCCTTGCACAGGTCAATGAGGCCTTCACCGAGATGAAGCGGGGTGAGATTGCTCGCTCGGTCATCATGTTCGACGCATAAGGGGTGGGGCTGGGCCTGGGCCTGGGGTCGAGCGCTAGGCACAGGCGGTGACGATCCAAACCGCCGCAGGCATTTTGACCCCGTCAGGCGTCAGATACGCCTCGAGCATCCTGCTCACCCGCTCGGTCGCCACGTCTCGCCATTGGGGCTCTTCGCGCAAAAGTGAGCCCAAGGGGCCGACCTTCAGGCTGATTTGCACCTGACCTTCAAGGGTCGCAACGCCGACGTGGGCCATGTGCGGGGTGAGCGTGATGGCGGAAAATCCAGCGTCACTTAGCAGGGTTCGCACCCGGTCCGGGTCGGCAAAAGCGAACGGTCCAGGCGCGGTTGGATCGGTGACGGGCTGGCTTGGAACAAGATCATCCAGGCACGCCCGGGGTGCGCTCATCCACAGGTTTTCGCTGATGGGCCGCCAGCAGACAAAAGCTAAGGGGGCGCCGGGTTTCAGGCGGCGTCGGATATTGCGGAAGGCAGCGGTCGGATCGGAAAAGAACATCACGCCAAAGCGCGAAAAGGCGGCGTCAAACTGGCCTCCCCCCAGGGCGTCGGTCTGGGCATCGGCCAGGACAAAGCGCACTGCAACCTCAGGCGCAGTCGACGCGCGGTTGCGGGCAACCGCCAACATGGGTTCGGAAATATCAATGCCGGTTACCTTGCCGCCGGAGCCCAGGCGTTCGGCCAGTTGGTAGGTGGTCTGGCCGCAGCCACAGCCAATGTCGAGCACATGGGCATCGGGCGAAAGCGGCAGCGCGGCCATGGCGGCCCGGCCGAGGGGATCGATCTGGGCGTCGAGCAGGTCTTGTAACTCGGCCCAGGTCTTGCCGACATTGGCGTTCCAATAGTCGATTTGGGCGGCATTGGCTTGAGGGTCGCTCACGGGGTTGCCTTGGTCTGAAAATGCGGGGTCAGGACTTGGGATAGAGGTGGCGCTCGCCGAACGGGTCTTCTACCCAGACCTTGGCGTCTTGATCTGAATTGCCTGGGTTTGGGCTGAGATAGTTTGGGCTGAGATAGTTTGGGCCCACCGGCACCTTGCCCGCGCCTGCGGGAATGTCGAGCACATAGGTCGGTTGGCACAGGCCAGATATGTCGCCGCGCAAGCCCCGCATCAGGGCTTGGCCCTCTTCCAGGCTCAAACGGAAATGGCTGGTGCCAGGGCTGAGGTCGGGATGGTGGAGATAATAGGGTTTGATGCGGGTTTCGACCATGGTGCGGAAGAGCGCGCTCAAGGCCTCGACCGTGTCATTGACGCCCTTGAGCAAAACCGTTTGCCCAAGCAGGGGAATGCCAGCCTCGGCCAAACGCGCGCACGCCGCGCGCGCCGGTAGCGAAAATTCGCGCGCATGGTTGGCGTGGACGGCAAGATAAACCGCCTTGCCGCTCGCCTGGAGCGCTGAAATGAGGCCGGCATCAATCCGTTGAGGGTCGGCGACCGGCGCGCGAGAATGAAGGCGCAGCACCTTGACGTGGTCCATGGCGCGCAAGGCTTCGGCCACATGGTGCAAGCGTCGGTTGGACAGAACGAGCGGATCGCCGCCGGTCAGGATCACTTCCCAGATCTGTCCTTGGTTAGCAATGTAATCCAATGCAGCCTGCAAGGCCTCGCCCGTCAGGTCGCCATCGCCACCGGGGCCGACCATTTCCCGGCGAAAGCAAAACCGGCAATAGACGGCGCAGGTGTGGGTGAGCTTTAACAACACCCGATCCGGATAGCGGTGCACCACACCCGGCACAGGGCTCTTGGCATAGTCGCCCACCGGATCAGCGCGCTCTTCCGCCGTGGTCGTCAGCTCAGCAATCTGAGGCAGGAACTGGCGCCCAATCGGATCCATCGGGTCTTGGGCCTCGATCAGCCTTGCCATGTCAGGCGTGACCGAGATGGCATAACGCGCGGCGACCGCCTCTAATCCCGCCACGTCCGTCGCCGAGATCAGGCCAGCGTTTGCCAGCGCGCTGAGCGATTTGAGAGGGGCGGGGGAGCGCATGAAACCCTTGGTGTCGAGTTGAGGGCCCGCATATGCGCCAAAGCGGCCATCTAAGCAAATTGGCTTGTCTACGGGCGGCACCTAAAGCCATACTCGCCGAAAGGTCGCGCCTGGACGTTGGCCATAACAAACGATGACATTGGGAGACACGCTATGGCTGACGCAGGCGAGGGTGCGAGCCTTTCTTTGAAGCACGGCTTGATGATCTGGGGCGTGGTTGTTTTCGCCATTGTCGCCTGGACGGTGCTGGGCGGGCTAGCGCTGCATATCCAGTCCTTTTTCGCCAGCTTCCTCTATGGCTGGTATTGGCTCAACCTCGAAAAGGGTGATTTCAAACGCATCCCCGCCAGCCTCATCGGTGCGCTTGTCGGCGTCGGGCTTGCCTGGGCCTTGAAGGGATTGCCGGGCCTTTTCCCCCAGTTTGGCCTGTGGCTCGCCCTCGGCTTGGTGCTGGTGGCGCTCTTGGTGCAAATCATGAACTGGCTGCCCATCGCCCTCAACACCAGCGCCATGCTCTTCCTCACCGTGATCGCGGCACCGGCCCTCCTCATGCCGCTCGATCTCATCGAGATCACCAAGGCCATCATCGGCGGCGCCCTCTTTTTCACCGCCATCGCCTATGGCGCCCATCTCTATGTCAAGGCCAGGACGGCCGGGTAGGGGGGCAAGATAAAATCCGCCTATGCCGACGCAGGCCGGGACTGCCGAGGTTTGGGGATGATCTCCTGGATACCGGCCTTCGCAGGTCATGAGCGGAAGATATTGAAATTACGCACATAAAAACCGCTCATCCCGGCGCAGGCCGGGATCCAGGGACAGGCCTGCGAAGGTTTGTGGAGGATCCTCTGGATACCGGCCTTCGCCGGTATGAGCAGATAGAATTGAGAGCCTGCCTAAACACCGCTCATCCCGGCGTAGGCCGGGATCCAGGGACTGGCCTGCCGAGGTTTGTGGATGACCCCTAGATACCGGCCTTCGCCGGTATGAGCGGATTTAATTGAGAACAAACATCTAAGCCGCTCACCCCGGCGGAGGCCGGGGTGTGGAGTCTCGTTCGAAGTGCAACACCTTGCTAAA
>CAIMFV010000039.1 GCA_903840435.1 uncultured Caulobacterales bacterium
CTGGATACCGGCCTTCGCAGGTCATGAGCGGATTTAATTGAAAACTCACATCTAAGCCGCTCCCCCCGGCGTAGGCCGGGGACCAGGGACGGGCCCTCCGAGGTTTGCGGATGACCCGCTGGATACCGGCCTTCGCAGGTCATGAGCGGATTTAATTGAGCCGCCACCCAAACACCGCGCATCCCAGCGATGAGCTTCACCTTGCCCAGACGCCGGTCTTACTTGGTGACGGAGAAGCCGTATTTCGCGGGCTTGATTTGAGGGCGCTCGGCTACAGCATCGACCACCACCACTGTTCAGGCCGCACAACCCACCTCATTCTCACCCGAACTGCGGCCAAATGCACATGAGCCAAGCTGTACACGAGGGCTTTTAAGCTGCGGACTTCAATGGAAAGAAAATATTACGGGCGCGTTAGTGGAGGCAATGGGAGTAAGTGCGTTCTCGATTGAGAACACTATCAATCAGATTGCCTCTATTTCATGTTTCGAAACCTATTGTCACATAGATCGCCAATATATTGTTTTTGCTTGTCATATTAATTTATTAAAATTGCAAATCTCCGGTCGCAATGTCTCGTCATACGCCCCCTCAAGGCGCGGTTCGCCGCCGAAAGCAAGATGGGGGTTTTCCGTATGTCGTCATTAAGGTTCGCAATCCTGGCCGGAGCCAGCCTGTTGGCGGTGGCCAGTGCAGCAACTGCTGCCGATGGAACGAGCGACGATCAGACCAATGCTGCGACGGTCCAAAGCGTTGTCGTGTCCGCGCCGCGCGAAGAAGTGGTTGCGCGCGCCAAGCAGCGCGACGCGGCGACCATCATTGACGTCCAATCAGCAGAAACCATCGCCAAATACCCCGATTATAATGCTGCAGAAGCTATGGGTAGAATTCCAGGCGTCTCGCTTTCCACTGACACGGGCGAAGGACGCTTTGTCAACATTCGCGGCATTGACGCCAACCTGAACGGGGCGACCTATGGCGGCGTGGTTTTGTTAAACACCAACACGTTCGGCACAGCGGCCAGCGGTGGCGGGCGTGCCGTTGAATTTGATACGATCCCTACAGGCGCGATTGACGGCATTGTGCTCTACAAGACCCTCTCCCCCGATCGGGAGGCGGAAGGTCTAGGCGGTCAGATCGAGCTCACGCCCCGTTCGGCCAAAAACATCTCAAAGCCCTTCCTCGAAGGTGATTTGGGTTGGGGCTATGAGAATTTGCATGGCCATACCGGTCCCTTTACGGCATCGGCCGCGGCGGGGGTTCGGTTCGGCTTCAATAATGGCAAGCTGGTGGTTGAAGGCGACAATCAAGACCAATCTGTCGCGGCGGGATGGATTTCTAATCCGACGCCATTCTCGCTGGTAATCACCGCATCACGCAAAGATGATCGCCGCGGAATCGATGATATCGAGGTCGGAGGATATCTGAATGATGGCTCCGTCGGCGCTAAAGATACGGTGATCGCTGAGGAAGATTTTCGCCGATACGACTATCATCGTCGCCGTTTCGGGTACGGCATGGAATTCGACTTCAAGCCGAACGAGGATCACAGCTATTTTCTACGCGCCAATGTCGCCGGATATATCGAGCACGCGCACAAGAACCATTTTTACATCTTCACCGACGGCAACCCCACCCAGGTGGGCAATGTCGTCTCTGACGGCTTTCAACCCGCTGTTTTTACCGCCGACTATGACGAGACGCACCGGAATACAGTTATTTCCGCCGGAGGGTCTGATCGCTTCAACAAACTGACCCTGGATTATCGCGTGGCCTACAGCCGCGCGACCTTTTTGGAGAACCATTATACCCAGTCCCTATGGACCGGCGCTGACGCCTATTATGTCGCCTATAACAACATCTCCAATCCCGACCATCCGCAGTTCAGCTTATTCACCGATGCGGCGCACACCACGCCCTTCAACCCCAACAATGCGAGCCTCTATTCCAATCCATCGCTTGGGCGATATTACGAAAGCGACCACGACGAAGAATATTCTTATGCGGTGAACGGCAGCTATCCCGTCGATCTGATCGGCAAGGATGGCGTGGCAAAGGTCGGCGTTTCAGCGCGGATGCGGGAAAAGGTCGTCAATGACAATTCCGCATCGGGGTCGGCGACCGCCAACCTGTCAAACTATGCCTCGAATTCTGGCCAGAGCGACTATTATAATGGCTGGTACGCCAGCGGGCCCTATGCCGATATCTATGGCATTCGCAACTTGGCAAATGCGAACCTTAGTCCCCTTGCGCCCTATTTGAAGCGGGATTTCGACGATAATGAAAACGTCTATGGCGGATACGCCATGTACACGACGCATTTCGATAAGCTGACAGTGCTCACCGGACTTCGTGTTGAAGCCACTGACGATACATTCCGCAATTGGGAAAAGGTAACGACGAGCGCTGGGAATTCACTCGCCTATGTTTCCGCCAGCAAGAGCTACACCAATCTCTTCCCGACTGTGCAATTGAAATACGAATACCTGCCGAATTTGCAGTTTCGCGTGACCTGGTCGACAGGCATTGCAAGGCCTGGCTTTACCCAAGCGGGTGGATATGCGGCGGCGAATTTCGCCACCCAACCGGCATCGGTTACGCGCGGCAATCCCGACCTCAAGCCGACCACGGGGAATAATTTCGACCTCGACGCCGAATATTATCTGCCAAGCGGCGGCGTGATTGAATTTGGCCTGTTTGACAAAGAGTTCGACAATTACATCACAGCGCACACCAGCCGGAACGTCCATGATCCCTTGCTGATCGATCCCGTGCTTAACCCCACGGGCACCGGAACAGTAACCTCATTCACCAATGAAAGCGGATATGCGCGGGGGATTGAGGCGGCCTATCACCAGAAATTTGTCTGGCTGGCCAAGCCGTTTGACGGTCTTGGACTTGAAGCCAATTTCACCGCTGTCGATAGCCGCTTCCTTGAGTATGATGCGACGGTCTCCGGGACCGGGGCGAACGAGTATGGATCGCTGCCCGGCACATCGCACATTACCTACAATGTCGCGGTGTTTTACGAGGAAGGTCCTTTGGAGCTTCGTCTGTCGACGGAATATGTCGGCAAGAGCCTCTTTGGCCTTGGTGGCGATAAGACGCTCGATGTCATCCAGGACAAAAAGCAGAATTGGGACTTCACCTCGAGCTACCGGTTCACCCACAATCTGACCGGATATTTCAACGTGAAAAATCTCTCGGACGCACCGCTCCGCTACTATGAAGGCGAAGCCTATCGCCCCATCCAACGCGAGTTCTATGGCCAAACCTACGAATTCGGCCTTCGCGCCAAGTTCTAATTTGGGCTGATCAGGCGCCTTTGAACCTCTGGCGGGTTTGAAGGCGCCGCACTTGCTCTTTCGCTCGGGGATTGCGATCTAGGCCTGGACGCTTTTGTCTGCGTTCGGAGCCTTCTTGATGACAGCTGTTTCTTCGCTTCCCACCTTGCTTGACGCGGCAGGCATCGATCTCTCCCAAGCCAGCGCTGTGCTTGAAGATGCCTTGCACGGTGCCGACGATGGCGAGCTGTTCCTGGAGCGTTCAGAAAGCGAAGGGCTGGTGTTCGACGACGGGCGGATGAAGTCGGCGAGCTTTGATACGACGGAAGGCTTCGGCCTGCGTGTGGTGGCCGGGGAGACGGCGGGCTACGCCCATGCAAGCGAGGTGTCTTTGACGGCGCTTCGCCGGGCGGCCGATGCGGCCAAGCTTGCCAAGCGCGGCTATAGCGGCACAGCGGCGCAGGCCCCGCGCGCCACCAATCAAAAGCTCTACGCCGATGCAGACCCCGTCGGTGGGTTGGCCTTTTCGGCTAAGGCGGCCTTGTTGCAAGAGATTGACGCCTTTGCCCGCACACGGGATTCTGAAGTGGTGCAGGTCAGTGTGTCGATTACCGGCGAGCGGCGTCAGATTGAAATCTTGCGTGCCGATGGTCGGTTTCTGCGCGATATTCGCCCCTTGGCCCGGCTCAATGTTTCCGTCACCCTGGAGCGAGGTGGACGTCGAGAAACCGGAACCAGTGGCGCCGGTGGTCGCGCCGCCTTCGATGTCTGGATTACGCCCGATAGCTGGAAGGCCCAGGTGGACGAGGCTATCCGCATCGCCAAGGTCAATCTCGAGGCCGTCGCCTGCCCGGCGGGTGAGATGGAGGTGGTGCTCGGCGCCGGCTGGAACGGGGTCTTGCTCCACGAAGCCGTCGGACACGGCCTGGAGGGGGACTTTAATCGCAAAGGCCTTTCGACCTTTTCAGGGCGCGTGGGTGAACAGGTGGCGGCCCGGGGCGTAACGGTGTTTGACGACGGCGCTATTCCAGATCGTCGGGGCTCGCTCACCCTAGACGACGAGGGCACCCCGACCGAGCGCACGGTATTGATCGAGGACGGCATCTTGGTCGGTTATATGCACGACCGGATGAGCGCCCGGCTGATGGGCGCGCAACCAACTGGCAATGGGCGGCGCCAATCCTATGCCTATCCGCCCATGCCGCGCATGACCAATACGGCCATGTTAGGGGGCGATACGCCGCGCGCAGAGATGATCAAGGAGACCAAGCGTGGTCTCTATTGCGCCAATCTTGGCGGGGGTCAGGTCGACATCACCAATGGCAAGTTCGTGTTCCAGTGCACCGAGGCCTATTTGATCGAAGACGGTCGGATTACCACGCCGGTCAAGGGCGCCACCTTGATCGGTGACGGCCCAACAGCCCTCACTCGCATTACCGCGATTGGCAACGACTTTGCCTTTGATCCGGGCATTGGCGTCTGTGGCAAGGCAGGTCAAGGCGTGCCGGTTGGCGTTGGTCAACCCTCGGTCAAGCTCGCCGGGCTGACCGTCGGCGGCGCAGCAATCTAGGGTTTTCTCCGGCCTCTTTGCACCTGAAGCGGCTGGCAGGTCGAACGGTTGGACGCTTAAGCGCGGTCAATGCGAGGGTGGGTTTCAATATTGATAAAATCATTTATTGAAATCCTGTGGCGCTGTGCGTCGACCTTGTGCCCTCTCTTCGCGGTTGCAGAACCATGGCCAATGCCCGACCTCTGACCCTAATCGCCATCGCCGCTAGTTTGGCCGGATTGCTCTTTGGTTTCGATACGGCGGTGATTTCGGGCGTCACGGGCCAGTTGCGCCAAATCTACCACCTGACGCCTGAAAGCCTTGGCCTGGTAGTGTCGAGCGCCTTGTGGGGCACCTTGGCGGGCGCGATCTTTTCGGGACGTCCAGGTGACCGTTTCGGTGCGCGTTTTATGCTCCGGATTGTGGCGGTGCTCTATCTCGTCTCCGCCGTTGGCGGTGCGCTGGCCTGGGATATTCAGGCCTTGGTGCTGTTCCGATTTTTGGGGGGCTTGGGCATTGGCGCGTCCTCCGTCCTGGCGCCGGTCTATATTGCGGAAATCGCGCCAAAGGCGCGGCGCGGCGCCTTGGTCGGCCTGTTTCAAACCAATATTGTTATTGGAATTTTGGCCGCTTATCTGACCAATTTCCTCATCGGGGGGCTCGCTTCCGGCGACCAGGTCTGGCGGCTGAAGCTCCTTTCCGGCGCGGTGCCAGCGCTGGTGTTTCTCTTGCTGATGTTTCGCATTCCCAACAGTCCGCGATGGCTAAAAGCCCGGGGTCGGTCGGCAGAGGCAAACGCCATCTCGACGGCCTTGTCCCTGGAAGACTGGTCAGCGGCCGACAACACACCAAAGCTCTCGGAAAAGCTCTCCTGGTCGCTGGATCGCCGTCCGATCCTGCTGGCGGTGACCTTGGCGCTGTTCAATCAGTTCTCCGGGATCAATGCCATTCTCTACTATTTGAACGACATTTTCCGCAGCGCCGGGTTTAGCTCCGTCTCGGCTGACCTACAGGCGGTGGTGATCGGCGCGGCCAATTTGCTCGCGACGCTTGCGGGTGTGGCCCTAATTGACCGTTTGGGCCGCAAGCTCCTTCTGATGGTCGGGGGCGTGGGAACGGCCATAGCCTTGCTCGGCGTGGCCCTGATCATGAGTGCTGGGGTGGCAAAGGTTTGGCTGTTGCCCTGTTTGGTTCTCTTTATCGTCAGCTTCGCTTTTTCTCAGGGTGCGGTCATCTGGGTCTATCTCAGCGAGATATTTCCCGCCCGGGTGCGGGCGCAAGGCCAAGGCGTCGGGAGCGCAGCCCACTGGCTGGCCAATGCCGCCATCGCTGCGATTTTTCCGCTCGTGGCAGCGTCGTCCAAGGGCGCTCCGTTTTTTGTCTTTGCCGCCTGCATGGGGGTGCAGGTCTTCGTTATTGCGACCTTTTTTCCCGAAACCCGCGGCGTGTCGCTCGAGGCGATGGAAAGTCACATGGTGCCGTCGAAGGCTGATCCCTGAAGCGACCGCAGCCGTGCAAAAGCCTAGCTGACCACTTTCCGCAGCGCTGAATCGGTCGGGAGCAGGCGATCCCAAATCGGCAACATGGCCGCACCGATCAGCGGGGCATCTTCGCCAAACGAGGCCGCCAAGGTCGGGGCGATAATCGGCGCCGCCTCCGCCTTCGGCAGCCGAGCGCTCAAACCTTGCACCAATTGGCTGAGAAAGGGTTGCGGCAGCCGCCCGCCGATGAACACAGCCTCGGGATTGATCAAGGAATTGATCGCCAAGAGGGCAGGGGTCAGTTGTTCAATCGTGTCCATCAGCCAGGTTTCGACAATGCTTTGTGCACCGGGCGGCAGGTCGAGAAGATCAGCGGGGCTGTGGACGGCGAAGCCCGCGTTTGAGAGGCGCCCGGAGAGGGTCGAGAGCGAAACGATCTCCTGCAAGTGGACACCGTCCTTCGCTTGGCCGCTGACGGGGAGGAAGCCGATCTCACCGCTGCGTCCATCGGCGCCGCGATAGACCTCGCCCCGGATCACCAGACTGCCACCAAGCCCCCAGGTCAGTAGAACATAGAAGAAGTTCGAGCGCCGCTCGCCATCGCCGAAATGCAACTCCGCCAGAGCCGCCGCTGCCGCATCATTTTCAGTATAGAGCGGCAGATGGGCGAGGGTGGGAAACAGGCGCTTTAAATTGGTGCTGTTCCAAACGCCATAATTGGCCGGACGGTTTTGAAAGGCGACACCGCCCATATCGTCGGGGAGCGCCACGCCAACGCCGATCAGACGGGTGTCGAGCGGTTGGCGATCCTTCATCAACTGGTTGAGCGCCCTCTCCAGAATCTTGCGGGCATCTTCGGGCATGGGATAGTCCACCGCCTCGATGAACCGGGCCCGTATGGCGCCTGAGAAATCGACCAGGGCCGCAGAGACGTGGTCGCGATCGATATTGACGCCGATGGAAAAGCAACCTTCAGGATTGATCGCTAAACGGGTCGCGGGCGAGCCCCTCTGTCCCGTGCGCCGTCCAGCCTCGAGGATAAGCCCGTCGTCCTGAAGTCGTTTGGTAATGTTACTAATGGATGGGGCTGTAAGACCCGTAATTTCAGCCAGTTCCGCGCGTGTACAAGGCCCATTTACTCTTATGGCTTGTAAAGTGACCCGTTGATTATAGTCGCCAGCACGCTGAAGGTTTGTTCCAGACAGGCTTGGCGCATCAGAAACTGGACGTTTTCGGGTCATGGCGACGGAGGCTGCGACGATGGGATCGGAATTTATATAAATCAACTTGACGAATATATTGGAAAAATTTTCCTCCGAGACCGAAAAAAATCCGCTTGCCATTTAATAAAACAATTAGCATAAATAATTCCAGTCAGAGGCGTCGCGGACCCTAAACCCGTCCCAAGCGCCCAGAAAAACGAGAGATTGGGAGTAGAAGCGCGCGCCATTTCACCGAAGATCGATCAATGTCAACCCGTCTGGAAAATTCCAAATCCATGAAACTAATCATGGACTTGTAGTGAGATTATCGGCCAGCCACGGTTCGAAATTTGACGGGGTTCCGTAAAATTTTGCGCAAGGAATCAACAGAAGCTTTGCCGTGGATTTGCGCCGCATTGCCGGGGTGGGTTCGCGAATAAATCGAAACCAAGAAACCATCGCCCGGATCTCGACATCACGAGGCGGGCTCAGCCGATCCGGCTCACTGGGGAGTGAAGAACCATGTCGTCGACCTTACACCGCAATCGCGTCAGCCTGTTGGGCGGCGTTTCCTTAACCTGCCTTTTGGGGGTCGCCGCATTTGCGACCCAGGCCCATGCGGCGGCGGGCTCTGATGCGCAGAGCGCCAGCAGTTCCTCAACCGTGCAGGAAGTTATCGTCACGGGCTATCGCGCCTCTTTGCAAAGCGCCCTGCAGGCAAAACGCAATTCTGCCCTGCCGATTGAGTCGATTGTGCCGGAAGATATCGGCAAAATGCCCGACCAAAACGTGGCAGAATCTCTGCAACGCCTTCCTGGTGTGCAAATTGACCGGGCCCAGGGCCAGGGAACGGCTGTCCTGATCGACGGTTTGCGCCAAAACCTGACAACCTTAAACGGCGATGTCTTCCTCACCGGCAAAGAATTCTATGTTTCCGGCGAAGGCTCCGGCGGCGGCGCCGGTGGCAATGCCCAATATAATTCGCTGGAGGGCATTCCCAGCGAAGAAATTGGCGGCATCGACGTCTATAAGAATCCGCAAGCCTCAATCACCGAAGGCGGTCTCGGCGGCACCATCAATCTGAAAACTCGCGATCCCTTGGCCCAGCCCGCTGGCTTCACGATTGGCGGTAATTTCCGTGAAACCTCAGCCCAGGGCGCGCATGGCAATACGCCGAACGCCACCTTGGTTGGCTCTTACCGCCCCAGTGATCGTTTAGCATTCACCGCGTCTGTGTCCTTGGATGATGAAAATACCCACACCAAGGAATTCCAAGACCAAAACCGCAATCAATGGCTGATCACCAATTCCGCCACCGCACCCTATACCGGCGCCTTGACGGCCGCCGCCTTGTCCAGCCTGCCGGGCGGAAAAACCTATATTGAACCGCAGCTTGCCTATTTCAGCGACGTTTATGACCAGCGCAAAACCACCGGCGCGACCTTTGGCGCCGCAGCCAAGCTGACCGACTCCATTCGCACAGACTTCAACTGGTTTTACTCCCGCGAAAACGATGTCAGCCTGACCTATTCCAATAAGGTTTGGTTCAACGGCCAAGGCGCCTCGCCAGGAACCCTTATTCCCGGAATCGATCCAACCCTACCCTATTCGATCGATGCCAATGGCGTGGTGCAAAACGGAACTTTCAGCGCCAATGGTGCTGAGACCGCGACGCTTTATCAGCACAATGTCGCCACGGCGAATAACTTGCAATGGGTGACCAAATGGGACAATGGCGGCGATCTGCGGGGTAGCTTTGACCTTTCCTATGCGAAGGCCAATTCGAACCTACAGGCTGACCAAGCCGATGTGGAGCATGGCCTTTATACGACCAGTGCCGGTGTCGCCACCTCCCCGGGTGCGCCGGGCTGTAACAACGGCGCCTCAACCTGCACCAATGCAACCGGCAGCCATGGCTATCAATTTACGTGGTCGAACGGCGGCTCGTCAGGCCTGCCGTCGGTGAGTTACTTGGCGCCCTACGCCAATATCTTGTCCAACCCCGCTTGGACGACCTTCAAATCAAACTGGGCCTGGGCCAATCTGACCGACCAGACCGTCACGGCGGTAAAACTCGACGGTGTCTATACGCCAAAATATCTGCAAGAGGTCGATGCAAAAATCTCTTTTGGCGTGCGCTATGCTGACCGGTCGGTTGATCAAACCTTTGGCCGCTATTTGATCAATGGCACGCTGTCAAATGGTCAGATCGCCGGTAATGTCGGCGGGGGTGCCTCTTCTGGTCCTTGGGATTACTATATCGATCCCGGGTATGGCACGCCCAATATTCCTTATTCCACCGCGACCACCAATCCGGGTCTTGCCTATTCGGTGAATAATTTTGCCTCGGGCAATATGTTGGTCAAGGCGCCAGGCACCATGTCCAACCCCTCGACCTATCTGAACGCCATCTGGGCAGGTGCTGGGGTGCCCAACACGACAGAGGCCTTCTTCAAGGACGGCCTTAGCTCGTTCAAGGTGCAAGAAGATACGACCTCGGCCTATGTCATGGGCGATCTCGGCGGGAAATCGAGCCGCTACCACGTCAATTTCGGGATTCGTCTCGTCGAGACCGAGCTGAAGATTAACAATGGTCAGTCGGCGGCGAGCCCGACCTTCTATGGTACGGCCTCTTGGAACGGCGTGGACTCCAATGTCGTGCCGGTGACCACCAAGCGGTCCTATACGGACGTCTTGCCAAGCTTCAACTTCGTGCTCGACATCTCCGAGACCGAAAAGGTTCGCTTCGGCGCCGCGCGCGTCATGTCGCCTCAGGATCTCTTCCAGCTCGGCCTGGGCAATTCCTATAACTTCACCCGGCAGACCAATGCGCGGGTTAATATCAAAACCGGCTTGCAAGATGGCTTCGCCTTTGCCGGTGGGTCATCGGGTAACCCAGACCTCGATCCCTATCGGGCTTCTCAGTTCAACCTGTCTTACGAAAATTACTTCACCAAGGGCGGCATCATCTCCGTCGCGGGCTTCTTCAAGCAGGTGGATAACTTCGTCGAGACCCAGAACATCGCCACCTTGGTTACCGACGATTTCGGTGGGACGACGGCGGACGTCTCAAAGCCTGTCAATGCCGGTCACGGTCAGATTTACGGGCTCGAACTCTCTGGCCAATGGGCCTTCGGCGAAGCGGTTTCGCCTTGGTTGAAGGGCCTGGGCGCCGCGGCCAACTATACCCGATCCCTGTCCTTCTCTGATCAGGTAACGGCCTTCTCCAACAGTGCTCCTATTCCTGGGGTCGCCAAGAACGCCTTCACCGGAACCCTCTATTATGAACATGGCGGCTTCTCGGCTCGGGCGTCCTATTCGTGGCGCGACAAGTCCGTCAATGACAGCCTGGTCGGCTCGACCTTCGCCTTCCCGGATCAGAACGGCGTCAACAAGGTCTATCAGGTGTTTTCGGCGCCCTACGGCCAATTGGACGCTCAGGTCGAATATGACTTCACCAAGCAGCTAGGCGTGGTCTTCTCGATCCAGAATCTGACCAACGAGGTTCAGCACACCTATCTGCAGTGGCCTAACCTGCCTTTCACCTATGACGACAGCGGCCGTCGCCTGTTCCTTGGGGTGAAATTCAAGCACTAGCCTCCCCGCAACCTCCCGGGCTGGGATCGTGGGTTTCGATGCAAGACCCCAGCCTATACCTTATGCGGTGGCGGACCCCCCCTGTTCCGCCACCGTATTTTTTAAGTCGGCGTTCGCGCCCAGCCCTTGGTTCGGCAGGTAATCGCGGTGGAAGACGGGCTCCCAAAGGTAAAGTCTATGACGGGCCGTCCGGTGCGCGCAATTGCGATTGTCGGCGGCGGTACGGCCGGATGGATCGCTGCGTCGGTCTTGGCCCGGGCGCTTGGACCGGCAGGCCTTTTCATATCGCTGGTCGAAAGTCCGAAAATTGGCACAGTTGGCGTGGGCGAGGCCACCATTCCCCCCATCCTCGATTTGCTCAGATTTCTCGGCATCAACGAAAAGGACTTCGTCCGCCATACCCAAGCGACCTATAAGCTTGGGATCAAGTTTCAGGACTGGCGCCGCCTGGGCGAGGCCTACTGGCATCCCTTCGGGGCCTTTGGCACGCCGATTGCGCGCCGCCCCTTCCTCAATGCCTTTCTTGCAGCCCGCGCCCAGGACCTGCCGGTGCGCACAGACGACTATAGTGTCTGCGCGAAACTGGCCGAAGCGGGACGGTTCCCGGACCCTGCGCAGATGGCGTCCTTAGGGGCCGACTTCCGCTATGCTCTGCATTTTGATGCGAGTTTGGTGGCCGACTATCTGGCAGCCTATGCAAAGCATCTCGGCGTGCGCCATATCCAAGCCGAGGTTCAGGATGTGCACCTCGATGCGCACGGCTATATTGCGGGGTTGCAGCTTGATAGCGGTGAAACCTTAGCAGCCGACCTCTTTATCGATTGCTCAGGCTTCCGTGGGCTGTTGATCGAAGGGGCGCTCAAGACTGGCTATTGCGATTGGAGCCGTCACCTTCCGTGCAACCGAGCTTATGCCGTTCAAACCGCGCGCCAGGACCCGCTGGCGCCCTATACCCTGTCGCGGGCGCGCACTGCAGGATGGACGTGGCGCATTCCCTTGCAGCACCGCACCGGTAATGGCCATGTCTATTGCAGCGACTATATTGCCGATCAGACCGCTCTCGACGATCTGATGGCGGGCCTCGACGGGCCGCCCGTGACCGATCCAAGACTGTTGCGCTTCACGACCGGGCGACGGCGCAAGGTATGGAATAAGAACTGCATCGCCTTGGGTCTGGCGGCCGCCTTCCTTGAGCCTTTGGAATCCACCAGTATCCACCTGGTGGTTAGCGGCGTTTATAATCTTCTTGAACACTTTCCAGATCTTGATTTTGTCCCGTCCAATATCGACGCCTATAATGCTGAGATCGAAGCCGAATTGCGCAGCGTGCGCGACTTCATCATTTTGCACTATAAAGCGACGGAGCGTTCGGATGCGCCATTTTGGACTCACCGCCGCGAGGAAGATATTCCAGACAGTTTAAAGCAACGGATCGACTATTTCTGCAGTCACGGGCGTCTGCCGACCCGGGCTGGCGAATTGTTCACCGATCAAAGTTGGTTCTGGGTCCTGCATGGCATGGGGCTTCAGCCAGAGCGCTACGATCCCCTCTTAGACGTGGTGCCCCAAGCGCAGTTATCAGACATCCTGGCCAAATTGGCCGCCGAGGTGGCGGGGGTGGTCGCGCGGGCCCCACTGCACGCGCAGCATTTTCCAAGATCGGCAGCCTTCACCGCTGTGGAGGCGCAATGACCAAGACGCGTCCTCTCTTGGCTGGCATCGAGTTGGGCGGCACGAAATGTGTCTGTCTGATCGGCTATGGCCCAGACGAAGTTTTGGCCCAAATCGAGATCGCCACGGGTTTGGCCCCTGACGCGACCCTCCAGGCGATTGAAACTCAGCTTGAGACCTGGAAGGCGCATTATGGATCCATCGCAGCGCTCGGCGTGGCTTCCTTTGGCCCAGTGGACCTTGATCCGCGATCGCGGCTCTATGGCCATATCACCACGACCGCCAAGCCAGGCTGGCGCAATGTTGACCTGGTCGGACGGCTAGAGCGCCGACTGAAAATTCCCATTGGCTTTGACACAGACGTGAATGGGGCGGCCCATGCCGAGGGACGTTGGGGTGCAGCGCGAGGTTTGCGCCACTTCGCCTATGTCACGGTTGGAACCGGCATAGGCGTCGGCATCGTGACCAATGGACAGTCGTTGCAGGGCATTTTCCATCCGGAGATGGGTCATATCCGAATTGTGCGTCAGGCCGGAGACGGCTTCTCTGGGTCCTGTCCCTTTCATGGGGATTGCCTTGAGGGGCTGGCTTCGGGCGAGGCAATCCGTCGCCGGATCGGTCAATCGCCAAAAGACTTGCCGCCTGAGCATCCTGTTTGGGCATCGGTGGCGCATGCGCTTGGACAATTACTGCACGTGATGGTCGTAAGCCTCGCTCCAGAGCGTATCTTGTTGGGCGGCGGGGTCATTGCAGGTCAGCCTCACCTCCTTGCGCAATTGCGCACCGAACTGACTAGCAGTCTAAATCATTACCTCTTAGCACCAGAACTTGAGGACCAGATTGACGCTTATGTGCGGGCGCCAGCCCTTGGCGCCATGGCCGGTCCTTTGGGAGCGCTGGCGTTGGCGGCACGACGTTTGGAAAGCCAAGGAGGCTAGCATGACAGACCGATTGCGGGCTTCGGGTCTGGCGACCCTTTGCGTCCTTGTCCTGCTCCTCTGCGGGTCTGGATCGGTCGGCTTTGCCCAACCGGCCTCCACCTCACAAGCGAGCCTTGGACCCTATAATTTGCGGTTTTTGCAGGGTGGTATTGGGCTCGACGCGAAGCTCCCCGCCGATGGCCCCCTGGAAGCGGAGGGACCTTGGTCGCTGTCATTTTGGCTCTCACCCGATTTCCCAGGTCATTCGGCCAGCCTTGTGAAGTTCAGGACCGTCGAAACGGGCCAAAAGCGTGAGGTGGCGCTCGAGGCGGGCAAACTCGCATTTGAGCTTGGTTCGAAACACCTGGTAACCCCGGCGCCTCTGCCGAGTGGTGGTTTGACGCCTGTCTCGATTTCCTATGCTTCCGGCCGACTTCGGGTCTTTGTCGGGGGCAAGCTCCTCTGGGAAGCGGCTGCGACGTCGCCTGCGATTTTAGCGCCAATGGAACTCGCGCCCGAAGCCAGTGACGGCGGCGGTCGGCACCATTTTGGCGGGGTGCTTGCGGGCCTTGTGATCACCACCCATCCCCTCGCGGACGGCGAGGCTGAGGCCTTTGCCGCGCGAAAGCCTGACCTAGGCTTGCTCGCCCTGCAAACCGTCGGTGCGGGCTGGCCAGTGCAGAAGACGGCCTGGATCGGCTTGACGGAGGCTCAAGACGGCTGGACCCTGCCCCATTCTAAGGCTGGCTTTTCGGTGCCCGTCGCCAAACCGATTGAGCTTGGGCCAGAGCTCGCGCCAACCGAAAGCGGTGCGCACCTCCTCAAACGCTGGAAGTTGGCAGACGCAGCCCAGGCCAAGGCTGACGGTGCACAGCTCTCTACGCTTTCCTATGACGATCAGGCTTGGCGACCGGCTACCGTGCCGGGCACGGTCCTGACCACGCTGATCGACCGGGGCGTCTATCCCGATCCCGACTATGGCCTCAACAATATGGCCATTCCCGAGGACTTGGCGCGGCGGGAGTGGTGGTATCGCACCACTTTCCTCACGCCGAAGGACCTTGACCGGCGGCCGGTCAGCTTGGTGTTCAAGGGGATCAATTATCAGGCCGAGGTCTGGCTGAACGGCGAACGCTTGGGCACGATCACCGGGGCCTTTGTTCGCGGCGATTTTGATCTGACCGGGCGTTTGACGCCAGGCGCGCGCAACGCCTTGGCGGTCCGGATCCTCCCACCGCCTCACCCTGGCATTCCCTCCGAGGAATCGGTCGCCTTTGGACCCGGAGAAAATGGCGGCTCGCTCGCCATTGACGGACCCACCTTTGTCGCCACTGAGGGCTGGGACTGGATCCCTGGGATTCGCGACCGCAATATCGGCATCTGGCAGGATGTCGAGCTCAGGCCCACTGCGGCGGTCCGGTTTCGAGACCCTTATGTGGTCAGCCATGTCAAGGCGACCGATCTTGATCACGCCACCTTGGATGTCATCGTTCCGCTGGAAAACCGCACCTCGCAAACAAAGACCGTAAAAATTGCCGGGGCTTTTGAGGGTGTGGCGTTCGAAAGGACCGTGCAAGCGCCGTCTGGGATGTCCGAAGTCCGCTTCAGCCCAGAAGATACGCCGGCCCTCACGCTCACCCATCCCCGGCTGTGGTGGCCAAATGGCTATGGAAAGCCAGAGCTCTACCATATGCACCTCGGCGTGACGGACAGCGACGGCGGGAAAGACCAAGCTGCGTTCCAGTTCGGCGTTCGCGAAATCACCTATGACCTGTCACTGTTTGACCATATGGGACGCTTACGCCGCGTCGAGGTGATGCCGAGCGAGGATCGCGGCACAGCGCTGATCGATGTTCGCCATAGCGCCATTAATCGCGTCGATAAGGGCTGGGCCCAATCCCTGACCCCGCGCGGGGAGGTCTCGCCTGCCGTTCGCGAGGTCGGAACGGAAAGCCTCGCCCCCTTCCTGGTCATCCGCGTCAACGGTGTGCCCATTGCCGCGCATGGCGGCAGTTGGGGGATGGACGATAGCCGCAAGCGTATTTCGCGGGCGCGGCTTGAACCCTATTTCCGCCTGCAGCGCGAGGCGCACATCAATATCATCCGCAATTGGTTGGGGCAGAACACCGAAGACGTGTTCTACGATCTCGCCGATGAAAACGGCTTATTGGTCCTGAACGATTTCTGGGTGTCGACCCAAGATTTTCAGATCGAGCCGCAAGACCCGGCCCTGTTTCTCAACAATGCGCGCGACGTGATCCGTCGCTACCGCTCCCATCCCTCCATCGCGGTCTGGTTTGGCCGCAATGAAGGGGTGCCGCCGCCGATTCTGAATGAGGGTCTGGCTGATCTCGTAACCACGCTGGATGGAACGCGGCTCTATACGGGCAGTTCAAATCGCGTGAACTTGCAAGACAGCGGCCCCTATAATTACCGCCCGCCGGAGGCCTATTTCACGAAGCTCGCCAAAGGGTTTGCCGTCGAGCTCGGCACGCCGTCCCTGGCGACGCTTGAAAGCCTAAAAGCCATGCTGCCCGAGCCGGATCGGTGGCCGCTTGGTGATGTCATCGCCTATCATGACTGGCATTTTGGCGGGAATGGCGACGTTGCGAGCTTTATGCAGGCCCTCGACCAACAGTTTGGCGCGGCGACGAGCCTCGCAGACTTTGAGCGCAAGGCTCAGATGATGAATTTCGTCGATTATCGCGCCATTTTTGAAGGCTTCTCCGCCGGACTGTGGACCGAGAATAGCGGACGCATGTTGTGGATGAGCCACCCGGCTTGGCCGAGCAACCACTGGCAAATCTATACCTCCGACTATGACGCCCAAGCCTCCTATTTCGGGGTCAAATCGGCTCTCGAACCTGTGCATGTGCAAATGAACCTGCCCGATTTCCAAGTTGCGGTGGTCAATACGACGCGGCAGGCGAGGTCAGGGCTGAAACTGCACGTCACTGCCACCAGCCTTGATAATCGGGTCCTATTGACGAGGACGAGCGAGGTCGATGCGCCAGCAAACCAGACCGTCACCCTTGCGGCGCTGCCCTTAAGCCAAGCCCTACAGTCTGAGGGGCTAATTCTCGTTGAGCTTACCTTGACCGCAGCCAGCGGGGAGGTGGTATCGCGCAACCTCTATTGGCAAGGACGCGACGCCTCGGCGCTCAGGGCCTTAAATCGCTTGCCGACCGTTCATATGGCAGCAGCCCTGACGTCGGTGCGCGAAGGCGATGAGGACGTCGTTCAGGTTCGCCTGGAAAACCCCAACTCGGCGGCGGCGCTTGCAGTCAAGCTCACCCTAACCGATGCGACAGGAAACCGGATCTTACCGGCCTATTATTCGGAAAATTACGTCTCCCTCCTTCCTGGCGAGCGCCGCGAGATCGATATTCGCTACCCAAAACAGGACAGGCTCGCGCCCCATGTCCATCTTCGCGGTTGGAACGTGGCTGAGGAGGATATCCACTGATGCGGCGAGGCCAAATGTCGACCCAAAACCGTCTCCCCCTGGCGCGATGGATGACGTCCGTCCTGGCCGCGACCAGTCTAAGCGCGTTTGTCGGCGCAGCCTTGGCGGCTGACGGCGCTTCGAGCTTTCCTGGCCCTACACTTGCGCAAACCGCCCATCCGAGCCTATGGCCACAAACGGCCAGTCCTACGGCGCTCAGCGACCCGCAGACCGAGGCCATGATTACAACCCTCCTGGCTAATATGACCTTGGAGGAGAAGGTCGGCCAGACCATCCAGGGCGATATAGCTTCCATTCGCCCAGCCGATCTGGCCCATTATCCCTTGGGCTCGATCCTGGCCGGCGGAAATGATGCGCCAAAGGGGGATAATCGCGGTCCGCCCGCCGATTGGCTGACGCTGATTGCGAATTTTAAGGCCGCAGCCCTTGCGGCCGGTCCGGGGCGTCACCCCATCCCGCTGATGTTCGGCATTGATGCGGTGCATGGGCACAACAAGATGCGCGGGGCGACCCTTTTTCCCCACAATATCGGGCTAGGCGCCGCCCACGATCCGCAACTGATCCGCGAGATCGGTAGGGCCACGGCGGAAGAAGTGGCGGCGACCGGTGTCGACTGGACATTTGGGCCCACCCTTGCCACGCCTCAGGATGTGCATTGGGGCCGCTCCTATGAGGGCTATAGCGAAGACCCCTCGGTCGTGGCCGCCTATGCTGGCCAGATGACGCTGGGATTGCAAGGAGAGTTGCTCCCCGGACAGCCCCTTGCCCCAGGCCATATTGTCGGGTCAGCAAAACACTTCCTCGCCGATGGCGGGACCGACAAGGGCAAGGACCAGGGCGATGCCGAGATTTCCGAAGCGGAGCTCATCCGCGTGCACAATGGCGGATACCCACCGGCAATAGGTGCGGGCATCTTGACGGTGATGGCGTCGTTTTCGAGCTGGAACGGCCTGAAGACCACTGCCAATGCGAGCCTGCTGACAGATGTTCTCAAGGGGCGGATGGGGTTTCAAGGCTTCATCGTCGGCGATTGGAACGCCCACGGCCAACTTCCCGGTTGCACAACCACTGACTGCCCCTTGGCGCTGAATTCGGGGCTCGACATGTATATGGCGCCCGACAGTTGGCGGGGGCTGTTTGACGCAACCGTGGCCGAGGTGAAGGCGGGAAAAATCCCCCAATCCCGCCTGGACGATGCTGTGCGGCGGATCTTGCGCGTCAAGCTGAAGGCTGGGCTCTTTACACCCAAGACCCTCTCGCCTGACAGCCTGTCGAGCCTCGGAGCGCCTGCCCACCGCGAACTGGCGCGGCGTGCGGTTCGCGAGTCGCTTGTCCTGATTAAAAATAACGCCGCGACCCTGCCGATCCGTGGCGGGGCGCATGTTTTGGTCGCAGGCGACGGCGCGGACAATATTGGTAAGCAAAGCGGCGGCTGGACCCTGACCTGGCAGGGGACTGGCAATACCAATGCTGATTTTCCCGGCGCGACCTCCATCTATGCTGGGCTGAAAACTGCGATCGAGCGCCAAGGTGGCCAGGTTGAACTGACCCAGGATGGAACCTTTCAACACAAGCCAGACGTCGCCGTGGTGGTTTTTGGCGAGGACCCCTATGCGGAGTTTCAAGGGGACATCGATACCTTAGAATTCCAGCCCGGCGCTAAGACTGCACTTTCGCTGCTCCGCAAGCTCAAAGCCCAGGGCCTGCCCGTGGTGGCAGTGTTTCTGTCCGGCAGGCCGCTTTGGCTCAATCCTGAAATCAACGCCGCCGACGCGGTGGTGGCGGCCTGGCTTCCCGGCACAGAGGGCGAAGGTGTCGCAGATGTGCTGGTGGGCGACGCTGAGGGCCGACCGCATTTTGATTTTAAGGGACGCTTGAGCTTTTCATGGCCCAAACGGGCTGATCGCATCCCCGGACATGTTGGAGAGGCGGGATATGATCCGCAATTCCCGCTTGGCTATGGCCTCGACTATGCCCACCCCGCCCTGGTGTCCCAACTCTCAGAAGAAGGGGGCTCGCAGACTGCCGCGCAAAATCGTCAGCGCTTTTTCAATGCCGGGCGTTTTGAGGCACCATGGACCTATAGCCTCGCAGGCGCCGTAGCGCTTCGCTCGATCGATGCTGGCGGTCAAGAGAATGCGCGACGCTTGAGCTGGTCGGGTGCTGGACTGTTCGCCGTCACCGGCGAGCCTGTCGACCTTTCCCGACAAGCGACGGGGGATATGGCCGTCAGCCTGCGCTATCGCCTCGCGACGCCGCTGCAAAAGCCGCTTCGGCTGGGGCTCAACTGTGCGCAGACCTGTAAAGCTTCGGTCGACATCACCGACCTTTTGACGAAAGCCCCGGTGGGGCAGTGGGGCGTCTTGCGGGTCAAGTTGTCGTGTTTTCGCAGTTTGGGGGCTGACCTCGCTCATGTCAGCCAACCGGTCACCCTCGCAGCGGAAGCCGGAGTTGAGATTGATTTCAAAGAGATTGCTGTCGTGGCGAACGAAGGCGACGCCGTCTGCCCGAAATAGCCTTGCGCACCCAATAAAAAAGCGCCGGACCTGATGGGCCGACGCCTTGCAACCTAACCCTCAGGGCTCGCCTTAGCCTTGGCGCGCCTTAAAGCGTGGGTCGGTCTTATTGATCACATAGACCCGGCCCTTGCGGCGCACGACCTTGCAGTCCCGGTGACGGGTCTTCAGAGACTTCAAGGAGCTGCGGACCTTCATGGCTTTATCCGAACGGGTTTTTTAGCGACAGACAAGGTCCAAGGCCACAAGGCAACCCGAACCGGCGATAAGGAAGGGGCGTCTCTACGGGAAGGCGGGCGCAAGGTCAAGTCAAACCACGCTTGGCTTTGCGCCTTTCTTCGGGCTTTCCCGAAATGACAGACGACGATTTAGCGCCTGACCCGCGTTTAGGCCAAGATGCGCACATCAAGCGCGGTGTAGCCGACCCACCGCCGCGCCGTGCCATAGACTTCGTACTGGCGCGTCTCGCTTAAGATTTCGATCCCGCGCGTTTCGGTGGCCAAGGCCCGGATCAGGCTTCGCAATATCGTGCGCGCTTGGGGTGCGCCGAGGCAGCTGTGAACGCCGCTGCCGAAGGCCACATGCGGGTTGACCTGACGGTTGAGCTGGACGGTCTCTGGCCGGTCAAACACGCTCTCGTCGGCATTGGCAGACGCCCAACAGAGACTGATGCGGCTGTCGGCGGGGAGGGGATGATCACCAAGACGGGTCGCGTGACGACACACCCGACCGATATGGGTGAGCGGCGAAATCACCCGCATAAATTCCTCAACCGCCAGCGCTATGCGCTTTTCATCCTCGGCGATCTCTGCAAGTTCGGCCCGGTGGTCGGCAAAATAGGCAAGCATGCGCGCGATTGAGGTGATGACCGTATCTCGCCCGCCCGCGAAAACGAGATTTGCGATGCCGAGCTGTTCCTCGGCTGTGAGGGGCGCACCGTTGACCACCGCTTGGCTGAGAAAGGCGAAAAAGTCGTCGCCCCCGTCCTTCCGCGCGCGGTCGAGCCTGCCACGAATATAGGCCTCAAGCCCCGATCCCTTAGCGTGGCTGTCGTCGCCATCATGAAAAACATGTGTGCCCCAACCCATCCAGGTCAGGGCCTCCTCCTCCGGCACCCCCAGGAGATAGGTCAGGGCCCGCGACTGCAGCGGCAGGGCAAAATCCCGCACAATCTCAAGTCGGTCCATGGCCTTGGCCTGAGCGATCATCTCCGTCGTCAAGGCTTGGATGCGGCCTTGGTAGTCAGGGTGCTGCGGCGCTGCGAAAAAGGGTTTGATCAGATCGCGAAACGCCGTGTGCAGCGGCGGGTCAGCCTCAATCGGAAGCTGGCGCACCGACCTCACACCTTCCTCGGAAGGTATGGGCACGCGAAAAGGCGCGTCGGATGAGTAGGTTTGCCAAGCCTTGGCGGCCTCGCGCACGGCTCTGTAGCCCAAAATCATCGGGATGGCTTCGCCGGAAAAGTCGGCGACCAGCACACCGCTTTTTTGACGCTCGGCGCGAAAGGGGTCTTGTTCTTGCACATCTTCCATCGACGTGTTGTCGCATAGCCGGGCGAATGCGCGACAGGGGAGTTTTGGTCGAAAATCTCGGGAAAACTGTCTTAAGCTTGCGGTCCGCTCAGGCTTGGTGCGGGCGTTCGCCGTCGCGCACGATAGTCACGCGGCGTGCTGCCAAATCGCTTTTGAAACACGGCGGTGAAATGCGCTGGGCTGACAAAGCCGAGGTCGAAGGCAATCTCGCTGATCCGAGCCCCGCTGGCGAGTAGCCTTTGCGCTGCCAGTCTCAATCGATAGGCGCGCACATAGTCGGAGAAGTTCATCTCAAAGACAAACTTAAAGCGCCGCGAGAAATAAGGCGTGGACAGGCGACAGGCCGCCGCCGCCGCATCTAAGCTGATCGGCGCCGAGGGGTCTTTGGCGACGAGATCGAGGGCAGGGCGCAGACGATCTAGCCGTCCCTCGCCAAGCTCAGCGTCGCGGTCGGGGGCGGTGGCGTTTTGCCAGATCTCCAACACAATCAATCTTGTCAGGCTAATGACCGCCTCGCGCGCCTCACCGCCTTGCGCCGACCGTTCGAGGAGCCAGTCGAACAGGCCCTCCATCCGGGTTCGGCCGATCCCGTCAAAGCGCGCGACAAGGCAAGGCATGGCGCCCCGGTGAAACGGCGATGCGGATTGCAGGGTCAAGAGCGAGGGATCAAGATGGGCCAAGATCCAGCCTTGGGGTCCGGCCTCAATAGCGAAATCATGATGCCGCATGGAAGGGATGAGCATGGCGACGCCGGGCGCGAGCCGAAACACCCCGTCCTCAGTCGTCACCTCGCCGCGCACCCGACGAAACCAGACCAGCTCAACCGCATCATGGAAGTGCGGAAAACGCTCCGGCGCCTCGGCGGCGTCGACCTGAAGCACGAGATGGGCATCGACCAGGACGGCCGGGTCAATATCGATAGGCTCGCAAATCGCGCCATGGCTCATAGGACAAGCTTAAGATAGTTTTTGGCGTTGCCAACCGCTTTCGTGGCGGATCAAGGTTAAGCAGGGAATGGATTGAGGGAATAGTGACGAAGATGCGGTCTATCCTGATCCGGCTAATCCGCCTCGTCTTGGGACCCCAGGTTTGGGGCCCCCTAGTTTTGGGCCCCCTGATCTTAGGGCTTTTTGGTCTGGCAGAGCCAAGTGCCGCCGCCGGCGCGCCCATCCCAGTGACGCGCTATGTCGACCCGTTTATTGGCACCGATGGCACAGGTCACACCTTCCCAGGCGCGGCGACGCCCTTCGCCATGGTCGCACCAGGGCCAGACAATGCCGATTCCGGCTGGGACTATGCCAGCGGCTATCAATATCGCGCGCCAAAAATCACCGGCTTTTCTAACACCCATATTTCGGGCGCAGGCATTGGCGAGCTTGGCGATGTGTTGTTGCAAGCCGCCAACGGGCGCCCTTGGAGCGCCGCAACAAACGATTTTTCGAGCCTCTATGACAAGGCCTCAGAGCGCGCCGCGCCAGGATATTATGCGGTCTCGCTCCCTGGGCTCGGGGTGAGGGTTGAACTTACCGCCAGCCGCACGGTTGCTTTCCACCGCTACCGCTTTGATCGGCTGGGGAGCTCTCAGGTGCTCGTCGATGTGCAACACGTCATCCACTTTCTCAATGGCCCGAGAACGGTTGACGCCGAGGTAGAACTGGACGCAGCCAAGGGGGAGATCAGCGGCCGCTATCGGGTCAAGAACTGGGTAGATCGCGAAACGGCCTTTGTGCTGCGCTTTGACCACAAGGTCGCCAAGGCGACGCTGTTGCCACGCAAGCCAGGAGACGTCGCGCCGCGTTATCTCTTGACCTTTATCCTCAAGGATCACCCGGTCTTGGAAGCGCGCATCGCCCTTTCAACCGTCGACGTCGCGGGCGCGCGCCATAATCTCGATGCGGAGGGCGGCGTCAGTTTCGACGCGGCGCGGCGCTCGGCCGATCGTCAGTGGCAGGAGGTGCTGGGGCGAGCCCGCCTTGACGCTGGATTGCGCCAGAAAAGGATTTTCTACACCGCGCTTTACCACGCATTTCTGCATCCAAGCGACATTGCCGATGTTGACGGTCGCGTCAGGGGTCCGACGGGCCAAATCCTCGTCGCTCCCGGTGGCCATTACTACTCCACCTTGTCGCTTTGGGATGATGTGCGAGGCGCCTATCCGCTCCTCGCCTTGCTGGTGCCCGAGCGCATTGATGGCCTCGCCCAAACCTTGCTGCTGCATCAAAAAGCCATGGGCTACCTACCCATCTGGACGGCCTGGGGACGGGAAAATTGGTGCATGATCGGCAATCCCGCCCTGGTGGCCTTGGCAAATTTCCTAAGTTCAGGCTTCCACGGTTTTGAGCCTCAAGCGGCCCTGAAGGCGATGGTCGCAACTGCCAGCGACCCGCGACCTACTGCGCCCAGCGGCGCCCAACAGGGATGGTCCGACTACGAAACCTACGGCTTTCTTCCCTATGACAAGGTCGAAGGCGAGTCGGTCTCGAAAACCATTGAATATGCTTGGGGCGACGACGCCGTGGCGCGGGTCGCGGCGCAACTTGGCGATCAGACGGTCCAATCGCGCTTCGCCAGGCGGGCGGCGGGCTGGCGCAATCTCTTTGATGCCGAAAGCCAGATGATGCGGGGAAAGTCCTCAACCGGCGTCTGGCGCACACCTTTTGACCCGACGATCGCCACCTCGCCTCTGAATAATCCTGGCGACTATACCGAGGCCAATGCCTGGCAGTACACGGTCGCTATCGGCCTCTTTGATCCGGAAGGCTTTGTCCAAGCCCTGGGTGGCCCCAAGGCGGCGGGCGACTGGCTAGACCGGCTGTTTTCCACGCCGACAGCCTCAGGTGCTAAATTTCTCGGTCAGGAAGGGCTGATTGGCCAGTATGCCCATGGCAATGAGCCCAGCCATCATGTCGCCTATCTCTATGCCTGGACGGACCGTCCGTGGCGCACGCGTCAGATTGTCGATTCTGTGGTGCAGGCCTTCTACTCAGATCGACCGGACGGGCTGACCGGCAATGACGACGCCGGTCAAACGAGCGCGTGGTATGTCTTATCAACGCTCGGCATCTATCCGACCCAGCCTGCCAGCGGGACCTTTACGCTCGGCGCGCCACAGGTTCGACGCGCCCGATTAAGGCTCAGTGGCGGCCGGTCACTGACGATTCTCAGGCAAGGTCGTCTTGACGACGCCCACGCCGTGGCTGCCGTAACGCTCAACGGCCAAAGGCTTGAGCCAGTGGGGCTCACCTACCAAGCGCTGATGCAGGGCGGCGTCCTGGTGTTCCGCTATCCGGGAGCCAAGTGATGCGGGGCCTTTTGGGGTGGCTGCGAAATTTAAGCCTCTGGCTTGGGCTCGGGCTCGTCTGCGCCACCGCTTCCCAAGCGGCGGAGGGGCCTCGGCTCTATTATCATGTCTTTGTCCGCAGTTTTGCCGATTCAAACGGCGATCGAATTGGCGATCTGCCAGGCCTTGCCGCCCATCTCGATTATTTGTCGCAGTTGCACGTCACCCACGTCTTGCTGACGCCTGTGCAGACCTCGCCGTTTTACCACAACTATTTCGCCACCGATTTTGACGGGGTCGATCCGGCCTATGGCGGTGCGGAGGGCTGGGACCTCTTCCTGCGGGCCGCCCATCGGCGGGGGATGAAGGTCATACTGGACGAGGAATTTCAGTATGTCGCAGAAGGCCACCCCTGGTGGCGCGATCAGGAAGGCGCGCCCGGCAAGCCCGAAGGGCAATTTGTGCTGTGGAATTCGCCCCAGTCCCAGACCAACCCGGAGCCGTTTTTAAATCGCCCGCGCTACACCACCCATGATGGGCGCAGCGTCGGTATTGCCATGGTCAATCTCAATCGGGCAGAGGTGCGGGCGGCCTTCCTCGCCATGTTGCAGCGGCGAGTCGATCCGCGCGGTGAGGGCGGTGTGGTGGAGGGGGTAGACGGGTTTCGTATCGATCACATGATGGACGATCTCGACGGAAAACACCGCGTGACCGGACTGCTGTCGAAGTTTTGGGCCCCGACCATCTCAGCGCTCAAGCACACACATCCAGACCTGGAATTTATCGGTGAGCAGTGGGACTGGGGCGATGGTCGGCAATTCCTCACCCAAGGTGGAGCGGACGCCGTCTTTGCCTTTCCGTTGCGCGCGGCGCTTGTGCGTCTGGATAAGGCTGCCATCGTCCAGGCGATCAAAACCACCCAGGCGGCGACGCCAAAGGGAAAGCGCCAACTCACCTTTCTCGAAAATCATGATGTTGACCGCTTCGCCTCGCGGGTTGGCTCCGATCCCCGGAAACTTGTTATCGGAGCGGCGCTCGATCTGACCTTGGGAAACGACCCGATCATCTATTATGGCCAAGAGCTCGGCATGCGCGGCGTGGAGTTGCACGGCAAAGGCTCGGATGGCGCCCAGATCCCGCTTCGCGAAGCGTTTCGCTGGCGCTCGGACCTCGAGGCACAGGGCTCGGCCATTTGGTATCAGGGCGACCAACCTTGGTGGACGCAGCGCGCCAATCGCTCCGGCGACGGGGTTTCGGTTGAGGAGGAGGAGGCCGCGCCCCAGTCTCTCTTATCCTTCTATCGTTGGCTGACCACGCTTCGGACCCGCCGCCCAGAGCTGGCGCAGGGTGAGCTGAAACTCCGCTGTCGCGACCCCGGCCCGGTGCTGTGTTATGTTCGGCGCATGGGGTCCGAATGGATGCAAGTGGCAGTCAATCTTTCCGACCATCCCGCGTCGTTTGCCCTTGCAAGACCCGGCCAAGCTTATGACCTCAGGCGTGGTGGTCGGATAAGCGGTCGGTGGGTCAGGTTGGCGCCTTGGGGCCTTGCCCTGGTCGGATCACCCACAAGATAGGGCGCCCTCGCGCGCTTGTGCGTTGCCAAATCGCACGGAAAGCGAGAGAGACAAGCTGTGATGGATCGGCGGTTTTTTCTTCTGGCGACAGCGGGCTTCGCGACCACCCCTGGCGGCGCAGGCGGCCCTGTGTCGCAAGCGCCAGACCTGACGCCGCAAGCCCAAATGGCTGCCATAACAGCGCGCATCGGGCCGTGGCTCACGAGCTTTCGACCCAAGGCGCTGGCCGCAGGGGTGAGCGCGGCGACTTTCGACCATGCCTTTCAAGACCTTGTCATCGATCAGGCCGTGCTGCAACGGGACCAAAACCAGCCCGAATTCACCAAGCCCATCGGCGACTATGTGAGCCGTGTGGTCGACGGGGCCTCACCTGGTCTCTACCGCGAGGTGACCCAAGGCCTTGTCCCGTTTCTAAAGCATTTGGCGCGCGAAACCGGCGTGGCGGCTGAGATCCTTGTGGCCGTTTGGGGGATTGAGAGCGGATATGGTCGCACGACCGGCGATCATGATGTCATTTCGGCCTTGGCGACCTTAGCGGTTTCGGGACGCAGGCTTGAGCTGGCCGAGCAGGAATTGATTTCTGCCCTGACCATTTTAGATCGCGGTCTTGCCTCGCGGACCCATCTGAAGGGGTCGTGGGCCGGAGCCATGGGTCAGACCCAATTTCTGCCGTCTGACTATCTGGCCTATGGCGTGGATGGCGACGGTGATGGACGGTGCGACATCTGGGGCTCGCGCGAAGACGCGCTGGCCTCGACGGCCAATTTTCTCAAGCGCAAGGGTCATTGGCGACCGGGCGGCAGCTGGGCGCGCGAGGCTGATTTGCCCGCGAATTTTGATTTCTCCGAGGCAGATTCCGACAGCCATAGCCTCGAGGCCTGGCTGGCGCGGGGGCTGCGCTTGGCGACGTCGCGGCCGGTGGCGCTCAGCGATGTGGGCGAGCCTGTGCAGCTATTGGCCCCGAGCGGCTGGCGCGGTCCAGCCTTTTTCGCCTTTCCCAATCATCAGGCCTTGCGCGCCTACAACAATTCCACCGCCTATGCGCTGGCGGTTGGCCTCTTGGCTGACGCCCTGGCCGGCCGACCGGGTGTAAGAGCGCCCTGGCCCAAGGACCCGCCCTTGAGCTTGAAAGACCGGATCGACGCGCAACGGGCGCTGACCGTGCTCGGCTTTGAAACCGGGCTGATTGACGGGGTGATCGGCCTTGCCACCCGCCGCGCCGCCAAGGCTTGGCAAAAGGCGCGCGGACTGCCCGCCGACGGCTATCTCACCCGTGACTTGATCGAGCGGCTTAGGAGCGAAGCCGCGCTCTCCGACGCCGGGCTTCCAACAGCTTAAGGCGCCGCCATCGCCGTCGGAACTGGTCGACCGGGCCGTGGCGCGTGCGCGCCTGCAGGCTCACATTGGGGCTCTCTCCCATGCCGACCTGATTGACATTGGCGACATTCTCAAGCGCCGCCTCCTCCGCTTCGTTCAATGGCGCCTCCCGAACCTCGCCAGAGGCGCGCAAGGTGGCGTTCCACACCACGAAGCCTGCCATCAGCCCCAGCACCAGGGTATTAATCAGAAAGGGGGCGTCATGGACGTGATCATATAGCCAGACCCCGAGAATGGGCGTGATGATGACGCAGGAGCCATTGACGGCGGTGACGGCGCCGGCAACCTTGCCCTGTTCCGCGGTTGAAGCGCCTAAGGACGCGCCCGCTGAAAAGCCGGGACGGGCAAAGCCATAGCCAATATTGATCAAGGCATAGGCGCTGACCATGGCGCCATAGGTGGGCGCCAAGACAATCAACAAATTGCCGAACGCGGCGAGGCCTGCCCCCCAGAGCAACAAATGGTTCGGCTTCATGCGGAAGATGCGGATTAAGCCCCATTGGGCCATCAGACCCGCCACTGCGCCCGCCATCATGGCCACCTGGATGAAGTTTTGCGCCAGCGCCGGGCTCATCTTCACCTTATCAATGACCAGAAACCCCAAGGTGTAGCCGTTCACCGCCTGAGCCGACCCGACCAGAAAGCCATAGAGCAGAAATGGGCTCACACGCGGGTCGAGCCAAATGGAACGGGAGGTACTGGCTTTGCGCCAACCCCGGCGCGACAGGGGGACGCCTCGCCCGAAGCTCAGAGCGGGACGGCCCCTTTCTGGCGGCAGGCCTTGCACCACGAGGAAGAGGCAAACGAGCGCCGCGCCGGCGAACCCAAACATCGGGCCCGAAAAACTGACAAAGGGCAGAACAAAAAACGGCGCAATGGCGGGCCCTAAAACCGTGCCAACGCCAAAAGCGCCCGCCAAGGTGGCCAGCGCATCGGTCCGCTCAGAGGCATTGGTGCGCTCGGCGACATAGGCCTGGCCTGCGGGGTTAGAGGCCGACCCGATCAGCCCAAATATGGCCCGCAAGCTGGCGAAGCCTGCAAACACCACCATCGGACCGATCAGATGCCGCAAGCCCGCCAGCACGACAAAGGCACAGCCTGTCATCGAGACAACAAACCCGCCAAGCCCGATCAAGATCATGGGCTTGCGACCATACTGGTCCGACAGCCGCGCCCAGACCGGCGCCGACAGGGTCCAGAGCAAGGCCGACAGCGAAAAAATGCCCGCGACCAGCGGGTCGGGAATGTGAATTTCGCGGCCAATAGCCGGAAGCACGGACTGCAGCCCGGAATTTCCGGCAGCGACCGACATCAACACGACGAAAATAATCGCAAAGTCGCGGCGTCGCACATCAGGCTGTGACCTGGAACCGGAGGGGCGCGTCAATCTCATGGGATCGCTTTACGAAAGGAACCTGACGCTCCATATCGAGCGCCGCCGTCAACCGCCAAGCGGTTTTCACGCCATCTCATCGCCAGACGACGCCACGGGGTCTTGAGCGGCGCGCTTTCCTGGCTATTATCTGCAATCGACGGCTCTGAACGCCCTTCAGGCCTGCAACGCCCATTTGAAGTCCTAGGAGACCCGTTTTGTCCGAACATTCCTCCCACGCTCACCACAAGGGCGAAATGGACATTCACGAGCAGGCCTCGACCTATGCGGCCGTCAACGGCCTGATCAAATGGGGCAGCTTGGCACTCGCCGTCTTTTTGATCTTGACGGTGGTGTGGACCTGCACGCCCATGGGCGCGGGTCCGGCCTTCATCTTGTCGGTCATTGTCGGAGGCTTGGGTATCTTTGCTCTGCGCGGCAAGAGCGGCGGCCACTAGGTCGGTTCATTCATACTCGTCACGACGCCCGCGCCTCCGATTACCCTTCGAATCCCATCGCGCTCAA
Source organism: uncultured Caulobacterales bacterium (assembly GCA_903840435.1). GTDB lineage: Bacteria > Pseudomonadota > Alphaproteobacteria > Caulobacterales > Caulobacteraceae > CAIMFV01. The sequence goes on from CAIMFV010000039.1 coordinate 29,347, forward strand.
AAACCAGTGGGACGCAATGCAGCGGCCGGCCAGCAGGTGATGATACCACTCGAACGCCATAGAGGGAATGACGTCAATGGACCTCTCATTAGGCTTCGGACCTAGCCAGCTGTGGCCATGCAGCAATTCGAGGCGCGGGTCAGGTTTCCCAACCTTCGGATGGTGTCTTTCGCTTAGGTATTTCCCGAGATGTGTGGATTTCGGACGGTCGTGACCATTGCGAACGGCGCGTCGCCAGTAATCGTCACCGTTGGATTTTCTTCGTAGAGGGTCGGATCGCGCGGCAATGTGATATTGTGCTTATTGTCGGGTTTCAGGGTGATGACACCCCTTGCGCGTGTCTGAATTTCAAGTTGTCCGTCTCCAAAATAGTGGATGGCTAGCGCGTTGGATTGAGGAAACTCTAGCCGCTGCATGGGGCTCATCAGGACCCTTTCGCCATCATTGGCTTTTTTCATGTCGTCCATCAGCGTCCTGTAGTTCGTCGGCGATGTCTTAGTGTCAATCACGACATTGATTTCAGTTCGAATGTCTCCCGGCTTCGCGTAGATGACGAAGTCCGGCTTCGCTTGGAGCGCCTCAGGATCGAGAGGAACATCGATCCGCCCACCGGGGAAGGTGGTCAGGTTTCGGTTAAAACCGTCCGAACCCCTTAGGGCGACATGGATTTTTGAGGGGTCTAGACCACGTCGCTTTGCGACAATTCGTAACACCATGTGAACGCGCGGTCCGGGGTCAACCGTCTGGAATGCGGTCAAAGCGCGTCGCATCGATGCGTAGTGGATGAGATCGGGATCCTTCATTCCTTCGACTACGATTTCTTGGACGTCTGTTGCCATTGGCGATTGAGCTGTTTGCGCTGTCGCGTCCCTCATCATCAAAAGGGCTGCACTAATGACGAGAGCGGGCCCGCCCATTCGAAGAAAGCTGATCATGGTCATCCGAGAAGTCCCTTGACGAGGATGTTTAACACCCAGTTCCAGGCCTTGTCCTTTAGGGGTTTGGCTGTTTGGTTTATGAGGAAGGTGCGTGTGAAATTTGATTGGTTGCAGAGGTCAGAGGCTGTCAGTAGCCCGGCTGTGTATCCGCCTAAACTATCGACAAGGCCAAGGGCCAGGGCCTTGTTGGCTGTAAAGCTCCGACCCGTTCGGAGCATCTTGAGTGTGGTCGGTGTGAGAGGTCGGTGCGCGGCCAACCAGGTGCAGAAAACTTCGGAGATGTCCTCGACGATCTCCTGCATCATCTGTCGGCCCTCGGCATTTTCTAGCGCGTGATTTGATCGGCTGTCCTTGAGCGGTCCGCTGGTGATGGTGTCAACCCGCCACTGTCCGAGCACTGGGGCGATTTCGAGTTCGCGCCGCGTTATTATCCCGCCAACGGCGCCAAGTATTGTGCTTGGTGAAGCGATCAGTTTGTCGGCGACGACCGCCAGATAGAGGGCGGCAGATTCAACTACATCGCCGCAAACGACTACGATTTTCAAGCCGTTCGCTTGGAGGACTTGCAAATATTCGCATAGCTGTTGCGACGCCACGATAGAACCGCCTGGTGAATTTAGCCGAACGATCAGCGCCATCGACTTTGTCGGTCGATACCAGGACGTAATGAGATTGATTAGATCCATGGCGGACGCGTAGGTAATTTCGCCTGTGACGTCGACGATGCCGAGGTCCTGGCGGCTGCTCACCCGTCTATCTCCGAGGCGTTGATCAGGGCATTGGCGGTTGCCCATCGCGTTCCTAGCCCGCGCCAGTAAAGCCAATCTTCCGGCCTCTCGCGGACGAGATGTTCAATAGAGGTATTCATTTGGTCGGCGATGAACTGCGATTTGTCGTCGGTGTCGCCGTCGTGGGGCGCCGGGCATTGGGTATAGAGGCGTGTTGTAGGGATGCCGTTTTCGAAACGGCTCGAAAAGGGAAGGAAGGGCGTTCCCATTTTTGCGAGAATTGTAGGTAGGCCAGCTGCGGTTATGGCTGGTGCGCCGAAAAGGTCTGATAGGAGAACTGAGAAGTCTTCGTAGCAGAAATCGCAGAAGCAAATGAGCACGCCGTTTCTTCGAAGCGTGGTCATCATGTCGAGGATGGCGTTTGGCGTGTCGATATCAATCACGCGCACCGGGGAGGGGCCGAGAGTTGAGATTTTGGCCATGAAGGCCCGCCCCGTTTCGGTAGGTCTCATGAGGATGGCCACGTCGAATTTGTGAGCCTGCTTTGCGTTCAGGACAGACAGTACGGGCCACAAGAAATGGAGGAACTGCGCGGAAAACAACATCGCGCCGCGACCCGGTTCGAGGGAGAACATGACGTGTTCGATTCCGCTTGGCGCGGGCGTGCGCTCGAGCGCAATTTCGAGCTCCCCCGTAGTTGCGGTGGCGTAGTGGAGGGCATCTAGATAGGAGCGCACGGTTGAAATCGTCGCCGCGCGCGCGATCCGTCCCGCCTCGCGGGTGTCCACCTTCAGCGCGGTTTCGATGATCTTCGGAGATGTCGACCGAACCCGGTCGAAGTCGATGGCGAAAAGCGCGCCGCCGACCGTCTCGGAGACCTTCGGGGCCCTTGACCATTGCGTTTTGGCGAGGCGGTTTGCAGCCAGACCTCCGATCCCCTCGGGAATATTAAACATGGACGCCTCGCGACGTCGCTTTTTCGAAATAGTCTAACAGACCCGGATCGTCATGGAGTTTCCAGGCGAGATATTCGAACGTCTTGGCCATGATCTCACACTCGCGCTCGCCAAGTTCATTCGGTGAGGGGGCCGATCCGCCGCAGGTTCCACCGCAGGGACCCTTCCATGTGCAGCTGTGGCAGCGATCTAGGGTGTCGAAGCGCTTTCGGGTCAACTGGGCGTTGGGAGAGGTTAGGGCAGCGGCGATTGGGTTGTCGTCGATGTGACCGAGTTCATATTGTTGCCCGCGCAAGAGATCACAGCCCGTAATGACGCCGTTTGACTGAAGATTGGTCACCCCGTTCGCTGCGCCGCATGGGCCTGCGTTTGGCCGGCAGTGTTGTTTGGCCTCGGGAAAGATCAACTTGCCAATCAAAGTGATCAGATAGGAAACACGAAAATTTCCGTATTGTCCCCGCGAGGCGCGTTCGGTGATTTCGATCATGGCCTTGCAAAAGGCGTTGGCGGAGAAGTCGTATTCGCTCGCCCCGTCGCCTCGGCCTTGTTGGTGAAAGAGGCTAAAGTCGATGCTTCGAAAACCGAGTGCGCGGAAATAGGCGACAATGTCGGGAAGCGCGTCTACGTTAAATGCCGTCACCGTCGTCAGAATGGCCGTACGCGGCGCGAGTGCATAGGCATGGGGCCGCCACTGGTCCCAGATCGTGCTTGTCGAAGGGCGTCCGCGTGTTAGGACCCTGATCTTGTCATTGATCTCAGGCGGGCCGTCCATCGACAGTCCAATCCGAATGTCGTGCTGCGTTAGAACATCAACGATTTTTTGGTTCAGAATAATTCCGCTAGTTTGCAGTAGGTATCGGATGGAGGCTCCCGAGGCGCTTGCGGACCGCGTTACGCGCTCGCAGATTTCGTCGATCTTACGGATTTCTAAGAGCGGTTCCCCCCCGTGGAAGAGGAGGGTCAGACCACGATTGGTATGGCGCAAGAGTTGGACGGCGGCGGAAACCACCTGGTCGACGGAGAGTGATTTGGTCGATGTCTCCTCATAATCGTAGCAGTACCCGCACCTTAAAGGACATGCGCTTGTGAGTTTGACGATTAAGATGTCTCGACTTTCTCGCTGAGGGCGAACCTCGTGGGAGGGCCACGCCTCGGTCAAGCCATTGTCATCTTTCAAAAGTTTGTGGTGGTTTGGAAATAATTTGTCCTGATCGTCAGCGCTCGAGAGATCCGACAATGGAAGGTCAACGACTAACATTTGAGACGTTGCCACGTCGAATATGAGGGTCTGGTCGCCCCTTTCAAACGCCCGTAGCGCGCGCGATCTCGGGCGGGTTGTAAGGATTTGCGTGTACTGGGTTTCCATTTGACCTCAATCCCTCCGCGCCCTTCCTGGCCAGCGAGGTGGATGTGACCGTTCTTGGCGTGGAGGGACGAACCGGTTGTTAGGCGGTCGCCTTGGACCAACCGATTTCATTGTCGGTATAGGTATGGGCAGATACTCCCGAGGTCACCCGCGCGAGGTCTAGCGACCTGACCAAAACCCGTCGGGTTTTGCCACCGACGATAATCGATGTCGTTTTTCCGGTGACGTTTCGTTGCATGGTGTGCTCCTTCAGTGGCACTTGTGAGTGAGCCTGCCAACCTTGAGTAACGCGCAGGCGTTCGACGCTTGCATGTCTTTCAGCGCTTATCAAGCGTTAAGCAACATATCAGGGGTGCATGAATCATACAAAATAAAGCTATGCAATCAGAGCGCGCTTGTCGTTGCGTTATTGTCCAATAATACGCAAATAGGCTTATTTGCGTATTTCATTAGGCAAAATAATACCGCAGGTAAATTTCCCAAACTTTGTTGTGAGATGAACTCCCCGTGGCGCCCCTCCTAAACTGCAAAAAACCGCTGGGGGATTGCCGGGTATCGCGCCTGGCGCGAGGCGGCCGGCGGTTCCGCTGGCCGTGGGTGTTTGATAGAAATGCAAGGCGGCTTGGTGCGCCGATTCCAGGTCGTATTCGACGCGCTTTTCTTCAGGGATCTTGTCGATCGAAGGCGCGGTCAAGCCAGCAGTCGCCAAGGCGTCTCGACATTTCGCCTTTTCCTCTGGAGTGAGGTTCAAGGTCGTTGCGGCGGCGCAACCCATTAAGCTGCGCAGGGCTTTCCGGAGGCCTCTTCCATCCCCTATGCTCGGGTCGCGGTCGGTAGCGTCTATTGTTGTCGTGGGACTTGTGCCTTCAGAGGGCGTTTTTGCTGGGTTTGCGTCTTCCCGAGGCACGAGGTCGCGTGCTGTCGTGGTTGTGTCTTTGCCCGTCTGGGCCGTCGACGTCTTCGCCAAGTGTGTTTTCCTCGGCAGCGTTAGTTTCTGGCGCAGTTGTCGGTCGGGCGTTTCTACAGCCTCGATGTGGATCACTGTTCCCGGTTTCCGCTCTCCGAAGCGATGTGGAGGAATGACGTAAGCGATTAGCTGACCCCGTTGGCGTTAAAATTCCACGGCATGAGGTCTTCGAGCTTGGAGAGCGGCCAGCCGTTTGCGAGGCGCTCGAGCGTTTGCGTTAGCCAAGCCTGCGGGTCGACATCATTCATTCTGCA
>CAIMFV010000040.1 GCA_903840435.1 uncultured Caulobacterales bacterium
CTCGGAGGGAACGTCCCTGGTCCCCGGCCTGCGCGGGGGGGTGGGGTGTTTTTGTGTGTGTTCAATTAAATCCGCTCATACCGGCGCAGGCCGGTATCCAGGGGGTCATCTGCAAACCTCGGCGGGCCCGTCCCTGGACCCCGACCTTCGCCGGGGGGAGCGGGGGTTAGGGGGCATTTCCCTCGGCTCATGCTGACCAATATCGGAATCCCGACGATCCAGCACGCACCGGCGCGGAAAGCCAGCACATCGCCCCGCACCGGGACGGCCGCCGGGATTTGCGAAGGTGAGGCATAGTCAAAAATCGAGGCCGTTCACAGGTGAAATTTGACGACAGGCCATAAGCCGAAGCATTCGAAACCGTCCGCTCGCGCCGCCACCGCTCGTCCACAAAACTGCTTTTCAAAAATTCAGTCTTTCAATGACGTTATATTCGACTAGGCTTGCCGCCTCAGACTCAAAACCCATCCGAAACACTTTGAAGCCGGCCGGTTCCCAACGCACAAGGCCAGGGATTCAGAATGACAGACCCGGAAAAATATAGCGGCTTTGTTCGCGCCAGATCTCAACAATATCCGACGCGAATGCTTGCCAGCATCGTAATATTTCTATTTTCCATACTCATTTCTAAATCTAATTTTCCATATTACTGGTTAATTTTGGTCGTAATATTTCAGAGCCTCGAATATTTTTTCTTCCGCAATCGAAAATTAGACCTGAAAAGTCCTGCAAGTGTCGCGGCACTTTATTTAATAACCGGAATAAATTCCGTAATTTATGTTTCAATTGCAGTTTTATTGTGGAATTCAGGTTCGAATGGGCATAACTTTTCAATTTTTGTGATTTGCGGAGCCTTACTAAACACTTGCCTCGGCCAATTCATGTTAAAACGCGCCTTAATATTGAACTTGACGCTTCAATGCGGCGTATTGTTTTATATTCCGCTCTCGTCGACTCATGGGTTTACCCAGGCGAACATATTGCCAACAGCGATCATTTGGATTTCTGGCATTTTTTATATGGCCCACTTGGTCAGCGGCGTCTCCCATACCATGCGAACCACCCAACGCCTCCAAGACACAACGCTCTTGGCCGAAACCCGTCGGCGCGCGGCTGAAGACGCGAACCGCAGTAAATCGGAATTTTTGGCCTCGATCAGCCATGAGATTCGCACGCCCCTCAATGCGGTGACCTCGGCGGCCCATTTGCTGGGACGATCAGAGCTCGATGCGGAGCAACGCGAAAATGTTGGGATATTGCTGAATGGCGCTCGGGTTTTGCTCGATTTGCTGAACAGCGTCCTCGACCTGTCGAAGATCGAGGCCGGCCGCATGCATCGCGAATGCACCGACGTCGACGTCCGAGATTTGGTCAATCGCGTTGTCTCAATCTGGCAACCCAAGGCCCTAGAGCAGGGGCTATTTCTCGACGTCGTTATCGATGCGGAGGTTCCCGACCGCGCCATGCTGGACAGCACCAAAGTGACGCAAATCTTGACCAACCTCGTGGCGAATGCGGTAAAATTCACAAGGCGCGGCGGAGTGACGGTCTGCGTGACCGCAAGCCCGAGCCATCTGCATTTCGAGGTATCCGACACGGGGCCCGGCATGGCACCTGAGATGCTTTCGCGCATATTCGAGCCGTTCGAACAGGGTGATGGGAGCATTGCACGACGCTTTGGCGGGACAGGCCTTGGTCTGGCCATTTGTCGAAAGCTTGCGTCCCTGTTGGGGGGGGACGTGACGGTGGAGAGCGCACCCGGACGGGGGTCAACCTTCCGACTAAGGCTTGAGCGGGTTGACGCCGTCGGGACGCATTTCACAGCGAGCCAAGATGCCGCTCTAGACCCCTTCAACCCTCGGGCGGATGCCTTGCGCGTGCTGATCGCCGAGGACCACCCGGTTAATCGACAAATTTTGACAAAATTGCTCGCGCCCCTCGGTCTTAATCTTACTCTGGTGGAAAATGGCGCCGAAGCCGTGCGGGCCGCCGAAACCCAGGCCTTTGATCTGATCCTGATGGATATGCAGATGCCCATTCTGTCCGGACTGGAAGCGACCCGACAAATTCTTGGCAAGTCGGGCCCCAATCGCCGAACCCCGATTGTCGCGGTGACCGCCTGCGCTTTCGATGACGAGCGGGAATTGTGGCTTGAGGCCGGGGCGACTGACTTTTTGACCAAACCGATCGAGCCGGAGGCGCTGTTCTCCATCATCCATCATTGCACGGGCACGCCCCATCCCGCGGCCAAGGTGGCCTAGGTCTGGCGGGCCGGAAACGGACTGATTAGCAGCCGCCGCTCAAAGGTACCGTCGTCGACAGGCGCGGCAGAATAATTGCCTGATCCGACATAGTGGTGGCCGGAAACTGGGCCGCGCCAAAGCTTGGGGAAAAGGCATAGGCCGTCTGGACAACAAGATAGGCCGTATTGGCCTGGGCCATATTGGCAGGCAAGGGGAAGGTGGCGTTTTGCGCCAGCGGTGTTGCACCATTATAGGCGCAACTCCAGGTCACCTTGGCAGTTTTGGCAGCGTTCGTCGTGACCAAGCTCATCACTCCGCCAAACGGCGCCGTCGAGATCGGGGTCATGATTTGCGATGCAGCACCAAGAATGAGGGCCGGGTCGCCCGGTTGCATGGCGGCATATTGTGAAGCGACATTGGCCGCTTCAACGGTTGCGTCGGTGAGCTTACGATAGGTGCCAAGCGCTTGAGATGTCGCGACAATGCCAAGATAAAGTCCCATCAGAATGGGGAAAATCATCGCAAATTCTAGGGCGGCAATGCCCTTTTCATCGCCAAGCCCACGCAAAATGATCCGCGTCGCCGTCCTCATGAAAAGGGCTCATTCTTGATGACCGCCACGCCCGCCATCAGGTGATTGCCGCCAGGTTGATTGGCCAAGGCATTGCCTAAGATGTCGCCGAAAACCGGCCAATTATAATAGACGCGAACAATCACGACGTCGCCAGCGGCCCCAGGGGCGTAGCTGAAGCCGTTAGCGACCGAGCCATCGGGGTTATAGGTAATCGTGATCGGCGCGACATTCAGCGCGCCGTAGGTTTTTGCCGACTGCACATCAACCATCAGGCCGCTACAGCTAAAGACACCGGGCACCTTGGCGCAAACCGCGCTTTTGAATCCGTCGGCTGTCAGGCCTGAGGTCTGGGCTGAACCGACCATAAGCTGGCGTGAAGCCAAGGTGGTGGCGGTCTGCAAGGATTGTTCGAAAAAAAAGATCAATGCCGTTTGCAGCGCGCACAGGACAATGGCGAACAGCGGAACCGACACGAGCGCAAATTCCACGGCGGTCGCGCCGCGCACGTCCGGCCCAAGGCGCCGAAGCCACGGTAAAGGGCCTCGCTTATGGGAAAATCTCAACACTTCGAGATCGCCTCAAATCAATTCGCGCTGGACAGCTTTCTTAAAATAGAATGCCCTGTTTGGATAAATACTTCTCTTACAAGGAAGGTGAATTCTGGTTAGCAATATAAATTAACTATAAAATCGACGGACAGCGCCTATCGACTATAGGTGACCCCGAATTCGACTGGAAAATTCATTTCGTCCAAGCGAAGCCTGCCCAAGGCGCCTTCTGCACGACGTAGGTTTTGCTGTGCCAGGACGGGCGTCAGCATGGCAGGCAAGGCCGCCCGATTGATCTCGGCTCCAAAGCAGGTGTGCAGCCCATAGCCCCACAACATGTATTCGCCGAAAGGACGTTCAGGCCAAAAGCGATCGCTCTGTTCAGTAAAACCGGGGTCGAACATCGCCGATAGGTTGGAGGCCAGCACCATCCTGCCCGCAGGAATGGTGCATGCGCGCAGGGTTGACCGCGCAATGACGCAATCGCGCACCGCCCGCCGGTAGATCACCGGGTTGACCGGATTGAACCGCAGCGCTTCGAGCAGATAACGTCCAACTGTGGCTTCATCCCCCTGCCGCGCTGCGGCTTGCGCCTTGGCCAAGAGGTCTGGGTAATCGAGCAGATAGTCAAGCGCCTGGCAGGCGGCTTTGGACAGGGTGGGAATAGCGCCAATAACCAGGCCGATCAGATTGTTGCGGATGGCGAGATCGTCGAATTCGGGAGTTGCCGCCTGGAGGGTCAGGCATCGGCCCAGCACATCATCCCCATACGCGCCCGAACGCTTGCGATTGGCGATGGCCGTGTCGATACCCAGGCGGCAGGCCTTCGCCGCCGCCAAGGCCCGCTGATCCAAGGCGCTCTCGGCGTCGAGATCGAGGAAGAGGTACCAGAACATCTCGCTCGCCCAGGAGATCAGGTCGGCTGTCTCCATGGTGTCGATGCCAAAATAGGTTGTGACAATGGCGGCGGGGGCGAGGCGGGTCAGTTCCTTTGGCAGGTCAAGCCGGTCGGGCTTCGCCGCCACCAAGCGCGCAGCCGTTTGGCGGACAAGCGGCGCCACACATGTCTCAACATCGGATCGACGCATGGCGAGTTGCATCAAAGAGGTATCGTGACGATAGTCGGCCCCGTCTTGCATGCCGAGGAAGAAATTCGCCTCGCCGGTAATGGCGCGCATGCGTGGCCCATAAACCACTTCAAAATCAGCTTGGCGATCCAGCACCTCGCGGACGTCGACGCCCCGCGAGACAATGACTGTTCCGGTATTGTCATAGCACTTGATCAACACTTGGCTCAGGTTGAGATTAGGCGCCAGGAGGCGCAGAGCGGCGAAAACCTTGCGTTGTGAGGCCGATTGCAACAGGAAGGCCTTGACGCCTGCACCGCCGCGCCCGGCGAAAACCGCGCCTGCCACACCGATGCTCAAGCTCGCCACCGCCCAAAGCCCGGCGCTGAGCAGTCGCGCCAGAGTGACCAAACGGCTCCAAAGATTGGCGAGTAGCATCATCGCTTTTTCCCCGATGTGGCGAGGGTCCGCCAAGGTTTCATTAGGTCGGATCGATGACGCCGTCGCCGATCATGCGCAGCGCCGTCAGGCTTGGGGCGAAAAAATAGTCTCCGCCGCGCGTTTCGACGAATTGGGGCAGCCGGTCCATAATATAGGGCGGGCGACCGCTTGCCGGATCGCTCGGAATAACGAATTTCGCGCCAGCGCCATGCAAACCCACCAAGGGGCAGGTGTCGTTGCCGCTATTGGAATCGAGCCCGTAATTCAGCCATTGCTGCTGCACGAATTCAAATTGTCGGCCCAAACTGGCGCAATAGTTCATCATGATGATGCCGCGCTCGGATGCGGCCGGATCGCCGTAAGGAAGCCCGCGTCGCAAAATGCGCCTTCGATTGTTCAAGGTGCTCGCCGACCCCTTGGCCGGAAAAAGGGGGTCGAGGCTGTCGCGGGTATTGACCCGGCGAATGTGCGATGTCGCCGGACAGGCCACCCCTTCAGGGTCGCGCACATAGGTAAAGTCAAAAATATCGTTAGGTCGCCCCGCCGTTCCGCGCCGCGCCTGCCACGCTGCATAGGTCGGTGCCGCCATCAAAGGCGTGCCGTCGTCCCACCGCCCGACCATCTTGGCCCGCAGGGTCGCTTTCGCCGCATCAAGATCGGCAAGACCTGCGACCTGCTGAAAGACCTGCGCATGTTCGGCCAAGGCCCCCTCAAAGGCAGCAACGTTTTGGTGCAGCTTTCGATACGCGAAATAGGAGCCATTGCGGCTGAAGGCGTTGGGTACAGGAGCGCCCGCGATTTCTTGGGCTTCATCGGGATAGCCAAGCAGGAACTCCCCCGTCGCCAAGGGCCGCCAAGTGGCTTCAGGGGTATAGGCGCCATTGCCGCGCACCTTCGCCGGTTCCTCTTCGGGCGGATACTGGCCCTCGAACACCGGGTCGCCCAGCCCATCGACAAAGCCAAAATGCTCGGTGGGCGACGGTTTTGGCGCACTGGGATCGGACCTGTCCATAATCGCCGACATCTCTTGCCACGGAGCATTGGCCACTCCGTGACCGGCGCGTAACGCCACCCCGCCCTCGGATGCGGCACAGAGGCCAAGCACCCAGTCGGTCGCCGCCTGCAATTCTGGGACAGGGGTTCCGTCGCTCTGCATCTGGACATTGAGCGTGATCAGAATATGGGCCCGCTCCGCCAGCGCGCCGCTGCTATAGCGCCACACGGCATCCCAGGTCTCAGGTCGGTTTGGCCCAACATCGCCGACAATTGCTGCCCGCGCCGCCATGCCATCGATAAATTCTGCCGGAAGCTGGCTGAGCGTGCGCGTCGGCACGCCAAGCGCGACGAGGCCTGAGAATGTGAAGGCGATATTGACCGCAACCTTGGGTCGGTCTTGCAGCGTCAACCCCTTCGGCGTCGGTCTGCGTGCCGATGACCAAAGCAGCGCCGTCGTCACTCTTGCCGACACAGCGCGAACAAAAGCTCGGCCTGCATCAGCCTTGCTGACGGTCAAAACCAGGGATCGCCCTTTCGGAAAGCCGAGCTTTCCATAGGCCGACAAGATATTGCCTTGAATATCGGCGCGGTCGAGTGTGCGGGTCATTTTCTGTCCCCTGAATAGGCCACGACACCGGGCGATTGGGTCTCCTGATCGAGCACGTCAGGCAGGCTTTCAGACAAGAATGTGCCAAAGGCCTGATAAAGCGCGGCGGGGTCGTCGGTCTGATGCTTGGCGACAAAGGCGCTAAATTGCTGGCGCACCGCCAAGGCTTTGAGCACGGAGGGCAGGTCTGAATTTGGGGCGATGGGAAAGGGCTTTGCACCGGCAACCATAATCTCGCGGATGGCATTCCATGCGCCAAAAGCGCCGCCAAGGATGAGGCCCAAAACGGTAGCGACTAGCCAATTGTGCAAGACAAGCTGGCACAGCACGACGGCGACAAACATGGCGGCCAAACCGGTCAGGACCGCCCCTGTCAGCGACAAGGTCGGCAGGGCGGGGGGCTGAATAAAATAGTCGTTGAACGGAAACGTCGTCTCAATCTGCCCTCGCTGAACATAGTCGGCAAAGGCGTCTGCCGTGTGCGCCTCAAAGCCGAGGCAGTGGCGGAAAATCTCCCGCAATTCTTCGCCCATCACTGCCCAAAGCTCCTTCAGGTAGGAGGCCGGGTCAGCGGTCGTATCCTTGTCGAAATCGACGACGAAGACGAGATAGGGGCAGTTCAACCGGTCGACAGGTTGGGCCTTGGTCAGGACGACATTTTCAAGGCTGGCGATAATCGGGTCCTGACCTACCCTGCCATTATAGGCGACGTCATCGATCACAAACAGCCGGGCGAAATGGGTACGCCGACTGCGGGCAAAGGGGCTGATCCGTCCGCTCGCCTCGGTTTCCGGCGATTGCTGGGCGGTTGGCAGTTTCGCCAACACTTCGCGAAGCCCGTGAACATGACTGCGCTTCAGCCCAGACGCCAAATGCTGCAAATCGGTGCGAACCGGAAAGAGGGCCGTGAGAAAATAATGGCCACCATCAATGTTTGGCATGGGGCCCCTCAGACCTGCGGCTGGGATTGGGGTTTTTCGCGCAGCAAAGCCTCGCGATGACAGTCGGCGGCGGCTGTGTCGGTGCTCGCCACCGGCGCATAGCCCACCGAGCCCAAGTCGCGTTGCACGGCGATCAGTTGGGTGCGATAGGCGGCGGCGAAGGCTTCAACATCGCCATTTCGCCAAAGCGATTGCAGCGCAAGCACAGCCCGACGCACCCTTAGGCTCGCCTTAATATCGCGCTGAGCAACGCCGGGCGTGGCGTTGTAATAATAGTCCGTATCGATCTGATTGTGGCGAATATAGTCTTTGAACGGGGTGATGGGGATGGAGTGGGGATAGCCGATCGCTGCGTACCACAACAGGTCCAATCCATCGGGAATCCCATCAGAAAAGGCGTCGATATACTGATCCCACGTGCCATTGAAATTCGAGCAAAACATCACGTAATCATGACTGACGCTCGGTCGCACCTGGCCAAAATCGGGCCACTTATCTTTTGGAATAATCACCCACCGGGCGAAGTGGATAATCGACAAGCCCAACAATCCGCCGAGTTTTGCCGGAAAGGCGCGGCTGTACATGAAAAGAATGTGATTGATCCACCCCTTATGCGCTGACATCGGGGTCAGCACATTCATGGCATAGGCCTTGCCTGCAACGTTCGACATAGACGCCTCACCCACCCGAACCTTAAAAACCTTAACCCTAATGCATGACAAAACCAATCCGGCGCGATGTTGGTTGGAGATTGATTTTCCAGGCGAGGTTTAGGGCTCCAGCCGACCGCTGGCGAGGTGGGTCTGTTGATAATCAAACACAATGTCTGGGTCAGGTGCCTCGGTCTTGGCGGACCTATCGACAGCCCGCAAGAGGTGGCGAATGAGGTTGAGCCGTGCCAGCTTCTTGTCGTCGGTATGGACAATGGTCCAGGGCGCGAGCGCGCTATGGGTCCGTTGCAACATCTCGTCGCGCGCGGCGCTATAGGCCGACCACCGTTTTTGCGCTTCATCATCCATCGGGCTGAGTTTCAAGGCCTTGAGCGGGTCGCTGCGGCGATCCGCCAAGCGCTTCGCCTGTTCCTGACGCGAAATATCGAGCCAGTATTTGACCAAGATCACCCCGGAGCCAACCAAGAGCGCCTCGAACGCGGGCGCGTCGCGCAAGAAATCCTGATGCTCGCGCGGCGTACAAAATCCCATCACCGGCTCAACACCAGCCCGGTTATACCAGGAGCGATTGAAGAACACCCACTCCCCCGCCGCAGGCAGATGGCGGACATAGCGTTGAAACCACCATTCGGTCTTTTGGCGATCCGAAGGTTTGGGGAGCGACACGCTGCGGGTTGAGCGCACAGCGAGCGGCTCAAGAATGCGTCGCAGGGCCCCGTCCTTCCCCGCCGCGTCACGCCCTTCTATGACCACGACCAGACGAACACCGTCCGCGATCGCCGCCATCTGGGTTCGCACCAAGGCGATTTGCAAGTCGCGCAACTGGGCTTCGTAGTGCGCCTCGGACTTGCTCATCTGGACCCCATTTCATCCCCGGCCCGGTTTTAGGCGCGTTGGAACGCCTTGACCGCGGCGCTGGCCGCCTTGGTCCCCAGAATAGCCGCCGACTGACGCCCGGCAAGCGCCCGCGCGCCCACACGACGCAGATCGGCTAGGGAGACGTCGGCAAGACGGGCTTCGCTTTCCGCAATCGGGATCAGGCGTCCAAAGACCAAAAGCTGAGCCGCCGCCTGCTCGGCCCGACCAAGGGCGCTTTCGCGGGCGAAATGCAAGCCTGCCCGACCTTGCGCCTTGGCGCGCTGAAGTTCCGTCTCCGTGGCTTGGTCGGCAAGATCGGCGAGCGTCTCCGCGATCAGAGCCGCGGCTTGGCGCGCATCCTTGGCCGCGCATCCGGCATAGACACCGAGCACACCCACATCCTCATAGGACGCCGCATAGGCATCAACCGCATAGGCGAGGCCGCGCTTTTCTCGCACCTCTTGAAAGAGGCGCGAGGCCATCCCCCCACCGAGGATTTCCGCAAAAACCCGTTGCGCCTCATAGTCAGGGTCGGACAGACCCACGCCCTCACAGAGCCAGACCAACTGGGCTTGCTCAAGTTTTCGCACCTCGCATCGCGTGCCGCCGATCAGGCTGGCGACGTCTGGCGCAAGCTCCGGCTGCGGCAATGCCGCGCCAAACAGGTGCTCGGTAGCCGCCAGCAAGGCGTCTTCATCGACGGCCCCGGCTGCCGCCACAACAATCCTGTCCGGGGCATAGAGCCTGCGATGAAATGCGGCGAGCCGGGCTTGGTCGGCGGTCTGTAAGCTCGCCTCGGTGCCGAGGATGGGTCGGCCCAAGGCCTGTTCGCCAAAGGCGGCCGATTGCGCCAGATCGAAGATGCGGTCGTCGGGCGTGTCAGCGGCGTCGGCAATCTCTTGGCCGATCACCTGTTTCTCGCGCTCCAACTCCTCAGGGTCGAGCCAAGGGTGGAGGACGAGGTCCGAGAGGACCTCCAAGCCCAAGGGCATGCCCTGCTTTAAACAGCGCACCTGATAGCTGGTGCGCTCAAAACCGGTGGCGGCATTGATCTGCCCGCCTTCAGCCTCGATCACCTCGGCAATGGCCTGGGCACCTCGGTCCCCGGCGCCCTTAAACACCATGTGTTCGAGGAGGTGTGCATAGCCGTTCTCATCGGCGGCCTCCCACCGGGCGCCGCCACGCACCACGACGCTCAGCGCCAAGCTGGACAAGCCCGGCATGGGATCAGCAACCACCCGAACGCCATTGGCCAGGGTGTGAACGCGCGCACTCATGCGGCGGCGAACTGGCGGATATAGGCTTTCACAGCCTCCATATCGGCGGCGATTTCGGTCATGCGTTCGGCAAGGCCCGCCAGAGCTTCGGCCTTTGGGTGAACCGCGGGGACCGACGGCAAGATCTCGGCCAAGGCTTCGGGAAATTTCGCCGGATGGGCGGTCGCGAGCGTCACCACGGGGGCTGTATCTGCGTCAAGGCCAGCTGCAGCGGCCAAGCCCACCGCCGTATGCGGATCGACTAAAAGGCCGGTTTCCTCATAGGTGCGCAGAATTTGCGCCGCCGTTTCGCTTTCGGAGACCGCCGCGCCGGAGAACAGTTGCGCAAAGCTTGCCCGCATCGTCGCGGTCAGCTCAAATCCGCCGCTGGCCTGGAAGCTGTCGAAGGCCTGACGCGTCGCCGACGCATCGCGGCCCGAGGCCTCGAATACCAACCGTTCAAAATTCGACGCAGCCTGAATGTCCATAGCCGGGCTCAAGGTGGCGACCGCCCGGCCTCGGGCATAGGCGCCGCCGGAAAAGGCCCGCGCCAAAATATCGTTGGAATTGGTCGCCGCCCGAATATGGTCGATCGGCAGCCCCATGCGTTTGGCGACATAACCAGCAAAGGCGTCGCCAAAATTTCCCGTCGGCACGACAAAGCTCACCCGGCGTTCGGGTGCGCCAAGCGCGGCGGCCGAGGTGAAGTAATAAACCGACTGAGCGGCAATGCGGGCCCAATTGATAGAATTGACCCCGGACAAGCCCACATCGGCGCGGAACCCATCGTCACGGAAGAGGCCTTTGACCAGGGCTTGGCAGTCGTCGAAGTCGCCGTCCACCGACAGACAGGCGACATTGGCTTCGGTTGGTGTGGTCATGAACCGGCGCTGCACCGGACTGATACGGCCATTGGGAAACAGAATGACGATCTTGACCCGCTTCAGGCCGCGAAAGGCTTCAACCGCTGCGCCGCCCGTATCACCAGACGTGGCCGCGACAATGGTCAGGGTCTCCTCGCGGCGCTCAAGGATGCGCTCATAAAGCTGGGCCAAGAGCTGCATGGCCACGTCTTTGAAGGCGAGGGTGGGCCCGCGATAAAGCTCTAACAGCCACCGATTTGGGCCGAGTTGCACCAGCGGGGCCACGGCTGCGGCATCGAAACTCCCATAGGCCTGGGTGCAGGCCTGCAAAGCCTCATCGGCGCTGAAGGTCTCGCCAGCGAAAGCCTGAAGGATGCGCGCTGCGACCTCTGCATAGGGCTGGTGGGCGAAATCTGCGATCTCTGCGGCGGAGACCTGCGGCCAAACGTCTGGCACATAGAGGCCGCCATCCTCGGCCAGCCCGGCCAAAAGCACATCCTCGAACGATTTTGGAGCGGCGCCGCCGCGCGTGGAGATATAGCGCACTTCTAATCGGATCCTCTGAGGTGCCGCCTAGGGTCTGACCCTCGACCTGGGAGGTCAGCCGCGACGTCGGAGTCTGGCGATATAGACCGCCAACAGGGCGAAGGCGAGGCCGAACCAGGTCAGGGCGTAGTTCAGATGATTGTTTGGCAAATTGATCGGTACGGGTTGCGGCTTTGGATCGCCGGAGGCGGGCGCTGGGCCTTCAAGCATGAGCATGACGGGCGCGGGCGAAGGCGCATGCAGTTCGGCGGCCATGGCCGCAATATCGCGAACATACCAGTCGCTGCCCGGGCCCTGATGCACAGGGGTGAGGAAGCTGCGCACCTCGCCCGCCCGCAAAACGCCCACGATGGGTTGATCGAGCTGTCGGCTGGAGGTGGGCGAGGTTGTGGCTTTCACCACCCCGCGATCCACCAAGAGGGATTGGTAAGGGCCAACCGAGATGGCACAGGCGGCAATGGCGCGCTTCGCAGGCCCATCGCTCTCCACCACATAGAGCCGCACCACCGGCTTGGTCTCAATCTCCGGACAAAAGGCCTGGACCCGTACATAGTCGACATCGACATGGTCCTGAAGGCGGGCGAGCACGGCGCCCAAGGGCTCAGGCGGGGCTTCCGCCGCCGCGGCGATCCGCGCCAGCTTCTCGGTTTTCCACTGCAAGCGTTCAAGTTGCCACACGCCGAGGCCGCACAGGATCAGAAGCGCGACGCCGACACAGAGATGCAGCCAGATGTCGTGGGGCGCAGCGCTTCCACGGATCGCAACCTCCGGGGCGCGATCACCGGTCAAGCCGCCCCTCCTCCGCCTTGTGGTGGAACTGCAGGGTTACCAGCACCGCCTTGAAGACCGGCAAGGCGGCGAGGCAAAGCAAAACTGCGAGCGGCAACCAAATGGCCAATTCCAGCCAGATCGGCGGGTGATAGCTGACCTCAGTGAATAAGAGGCCAAAACAGGCGATGGCCCCACAGATCAAAATCACAAAAACGGCGGGTCCGTCGCCGGAATCCGCCGCTCGCAAATCTGCCCCACACTCGGGACAGGTCTCATGAAGTTTCAGATAGGCGCGGAACAAAGCTCCCCGTCCGCAGACCGGGCAGCGACAGGCGAGACCCGTAAGGATCGGGTTTACGCCTGTCATAAGCGCCTCAGGCCGCGACCGTGCCGCGGAACGCGACATAGATGAAGGCGAAGAGGAACAGCCAGACCACGTCGACGAAATGCCAATACCAGGCTGCGGCTTCAAACCCGAAATGCTTCTTCGGCGTGAAGCCGCCACGGGCCAATCTGACCAAGCAAACCAGGAGGAAGAGCGTCCCGATCAGGACGTGGAACCCGTGGAAGCCTGTCGCCATAAAGAAGCTTGAGCCATAGAGGCCAGAGTTCACCGCTTCTGGATTGAAGAAGAACTGCTCAGAGATGATCTCGCGATACTCATAGGCCTGAATGCAGGTGAACATGGCGCCCAGCACCACCGTGAGGATCAGGCCCCACATGGCGCTCTTGCGATCATTATGCTGCAGAGCATGGTGGGCCCAGGTCACCGTTGTGCCGGAGGTCAACAGGATAAGCGTATTGATCAGCGGGAAATGCCAGGGGTCGAGCGTCTCAACGCCCTTGGGCGGCCAGCTGGCCCAAGCAGCGCGGACCTCGTCAATGGCCGAATGGGTCCGGGCGCCATGGAACAGCGCCATTTCAAAAAACACCCAGAACCAGCCAACAAAGAACATCACTTCTGAGGCGATGAAGAGGATCATACCGTACCGCAGGCCGATGGAGACGACCGGCGTATGATCACCGCCACGGCTTTCGCGCACCACATCCGACCACCAGGCGAACATGGTGGTCAGCACACCTGCGAATCCCAAGATGAACAGCAGCCAATTGCCCTTCGGCAAACCCAGCATGCCCTTCATCACCACAACAAGCCCGGCCGCCAAAACTGTGGCAGAGACTGAGCCAATCAACGGCCAGGGGCTTGGATTGACAAGGTGATAGTCGTGTTTGACGGCGTCGTGAGCCATGGCTGTCCGGTAACCCCTTGCCCTTGCTAAGCCGCGCGGCGGCGGAATCTGATAACGCTATAGCCTTCCCCGCTTGCAAAAGCCAAGAGGCTTGCGGGGCTCTCAGGCCTTCATCCGACCTTTGGCGGAACCTTTTTCATCTCTGCCGACACCTTAGGCGCAGAACCGGGCGCAAGCGCGCCGGACGGCGGGGCCGGAAAAAAGGTGTAACTCAAGACGATTTCGTCCAGCTTCGTGGTCGACGGGTCGGTGGCAAACTTGGGATCGACAAAAAAGATCACCGGAAATTCGGCTTCCTGCCCCGCGGCCAGGGTCTGGTCGGAGAAACAAAAGCATTGGGTCTTGATGAAATAGGCCGCGGCCGCCTCCGGCGAGATATTATAGACGGCGCGCGCGGTAATCGGATGGTCGGAGGTATTCTTTACCCGGAAATAGGCCATGCCCGCCTTGCCGATCTGGGCCTCCGCCGTCTCGCGCTCGGCTGTGAACTGCCAGGGCAGGTCGCGGACATTGGTGTCAAACCGCACCCGCAATTTTCGCGCGATGGGGGTGAACTGCACGGAGGTGGCGCGTTTGGGGCGTCCGTCAAAGCCGGTCGCCTGACAAAAGGCCCGATAGAGCGGCACAGCAGCATAGGCAAGGCCGACCATAAGAACCACGAGCCCCGTCAGGGCTCCTGCGAGGCGTAACCGCCGCCCTATCACGTGGCCGCACTCTGACCGCTTAAGCGCAAGACCGAAACGGCAAAGACAAGGCCCGCAAATACCAACAGCGCCACGGCAATTCCGATGGATCTAAGCTTGCGGGCGCGGGCCGCCGCCTCGCCCTCGCCAAACGGGTCCTGCCGGGTCGGCGGAACTTCGGGCGGCGAAAGTTGGAAATCGGGGTCGTGGCTCATCGCCGGCGTCCTAAAGGGCTGGTTCACAGAAGAGATGGGGCGGATGGGTGTGGCGCTCAATAGCCGAACAGCTTCAGGGCGTGTTCGATCATCAGCGCGGCAAACAGGGCGAAGAGATAGCCGATGGAAAAAGCGAACAGGTCACGCGCCTCTTTGCCGCCGGTCTTGATGGTGTAGAGGCCTGAGGCATTGGGCGAATCTTCGCCCGCATGGCTAAACAACAGCCGAAGCGCCAAGCCTAAAAACACCACCCCGCCAATTCCCGACGTGGCAAGATAGAGCCGCCCACCGAGCCCGGTAAAGGCTGGCATTACCGCCAAGGGGACAAGCAAAAGGCTATAGGCAAAGATTTGCCGCCGCGTCGATCTCATGCCTTTGACAAGCGGCATCATCGGCACGCCCGCCTTGGCATAGTCGGTCGAGACATAGAGGGAGAGCGCCCAGAAATGCGGCGGCGTCCACAGGAATATGATGGCAAACATCAGCCAAGCGTTCAGGGGCGCCTGCCCCGAAGCTGCCGCCCACCCAACCACAGGCGGCAACGCACCAGCCGCACCACCAATCACAATGTTTTGCGCCGTCGTGCGCTTCAACAGCAGGGTGTAAACAATGGCGTAAAAGGCAATGGTGAAGGCCAAGAGCCCCGCCGCAAGTAAGCCGACGCCCAGCCCCATGACCATGACCGAAAACAGACCCAACACCATGCCAAAGGCCGCTGCATCGCCCTTGCGGATGCGCCCGGCGGCGACAGGGCGGCTTTTGGTCCGCCGCATCAGGGCGTCAATATCGCCCTCATAGGCCATGTTCAGCGCACCGCTCGCGCCCGCGCCCGTGGCGATACAGAAGACGGCAATCGCCGCCAGCCAAGGGTTCATCGGGCGGTCAGCGCAGAGAAGCCCGGTCAAGGCCGTAAACACCACCAGCGACATGACGCGGGGCTTCATCAGCTGGAGATAGTCGGTCCAGGCGGCGGGGGCAGCAGCTGTGGCCGCTGGGTCAAGGGAGGAAGAGTGAGCCATGAGGTTAGGCCATCACCGGGTTGCTCAAAAAGATGCGGGACCCTCCAACCGAAGGATCCCGCACTTAAGACGCTCAAAAAGACGTGGCTTCAAGCCCGAAGGCTCGGCGCCGGTTAAGATTTAGTGGCCGTCGCCCTTGATGACCGGCAGTTCGTTGAACTGGTGGAAGGGCGGTGGCGAAGGCAGGGTCCACTCCAAGGTCGTGGCGCCGACGCCCCACGGATTGGCTTCGGCCTTGCGACGGCGGATAGCGGCTTCGACCAACAGGACGAAGAACACCGCCATGCCGGCCAACATGATCAAATAGCCATAGGAGGAGATCAGGTTCCAGAAGGCGAAGGCGTCTGGATAGTCGACATACCGGCGCGGCATGCCTTGCAGACCCAAAAAGTGCTGCGGGAAGAAGATCACATTCACGCCGACAAACATCAGCCAGAAGTGAACCGCACCGAGGAACTCGTTATACTTCACGCCCCACATCTTCTCGAACCAGTAGTAGAAGCCCGCAAAGATGGCAAAGACGGCGCCAAGGCTGAGCACATAGTGGAAGTGCGCCACCACATAATAGGTGGCGTGCAGGCTGTAATCGATCGAGGCGTTTGACAAGACGACGCCGGTGACGCCGCCGACCGTGAACAGGAAGATGAAGCCCACGGCGAACAGCATCGGCGTCTTAAACTCGATAGAGCCGCCCCACATGGTAGCGATCCAGGAGAAGATCTTGATGCCCGTCGGCACGGCGATGATCATGGTCGCCCCGACGAAATATTGTTGCAGATAGAGGTTCATGCCCACGGTGTACATGTGGTGGGCCCAGACCACGAAGCCGACAAAGCCAATGGCAACCATGGCATAGGCCATGGCGAGATAGCCAAAGACCGGCTTTTTCGAGAAGGTGGCGACCACGTGGCTGATAATGCCAAAGCCGGGCAGGATCAGAATGTAAACTTCCGGGTGACCGAAGAACCAGAACAGGTGCTGGAACA
>CAIMFV010000041.1 GCA_903840435.1 uncultured Caulobacterales bacterium
CGCGCACAGCGTCGTCCACAGCGCCGTCCACAGCGCCGCTCACAGCGCCGTCCACAGCGCCGTCCACAGCGCCGCGCACAGCGTCGCGCACAGCGCCGCCCACAGCGCCGCGCACAGCGCCGCGCACAGCGTCGCCTTTAACTTTACGAATCACGCCAATCAAATGCCCGGCAATTGGTGCGCCAAGCGCCATCACAATCGGCGAGGGAACCCAAACAACATTGCCGTGCCACGGGATCCCCGCGAATTCGTAGCACTTCCTGGCCGACTCTTGAAACAACTGACGATCAGCCTTCCCAGTGCGCAGTCCGATTTCAATCCACTTGTCTGCCCAAGCATCCATCTGCTCGGTTTGCGTTTGAGTCAGTTTGTCAATTCGTTTCATGGTTTTCTCCTCTGTTGTTTCGGTTGCTGGCGGGAGCGGGCGGCTTGCCAGCAGTTCTGCCACGTCCACCAATGGCGTTGCACCGCATCGTCAGCGTAAGTGTCGTCCTGCTGCCGTCGATCAAACATGCGCTCGCGCCACTCAGCGCCCTTGCTGTTGCGCGAACGGAAGAATGCTTCGAAAGCCTCCCGCTCCTCGCGCTCGCTGCTCTGTGTGTCTGTCATAGCGCCTCGACCGTCTGAATGGCCAGATCGACCCTAGTCCGGTGCTGTTCGTAGGCCGCCAGGATCTCCCGCGGCGTAGCGTCGGACTGGCCGTAGGGTAGGTCCATCTCCTTTTGCGTGAACCTCTGAAACGCCATGCGCGCACGCTCCAGATCGTCTCCGCGGTGGTTGCTCAGTGCCACCAGAATGGTGTGCTTGATTCCGTTGTCCATGTCGTCTCCTTAAGACTTAGGCTGCCGCTGTCGGTGCGGGCCCCTGTGGCTCGGCCCAGTACAGAACGTCCACCACCTCGCCCCCGCTCACGCACGACCGCCAGCTCTCGCCATCCCACCAGCCCATCTCCAACTCAGGCTCGCCAGACAGCACCAGCAGCACACTCAGGTCCACGTCCGGCATTTGCTCGGCGGGGCGGTGCCAGGGGAGGGGTTCGGTCACCATGGGATGTCATCCTTGAGGTCATCGAACGCCGTGGCGACGTTCGTCTCGACAATCCGCGCACCAGAAAACTCATCGCGCAACTCGCGCACTTGGCGATCGACCAGCATCGAGGCGCCGTTGACCGCGCGGATCTCGTCGGACGTGAAGCCGTCCGGCGGATCGCCATTGGCGAACTGCTTGCCGTCGGCGCGCGTGTAGATCGCCAGATCGCCGTCCATGCCTTCTAACTTGCCCAGGCGCTCCAGCAAGATCGGAATGAACCGATGGTCGGAGCACCCTGCCCGCTGGTTCTCCACCGGCAGGCCGCAGCCGAACTTCTCGCACCCCCACGCGCCGGCATCGCCATCCGTAAGCGGCGTCGAATGCGCGCACGTTCGGCAATTGACTTCGGGCGCTTTCTCGCCGTGGCACTGTGGATGAAACTTGCACCACTTGCATTCGAAATAGGCCGGGTCATCGCTCAAGCGCAGCGGTGGCTCGGTCGCCTTGATGATGCGAGTGGCGCGCTCCATGATCTTGGCAAACGCATCCTTGTCCAGCTCGATGCGCTCGGTGTAGATCTCGTCGGTGTCCTTGTTAACCGCAAAGTACAGCGCGCGGTCCAGGCCGGCCAAGCCCATATAGGTCTGCATCTGCGTGAAATGCATCGGCTTGGCTTTCTCGACGCCTTTCTTCTGCAGGTCGGCAAATGACTTTGCGCCGTGGGTCTTGGCCTCTAAAACGTGCGGCGTCTTGGGCGCTTCCGGCAGCTTTGAAACCACCCCATCCATCGAGCCGCCAAAGTGACCGCCACAAGCAGACACGCGATACTGAGTGCCACCATCGTCAGCAAAAACATCGCAACCGATACCACGAAGTTCTTCATAGATGCGGGACTCCTCGCGCTTGCCGGTATCGAACAGCCTCAAAACGCGGCCCTCGAACTTCTCCGTCTCGGCCCAGCGAAACGTCAGCCACAAGTTGCGATCGCACGGGTAGCCGATGATCGACGCGCCCAGGTGCTCACGATGGCCCCCGGGCGTCGTTTGCTCACGCCAGCGGTAGATTGCATCCACCGTGGCGTTGAGCGGTGCAGGCACCTTGGCCATGACTCAGGCCGCCCGCTTCCAGGGGGGTGTCTTCGCCGCGGGCGCGCTGGGTGCCGGCGCACTGGGCTTGCTGGGCGCAAACGTCGGTGCGGTGCCGGTCGCCTCGTACCCGATCACGTCGTTGCTCGCCTCATATCCGTTGGCTGCCGGCCGGATCTTCACGCTGATGCGCAGCATGCGCTGGAACAGCTGGTCGCTGTCGGTCAATTTCGGAATGCCCACGGCGCGGCACAGGCTCGACAGCTGCGACTGTCCGATCTGCTCGGCCTGGCTGTTCGTGTGGCGCAGGTTCAGGTATCCGAAGATCTTCCGGCGCGCGTGCGTCGGGCCGACGATCGTGTATTCCAGCTTCAAGTGGACGCCGTTGCCAGACTTCGCGTCCTTGACTTCGGCGCTCGTGATCTCAACGTCATAGACACCGGCAGGCACGGGCTCGCTGCTGCGGTTTTCCTGGGGCTCGACGGCCGTGGCGTCGAAACCGCCCGGCAAGATGGTGGTCAGGTCAGACATGGTTCAATCCTCTGTGTTGTCCGCTTACGCGGCGAGTTGGTCGGCAGGCAAGACGCGGCCTGCAATCGCGTTGGAAACTGCGTCCCAGGACAGCGGAAGCGAGTCGGGAAATGCGTATCGGTTCTTGGCCAAGTACGCCGGCTTCTCGGCCGTGAACAACAGCCGCTCGCCGGTCGTGATGCCGCGGGCGACTTCCTTGTTGAACCCCACTTCGGACTTCTTGACGACCGTCCGATAGTTCGCAAACAGCACCGCGTCGGCCCATTCACGCACCAGAGCGTTGGAACGCTCCTGCAACTTGGGCTGGAAGCGGTCATAGGGCTCCGTCTCGGGCGAATCGAACCGCTTTATTTGGCAGTGGCCGATCAGGATGACGGACATGTCGCGCTCGTTGCGCAGCGCATTGAAGCCGCCCAGCAGCTCGCGCCAGATCTCGGCCTGTTTCAGCGCACCCTTGCCGTAGGCCAAGTCCTTGGCGTCGTGCGTATGCTCGACCTCGTTGGCGATGATCGTCTCCAGCCAGTCGGCCGAATCGAGCACCACAGTCTGGAAATCGTGCCTTTCCGTGTAGAGCGTTCCCAGCGCCTGGCGCATCTGGTCGACCGACTCGATCATCGGAAACCGCGCGACGTCGAGCGAGCCCTGCCCGTCTTCGGTCTGCAGGAAGATGGGTGACGGCGCGCCGGCGGCAAACGTAGACTTGCCGATGCCTTCGACGCCGAACACGAAGATGCGCGGCGGCCGGATGTCCTGGCCGCGCTTGATGGACTTCAAGTCGAACGCCATGTCACACGCTCACTTTCACTGCGGTCTTCGCGGGCGAGACGGTCACGGCCTTGGCCAGCTGCACCCACAGGTCGGGCCTGTTGGCGCGGATGAACTTGCAGCCGGTCGCGTCGAGCTCGACCTTGGTCTTGAGGGGTATCAACTCCGCGGGCCACTGCGCCGTGGCGGCGCGCACCGCGTCGACGGAGTCGGCCTTGTAGGAAAGCGACCCGGTCAGCGTGAGCTTGTAGCCGCCCGCGTCGACGGTCATCGAGCCCTCTTCCTTGGGCGGCACCAGCGCAACCAGGCGCTCCTCCGCGGCGAGGCGGCCGGCCTTGGCCAGGTCCTCGTCCCGCTTGGCCCAGAAATAGTCCTCGATGGCCTCGGCCAGCGGATCGACGCTCTTGCTGATTGGTGCAACGTTCGTGCTCATGGTGTGTGTGCTCCGTTCGCCCTGTGTGCCGGGGGCGACTGTCCGGCTTTAGAACTTGGGGTAGAAGACCCGGATGACGCGAACCCACCACGGCGCGCGCAGCGGGATGAAGTAGCGCCGCTTGGGGTTCATGGCGCCGTGGAAGCGGGTGACCTGGTGCTTCATGGCCTGAGGATCCCGAAGAACGACAAGGCCAGAGCGCAAGCGGCCAGTCCCAGAGCAATGGCGAAAAGGACGTCGACAACTCGCCAGATGCGCACCTTCATGCCATCAGCTCCACGTAAACGCGCGCCATCTCTTGCGCGTTGGATCGGTCCCAGCCAAGGAGGCGGAAAGCCCGGTAGGCCCTCGACTGGACGAGAAGTCGCGCTGCAACCTCGGGGTGCATGTAGAACTTCATCG
Source organism: uncultured Caulobacterales bacterium (assembly GCA_903840435.1). Lineage (GTDB taxonomy): Bacteria > Pseudomonadota > Alphaproteobacteria > Caulobacterales > Caulobacteraceae > CAIMFV01. The sequence continues at coordinate 4,246 of CAIMFV010000041.1, forward strand.
CCTCGCTCCCGGTGCCGCGAAACAGTCGCGGCTTGGGATCAAGAATAGGCATCTGTGCCTATCTTGTCAAGGCAGATTTGCCTTATTTTTTCGACGGACGTGAAAAAACCCGCTCGCAGCGGCTAATTCGGGCGGCGCGTCAGTCCTTGGACTTGCAGCCGTTGCCCTGATAGCGCCAGCTCACGGCGACGCCGGCGCGGTACTCGAACGTAGTGTCACACCACTTGCCAACGATGGCGGCCGGGACGATCGGCGATCCTGTTGCGACCACGTACGAGTTGCCGCGCCATTGGTAGGTGAGGAATCTGGAGCCGCCGGTCTCGTAGGAACTTGACGGTGGACCCCAGGCGCGAATCAGGGCCAGTTCGGGTAGGCCCATGAAGCTCTTGACGTTGGCCTGGTAGTTGGCCTCGGTTGCGCAAGACGTCAACGCTGCGGCTGCCAGGGCGGCAAAGGCGGCGCGGTTCAATCGAGCCGCCCTGGGGCAGTGTTGCCTTCGTCGCGCAGGAAGCCCTCCAGCGCTTCCTTGGTGCTGCCGATCTTGGATAGCAAAGCGCGCAAGGCAAATGTGCCTTGACATATGAGGCAACTATGCCTATGGTTGCGGCATGGACACTCAATTCGACCTCCTAGAGAGGGTCGTCGCCGAGCTTCAGAACCGCGTCGGCGACCTGC
>CAIMFV010000042.1 GCA_903840435.1 uncultured Caulobacterales bacterium
CCCTGGGTCCCGGCCTACGCCGGGATGAGCGGCGGAAAGGTGTGTGTTTTCAATTACATCCGCTCATGATCTGCGGAGGCCGGTATCCAGGGGAACATCCCCAAACCTCAGCAGGCCCGTCCCTGGTTCCCGGCCTACGCCGGGATGAGCGGCGGAAAGGTGTGTAATTTCAATTACATCCGCTCATACCGGCGGAGGCCGGTATCCAGAGGGTCATCTGTAAACCTCGGCGGGCCCGTCCCTGGTTCCCGGCCTTCGCCGGGATGAGCGGTTTTTATGTGGAATATCTAATACTTAAGCTCATACTGGCCGAGCCCGAAATCTGAGGGAGCCAGGGAAAGCTGGGTTCTCAATTTTCCGCGCGCGCCCACCTCAACCGTCTGGCTTGCGATCTTGGGCGAATAGGGCGCAAATCGGCCCCTATGGTTTGGCTGCAAGCGCTTTCTCTTCCTTTTGCAAACAGCTCGCGCACCGTCGCTCCAGGTCGGCAAGCGGCGGTTTGGTGTTTGGTCGGCGCGGGGCTGATTTTCAGCCAGATGTGGATGATGCTGGTCACCGGGCCGACCACAGACGCGCCCACCTCGGACCTTATCCGCAATCTCTTCATTCCGGCCTATGGGCTGGTGGCCACTGCGATCCTGTTACAGGTGCGCCCCGTGGGTGCGGCGGTGATGCGCATGCCCGTGATGATGCTGTTTGTCGGCCTCGCCTTTGCCTCAGCGCTCTGGTCCATCGCCCCGGACATCAGTGTGCGCCGCGCTGCCGCGCTCCTTTTCACCATCCTCGCAGGGATCAGCCTTGGCGCACTGACCACTTGGCGCGAGCTCGCACGAGCACTTGGCTTGATCTCGCTCATCACGGCGGTGGCCAGCGTCGCAGTGGCGCTGGTGCTGCCACGCTATGGCGTTATGCAGGTCGAGTTCCCGGGCGCCTGGCGGGGCGTGTGGTACGAGAAGAACGGCCTTGGCAACCATATGGCGCAAGGCTTTCTGTTCTGCGCCGCAGCGGCCTGTCTGACGCCGAGACGGCGGTGGGGCTGGGCCTTGGGGAGCGCGCTGTGCCTTGGCCTTGTCCTGATGTCGCAATCCAAGACCGCCCTGCTGGGCTCCCTGATGGCCGCCGCCTTCCTCACCTTGGTCTATGTCTGTCGGCGCGGAGCGATCTCAGCCCTGCTCGGCGGCTATGTGGCGATATTGCTGGCGGGGACCGTGGTCTTGGTCCTGATGATCGACAAGAGCCTGGTGCTCAACCTCGCGGGCAAGGATGCCAGCCTCACCGGACGCACCCAGATCTGGGCGGCGCTGCAAGCCCTGGTCGATCAAAAGCCCTGGCTCGGCTATGGCTATGGCGTCATCTGGTCTGACACCAGCATTTGGGGGTCGATGCGTTCCCTCGCCCATACGCTGGGCTTTCACCCGCAACAGGCCCACTCCACCCTGTTTGAGATCGAGCTCGCGGTCGGCTATGTTGGCGCAAGTCTGTGGATCGTCATGTTAGTCCTGACGACGGCCAGAGCCATTCTTTTGGCGTTCAGAGGTCCCGGGGCCTATCTTGCCCTTCCCTTCGTCGCCATGTTTGCTGTCAGCATGCAGACCGAAACCCTCGCCATGTCCTATAATGATTTGTTCTGCATGGCCTTTGTCGCCATTGCGGCGCGGCTAGCGACACCCCTGTCTGTTGCCGAACGGCGCAACGCCTAGCCTTCTTAGATTACTGAAAACTTCAAACACGGTTTAAATCGCGTTATGGTTGATCTTTTCTATACTTCAATTATTTATAGAATATTAGCAGCTCTTTAATTTATATTTTAACATTTTCATCGAAATGTGTATTTGAGTTTACGACAGGTTTTCCCAGCACCCTCGGATTTCAATTATGCACCGCGCCTCATCTTACCCAGTCACTCTCCGTGTTGCATGCAAAATCCTATGCCAGATCATGCTCACCGTGAGCCTCGCCCTCCTCGTGGGCGGACCGCTTGCCAGCGCCGCCGAGCCAAAACTGGCACCAGAGGATCAGGAGATTTTAAGCGCCGCACGGCGTATTGCCGCCGCAGATGCGCAAACCAGCATTGCCGATATCGAAGCCTTCGGTCGCAAAACCCTAACCCTTCACGGTCGCGCAAAACTCATACGGCTGGAATACGTTGCCGATATTCTAAATGAGCAAAGGGAATTTTCGAGGAGTCAATATTGGTATGAGTTATTCTGCAAAGAAGCTCGAAAGGAAAAGGATAAAAGATATATGGGCATTTGCGAATTAGACGCAATTGTGCCAGCTTTTGGAAAAGCATATTCAAATGCTGATATTATCAAACTTCAAAATATGTTTGATCATTCTGATGATAATTTCTTGAAATTTAATGTGCTCGCCGCAATATTTGAGCTAGATGAAAACTGGGCTAGCCACGACTCCACGGTCTATATTGATAAATTTGAGTCCTTATCTAAGGGGTCCGACGAAGAGTCTGAATTCAATAGATTATATTTAGATTATGTAAAAATCGGATATAAAAATAATCCTTATGAAATATCAAAGTATATTAATAGCTACTATGATCGGATAGATAGGCTTAAAATTCCCGCCCCCGGAATTAATTTCATTACCCGCCTAGCCAAAGCCATTCCCGTCACCAATCATAATCTGGTTTTACAAGAAATTTACAAAATGGTTCATTCCAGATTGAAACCTGATTCTTCCACCCGCATGAGAAGAGATGATGCAACTCTGTGTACAAGCGTAGCTGAGACCGCAGCTGAGACCTATGATTGTTTAAAGCGGATAAAAGTTCTACCCAATAGTGCCGAATTTGTGATACATAACGAGATTGTCGACCGTGCGATTGCTGAGATTGAACTCAATCGGATTGACGAGGCCAAGGCCGATATCGCCTTGGCAAGAACCGCAGCGCCCACAGTGGGCGGTGGTTACAAGACTTGGTACTCGCGCCTGGTTGAGGTCGAAACCCTGCTGAAGGCCCATAATGTCGGACTTGATAAGGACGTGCTGGCGAGCCTCAAAGTCGAACAGGAGGCCGCGGCGCAAGATCGCCTGCACTATGCCGATAGCCTGCGTGAAATCGCCCGGCAAAACGCCCGCAACAAGGAACTGTCCGACCGGTTGATCCTGTTCCAGTGGGGGATTGTGGGCGTGACCGGGGTGGCGCTGGTTTTGGGGGCGCTGGCCTATTGGCACCGGGCGCGGTTGGCTGAGCAGTATCGCGCCGCCAAGCTGCGCGCCGACGCCGCCAACCAGTCAAAGAGCGAGTTTCTGGCCAATATCAGCCATGAGATCAGAACGCCGCTGAACGGCATTCTCGGCATGACCCAGCTGATGAGCGCCGATGCCGTGGCCCCCAAACA
>CAIMFV010000043.1 GCA_903840435.1 uncultured Caulobacterales bacterium
AGACATAGGAGGATCCGAAAGGAGTAACGCAAAACGGGTCCCAAACCATAACGATCAACCAGATCTACCACCACACGGGGCCAGCTGGTCGCTTACGTGCTTCGTCTATTTCGCCATGTATCATTATTGCGAACTCCGATTGCGGTCGGGCCTAGGTGATGCTCCCGAAATCAAACGCCTGCATCGCCGGCAGTGCCGATATGCGTCAGGCTTTCTGATGCCGGGACGGCTCTCGGAATATGTGTCAAGCGTAGCGTTGACTGATCCGCGCGTGCTGCAGGCGATCGATTGGCTTGAACAGATAATGTCCAATTATTTTGCCTCACCTGCTCCAATCGATTCCCAACAAAGTGAAACGAGCACCTTTGGGGGAGCTCGTAATTTAGGAGGAGCATCCATGATCTCTTCTGTTTCAATTAAACAGTGGACCCTCGCGCTTCTTGCCATCCCGACGGTCGGGTTCGGCTTCGACGTGCATCAGGCTGTGTCGGCGAGAGATTCAGACGGAGGAATTGTGCAAAGCGGTGCCTCGGACCTGACATCTCTAGGTAAAAAACTGTCTCTCCGCACCGTTTCGAAGGGTGTGATTGTGGCGGAGGCGAGGTCAATGGTGCCTAAGTTCGGGGTTTTGACTGGGGATATAATAACGTCGATCGATGGCAGGTCCGTACAAACCCCTGAAGACGTTTTCGAAGTCATTCGATGGAGTATCAGTTAAGCCATATATTGGCTGTAACACGAGGAAGCCGGAAGTGCGTGGTCACCATATCAACCGCAGCCTGGAAGTCCTTCTTGACGCCCAAGCCGCCGGAACCGGCAACGGCCACAACAGAACCACCGGTCCCCCCAACGCCGTCGTTCAGGCGTTGAAGATATCTGGCGGAGGAGAAGGTCAATGACGACATTCCTTGTGTTCGACGACAAGGTCGGAGACCCGATCGCGGATGTACTAATTAAGAGACCGATTGATGATATCGAAATGGTCGAACTCTCAAAATTCCTGTTACGGTTCGGCGTCGCGAACGACGGTCCCTGTAGACTAATAGTTAGTCCCGATTCGATTCGGCCAAAATCAGTGATTGATCGAGTTATCGAGATTTCGCCAGCAACCATTGAGGCCGTGGGAGGAGCGGGAACGCCGCTTCAAAGGGGTCAAGTATACGCTGCATATGAAGAGTTGATTTCCGGCGCGATGGAGCTTTCTTGCGATCGGCAATACACATCTCTTGGAAAATTGGTCCCTCTCCCGACTCAATGGCTACTTGTGCGGCAGCGGCTTCCCCAAGTCGATGTCCCGGCATTTGTCTACGGTTATGGGCCTGAGACGACTGACACGACCGGATTTGACCAACCGATTTTTAAATCTCCGTTCGATCTGTATGGATGGAAGCCCAACAAACGCCCAACGGGGTTGATTTGGGATGAACTCGTCGTTGATCGGCCAACCGGAAGGCCATTACTGAGCTACCAACTGGGCGGCGAGCTGGTTGTCGAAGCGTTCGACGGGGAATCGGTCTCCGCTAGGTTGACCGAGTCGATCACAACCCTTTTTCCAATCGTTCTCGACGTTTTTGCGGCCCGCGTTGGTGAGGCTTTGTGGTTTGTGGGTGACGGCTCCATCACTTTCGCCGCCTTTTCGCACTTCCTAGCGGGGGCGGCACGCTCCCGCCGCTTTGAAGGTATCGCTCATACCTATCTTCTTCAATCCTTGGCCATTCTCGGAACACCACGTCTTGGACAGATTTGACATTTCGACCGTGAAATTAATCGCCGTTATGGCGCTATTATATTCAGTTCCTGCCCATGCCCAGCGCACAGATGAAAATGCGGTAACTGTTGCCGAGGATGCTTTTGGGACGGTGGTCGGCCATGAATCGATCGGTATTTATGACGATGGTAATGTGCGCGGCTTCTCCCCTCAAATCGCCGGTAATCTACGTATCGAAGGCCTTTATTTTGATCAGCAGGGGGGGTTATCTGGGCGAATTAATGATGGGGAAACGATCAAAGTAGGCGTATCGTCACAAGGTTATCTTTTCCCCGCTCCGACCGGGGTCGTTGACATGACTCTGCGCGGTAGCGGCAACAAGCTCGTCCTCTCGCCACTCGTATCAACCGACAGTTATGGAAGCTTCGGCTTCGAATTCGATGCGCAGTTGCCGCTAACCGCCAACCAGCTGAGCACGGCTGTCGGCTTTGGCGTCTATCACAATGAATACGGCAATGGCGGCAGTTCCAAGCGTTGGAACTTCGGGTTAGTGCCGCGCTGGCATGCTCCCAATGGGCTAGAAGTGATCGCCTTTTATAGCCGTGAACAGACGAATGGTGATACTTCTCAAGGTCAGTATATCCCGACCGACAACTTTCTGCCCAGCCGAATCGTGCGCCAAGTTTATCCCGGCCCTCTCTTCGCCGTTAGCGATTATTATTCGCAAAATATCGGATTGATCACCAAAGCCCGTTTTAACGGTTGGGATCTGCGCGCTGGACTCTTTCAATCTACATATAACAGCGGGGTCAGTTATTCTAACGACGTATCGGTCAGTCCTGACATGAGCACCGAACGTAATGTTATAGCTTACCCCAACAGCAATAATGCCAGCTTGAGCGGGGAATTGCAGGTGTCACGGCGTTGGGTTGATGGGCCTCGCCAATTTTTGATCGCCCTTGATGCGCATGGGCGCGACTCGTTGGACCTTTATGGCAATGGGGAGTCGGTTGATCTAGGCAAAGCGGGCCTCAATCAAGTGATCCGCGCCTCCAAACCAGACTTCACTTTTGGCCGCCTTACTGAGGACCGAACGCACCAGCTCAATCTTGGTGTAGCCTATGATTTTAATTGGAAAGGGCTCGGTGAACTCACATTGGGTGTCCAGCACACACGCTATAGTAAGGCGATCTCCGTGCCTGCCGGGCTAAACTCAGGTAAACTAACCGAAACTTGGATGCCGAGCATCAGTGTTGCTGCGCCCCTCTCCAAAGGCTGGTCGGCTTATGCGAGTTATGTCCGAGGACTGGAGGATTCGGGCTCCGCACCGGGCTATGCGATCAATGGCGGACAAATCCTCCCCGCGACGCGCACCCAGCAATATGATTTCGGGGTGCGCTGGTCGAAGGTTGAAAATACCAGCCTTATTATTGGCTTCTACGATATCACCAAACCCTATTATGACCTCAGCGTCGGTAAAATCTACGACGCGCTGGGCACTGTCGAAAGCAAAGGGATTGAGGCCAGCCTAACCTCCACACCGTTTAAGGGCTTGACCATTGTCACCGGCGGGTCATTTTCCCGTCCGCGTGTGTCAGGGTCTTCGATGATTTCGGAGCCTGTCGGCGCCCGACCAATCGGCAAACCTGACGTTAAAATCCAGATGAACGTCAATTACCAGTTGCCTTTTGCACGAAACATCGTGTTCGACGCCTACGTAAACCATGAGAGTAGCGTGGCTGGAACTGTTGATAACGCGATTATCATCCCTGGTTCAACTCGCTTCGGCGGTGGGTTGCGCTACAATTTCAAAATTAATAAGATCCCGTATGAAATCAGATTATCAGGTTTCAACCTGGGTGATACTTATCGTCTGACGCCGATAGGAAGTGGCGTTTACGTCTATAATAATGCAACAAATTTTGCTGCGTACCTCTCAGCTGATTTCTAGGTAATTGCTCACGCGGTTGGTGCTGCAAGCGGCCTTGGATCCGCTCAAGCGACGGCAAAGGTTCCTCCAACGAAGGTTCTAGAGTCGGTGGGGATTGATTTGAATCGAAAAGGTATTATCGTCGGATCTAAATCGTGGTTCACCATGGGAACTGCACAGGAGGCCAGCCTCCATGACAAGACCCCTTTTCTTGGACATCCGCGTCCGTAGCGCCACGACCCGCGAGGCTGTAAAGCGGTTCGGTCGCTCTCGGCGAAACTCAAGGCTCGCGGCGTCGAAGGTTCTCAAGACAGGGTTTTGCGGTTCCGCCGTCGTGATGGGCTCAACTTTAAAAAACACTGATCGCCAGCGAGCAGTTGCGCCCGAAGGTTGTCAGGTTCCGGGAACGCTGGAAAACGCTTCATCACAAGCTTGATCCTGAGCGGCTCATCATTATCGATGAGACATGGGTGAAGACCAACATGACCCGCACGCGGGGTTGGTCGCCCAGAGTCCAACACCTGCTTGCCAGGGTTCACCTCACAAGAATGCTCGAACTACCTTCGACCCGCAGGATGTGCTTCACGACTATCCTGACAGACTTTAGCCCCAACTATTCTGCACGATCAGGCCCATGCCGTCGGAGATGTCTCCGGCAATGGCGCCAGCCAGAGCATCGGCGTCTTGGGCTTCGATGGCGTCAATGGCGACCCGGTGTTGGTCGACCAGATTGGCTGTGCCATAGCGGCCATAGACCACCCGCATAAAGGGGCCAAATTGCAGCCAAAGGGCTTCGATCAAGCGGACCTGAATGGCTTGGCCGCTGGCGTGATAGATGGCGAAGTGGAAGGCGAAATTGCTTTCCATATAGCCCAGGACGTCACCTTCAGCGATGGCTTGATCGAGTTGGGCGTCGATGTCCTTCAAGCGGCGGAGCACGGCGGGCGATATGTGGGGCAGGGCGCGAACAGCCGCATCCGGCTCCAGAATCAATCGGCAATGCAGGAGGTCGGCAAAGCGCTCGGGCGTCATGGGCGGGACGATGATTTTACGCTTTGAGCGGATCTCGACCGCGCCTTCTGCCGCTAAACGACTTAGCGCATCGCGGACAGGCATTTGGCTGACGCCCAATTCGGTCGCCAGCCCTCGGGTGGAGAGACCGACGCCTGGCACGATCTTGCCTGTGATCATCCTGCGGCGCAGGTCTTCATAGATCGAGGCGTGCAGGACGGGGGATTCGTCCAGGCCTGCGTCTGTTTCGACCTCAAAGTCCTCGCTCGCCAGCGCGATTGTCGCCTTAGACATTCGCCAAACTCCTTCTTTGACCAGCCTAGCTGCTATCGCAACCGCGTCAAAGCGGAAGTTTGCGCCCTCCTAATCTCGCTACGGCTTGACGAAATGCAAGGGCGAGGTGGATAGTTTCTGCGATCACACATTGGCGAGTTTGCGCCGTTGGAGACGCCATGAGCGCATTGAAGGACTGGATCGAACGGCGGGGCGTCGCCGAGGTCGAGTGTTTGATCCCGGACATGAACGGTGTGGTGCGCGGCAAGGTGTTGCCCGCCGCCAAGTTGCTGCAAGGCGAGGAACTCGACAACCTGCGCATGCCGTCGAGCGTCTTTACCGTGACAGTCACGGGCGACTATACGGGTGACGACGCCGAAGCCTATCAGGACCCGGACATGACCCTACGTCCGGATGTGTCCAGCCTTTGCGTTGCGCCAGGATTTAAAACCCCGACGGCCTTTGTCTTCGCCGATGCTCACCACAGCGATGGGACGCCCTGGGCCTCCTCGCCGCGACATGTGCTGAAAAAGGTATTGAGTCTCTATGAGGCGCGGGGCTGGACACCGGTCGTGGCGCCGGAATTGGAGTTTTACCTTACCGCGCTCAATCCCGATCCCGACCTGCCACTCACCCCGCCTTTAGGTCGGTCCGGCAGGCCCGAAACCTCGCCACAGCCCTATGGTCTTGAAGCCATCACCGAATATGAGGACCTGATCGAAGTCATTTACGAGCACGCCGAGACGGCTGAACTTGACCTCGACACCATGATCCATGAAAGCGGCACAGCCCAGCTCGAGGTCAATTTCAAGCATGGTGAGGCGGTGCGCCTTTCCGACCAGGTATTGGTCTTCAAACGTCTCGTGCGTCAGGCGGCTTTAAAACACGGGGTCTATGCGACCTTCATGGCCAAGCCGATGGAGAACCAGCCGGGCAGCGCCATGCACCTGCATATTTCTGTGGTTGACCGGGAGGGGAACAATTTGTTCGCGCGGCCCGATGGCGCGGACTCGACCCCCTTCCGGCACTTTATCGGCGGCCTGCAAACCTATCTGCCGGAGGTCGCGCCGCTATTTGCCCCTAACGTCAACAGTTTTCGGCGCATGCGGCCCAGCCATTCGGCGCCGATCAATGTCCAGTGGGGGGTCGACAACCGGTCGTGCGGATTGCGGGCGCCGATTTCGGATCGGGATAATCGTCGCATTGAGGTGCGGCTGCCCGGCGCTGACGCCAATCCCTATCTTGCCATCGCATCGAGCCTGATCAGCGGCTATCTGGGCATTACCGAGGCCATCGAGCCCTCGGCGCCTGCGGTTGGCAATGCCTATTCCCATGCGCGCACCCTGCCCAAGACCCTGGAAGAGGCGATGGAGCGGTTCAATGCCTGCACCAAGTTGCACGAGTTGTTGGGCGAAAGCTTTGTCCGCACCTTTATGGCCATCAAGATCGCGGAGCTTGAGGCTTTTCAAGGCGTGATCAGCTCGTGGGAGCGTGACCACCTGTTGTTGAAGGTCTGATCATGCCCGCTTTCAACGCCCAACTGAACATGGCAGGCTCCTATTACGTGGCCAGTGCCAATATGGCCTGCCATCGGCCTGCCTTGCGGGGGCAGGAAGCGGTCGATCTGGTAGTGGTCGGTGGGGGGTGCACTGGCCTGTCGGCGGCGCTGCATGCCCAGCGCCAAGGTCGCAAGGTTGTGGTGCTCGAAGGCGGTCGCGTCGGGTGGGGCGCGTCTGGACGCAATGGCGGCCAACTCATTCCGGGTCTGCGCAAGGGGGCGGTCGAACTCGTCCATGCTTATGGCGAGAGCCGGGCAAAAGCGCTGTTCGACATTTCGCTCTCGGCGCGGGATCTGATTTTAGACCTCATCGAACGCTACAAGATCGACTGCGACCTGCGTTTGACCGGCCATGTACTGGGTGGGGTCAAGGCCAAGCAATTAAAAGGCTTTGAAGCCGAGGTGGCGGCGTTGCAGGGGGTGATGAAGTATCCGCACGCCCAGGTCTTGGACCGCGACGCGGTTCAGCAGCTGGTGGCTTCGCCAGACCTAACCTGCGGTCTCTTGGATGGGTTGGGCGGCCACTATCATCCCTTAAACTATACGCTGGGTTTGGCCCGTGCCGCCGAGGCTGAGGGGGTGCGCATTTTTGAAAGTTCGGCGGCGCTCTCACTCGCCCGAACCGCCGCGGGGGTGCGGGTGGCGACGGCGGAGGGTGAGGTTACGGCAGACTGTGCTGTCCTGGCGGGCGACGCTTTGCTGGCCAAACTGTATGCGCGGGTGACGACGCGCATCATGCCGGTGGCGAGCTATGTGGTGGCGACCGAGGCCAGACCTGACATCGCCGATCTCATTCCCGGCGACCAGGCGGTTTCGGATGCACGCTTTGTCGTCGATTATTTCCGCCGCACGGCCGATGGGCGGCTCCTGTTTGGCGGTGGCGAGGCCTATACCCCTTCGGAGCCAAGCGACATTGCCGGATTGGTTCGCCCCTATGTCGAGCGCGCATTTCCGAGCCTGAAAGGGGTGGGAATTTCCCATGCCTGGGGCGGCATGGTCTCCATTACCAGAACGCGCCTGCCCCATATTGGCCGGGACGGACCCATCCTGTGGGCCCATGGCTATTCGGGGCAGGGGGCGCTGTTATCGACCTTGGGCGGCAAGGTGCTCGCCGATGCGCTGGCCGGCGACGCTGCCCCGCTTGAAGCCTTAGCAGCTATCGAGCCGCCCGCCTTTCCCGGTGGCGCCTTGCTGCGCTGGCCGCTCTATCTGTTGGGCATGGCCTATTATGCGACGATGGACCGGCTTTAAGGCTTATGCCGTAAGGCTTCGCTTGCCGCCTCAATGCGCGTCTCGACCTCGCGCATAAATTCTGCCCGCTTCATTCCAGCCGGGATGGTTGGCAAGATTTCAAACACGACCCGCCCCGGATACTTGGCCATGCCCTTCGGCGGCCAGCACGCGCCGGAATTGGTGGCGATAGGCGTGCAGGCAATATTGAGCTCGCGATAGAGGCCAGCAAGCCCTGGCTTATAGTCGGGGGGGGCGCCTGGGGCCTTGCGGGTGCCTTCTGGAAAGATGATGATTTGGCGGCCTTGGTCGAAGCGGTCACGCACTGCCTTGATCATGGCGCGCAGGGTGGCGGCGCCCCCGTCGCGATCAATGACAATCTGGCCCGAGGTTTGTGCATAGGCGCCGAAGACCGGAATGGCCAGCAGCTCCTTTTTCATCACGAAGGCAGGCTCGCTCAAGAACACGAAAGGCGCCACCATATCCAAGCCACCCTGATGCTTGGCGGCGATCAACACCCCATGGCGCGGCAGATTTTCGAGGCCGCGAACCTCTACCGTGACGCCGCAGATCGTCCGCAATCCAAACAGAACCGCCCGGGACCACAGCCGAATAAAGCCAATGGTTTTCTTGGGCGCAAAGGGAATGATCGGCGCGCTGATCAGGCCGAGAACGAGCGCAATCGCGCCCATCCAAACGGTCAGTACAAAGCCCCGCGCCAGGGCCAAGGCTTTTGCGCCAGGGTTCACAGCTATATCGTCCTAATCGTCGGCCTAGGTCTCGGATTGAGCATTCAGGGGTTCGGCAGAGCTTGCGCCATGTGGCTTGGCCCCAATACCGCGGACGATTTCCCGCGTCAAAATGGCCAGGTACTTGCTGTACTCGACCACGAGCCGTCGCGCACTCCCTTCACTGGCCAACCACCGCCGCGCATCAAGGGTGTCTGTGACCACAGGAAAGGGGCGCAAGGTCAGATCGGGCATGCGCGAACGCAGTTCCAGCATGGCACGCGGCATATGGTAGTCAGCGGTGACGATGATCAAGGTGCGATAGCCATGGCGTGCCACCCAGTCGGCGGTTTCGGACGCATTGCCGCGCGTGCTGGTCGCTTGGATACCGAGATCGACGCAGCAATCCCACCGATGACCGACGCCGCGCGCGACATCTTTAACTTCTGAGCGCCGCGCCTGCGGATTGACGCCAGAGATCAATAGCCGCTTGCCCTTGCCGTCTTGCAGCAGCCGCACCGCAGCCTCCAGCCGCTCCGACGAGGCGCCGGTGAGGGCGACAATGGCGTCAGAGCGCGGCGGCTCCAATGCGGGCGTCGAGGCAACGATGCGGGCGGCAAAACTGACCAGACCCACAGCCCAGATGAGCGCGATCAAGACCAGGGCGGCGAGAGTGCGGGTCATGGTTGGGCTCGCAGAATTGCCATGGCGGCGGATCTGGCCGACAGGGCAGCGACAAGGGCGGCCAGGATCGGGGCACCCGCACAGATGGCCAAATCCTGCCAGGCGATGGGCAGGGCGGGCGAAAACCCGTCTGATCCCCCCAAAAGCCGCAGGCCCGCGCCCCCTGCCGCTGCGGCCAGAGCGCCATAGGCCGAAGCCTGCAAGGCGAGCACCGCGAACCGTCCCATGAACAGGTTGGCGACAAACTGATCCTCCGCACCGCACAGGTGTAAGACCTCGACCACGTCCCGCCGGGCCGCAAGCCCTTGGCGCGTCGCAAATGCAATCACCGATCCGGCGGCGGCGGCCAGGATCAGGCACGCGACAACGGCGGCTAAGCGCACAAGGTCAGCGGCGCGCCGAACATCACTCATCCAACGTTGGCGATCATCCACCGAGGCATCGAGATGGGCTGTCGCGAGGGCGGCGTTGAGCGACGCGAGACTAGCTGGCGCCTTGGGATCGAGATCGACTGTGACCAGTTGCGGCAGCGGCAGGTCTTGCGGAATATTGTCCTTTCCCAGCCAAGGCTCCAACAGCGCTTCGGCCGATTTGCGATCCAAAGCCCGCGCTTCCACAACGCCCTTCACCCCTGCAACGGCTTCGGCGGCCCGGGCAGCGGCCTCTGGGCCCGTATCGCCGCCCTTGGGTCGAACTTGAAGCGTCACTGAGGCGGAAAGATCGCTCGTCCAACCTTGAGCCGCGCGATCCGCCGCCAAGGCTGCAATCACAGCGAGGCAGGCAATGAAGGCGAGCACGGCCACAGTAAAAACGAGCCCACCATCGCGGCCGTCCGTGACCGGCAGCAAGGGGGTGATGCGACGACGCTCAGCGTCGGTCTGGCGGGCTTCGATCTCACTCACGACGGCGCCGTGTCGCGGCCGGGCGCGGAACGCGGCGGTTGCCGTGTCAAGACGCCGTCATCCAAATGCAGCACAGGCATGCCCGAGCGCGCCACGAGATCCTCATCATGGCTGGCGATCAGGACCGTTGCACCCATGCGATTGAGTTCGACCAGCAAGCGTAAGATCCTTAAGGCCATGGCGTGGTCGACATTGCCGGTTGGCTCGTCCGCCAGCAAGATGTCAGGCCGGTTGACCACGGCGCGGGCGATGGCGAGGCGCTGTTTTTCACCGCCCGACAGGGTTGGTGGGTAGGATTCCAGCCGGGCGCCCAAGCCCACCCATTGCAAAAGCTCCGAAACGTCAGACCGATAGAGGTCCGTGCGTTGCTCCGTCACCCGCAAAGGCAGGGCTGCATTATCAAATACGGTGAGGTGATCGAGCAGGTGAAACTCTTGAAAGACCACTCCGATCCGCCGCCTGAGGGCCGGGAGGGCGTCGCGGGGCGCACGGCCGACATCTTGGCCAAACAGGGTGATTTCCCCCCGCGAGGGGCGTTGGGCGAGATAGATCAGTTTGAGCAGCGAGCTCTTCCCCGCGCCGGACGCACCGGTCAGGAAATGGAACGACCCCGGTGCGAGGGAGAACGAAATGTCGCGCAACACGTCGGGCGACGTGCCATAGCGCATCGAAACCTGGTTAAAGGCGATGATCGGCTGTCCCGGCTCAACTGCAAGGCGATCAGGCGACAGAGGTTGAAAGGCTTGGCTGGACATGGGCCGGGGAATAGGCAAGCTCACTCGGCTAGGCTTAAGGCCCCCGATTCGACGAACATGATACTCACCTGCCCAGAGTGCGCCACTCGCTATTTTGTTCGAGACGATGCGTTTCCACCCGAAGGCCGCAAAGTGCGTTGCGCGTCGTGCGGACACATGTGGCTGGGCCAACCCACGGTTTCAGAACCCGAGCCGGAGCCGGAACCTGCGCCTGAGGCCGAGCCTGATTTCGCCAATAGCCGCGCCGACACGTCGAACGCTGAGGCTCCCCCCTTGCCGCAACAGTTTCGCGCCCGGGAAGTGGCGCGACGAGAGGCGTTGGAAGGCGCGGCTGCGGGCGTCGTCTGGGCGTTGCTGGCAGCAAGCTTTGCGGTGGTCCTGGTCGGCGCCGTGCTGTTTCGCGAAAAGGTTGTCCGCCTGTTTCCTTCGGTCGCGGGCGCCTATGCGGCGGTGAATTTGCCGGTCAATCCCGCTGGCCTATCGCTGGAGAATATCGGGAAAAGTTTTGGCCTCTCCGGCGGGCGAGAGACCCTGGTCATTTCGGGTTTGGAACGCAATATTGAGACCGACCCCATGCCGCCCTCGGCGATCAAGGTTTCGCTGTTCGACAAGGAGGAGCGCAAACTTGGCGAGAAGGTCGCTCCTGTAACCGGTCCCAATCTGGCTCCAGGTGAAACCCGCGCCTTTTCGGTCACAGTGGTCGATCCGCCCTTGAATATTGACCATTTTGTCGTGGCGTTTCACTTCGACCCCAGGCATCGGGAGGTCAAGGCCAAGCCCGCCGTTGCAGGACCCAGTTTGGCCCCACACCGGCTTTCTGCAACCGGGCGCGCGCTCGTGACGCCGTCGGGTCGGGCACCTGATCCGGCGGTGTCGGGGAATGCCCTGTCGCTTCGAGGAGCCGTCGCGGCCGATCCTCGCCCCTCAACGCCTGTCCCGGCTCAACCCCTGCCTTCGGATTCCCCCTATGCGCTTCCCCATGCTGGGACATCTTCCCCCAAGCCCGAGCCCGCACGATGAGTGAGGCCGAGGCTGCGCTGTCGCCCAAGGTCTTATTGGATGAGGCCGGTGTCGCCGATGTGATTGAGCAGATGGCCGCCCAGATCGCGCCGCTGATCGATGACGATTGGATCTGCATCTGTTTGTTGACCGGCGGCTTGTGGTTCGCGGCCGATCTGACCCGCGCCCTGTCGCGCAAAGGCTGCAACCCCCTTTTCGACGCGCTGTGGATTGCGTCCTATGGCGACGCGCGGCGCTCGCGGGGCGAGGTCGACGTGTTGGCCGGTTTACAACGGGATCTGAAGGGACGCTCGGTCTTGCTGCTTGATGATGTGTTCGATTCCGGCCTCTCCCTACGCGC
This sequence comes from uncultured Caulobacterales bacterium, assembly GCA_903840435.1. Taxonomy (GTDB): domain Bacteria; phylum Pseudomonadota; class Alphaproteobacteria; order Caulobacterales; family Caulobacteraceae; genus CAIMFV01. The sequence goes on from CAIMFV010000043.1 coordinate 12,140, forward strand.
CAGCATTAAGATCATCGAGCAAGCGGGCGCCAAGGTGGTGAAGTCAGCGGTGTTTGCCCGCAAGCCTTGGCCAGAGCCGCGTGGCGTACAGCCCGATTTCGTCGGCTGGGAAGCGCCTGCGCGCTTTTTGGTTGGCTATGGCATGGATGATCAGGGTCGCTATCGCGGCCTGCCGGGCGTTGCCGCTATCGACTGAAGCTTAAGCGACCCGTTCGAGGTCGATGCGGTTGCGGCGGCGCTCTGTGCCGGTCGGGCTCATGATTTGCAGGCCCGCCTCAAAGTCGGCGAAGATATCGACCAACTCCTCGACATTGACGTCAAAATCACCCCGACGATCAAACCGAAACCGCCAAAAGCTCTTGATATGGGTTAAGGAGCCGATCCGTTCGCCAAGCTCGACAAACAGGTTTGGCGCCTCGAGCAGGAAGGTGCGGAAATTGGTTGGGCGCTTTTCTTCGACCAGCGAGCGGAAGGCTGCGTCGTAGAATTCGATCAGCGCCGCCGCCGCCCGATGGGTTTTGACGATCTGGATGCAGATGCGCCGACGCGATTGGTTCAACCGCTTCATGGTTTCAGGATGGGCGGAAGCCCTCGGATTGACCCGCTGAATCTCATCCAAAATAATCGGGATTTCCTGGCGAATTTCGCTCAAGCACCATTTGTAATAGAGCATGCCGCGCCAGGCAAAGACGCCATCGGCGAATTGGGAGTGGCTGAACTTCAAAGCCTCGCGCAGGGGCTCGAGATCTTCAAGCGCGCTCTCTGATGTCATTTTCCGCGCCAACTGTGCTGCGGGCGAGGAGATCGCGCCACCGCTTGTAAAATGCACCAGGGCCAGCGCGCCCAGTTCCTGCTGGACGAAGGCCTGCATATTGGCCATCTCGGTGGCTGAAATGTGCAGATAACACTCGGCGGGGCGGAAATTCTCCCGACGCAAGGTTTCACGCAGAAGGAAGGGGTCGAAGGACGGGCTCTTATCCAAGACGTTGAGCAGGCGGCGGTCCTCGTCATAGGCGTAAGCCGTTTCGCCAATCGCATTGCGCAGGATCGCATCATAGTCGCGTTGGCCGACGAAGAAGAAGTGTCCCCCCGCGCGAAGGTCGCGGCGGTCGAGAGGGAAAATGACCTTGGTAGCGATGGTGCGCCGCATGTCGAACAACTCAACCTCATCGCTGCGCAGGCGATGCTTGAGGATGATGCTCTCGTTTAGGCGGCGACCTTGGAAAAAGGGCCTCTTGCGATAGTCGGGATCGGCCTTGGCGCGCTCATAGATGCGTTGCAGGTTCAAAACCCGCGAACTCGATCCGCCGAGGGAGAGATTGCTTAGCTTGCGGACCGATCGATCAGCCATGGGAATGGCGGTTCCTACTTCAACCTAACTTCAGGCCGCACACAGAGCGAGGCGGAAGCCAATTTTTAGCCTGGGCCCGTTAAAATCGCGATAATTTCCAGGTATTCAAATCCGATCACTGAAAATATCATGGGGCCACCCTCGACACATGCCTTGCGCCGGGGTGATCCTATCCATTTGACGGTATGAATATTAATCTTAACGACGAATTTACTTTGAAAGCAACGAGCATTGCCTCCTGCCGCTGCCGTCCTGTTTCAGTTCGGGAGGCCCTTTATCGTTGAGGGGCCGCCGGTTCGGCGTGACAAATCCGCGACTTAACCCGAGATGAGCGCCAAGGCCGACCCAATTGGACTGGATTTGGCTCTTGGTGTTTCGTCATCTTCCCAACCCGGCCCGTTAAGATCGATCTGGGTGTCAGGAGTCTGCGTCTTTTTTCGGCGCCGCTGCGCTCACAGGACCTGCTCGATTTTTTTTGCCCATGTTGATCTTCCCAGCCGACGTCGCTTTCGAGAGAACCTGCCACCTCACCGCGTCAAGCCTGTGGCCCTCCTGCATCAACCAAAAGGCGCTGAGCGGACTGGGGGCAGGCGGGGCTGCCCCAGTGCTGCACGCCAGCATGGCCGATGCCCACACCCTTCGATATCGAAACGCGTTAAAAACGATTAAGCTTTGGGCTAAGTTGGGCACAAGACTGCGCCTTATGTGCATATTAGAGGAAAAATTACCGGATCCCGTCCGGCGAGCCGGTGTCTGACCGGACGCGCACGGCGGCGTGACGCGAGGTTGCAGTCGTCTGCCCGCGGTGGAATGCAGCAAAAATGCAACGCAAACGTTGTCGGGGTGCGTCGCCGCGTGTCCGGCAAGATGGCAATAGGGCGGCCTCAAAAACGGCTCACCGCCGCTTCCTCGCCAAACGCTTTCGCAGAAAAGCCCCTTGACGCAACGGGGGGAGGTTGCGAAAGGAGCGGGGACTGTGAATTCTAAATTCGCGGTAAGGTCTGTCGAGCGGAAGCAACGCGATGACAGGCCGCCGATAAACCCCGTCAAGGGGCGATCTGGTGGGACGAACGTGGCGACAATGACCTTGGTTCCAAGGTCGCTTGGCGCGTTAATACCCTCACGATTGTCCTTTAGAAGGGGAAAGCGGCGACAGCCGTCCACGAGCGTCGGGTGTGCAGTCTTTCGATTGCACAGTTGGCGGTCTGGGCTAACCATTTTGGCATGGGGTGGGGAAGGTGTCCGTCGACATCCCTCGGTCCCGATGTGCTCGACCAACCAGGAACTGGCGAAAGATGCTGGAAACAAAACGAACGACCCCGATTATCGCTCTCTTCGGCGCCATTGCGTTGATTGCGACGAGTGCGCCCGCCTTTGCCCAATCGGCGGCGTCCGCTCCCCCAGCCGCAACAGCGGCCCCCGCCGCTTCGACCCCTGCGGCGGCTGAGCCTTCGGCCCCCGCTCCGGCTGGCGACGAAGCTCCCACCACCATCAAGCATTCGGGTAGCTTGAACCCCGTCACCATGTTCCTCGACGCCACCATCGTCGTGAAGGTGGTCATGATCGGCCTGATCTCGGCCTCGGTCTTGTCTTGGGCGATCCTGATCTCCAAGATCTTGGAATTCCGCGGCCTTGCGCGGGACTCAAACACCTATGTGGAAGCTTTCCGCGGCGCGCGATCGATTGCGGAAATCGCCAAAATCTCTTCGCAAGAAGAGTTTGAAGGCAATCCGCTAGCCGACATGGCCTCTGCGGCGGCGTCGGAAGTGGAAGCGTCTCGCGCTGCGGGTCTGCAGGTTTCGGGTGCCCACCGTGACACGACTGTCCACCGCGCTGCTTTGAACATCTCGGCCGTGCAAGCCACCTTGGCGAAGCGCTTGTCGGGCGGCATGCAGTTCCTTGCTTCGGTCGGTTCGTCGGGTCCGTTTATCGGCCTCTTCGGTACCGTTTACGGGATCATGAACTCCTTCATCGGCATTGCGAACTCGCACACCACCAACCTCGCGGTTGTTGCGCCGGGTATCGCTGAAGCCCTTCTCGCCACCGGTATCGGCCTCTTCGCCGCTATCCCGGCGGTTATCTTCTACAACTACTTCCAAACGCAAATTTCCGCCTATGGCGCGCGTACG
>CAIMFV010000044.1 GCA_903840435.1 uncultured Caulobacterales bacterium
CCATCCTGGATTGCACGACCGAGGATACGGCTCGCGCAATAGGAGGAAATCAGATAAATAGCAATTGTCAATCTATTAATCAAAGCCATATATCTAAATCAAGTAAAATAAATGAAGTGAAAAAACCACGAAGGCGGGAAAAAATATAATTTGTGGAAAATTCCCTAATATTATTTTCATATCAATAATATTTGCAATATTATATCAATTAAACTAATTATTATGTTTTCAATATGATAATATTTCTGTATTTATGAATTATATATTATCAAAATATTCGCAATCATTAAAATTCCCCAATTTCCTCAAATTATTAGTACGAATCTAGACAACTAGACCACTATTTCAAGGGTTTCCTTCCCGGCGCAACCGCTTTAACGCACCAGGTCCACACCTTCCCTATCGTCCAGCCTGACCATCCGCCCATCCGTAAAGGCGACAGGTGCGCCGGTTGTCCCTGGAAACGAGATGGGAAGCCCGCTGTGCTCAGGCACCTAAAGGACATCGACGCCCAACTCGATCAAGCCATCGCTGAAGGTGACGTCCTGGGCTATATGGAAAGCAATTTCGCCTTCCACTTCGCCATCTATCACGCCAGCGGCCAAGCCATTCAGGTCCGCTTGATCGAAGCCCTGTGGCTGCAATTCGGCCCCTTTATGCGGGTGGTCTATGGCCGCTACGGCACAGCCAATCTGGTCGACCAACACCGGGTCGCCATTGACGCCATCGAAGCCCAAGACGCCGACGCTCTGGCTGGCGCCATTGCCGGAGACATCTCCGACGGCATGGGTCTGATCGTACAGAAGAGTTGGGGCTAGCGGCCAAAACCTCAGCGCGGTCGAAACCGTTTGGTGACCGGAAAGCCTTTCGGGGCGATCTTGCCGGCAGAGGCGCGGCGACCGAGCCAGTCGCGCCAGTCTTTCCAGTCGCGCTTGCGACCACCCGCATCGATCCAGACAGCGCCGTCCTCGCCGGAAAAGCTGAGCGCGTCGCGCAAGCCGCCTTCGCGATAGGACTGGAGCTTGACGCCTTTGCCGCGCGGCATTTCCGGCAGCTCGGAGAGCGGGAAGATCAAGATCTTCCCGTTGTCGCCAACGACAGCCAAATGGTCGCCCTCGACCTCCAGACAGGTCAAGGCCTCACCGCCGTCGACATTCAACACCTGCTTACCCGCCTTGCGGTTGGCCAGCGCCTCATCCTCGGGCAGGATGAAGCCATAGCCGCCACTTGAAGCCACCACACGCTTGCGCCCGGCCTTGTGCGGGAAGACAGCGATTAGCTTCACCTTGTCGTCAATATCGAGCATCAGGCGCAAAGGCTCGCCCTGCCCACGCGCCGAGGGGAGCTTGTCGCAGGCGAGCGTAAAGAACCGCCCGTCAGAGGCAAACAGCAGCAGCTTATCGGTCGTCTCGGCCGGGACAAGAAAGCCGAGCTTGTCGCCTTCCTTGAACTTCAATTCGGACGGATCATCGACCCGGCCCTTGCTGGCGCGAATCCAGCCACGTTCGGACAGGATAATCGTGATCGGTTCGCGTTGCACAAAGGCTTCAGCGGACGCAAGCGCATCAATCACCGGCGCCTCACCAAAGGTCGAGCGCCGCCGTCCCGCCGGTCCACTGGTCATCTGGTCGCGCACGGCGCGCAGGTCCTTGGCGACCTTGTCCCACTGCTTTTTCTCCGAGGCGAGCAGGGCTGTCAGTCCATCGCGCTCTTCAGACAGGGCTGCATGTTCGCGACGCAGCTCCATCTCTTCGAGCTTGGCCAATTGGCGCAGCCGCGTATTCAGGATGGCGTCGGCCTGCAGCTCCGTGAGTGTGAAGGTCTCGATCAGCTTTAGCTTTGGCTCGTCCTCAAAACGGACGATCCGGATCACCTCATCGAGATTGAGGAAGACGATCAACAGGCCTTCTAAAATATGCAGCCGGGCCTCGATCTTGCCCAGGCGCCAGCGCGCGCGCCGCTGATCCACGTCGCGCCGATGGTCAAGGAAGGCAAGCAAGGCGGTCTTTAGCCCCATCACCACCGGACTTGAGGTCTTGTCGAGCACGTTCAGATTGACCGGAAAGCGGGTTTCCAGGTCGCAGAGCTTAAAAAGGCTCTCCATCAGATGTTCAGGCTCGACCGTCCGGCTCTTAGGCTCAATCACGAGCCGCACATCTTCCGTCGACTCGTCGCGCACATCGCCGAGCAGCGGCGCTTTCTTCAGTTCGATCAGGGCTGCCAGTTGTTCGACGAGGCGCGATTTTTGCACCTGATAGGGGATTTCGGTGACGACGATCCGCCAGCCGCCACGGTCCAGACGCTCGACCTCATAGCGGGCGCGAACGCGCACGCCCCCGCGACCGGTTTCATAGGCCTCGAGCATGGCGGCCTTCGGCTCGACAATCACACCGCCGGTGGGAAAATCTGGCCCCTGGACCCGCTCCATCAGATCCGCCGTCGTCGCTTCGGGACGTTGCAACAAGAGCAGACAGGCGTCGATCAACTCGCCAGCATTATGGGGCGGAATGGACGTTGCCATGCCCACCGCAATGCCGGACGCACCATTGGCCAGAAGATTTGGAAAGGCCGCCGGGAGCACAACGGGCTCTTCGTCCTCGCCATCATAGGTGGCGCGAAAGTCCACAGCGTCTTCGTCAATGCCATCGAGCAATAACTGGGCGGCAGGGGTCAGCTTGCACTCGGTATAGCGCATGGCGGCTGCATTATCGCCGTCGATATTGCCGAAATTCCCCTGCCCGTCGATCAGCGGATACCGTTGGGAAAAGTCTTGGGCCAAGCGGACCAGGGCGTCATAGACGGCTGTATCGCCATGGGGGTGGTATTTACCGATCACATCGCCAACGACCCGGGCGCTCTTTTTCGCGCCGCCTTCCGGATCCAGCCGCAGGACGCGCATGGCATAGAGCAGGCGCCGATGCACAGGCTTTAAGCCGTCGCGCACATCGGGCAGGGCGCGGTTCATGATGGTGGACAGCGCATAGGCCAGATACCGCCGCGACAGCGCGTCGGATAAGGCCTCGTCAACAATGCGGCCACCCTCTTCCGGTGGCGGCGGGTCTTGCTTGGTCATGGGACGGCTTTAGCTTGAGTCGCGCCGCTCACAGCCGCCCCGCGTCGCGCAATCTTTCGATCATCCACACCCGGGGCGGCGGCAAGGGACGATTGAGCGGGTCAAACACACACCGCTCAAGAAAATATCCGGTCAGGGCAAGGCCAAGTTCGACGTCGCCCGCCCGAAGACCCGCCTGAGCACCGAGCAAAAAAGGCGGCAACTTCAAAAGCTTGTCGGCATAGGGTTCGCCCGCCGCCCGCGACACCGCCCGCCCGGTCTTTGGGCTGACATAGATCAGATCATCGGTTGCGCCCGTGGCAGCGCAGCGGCCAAGGTCAAGGCCAAAGCCAAGCGCCTCAAGTAGGCCTGCCTCGTATTTGACAAAGACGGCGGGCCAGATGTCGCTGATGGCCAAGGCGCCCAAAAAGGCCTCGAACGCTTGGAAGAGGTCGGCGTGCGGCTCGCGCTCTGGCAGGGCAGCACCCGCCAAGCTCGCGGCGGCGGCAAGGCCGCTCAAGGCCGTTGGATCATCGAACAACCGCGACGGCCCCTCGCCCATGGGCTCAAGGCTCACCTGGCCCATTTGATCGGAGGTCCGGGCGCGAAACCGCGCCAAGACCCGCATGCCCGGCTGCAACATCGCCTTGACCTTGCGCGAGCCGCCACCCGCCACATGGGCAACCAGACGCCCGCGCGCTTCGGTGAGGAGTTCAACCAGGGCGCCGCTTTCGCCAAAGGCGCGCGCCGAGAGGACAAAGGCTTCATCCTCCCAGTCGATCATCTAGCGCTGGCCCCTGGGCTCACACATCAAAATCAAGCCCGCCTGCTGAGTAGAACTCGCGCATCTCTTGCCAGTTTTCCCGCACTTGTACGTGCAAAAACAGATGAACCTTGCGGTCAAACAATTCGCACAACTCTTCGCGGGCGTGCTGTCCGATCCACTTCAGGGTTTGGCCGTTTTTCCCCAGCACAATGGCACGCTGCCCCTCGCGCTCGACATAGATGGTTTGCTCAATCCGCGCCGCGCCACCCTTGGCCTCGGTAAAGGCCGTGGTTTCCACGGCGGCGGCATAGGGAATTTCGTCGTGCACCCGCAAATAGACCTTTTCGCGGGTGATTTCCGCCGCCAGCAGCCGCAAGGGCAGGTCCGCCGTCTGGTCCTCAGGATAGAGCCAGTCACCCGGCTGCATCTTGCTGGCCAAGCGCTTTTTCAAATCATCGACGCCTGAGCCGTTTTCCGCCGAGATCATAAAGACCTCTTCATAGACGCCGGAGGAAAACAGCCGTTCGGCCAGCGCCAAGAGGCGGTCGCGCTTGACGCCGTCAATCTTGTTGAGCGCCAAGATGGCCATACGGCCGGACACCTTTAGCCCTTCCATGACCGATTGGGCGTCGCGAACCGCGTGCGGGTCGGCACCAACGGCGCTGCCATCTTCCACCGCCAATTCTGCAGCGCTATCGACCAGGTGGACGATGACGTCGGCGTCAGCGGCGCCGTTCCACGCCGCTTGCACCATGGCGCGGTCCAGCCTGCGGCGGGGGGCAAAAACGCCGGGTGTATCAACCAGCACGATCTGGGCCTCGCCCTCCATGGCGACACCACGAATCGGAAAGCGCGTCGTTTGCACCTTGCGCGTGACAATCGTCACCTTGGCGCCGACAAGCCGGTTCACCAAGGTCGACTTGCCCGCATTTGGCGCACCGATCACCGCCACAAAGCCGGATTTCCGTCCCACGACGCTCATACGCTTCCTTCCCGCGCCAGCATCAGCCGCGCCGCCGCTTTTTCTGCATCCTGCCGGGACCGACCTGTCGCCTCTAAAGGATCGCGTCCCTCAACCTCAAGCCGGACGGTGAAGACCGGCGCGTGGTCGGGGCCTGTCCGCGCCGCCACCGTATATTTGGGCGGAGCGATTTTTTCCTGGGCCGCCCATTCTTGCAACTCAGACTTGGGATTGGCAAACCCAAGCCGGTCAATATCTGCAAAGGACGTGGCCCAGAGGCGGTCAAACACCTGACGCGCGCCCTCAAGCCCCGCCTCGACAAAGATCGCGGCCAGCAAGGCTTCCATGGCGTCGGCCAAGATGGTCTCTTGATCGCGTGCCCCGCGTTTGGTCTCACCGCCCGGCAGGCGCAAGGCCGGGCCAACGCCGATTTCACGCGCGATACGGGCGCAGCTCTCGCGATTGACCAGTACGTGGAGCCGCTTCGACAAGTCGCCTTCGCGCGCCTCGGGATAACGCCGCATCAAGGTCTCAGCGACCAAGAGATTGAGCACGCGGTCGCCTAAGAACTCCAGCCGTTCATTGTGGACGGTCTTGCGCGCGCCTTGGCCGAGACTGGCGTGGGAGAGGGCCTCTTCCAGCAGGGCTGCGTCCTGAAACGCATAGTCTAGACTGTGCTGCAGGGCGGTGATCGCCTCAGCGCGGGCCGACATCAATAGAGATAGCGGAAGAAGCGGTTGAGCCTCAGCCCATGGCCGCTTGGGTCCATCGAAAACAGAATGAGATCGGCCCGGCCTTCAAGGTTTTCCGCTGGCACAAAGCCCACCCCTTCGCCACCGCCCGCCAGCCCTAAGGCTTGATCTAGGTCCGAGTTCCATGGACAGCCATTATAGGCCGCCACTTCGGGCGTCGCGCCAGGATCAAAGCGGCTGTCGGAAGAATTGTCGCGATTATCGCCCATCATGAAGTAGCAGCCCTTTGGCACCACATATTGGGCGGTGTTGTCGGCAGTCCCCGCAGCGCCAAAACAGCTATTGGTCGAAAAGGTCGGACCGCCCGGCAGGGTTTCGCGATAGCGTGGCACTTGGGGCGTGACGCCCGACCCCGGACAGGTGGCGTCTCCGGCCGCAATCTGTGTGCGCTGTACGGGGATGTCGTTGATATAGAGTAGTCCGGCCTTGACCTGAATCCGGTCGCCCGGCAGCCCGATCAGCCGCTTGATATAGTCGGTGGAATTGTCGCGCGGCAGCTTGAACACCACGATGTCGCCGCGATGAATGGCGGGCTGCAAGATGCGTCCACGAAAAAGAGGCGGGCTAAACGGAATCGAGTGTTTCGACCAGCCATAAGCATATTTGGACACGATGATGTAATCGCCCTGGTAGAGGGTCGGCTCCATCGAGGCGGACGGAATGGTATAGGGCTGGAACAGCACCACCCGGATCACCAGCGCCACCATCAAGGCATAGAAGATGGTGCGCGCCAACTCGAACATATCCTCACGCCCCTTGCTGGGCGGCGAGGCCGGTTCGGCGGCGGGTTCGGGGCTGTGATCAGTCATGGGGCGGAAGTTTCCTATCGAAGCCCTTTGGTCGCAGACGGTGCTAGACGTTCGCGTCGCCAAGGGCAAGTTAGCTCTGTGTAATCCGTGCGCAGAGCCTTGTCTTACACGCGCGGTCGGGCCTCGATAATGACAAAGGCCTGGGCGTAGGGCGGCTCGTCGGTCAGGCTCAAATGGATCACAGCCTCATGTCCATCTGGAACAAGCTTGGCCAAAATGTCGCCCGCCTGTCCGGTCAGTGTCATGGTTGGCTTGCCGGAGCGCAAATTCACCACGCCGAGATCCCGCCACGCCACGCCTTGCCGAAAACCGGTCCCCAAGGCCTTGGCGCAGGCTTCTTTGGCGGCGAAACGCTTGGCATAGCTGGCGGCGCGGTCGCCCTTCCTTTCAGAGCGTTCGCGCTCAACATCGGTGAACAGCCTTTGAATGAAGCGGTCGCCAAAGCGCTCAAGCGAGGCTTCAATTCGGCGAATATCGCAGAGGTCAGAGCCCATGCCGAGGATCATGAGGGGCGCGCCAAATCCATCAGGCTGCGCATCTTGCCAATGACCGCATCAAGACCAACAAAAATGGCTTCACCGATCAAAAAATGGCCGATGTTCAACTCGGCCACCTCTGGAATGGCGGCGACCGCGCCAACGCTATCAAAATCAATGCCGTGCCCGGCATGGACTTCCAGCCCACGACCGGCCGCCAATCGGGCGCCCTCCTGCAGATCGGCCAGTAGACGCGCGGCGTGGTCAGTTTCGCCCGCCTTGATCGCATCGCAAAACGCGCCCGTATGCAGTTCGACGACCTGAGCGCCCATGGCCTCGGCAACAGCGATCTGAACCGGATCGGGCGCGATGAACAGCGACACCCGAACGCCTGCCTCGCGCAAGCGCTTGACCACCGGCGAGATGACAGTGTGGCCGCGCGCCGCGTCCAGCCCCCCTTCGGTCGTGCGTTCCTCGCGGCGTTCTGGCACCAGACAGGCGGCATGCGGCCGATGGCGCAGCGCGATCTCGGTCATCTCATCGGTCACCGCCATTTCAAAATTCAGCGGCTTGCCGAGGCTGGCACATAGCCGCGATAAATCCTCAATGTCGCTGTCGGAGATATGTCGGCGGTCTTCTCGTAGGTGGGCCGTAATCCCATCGGCCCCTGCGTCCAACGCGGCCTTGGCGGCGCGCAGAGGTTCGGGATGGGTCCCCCCGCGGGCGTTCCGGATGGTCGCCACATGGTCGATATTGACGCCGAGACGCAAGCCGCCCCGGCTGGACCCGCTCATGCGCCAAGCCTCCGACTACCCGGATCCTCGATCGGAATCTTGGCGAGTTCGGGCGGCAGGGCGTCCGCAGGATAGGCGGGAACGTCAAGCCGCGCCAAGGCGATCAGGGGCGGACCCACATCGGCCTTGCCGCCAGACCGGTCAACGATACAGGCGGCGCACACCACCACCGCACCCACCGCCTCAATGGCGGCAATACATTCGCGGGACGACAGGCCGGTCGTGACAATATCCTCAACCATGGCGACCCGGGCGCCTTTGGGCAGGTGAAAGCCACGCCGCAGTTTGAAAGCCCCACCCTCGCGCTCGACATAGAGCGATGGCACCTTCAAGTGCCGGGCGGTTTCATAGCCTGGAATAATGGCGCCGACGGCGGGCGAGACCACATAGTCCACCTGGCCCACCGCGGCGGTAATCTTGTCTGCCAAGGCAGCACACAGCCGTTCGGTTCGATCGGCGTGCATAAAGACTAGGTTCTTCTGCAAGAAGACCGGACTGTGCAGCCCTGAAGACAGCACAAAATGGCCTTCGCGCAGTGCGCCGCAGCCGCGAAATTCTTCCAAGACGCGGGCGGTGTCGGAATCGGTTTCAGGAGTTTGGAATGTCATGGCCCTGATTTAGGGGAAATGGGCCGAGGTGAAAAGAGCGCTTGCAAGCCACCGCATCAGCAAGGCCTTGGATTTAAGGGCCTGTGCGCCGAAAGAGCGCGCGCTTTAAGGCAAGCTTGCGCTGACCATAGGGTTCGCGATCGGGCCAATGGTCGAGCACGGCCCGAACGGCGGCCGCGGCAGCCTCGGTATCTCCCAGGCGTTTTAACAGCACTGCCTTTTCCGCTGTCAGGTCAAAGTCATAGGGCGCGATCTCAAAGCCGCGCTGCAACACCGATTGGGCCTCAGTGTCCCGGCCCGCCAAACGAAAGAGACGCGCACGCAGCGCGCTGGCGCGGACGAGATAAGAAACAGCGACGTGGGTCTCGACTCCGAGATGGCTTGCCTTGGTGGCGCCGCCAACCAAATTCGCTGCTGCTGCAAATTCCGCCGCTTCCGCATCCGCTGGATCGCCCGAATTGACCATTAATTGCCCGTCACAGGTCTCAATCCGCGCCCGCGAGGGGTGACGTTCCAGAATATCGTCGAGCTCGCCTGCCGCCTCTGGTGTCAGCTCAGGCGTTCGCCAAAGCTCTGCCACCCGCTTGGCGTCGCGCGCCTCAACCTCTGGCGGTCCAAGGCTACAGGGCGCAAGCGTGAGAGGATCGGCTGAACATGCAAAGGCCATGAGCCAAGCGGCTAGGGTCAAGCCAGCACAGCGGGTCCCGCTCATCCTTTGATACGGTCCACTGTCTCCACCGCTGGGCAGGCGCGCAGTCCGGCCATCAGCTGGGTGATGTGGCGCGCATCCATGACGTCAATTTCGACATCGACATCGAAAAAGCCGGGCTGGCGATGGTGCATGCGCATATTGACAATATTGCCACGCGCCTCGCCGATCAGGGTACAGATCTGGCCAAGTACACCGGGTTGATCCTGCGCTGTCACCCGCACCCGCGCCCGACTTAAGGTTCGCGTTTCGGCTTCTGCCGTCCAGTGCAGGTCGCGCCACAGGTCTTCCTGGTCCTCGAACTCGGACAGTCGGGGACAGTCGATGGTGTGGACGGCCAACATGTCGTCCGATTGCAAGATACCGACAATGCGGTCTCCAGGCACGGGCGAACAGCACCCGGCGAAGTGCAGGCTGTAATCGGCGGAATCGCCGCCCCGCACATAGAGCCGCGCTTCGCGGCCATCTTCGATACGGACCCGGGCTGCCGCCGCCTCGCGCTCAAAGTCTTTCAGGCCCGGGAAGAGCGCTTCCAGCACCGCCGTGGCGGCGATGCGCCCCCGCCCAACCGCCTCGAAAAGCTCGTCCTCGGTTGCCAGGGCAAAACGATCAAAGGCCGGTCGAAACGACACGCCCTCGCGAGACTTGCCGGCTCGCCCAAAGGTTTGATCAATGGCCGTTCGGCCCAACCGCACGGATTCCTCTTTTTCGCCTAAGCGAATATGGCGGCGAATGGCCGAACGGGCCCGGCCGGTCACGGTCAGAGAGCGCCAATCTGGCGGCGTCTCGGCCTTGGGCCCGGTGACGACTTCCACCACATCACCATTGGCGAGCGGCGTCCGCAGCGGCTTCAAGGCGCCATTGATCTTGGCTCCAATGGCGCGGTCGCCAATATCGGTGTGCACCGCATAGGCGAAATCGAGCGGCATGGCCCCTCTCGGCAGGCTGACCAGCTTACCCTTTGGGGTAAACACAAACACCTGATCCAAAAACATTTCGAGCTTGGCATGCTCGACCAGATCTTCCGCGTCGCCGCCATGATCGAGGACCTGCACCAGATGGCGCAGATTGATCAAGGGGTCGCGCCCGCCCTCGGCCTGGGCGGCGTCCGCGTCGAAGCCATAGGAGGTGTCTTTATACCGCCAGTGCGCGGCGATCCCCTCCTCATTGATCCGATCCATGCCATCCGTGCGGATTTGGATCTCTATCCGCATGCCCTTTGGTCCGACAATAGTGGTATGCAAGGACCTGTAATTATTGCGTTTTGGTGTCGAGATATAATCTTTGAATCGCTCAGGAACACAGGGCCAGGCGCGATGGATGACGCCGAGCGCGAGATAGCACTCCTCCTCGCTATCGACGATGACGCGGAAGGCATAGATGTCGGACAGTTGGGAAAAGGCCACCGACTTGCGCTGCAATTTGCGCCAGATTGAATAGGGCTGCTTTTCACGGCCATAGACCCTGGCATTCAAATTGGCAGCGGCGAGCTTTTCGCCCACCTCGCCTGAGACCGCCGAAATGGTGCGGCCCTGGCTGATGCGAATATGTTCCAAGCGGCGTTGGATGGCGTCGCGGGCGCTGGGGTTTAGTTCGGCAAAGGCCAGTTCTTCCAGTTCGGAGCAGATGCGGTGGCAGCCGATAGAGCGGGCTAAAGGCGCATAGATTTCAAGGGTTTCCCGGGCAATCCGCTCCCGTTTCGCTGGCTTGGCGATAAAGTGCAGCGTGCGCATATTGTGCAGACGGTCAGCGAGCTTGACCAGAAGCACACGAACGTCGCGTGAGATGGCCAGAATAAATTTGCGCAGGTTTTCGGCTTGGCGGGTATGCTCGGCGGAAAGCTCCAATCGCGATAGCTTGGTCACCCCCTCGACCAGCTCGGCCACCTCTTCGCCAAACAGGCTGGCAATATCGTCCCGAGTGGCAGGGGTGTCTTCGATCACATCGTGCAACAGCGCCGTGACAATCGCGGCGGTGTCGAGCCGGTATTCGGTCAAAATCCCTGCGACTTCGATGGGGTGGGCGAAATAGGGATCGCCCGAGGCGCGCAGCTGCGAGCCGTGCATGCGCATGGCATAGACATAAGCGCGATTGAGCAGCGCCTCGTCAGCCGTCGGATCATAAGACTTGACCCGATCAATCAGTTCAAATTGGCGCAGATAGACAGCGCGCGGGCGCGGCTTTTCGGACTTCGGGCTTGACTGAAGTTCAAGATTGTCCGGTTCAGCGTCAATCCGAGGTTCGGACGGCGCCGATAAGGTTTCGCTCTGGACGCCCGGGGGCGTCAGTAGCGATCCTCCTGACCGCCGTCGCGATCACTTTGCAGCGCCCGCACCAATTCTTGCTCGCTCATATGCATGTGCTGCGGATCTGCGAGCAAGGCTAAGGTTTCGGCCTCTTCCTCGGCTTCGGTGCGCTCATCGACCCGTTGCAAGGTGGCGATCAGGTTTTCCGACAGGGTGTCCGCCTCGATGGCCCCATCGGCGATTTCGCGCAGCGACACCACAGGATTCTTGTCATTGTCGCGCTCAACCAAAAGCTCCGCGCCCGATGCGATCGCCCGCGCGCGGTGACCCGCGAGCAGGACGAGGTTGAAGCGGTTCGGAACTTTTTCGACGCAATCTTCGACGGTGACGCGAGCCATAGGGTCCTCAAGCGGGGGAAGCCAGAACCCATCTCTCTAGGCCGCCTAGCTGCATTTTGCAATCGCCAAGGCCAGACCCAGCGAAGTTTCGCTCAAATCGCTTCGCCCCAGCTGGTCCACCCCATGGGGCGCGGGGTCTTGGGCAGGTAAAAGGCGTCGAGATGGGCAAGCGTAAATCCGGCGGCGAGCAGTGCCGCCACAGGATCGCGGGTTAAGCGGCAGCCTGCGCCGATTGGCGTCCAGATCGGCTCAATCCGCTTTTGCCAGCGCACAACCTCGGCGTCTGGAGCGATCCCGTGCTCGCAGAAAAGCAGCCGCCCCTTGGGTTTTAGCACCCGCCGCGCCTCGGCCAAGGTCTTGGCAACATCGGCGACCGTACACAGGGTATAGGTGCAGACAACGCAATCAAAGCATTGGGCTTCAAAGGGCAGACTTTCACCAACCCCGTCATGCAGGTCGAGGGTCAAAGGGGTGCCGGATGCAGCAAGCCTCGCCTTTTCGCGCATGACCGGATTGGGCTCAACGGCGGAGACGCTTGTTACCTTGGAGGGGTCATAAAAGGCGAGGTTCGCCCCTGCCCCCATGCCAAGCTCCAGCACCCGGCCAGACGCCAAGGGCACAATCTTGGCTCTTTGGCGCGCGATGGGCCGTGCCGAACAGGCGCAAGCGATCAAGCGCGGCGCGATCCATCTTTCATAGAGACCCATATTCACTCCTTGGCGAACAGCCGCGCCTTGGTCAAAAAGGCTTGATCTTCCGCAACTTGCGCAAGGCCTGCCTCGGCGAAAAGCGCCGCGATATCGAGCCTTTGATAACTCTCATAAAAGGGCTCGTGGAAAAATGCCGGAAAGGCCGCCAGCAAGCGTTCCAGGCCTGGCGTGTCCGAGGCCTGAACCGAATCGGCAAAGGCCAAATATCCGCCGGGCTTCAGCACGCGGGCTATTTCGCGGGCAATCGCCAGACGGTAACGCGGCGGCGTCTCGTGGAACAGGTAGATGCAACTGATCGCGTCCAAACTCTGATCGGCGAAGGGCAGCCGCTCAGCATTGGCGACAGCGACCGGTGCAGACGATGTCTTGGCGGCATGGCGGGCATAGGCCTCGGACAGATCGACGCCAAAGACCTTTGCACGGGGGAAGGCTGCCTTCAAATCCACCAGAAAGGCGCCCGAACCACAGGCGAGATCCACCACCACTAGGTCTCGTTGATCCACCCCGCGCCAGGCTTGAGCCAAAAGCGAGAGCGCGCGCCGGCGCATGCCGCCTGCTGCGCCGGAAAACAGCGCTTCAACCTGGGCCTCATAGCGCGCCGCGCTTTGGGCGCTAAACCAGCCATCGCTCTGAAAGTGAAAGTTTTGCCGATAATAGGCGGGATAGCCCTTGGCCTCCACCGTATCGCGCACCTCTACCCCGCCCCCCTGGCGACGGCGCCGTCGATCTACCCGCCTTGCATCGCTCAAAAAATCCACGGCCCGCGCCAAGGCGTGGGCCGGCGTCGCCACCCGCTCGGAAGGGGGGTAGAGGCCCGCCGCCACATCGCGGGCATCTTTGATAAACGGCTCTATCCAAGCCCGGCGTAGCGCAGCACGCGACAGGGGCGGACTGTCGGCGAGCTTGGCGTCCACCGGCTCGCCCTTGCCGGGCCGGGTCAAGCGACGCACGGCCATGCCGTTCAGGGTCCACCAGGCCGCTTTCAAAGCCGCCGTGCCCGACACCTGCGCTGCCTGGACCTGAAACACTCGCGCCATCGACGCCTCACCTTGTTTCGCGCAGTCCCCGAAAGACACGTATAGAATGGGACGCTCCGAAGCCTACGTCTAGGGCTGCAAGTGGCGAACTCGCCTGCCCCTATTTCTCAAACACGCCAACGACTTCCATATGGGCTGACCAAAGGAATTGATCGACGAGGCGGATGCGGTTCAGGCGATAGCCGCCGCTGACTAAGATCTTGGCGTCCCGGACAAAGGTCGCTGGATTGCACGAAACGCCGACGACGGTGGGAATGTCTGAGCGGGCCAAGGCGTCGGCTTGGGCAGAGGCACCAGCGCGGGGTGGATCGAACACAGCGCCGTCAAAGCCCTTCATTTCCTTGACCGAGAGCGGCCTGCGAAACAGATCGCGCACCTCGGCTGCAACGGCCTTACGCCCTGGCGCCTCGCCCGCCGCCTGCTTCAGGGCTGCGATGCCAAGGGGCGCGCTGTCGAAGGCAAACACTTGCGCCTGCTTGGCGAGGGGAAAGCTAAAGGCGCCTGCACCGCAGAAAAAATCGGCGACTTTTTTCGCTCCCTGTAGGGCTTGGCAGGCATCCTGCGCCATCTGACGCTCGGCCGCCGCCACGGCTTGCAGGAAACTTCCCGGCGGCAGGGCCACCGAAACCCCGTCAAACAGGATGCGCGGCGGTCGTGCGCTATAGAGGGTTTCTCCTGACAGGGTGACGCGAGCAAGGTTGTGGGCCGCCGCTACATCACAGACCCGGGCGCGTTGATCGCCGCTAAAGCCGCGCGCGCCGCTTTCGACCCCGGTCACATCAATATCAAGCCCGGTCTCGGTTTCGGTCACATGCAGGGTTGGCGCAGACTTGGCATGGCCTAAAAACGCCGAGGCCAGTTTCGCCAAAGCCGGGAGTGCCGCATTCAGCCCCGGCGTCGCCACGACACATTGGCTGATGTCAACCAGCGTCCAGGCACCCTTCTCCTTAAAGCCCAGCCTCGCCCCGCCACCGCGCTCGGCGCGCCTCGCATGCAGGGCAAGCCTACGCCGCGTGCCAGGAAGGGCCTGAAAGGTTGGGAGAAAATCGGGCGAAAGCCCTTCTCGCCCGAGCAGGCGTTGCAACCGTGCCAGCTTCCATGCCGCATAGGGACCATCTCGCCAGTGTTGCAAGGCACAGCCGCCGCAGACGCCAAAATGGGAGCAAGGCGCAAGCACACGGTCCGGACTTGGCTGCAAAATCTCCGCAACCTCAGCCTTGTCGCCCCTGATGCGCGCCGCCACCGTTTCGCCCGGAAGCGCGCCGGCAAGATAAAACGCCCGATCCCCTTGGCGGGCCATCCCCTCCCCTTCGGCGCCCATCTCGAGGATGGTCAATTCGGCAGCGAGCGCCGTCTCTTCGTCAGCCGCCGGGGGGCGCGGGTTCATACGACCTCAAATAGGGTTTTCAAGTCACCCTTCAAAATCTTGCCATTGGCGTTGCGCGGCAGGGTCTCGGTGCGGAAGACAATCTTTATCGGCACCTTAAAAGCCGCCAGACGCTCGGCAACGAAACCGCGCAACTCCGCTTCACTGGCTTCGGCCCCCGGCTTCAGGGTGACGACGGCGGCGGGCTCCTCGCCTAAGGTTTTGTGCGGCAGGCCGATGACGCCTGCATCCATCACCGCTGGATGCTCGAACAATGCGTTCTCAACCTCGATGCAATAGATGTTCTCTCCGCCTCGGATCAGCATGTCCTTGGCCCGGTCGACGATGAAACAAAATCCCTCTTCATCGATCTTGGCCAAATCGCCGGTCTTGACCCAACCGTCGATAAAGGTTTTCGCCGTGGCCTCGGGCTTGTTCCAATAGCCGATCACCACATTGGGACCAAAGCCCATTAGCTCACCCACCGTATTCGGCGGCAGGGTCCGCCCGTCTGGATCAACAACCTTCATATCGCAGACCGGAACCGCCGGACCGCAGCTATCGGGCCGGTTGAGATAGTCTTCGGCCATATGGTGGGTAAAGGTGGCCGAGGTTTCCGTCATGCCCCACCCATTGCCGGGTTGGGAATTGGGAAAGGTCTCACGAATCTTGCGCACCAGCTCCGGCGCCGAAGGGGCGCCGCCATACGAGACATTTTCGAGCGAAGACAGATCAAACTCGCCCCGCCTTGGATGTTCGATGAGTTGCCAGGCGATTGTCGGCGCGCCGCCCGCAAGGCCGATTCTTTCGCGCTCAATCAACTCAAACGCCTTTACCGGATCCCATTTGTGCATCATGGCGATCTTACCCCCGGCAATCAGGGTCGGCGACAGAATGGCAAAACAGCCTGTGGCGTGGAAAAACGGCACAGAGAGCAAGGTCGAGCGTTGCGGCGCATTGGGATCGGGCGCAGGCGGCATCTCGCCCCGTCGGACATAGGACCGCGCGGCGGAAAAGGCCGAGGCCATGACGTTGGAAACGATATTGCGGTGCGTGGCCAGCGCGCCCTTGGGCTTGCCGGTCGTGCCCGAGGTATAGAAGATCGTTGCTTCATCGTCTGGGTGCAGCGGCACATCGGGAAGCGCCAGGTCGGGCAGGTCGATCCAACCGTTGGTCCCGCCCAGCACGTCCTCGAGCCGCGTCACCTTCGGATGGGCAACATCGTCCTCCATCCGACTGACATAGATACGCTCCAGCTCAGGGAGGGTGTGCAAATGTTCGACGATGCGCTCCCAACGCTCCGCATCGACAATGGCAATTTTCGCGCCGGAATCCGACAGGCCGTATTCCAGTTCTGGCCCTGTCCACCAGGCGTTCAGCGGGGTGACAATGGCCCCTAGCGACACCGCCGCATAGAAGGCCACCGGCCATTCAGGCAGATTGCGCATGATCACTGCAACACGATCACCTTTTTTCACCCCGTCTGTGGCGAGCCGGGCGGCGAAATTGGCCACGGCGCGGTGAAACGCCTCAAAAGTGGCGCGCTCATCATCATAGACAAGGAAGGTCCGCTCCCCAAAGGCCCGCCCCGCCGTCACCTCAATGCGAAGATCGCTCGGCGCGTTTTTCCAGACCCGGGTAGGCAGGCCACGGATTGAGACCGTCTCCATTTCAAACGGTGCGCCCGGCGCGGTCAGCAAGGCATTGGCCTCAGCAATCGAGACAACCGGCCAGGAGGTTGCAACCTTGGATGAGCTCATAGGACCGGACCTCGCTATGTCGAACGCCCAGGCGTCTTGAGACTGGGCTTATTTTGATGTGCGCCGGTATTGAACACGACTTGGCGCGCGTTTGTAAACGTCGATCAGGTAAGAGTTCCCAAGCGGGTCAGGGCCGCTGCCATTTTGTCCCGCGCTTCTGTCGCTTCAGCCAGCTTGTCCTGGTTTTCGGCAACGACGGCGGCGGGCGCCTTTTTGAGGAACTCCGCATTGTCGAGCTTTTTGAGGATTTTGGTCCGTTCCGCTTCCAGCCCGTCAATGGCTTTCACCAGCCGCGCCTTTTCGGCCGCCAGATCAATGAAGTCGGCCACAAACAGGGCCCCGGTCGCCTCGCCCGCGACAAATTGCACCGCCCCGGTCGGAGCCTCGTCGGCAAAGCGGATGGTCTCCAGCCGCGCCAGGGTGGCGATTCGGTCCCGTTGACGGGCCACGCGCGCCTGGGTCGTGGCGTCGGCCCCGATCAGCACCAGAGGCGCACGGGCTGAGGCAGGCACATTCATCTCTGAGCGGATCGAGCGGATTTCGGTGACAAGCCCAATCAGCCAGTTGATTTCATCCACCGCATCCGGATCGGCATATTCGGCCCCAAAGCTCGGCCAAGGCGTGGTCATCAGTAGATCGGCGCGCTTGGGCCCAAACTCGGCCGTCTTTTCCCACAAGGCTTCGGTGATGAAGGGCGCCACCGGATGCAACAGCACCAAGGCCTGATCGAGGGTCCAGGCGGCCATGGCGCGGGTCTCGGCCTTGGCCACTTCGTCTTCGCCATTCAGGATCGGCTTGGCGAGCTCAAGATACCAGTCGCAAAAGACGTTCCAAATGAAGCGATAGAGCGCTTGGGCGGCCTCATCAAAGGCCAAGCGATCAAGTGCCTCACCCACCAGTTCGGCGGTGCGGGCTGTTTCCCCGCGGATCCAACGGTTGAGGGTTTCACGCACCGTCGCCGGATCGAATTGGGGCTGGGCCACGCATTCATTCATTTCGCAAAAGCGTGCAGCATTCCACAGCTTGGTGCAGAAATTCCGATACCCTTCAACCCTTTGGGTCGAAAGCTTTAAGTCGCGTGCCTGGCCTGACATGGCGGTCAGGGTGAAGCGCAAGGCGTCGGCGCCATAGGCGTCGACGAGATCGAGGGGGTCGACCACATTGCCCTTCGACTTCGACATCTTCTGGCCCTTCTCATCGCGGACCAAGGCGTTGATGAACACCGTTTCGAACGGGACTTCACCCTTGAAGTGCAGCCCCATCATCATCATCCGCGCCACCCAGAAGAAGATGATGTCAAAACTGGTGACCAGGGTCGTGGTCGGATAGAAGCGCCGCAAATCGGCCGTGTCTTCCGGCCAGCCCAGGGTCGAAAAGGGCCAAAGGGCGGAGGAGAACCACGTATCGAGCACATCCTCGTCGCGCCGCAGCGGCGTTGCGGCGCCATAGTGACTTTGCGCCAGCGCCAAGGCTTCGGCCTCGGTCTCGGCGATAAAGGGCTTTCCATCGGGCCCGTACCAGGCTGGAATTCGGTGGCCCCACCAGAGCTGGCGCGAAACGCACCAGGGCTCGATATTGCGCATCCACTCGAAATAGGTCTTTGACCAATTGGCCGGTTCAAAGCGCGTCTTGCCGCTTTCGACGGCCTCTATGGCAGGTCCCGCCAAGGTCTTGGCGTCGACATACCATTGGTCGGTCAGAAACGGCTCGATGACCACACCAGACCGGTCGCCGTGCGGCACCACATGGCGGGTCGGCTCAATGGCGCGCAACAGACCGAGCCGCTCCATCTCTTCGACGATCAGCTTGCGGGCCGTAAAGCGATCTTGGCCCGCAAAAGGTTTGGGTTGATCGGCGAGAATGCGCGCATCGGCGTCCAAGACGGTGATCAACGGCAGATCGTGCCGTTTGCCGACTTGGAAATCGTTGAAGTCGTGGGCGGGCGTAATCTTCACCGCGCCCGAGCCCTTTTCCGGGTCGGCATAGTCATCGGCGATCACCGGGATCTGACGGCCGGTGATCGGATGGTTCAACAACTTGCCGATCATCTGCGCATAGCGGGGATCGTCGGGATGAACGGCGACGGCGGTGTCGCCAAGCAAGGTCTCAGGTCGTGTGGTTGCGACGACCACCTCACCGGACCCATCGGCCAGCGGATAGGCGAAATGCCAGTAGAAGCCGTCGACCTCGCGATTTTCGACTTCCAGATCGGAGATGGCGGTTTGGAACTGAGGGTCCCAATTGACCAAGCGCTTATCGCGATAGATCAGGCCTTGGTTGTAGAGGGTGACAAAGACCTTGCGCACGGCTGCCGAAAGGCCATCATCCAAGGTGAAGCGCTCGCGCGACCAGTCGCAGCTGGTGCCCAGTCGACGCATCTGACGCGTAATGGCGCCGCCAGATTCGGCTTTCCAGGCCCAAACCTTCTCAACAAAGGCTTCGCGCCCAAGCTCTCGCCGCCCCATATTGCCCGATTGCGCGAGCTGACGTTCAACCACCATCTGGGTCGCGATCCCGGCATGGTCGGTGCCCGGCAGCCACAGGACCGCATCGCCGCGCATACGCCGATAGCGCGCCAGCACATCTTGCAGGGTCTGATTGAGCGCATGCCCAATGTGCAAGGACCCGGTCACATTTGGCGGGGGGATGACCATGCTAAAGGCGGGCGCGGCGGGATTGCGCCGCAACGCCTGATCGGGAGAGAAGGCGCCGGACGCCTCCCACTTGGCGTAGAGTTCAGGTTCGAGAGCTTTGGGGTCGAATGTCTTTTCGAGCATTGTGTCTTCAAGCGCACGACAGTCGCGGCGCCGGGGGTCCCTGACGAAGTCTCGAGGCGGGAGCTTCTTGTCCGTGTCGGCGAAGGCCTACCCCGTCAGGGGATACGCGATCTCGCTCCGAGGCTCAAGCGCGACGCGCAGGTAAGGCCTGCGCTTTAAAGGCGACGGCGCGAAATGCGCTCAACTTCTGACTTGACAGCTTCCTCGACAATGCCCGGCAGATAGGTATCGAGCCAGCCCTTCAACAGCGGTCGCAGCAACTCCGACACCACGTCTTCGAGGGTCCGCCCCTCGACGGGCATCAAAACGGTTTGGGCGAGTGCACCAAAATGGGTCGCCGCCACGTCGGCATTTTGCGGCGAGACCAAGGGGCCGATCTTCGGCGCAGGCGCGGCCACGACCGGCCGCGACGGCGGCTCAAATTCGAGATCATCGGCGATGGGCGCGGGGAACGGGTCGGGCCGATGCGGCGGCGGTTCCGGCTCGAGCTTTTGCGTCAGCTCGAACACGTCTTCTTCCGGATGCACGACCGGTTCAGGCTCTGGCGGCGGCACATGCACCGGTTCTGGATGCACCTCCGCTTCGGGAGTTGCGGGAACGTCGTCTTCAGAGATGATCCGCCTAATCGAGGCGAGGATCTCTTCCATTGTGGGTTCGGAGGACGAGGTGTCTGACATCGGGTGCGGCCGTCGTATAAAGATCGGGGGGGCGGACGAAGCCACAGCCTAGGCCGAGCATCGTACACGCGACAAGGGAATTCCTCGCTTACGCGTCAAACGCTTCACAAGAAAGGCTTTTTTCAAAATCTACCTGTGACGAAAGCGCTGTGTCGGCGGCGAAATACGACGGAAGTCCCTGATCACTGCGGAATCGATTCGGTAGCGCGACTAAAAAGCGAAAGTGGGTGCTGGCGAAAAG
Organism: uncultured Caulobacterales bacterium; assembly: GCA_903840435.1. Lineage (GTDB taxonomy): Bacteria > Pseudomonadota > Alphaproteobacteria > Caulobacterales > Caulobacteraceae > CAIMFV01. The sequence continues at coordinate 20,140 of CAIMFV010000044.1, forward strand.
CCCGGCAAAACATGCGGCGTGGCGTCAAACACCGCACGCCGGCCAACCGCGCCGTCTGGCGACTTGACCCAAACAAACGCCTTGCCAACCGGACCGTCGCGCTCGACCACGGCGAGCCGCCCTCCCGGCGCAAGGGCGTCGATCCAGGCTTGCGGCGCAGACTTCACCGCGCCTTCGACCACAACCAGGTCAAAGCCAGAACAGGCGGGGGCTGCCAAAGCGCCTGCGACCACCGCCACGGCCTCACCCGCCAAGGCCGACGCCATCGCGCTCAAGGCCGGGCCGTCTGGCAGTTGCAAGGTGACCTTGGCGCCCAGCCGCGCCAAAACCAGTGCGGCATAGGGCGCAGCCAAACACAGCGCCGTCTCGCCCGGACGCGGCGTCGCCGCATAGAGCAATTTCGCCACATCGCGCGGCGTCATCAGCCAGTAGCCCGGCGCATATTCAATCTCGGTCTCAGCATAGGCGAGATAGCCCCGCTCGCCTGGGCAAAACACCTCGCGAGGGGCGGCGCTCATGGCGGCTTGCAGTGCAAGATCGGGCACGTCGTTCGTGCGGACCTGACTGTCGATCATGGTCGCGCGGGCGGCGGCGAAATCTATACTCATGACGGTTGGGTCCTGTCAGTGGTGTCAAGCAACGAAGGGCGCGAACGCCTTCGCAAGCCTCTGTAGTTCAGCGCTTATAGGGCGAGCCGCCCCGCCAAAGCAATCGCCCAACATAAGGACAACCACACACATCATCCTCATTCAGCTTGCCCCTTGGTCCACCTTCTGTTAGCTCCTCCCGCCAAGGGGCCTGATGGCGGAGTGGTGACGCAGCGGACTGCAAATCCGTCCACCCCGGTTCGATTCCGGGTCAGGCCTCCATTTTTCTCTTATGTTCCACCGATAAGCCCGGCGTTCTGTCGCAGACGTCCACCGGTGCCTCCTGGAAGCGTGCGGCGCTGCGTGCTGGCTGCAAATGCGAGGGTAATTGGCGTGTTCGCTTCGCTCACTCAACGCGGCTTCCAAATCAAATTCCTCAGTCATGCCGAGGCCATTCTTGGCGTTGATTTCCCAGAGGCCGTAAGCGAACTCAACGATGCGTTGGCTGACCTGACCATTCCGATTTCTGAAATAATTAAATCGGGTGGTGGCGAATCAAAGGGCACGCAAAGGCTGCGGCATCGGCTGCATGACTTGGGGTGGCGAAAGCTTCACTTCACCATCGAAAAACGATCAATGGCAAGCCGCGGGAATCCATATCTCACGAAGTTGATCATGTTCGCACAGATGCGAAAGGCGATCTCGCGCTTGAGATTGAATGGAACAATAAGGACCCGTTTTTCGACCGAGACTTGGAAAACTTTAAACGTCTGCACGCCGAGGGCGCCATCAGTGTCGGTGTCATTGTGACGCGCGGCGCAAGCTTGCAGAATGATATGGTCGCTTTGGTGCGCCGGTTTGCCGAACAGATGCAATTTGCCACAAATGACGACCTGATTGCCCTGGGGCTCAACCCGACACCTCGGCAAAAGCGCGATGTGGAACGGCGGATGCGGTCCGGTGCCGCCTTCGCCGAGGCGTGGTCAATCAGCTTTGTTCAGGACAAGTACGGGGCTGCAACCACCCACTGGCGCAAGCTCGAGGACCGGGTTCAACGGGGCGTAGGTAATCCGTGCCCACTGCTCTTGGTCGGCCTTCCAGCATCCATCGTCACCTTCGACGAGGATTTTGAAGCCGGCGCCGACCCGACCGAGGACTAGACCCTATTCTGCGGCGACAACCTCTGGCTTCGTCGTGCTGCTGTTGTGAGCATAGGTGTCCCAGGTCGGAGCGTATTCCTCATCGGCTTGGTTGCCCCAAACCGTCCAGCCGTCTCTAACGCCACGCGAAAACATTTCGAGGCGTGGCCCGGGACTACAAGACTCGATCAGAGGATATTGTTCGTCTGGCTTGCGGCTGTGCTCGCGCTTGCGCGTGCCTAGGTAGTTGACTTGGGTTCTTCCCGGATCGAGCGTGCGCGCATTTCGCCCCCGTGTCCCGAAGAGCAAGATTTCGGTGACATTACGGAAATAAAAACCGACGCCACGTCCATCCGACCCGCCATCTTTGCGAAGCTTGTGCCAAATGATGTTTGATTTGTAGGTAAAGCCCCAGGACGCCATGACCCTCAAGCCGTCCGGAAGCAAGGCGTTTGGAACCCAAAGATAGAGGTGCGCTGTCGGCGCGAGGATCGCTTCAACCGGCAAAGCGCAAATCTCGTCGAGCGCCATGGTTCCATAGCGGTTCAACCGTTTGTGCTCCGGCGCAACCTTGCCTGTACGATTGACGAACTGCCAGGGCGGGTCGGCGAGCACGGTCGAAAATCTCGTCGTCCCAGCCGTTGCGAGAAGGTTCGCCGCCACATCAACCGCGTCTGGATTGTTCACGATCAGCCCCCTCGGAATGTCTCAAATTACTCATGCGCCGGAGCTCCCCGTCAAGCACGCACGTCACAGCGATCTGTGTGGAGTGAGCAATCCGAAACCCATCGCGAAACCAAGATGAAGCCCCTTGTATCACGGAACATAATGGGAACAACCCCTACGAATGACATCCATCCGAGACTCGCACGATTCGATCCTGTGGCTTTAAATCCTGCGGACCTCGCCGCTGCACCCAGCCCCGTAAGGTCCATGCGCGCTTTTGTGATAAGTTTGCGTTATCGTTAAGGCTTCGTTTACGAAATTCTTTGATTCTATCGCCGTCTTCTTGTTCAGGAGACACCCACCATCACCATACCTTTCAAGGCCCGGCCCTGTGCCGGGCCCTTTTTCGCTTCCCCGGCTTGCGCCGAGAAAAAACCGCGCGTATAGACCCGCCCTCTTGGCGTTGTTCCGCAGTAGCTCAGTGGTAGAGCAATCGGCTGTTAACCGATCGGTCGTAGGTTCGAATCCTACCTGCGGAGCCATCTCGGCAAGCTCGCCGAGTCATCTCTCCCATCCCCGCCTGACTCTGTGTCGCCGTTCGAAATACCGTCAATTCTGACGCAGATTTGAACACTGTCCAGTTTCATTCAGCTTGCGATTTTTGAAAATTGCGAGACAATCGGCGCTTGAGTGAACAGTGATAATCCACGCGTCTTTAAGGCCAAGCCATGCTGGCCTTTCGGCGCAAACCAAAGAGGGAGTAAGGCTCGTGAGTGACGGCTCGGTTGATCTGCGCGCACAGGCTCGCGCACACGCTTATGCGATCCCGCTGGACGAGATCAATATGCACGATCCAGAGCTGTTTCGCGCAGATGCGCACTGGCCCTATTTCGGGCGGCTGCGCAAGGAAGCGCCGGTCCACTATCAGGCCAATCACGAGGAAGGCGCCTATTGGTCGATCACGCGCTTTCGCGACATCATGTATGTCGACACCCATCACGAGATCTTTTCGTCCGAACCGGCCATCGTGCTTCCCGACCCGGAAGAAGATTTTAAGCTGCCGATGTTCATCGCCATGGACCGGCCAAAGCATGACGGCCAGCGCAAGGTGGTTAGCCCCATTGTCGCGCCGCAAAACCTCGCCCGACTTGAGCCTCTGATCCGCGAGCGGGTGGGCAAGATTTTTGACGCCCTTCCCCGCGGCGAGGCGTTTGATTGGGTGGATCGGGTCTCGATCGAATTGACCACCCAGATGCTGGCCACCCTTTTCGATTTTCCGTGGGAGGAGCGTCGTAAGCTGACCCATTGGTCCGACACAGCAACCTCTGGGCCCGCCTCGGCCGGTTGGGTGGACGAGGACCACCGCAAGGCAATTTTGATGGAATGTGCTGGCTATTTCCTCAATCTGTGGAATGAACGGGTCAATGCGCCGCCAGCTGGGGACCTGATTTCCATGCTCGCCCACGGCGAGAGCACCCGCAACATGGATCCGATGGAGTTCCTCGGAAACCTCATTCTGTTGATTGTTGGCGGCAATGACACGACCCGCAACTCACTCACCGGCGGGCTTTATGCGCTGAACAAGAACCCGGACCAGTATGACAAGCTTCTGGCCCATCCCGAGCTGATCCCCAACATGGTCTCGGAGATCATCCGCTGGCAGACACCGCTTGCCTATATGCGCCGCACCGCGCTGCAAGATGTGGAGATGCACGGCAAGACCATTCGCAAGGGCGACAAGGTCTTGATGTGGTACGTGTCTGGCAATCGCGACGAAACCGAAATTCCCAATCCGGACGCCTTCCTGATTGACCGGGAAAACGCCCGCCACCATCTGTCATTTGGATTTGGCATCCATCGCTGCGTCGGCAATCGGCTTGGCGAAATGCAGCTGCGGATCGTCTGGGAAGAAATCATCAAGCGCTTTGGCAAGATTGAAGTGCTGGAAGAGCCTGTCCGGGTCCCCTCGCCTTTCGTCAAAGGCTATTTGAAGATGATGGTGCGTATTCCGGCCTAGATCGGGAGCTCGCAAAGGCTTGCTCCCCTGCTACTGCACTTTACCCGCGACGCTTAGCGCCACTTCCATATTTTCGCGGCCGCCGCCTGTGCGGCTGCCGCGCACCGGGGCTGCTCCTAGATAGTCGAGCCCCACAGCGACCCGGACATAGCAGTCGGTCGGACAGACGCCGTTGGCCACGTCAAACCCGATCCAGCCGACGTCGGGTACAAAGGCTTCAGCCCAGGCGTGGGCGGCTTCCTGCTCAATTGCGCCTTCGTGGCGGAAGAGATGGCCAGACACATAGCGCGCCGGAACGCCCGCCCGCCGCGCTAAGGCGACGAACATATGGGCGAAATCCTGACAGACGCCTTGCTTCTGCAAAAAGGCTTGGCCCGCCGTGGTTTCCGTGACCGTGGCGCCTGCGCGAAACTCAATGCGGGCAAAGAGGGCTGCCATAAGCCGATGCAGAAACGCCAGCCTGTCCGCGCCTTGTGGATCAAGCTCAGCAAGGAAAGCGAGCATGTCGGGAGTAAGATCGGTCAAGCTTGTTTCGCGCAGAAAGACCTCGGGCGAAAAGCGCTCAATGGCGCCGCGCACCACGCCATGGGTCTCGACCACATCGACTTCACCATGCACGGTCACTCTGATCTTTGACACCGGACCGTCGACATAGAGGGCGTGGGTCACATTGCCGAGCGAGTCCTCCCCTGCCCGTAACCGGCCCTCGCCTTCAATCTCAACCCGCCACGCGCCAACATATTGGCCTTCATGATCGCGCGGCGTCATACGCAGGAGTTGAACAGCGGAACGGATGGGAAATTCGTAGGCATAGACCGTGGAGTGCCGGATCCGGAGGCGCATGGTCAGGTCAAATACTGGTCATGGATAGCAGCGCCCAATCGCGAATTATCGTTCAAGAATTGCTGGATGAACTCGTGCAGCCCTTGGGCAAACACATCATCGATGCGCAAGCCCGCGAGCTTTGACAAGGTGGCGCGGGCCAGTTTCTGGCTTGGTCCGCGTCGACCATAGGCGTCGCCCAACAGGTCGAGCCTGCGGCTAGCATCTTCATAGCACGAAATCAGCGAGCGCGGCATTTGCCGGTTTAGGGTCAAGAGATCAGCGACCAACCAGGGGCGGATTGTGTCGCGATAGACCCAGCGATAGGCCGTATGGGCCGAAACCTCGCGCAGAATAGCGTTCCACTGGAAATAGTCGAGGCTGCCGCCCACCGCTTCGCTTTCCGGCAGCAGCAGGTGATATTTTACGTCCAATATGCGCGCAGTATTGTCCGCCCGCTCGAGCGCTGCCCCGAGGCGAAAGAACCAATAGGCGTCGTTGCGCAACATGGTACGACGGGCCGCACCGTCAATCAGCAAGGCCGCCCCCTTCACCCAATCGAGAAACCGACTAAAGGCCTCGCCGCTCATGGCCGGATCGGCGGAATTGAGCTCGTTCCAGGCGGTGTTGAGCGCCTCCCAGGTCTCTGATGTCAGGGCGGTGCGCACTGACCTGGCATTGGCCCGCGCGGTATTGAGGCAAGAGCGGATCGAGGACGGATTATCGAGGCTAAAGACCAGATAGTCCCGTACCGTTGCCTCATTCGCGTCGCCATAGACGCCATAAAAGCCAAATCCAGCGCCCGACGTGCTGACAGCACTCTCCCACTCGGTGGACGAGCCTTGATACTGGCTCGGCAGCGCCGCCATCCGGCTCGCCGCGTCAATGACACGGGCAAGAAAGTCAGCCCGCTCGACATAGCGCGCGGTCCAGAAAAGCGCGTCAGCGGCTCTTGAAAGCATGGCGCCGCTCCTTGGCAATCGGGCTTGGTCTAATCATCCAACACCCATGTATCCTTGGCCCCGCCGCCTTGGCTGGAATTGACGACCAACGAGCCTTCGACCAGGGCCACGCGAGTGAGGCCACCCGGTGTGATGTGGACCTCATCGGCGCCCGTCAGGACGAAGGGGCGAAGGTCGACATGGCGCGGCGCAACGCCTGCGCCGACAAAGGTGGGACAGGTCGAAAGGGCCAGTGTCGGTTGGGCGATAAACTGCTCCGGCGAGGCAGAAAGCTTGCGTCGAAAGGTTTCGATCTCTGTCTTGCTGGCGGTTGGGCCAATCAACATGCCATAGCCGCCCGACCCTGCCACTTCCTTGACCACAAGTTCGTCAAGATGGTCGAGCACATAGGCGAGCGCGCTCGGCTCGCGACAGCGCCAGGTTGGCACATTATTCAACAGCGGTTCCTCGCCCATATAGAAGCGGGTGAGCTCAGGCATGTAGCTATAGACTGCCTTGTCGTCGGAGATGCCAGCCCCCACGGCATTGGCAAGCGTGACATTGCCTGCCTCGCTGGCGCTCATCAAACCGGCGACGCCCAGCATGGAATTGGGATTGAACACCAGGGGATCAATGAAGTCATCATCGACGCGACGATAGATGACATCGACCCGCTGCGGCCCTTGGGTGGTGCGCATAAAGACCTTGTCGTCACGCACGAACAGGTCCGAACCTTCGACCAACTCAATGCCAAGCTTGTCGGCCAAGAAGCTGTGCTCATAGAAGGCGGAATTGAACCGGCCCGGGGTGAGCAAGACCACGGTTGGATCGCCGCGCGCGCCACGCGGTGCGACGGATTTCAAGGTTGCCAGCAATTGATCGGGATAGGTTTCCACCGGCGCCACTCGGTAGCGGGCGTGCAGATCCGGCGCGAGGCGCATCATGGCCTCGCGATTTTCCAACATGTAGGAGACGCCGGACGGGGTGCGGGCATTGTCCTCCAGCACGTAAAAGTCCCGCTCGCCGGTGCGGACAATATCAACCCCCGCCACATGAACATAGACGCCGTGCGGCGGCGGGCGGCCGACCACTTCCAAGCGGAATTGCGGATTTTGCAGAATGAGGTCGGCCGGAAGAATGCCCGCCCGGATGCAATCCTGCGGCCCATAGATATCGTTCAAAAATCGGTTCAGCACCTGAACCCGTTGCTTCAGCCCCTTGGACAACAGCGCCCATTCGTCGCGCGCGATCAGGCGCGGAATAATGTCGAAGGGAATGAGCCGCTCGGTCTGTTCAGACTCGCCATAGACGGCGAAGGTAATGCCAATACGGCGGAAAAACAGTTCCGCCTGGGCCCGTCGCGCCGCCACCGTCTCGGGCGGGCTTTCAGAAAGCCACCGGGCGACGCGTTCATAAAGTGGGCGCGCCGCGCCTGCGCCCGTTCCTTGCATTTCGTCAAAGGCGTTCATCGTCTCTCCACACCTCGACCAACCATGCCCATCGCCACTCTCAATCGCATGCCCTGCGAGGCCCAGCCGGAGCCCCGCGCTTGCGGCGCCCGAAAAACATGCAACCTCACTTCTGTTTCGCTCGCAATATCAGCAAAATCCCGGCGAAACTTTCTTCTGCCCGCTTGCCACCCGGCCCAGATGGGGTGAGCGTCAGGTGCGTCGCTGCTCTTGAAATGGACCGCCATGATCTCGCTCTATCATTGTTCGGACGCCCGTTCCTTTCGCCCCTTATGGGCCTTGGAAGAGGCCGAAGTCGACTATCAGTTGCACATCCTGCCCTTTCCGCCGCGCGTGCGCGACAAGTCCTATCTCGAGATCAATCCGCTTGGCACCATTCCGGCTTTTTTTGATGGCGAAACCCGGATGACCGAATCAGCCGCCATCGTCGAATATATCGCTGCCCGCTATGCTCCCGGCCGCCTGTCGCTCCTGACGGACGAAGACGAATTTGGTCGCTATTTGAATTATCTCCATTTTGGCGAAGCGACCCTGACCTTTCCCCAGACCCTCATCTTACGTTACGCCATGTTTGAACCGGCTGAGCGCCGCCAGCCGCAAGTGGCGCAAGACTATCGTCAGTGGTTCCTCGCCCGGCTCTCCGGCATCGCTAGCGCTCTGTCAGACGGCCGCGACTGGCTGTGCCGCGCCCGCTTTTCGGGCGCCGACATATCCGTTGGCTATGCACTCCTGCTCGCCGACATGTTGAAGATGGGCGACGCCTTTCCAGGGCCTGTTGGGGCCTATTGGGATCGCTTGCAGGCGCGACCGGGCTTCCAGCGCGCCAAGGCGGCCCAAGCGAAGGCGATGGCCGAAAAGGGGCTCGGCCCGACACTTTAGAGTTTGTCAGGGAAAAGTGGAAACCGGTTTTCCCGAAAAGACAAACGGCAGATTAGAAAACCAGAGTTTGTCGGGTTCAATTTGTACCTGTCAAACTCTGGGACAGGCTATTGGTCAAAGCCCGGCAGGCTGCGGGCCAATTTGCGCAACAGGCCCGGCCAAGCGAGTTTTCCGACCGCGCCAACCCCCATGGCGCCCGCCTGACGGGAGGCTTCGTCTCGCGCCGCTTCTGGGGCGAAGAGGACCTTGTCACGACCACCGGAAAGCGCCGCCACCTGCTGGGCGCAGGCCCGCTCGAGAAAGAACATCTGCATCCAGGTCGCCGCCGCACTCGGTCCGCAGGACAAGGTGCCGTGATTGCGCAGCAGCATCAAAGGCCGGGTTCCCAGGTCATGCACTAAGCGCTCGCGCTCATCGAGGTTCAGAGCCACCCCTTCATAGTCATGAAAGGCGAGGCTAGGCAGCAAGAGCAGCGCATTTTGGCTAATGGGCAGGAGCCCGTCTGCCTGGGCCGAGACCCCCACACCAGAATCGGTATGCAGGTGCATGACGCACAAGGCGTCTTCCCTCGCCGCGTGGATGGCTGAGTGGATGGTGAAGCCCGCCGGGTTGATGAAGAAGGGCGTATCTTGCACAATATTCCCCTCAAGATCGACCTTGACGAGGGACGAGGCCGTGATCTCCTCGAAAAACAGGCCATAGGGATTGATCAGGAAGTGGTGCTCTGGTCCTGGCACGCGCATGGAGATGTGGGTGAAGATCGCATCGTCCCAACCATGCAGCGCCACCAGTCGGTAAAGCGCCGCCAGCTCAACCCGCGCGGTCCATTCTGCCTCAGACACCTGCCCTCGCAGGGAAGAGACCGTCACCATTGCGCCGTCGGCCATTGTTAAACTCCCTTGCATCCCGCAGATGTCGATTACATTTTGAGGTAAGTCTGGAACCCTAATGTCCCCCAGGTCAAGGGCGCTGTGGTCGCGCTGCATTTAGCTGGGTTGAAATTAGGGGCCTCGCTACCTTTTTGCGTTAAGATATCAGAATGGACGGTTCTCCAGATACCCACGCGTCGGCGCGTGCGCTCGGGACGGCTGGCTTGTTGGCCTTGGCGCGCTCGTCGAACCCCAAGGACCGCGAGAAGCTGCTCGATGCGGTGACGTGCTTCTATGAAGACGCCAGCCGCGATGAGCGCGCCAACCTGACCCGCCAGGGCGGGAACGACCTGCTGCACGACTTGCTGTTGGAGCTCGTGCGGGAGGCTGAGGCGTCATTGCGTCAAAAAATGGCGAGCCGCCTCAAAGTCGCCGACTGGGCCCCGCACGATCTGATCGTTTGGCTGGCATTGGACGAAATCGATATTGCCCGACCGATCATCGCTGAAAGCCCGCTGCTGCAAGACCAAGATCTTATTCGGATCCTGGTCGAGGCGACGCTGGAACACCGGATCGAAGTCGCCCGCCGACCCAAGCTCGGCTCGCCGGTGGCCGATGCGATCATGGACCAAGATCACCCCCTGGTTCTGGCGGCATTGGCGGGTAATGCAAGCGCCGAAGTCAGCGTCAACCAATTGGCCCGCATGGTGGCGGCCTCTAAGCGCGTGGCGGCCATGCGCTCGCCCTTGTCCCGCCATCCCGGCCTGACCCATGAACTTGCCTATGCGCTCTATTCTTGGGTGGGTGAAACCCTGAAGGCCGTTTTGGCCGAACGCTTTCAGGTCGATGACCGGGAATTGGGCGCTATGGTCGATGGGGCCGTATCGTCCCTCAAGGCCAGCGAAGATCGCCGCCGAGGCGACCGCCGGCTGACCGAAGCCAGCTCCCCGCTTGAACTTTTTGAGAAAATCGCCGCCGATCCTGATCCAGACCTACTCGACCCGGCCAGCGAGAGCCGCCTTCTGACCAAGCTCGCCCTTTCAGGTCAACTGCGCCCCGGCCTGCTGCTGCGGGCGCTGCGCGAGCGGAAAATGGGCCTCTTCAAATCGGTCTTGGCGCGGCTGGGCCAATTTGAACCTGCGCAGGTGGAAGCCGCCCTCGCCTCGGGTCGACAAGACCTTTTGGCGCTCGCCTGCGCGGCCGTCACCATCGACCGTGGCGCCTTTCGCAGTATCCACGGCTTGGTCGAGGACAATCTCGGCCGCCGGGTTCAGGCCAGTCAGGCCCTGCCGGGCGAGATTAGTGCGGCTTTTGCCATGACGCCCGAACAGGCCCGCAAGGCCTTTATCGAGCGGGTGCGCCGCTTGAACGCGACGGATCTGAATGCTCTGGAAGACCCGTTCGCCCAGCCTTAAGGGTCGGGATTGAAACACAGCGACTTGACGTGTGCCGGGTTTTTGCGCCTGATCAACCATTGCGAAAGCGCGTCACAGGACAGAATGCCGCGTAGATCATAGCCGTCTAGGATCCAGAGTGAATTCCAAACCCGCGATTCGACTGGCCTTTCGAGCGAGCGACCGCCCGGAGGCGCAAGAGGCGCTTTCGCAGTTGGCCGCCGCCTATGGCGACCATCCGCTGGACGAGGCCAATGTGATCGTCGCACTCGGCGGTGACGGGTTTATGCTTGAGACCCTTCACCGCACCTTGAAGTCGCCGCGACCGATTTTCGGCATGAACAGAGGGTCGGTTGGCTTTCTGATGAATGAGTTCGAGCCTGACGGCCTAATGGAGCGGATCGCCAAGGCCGAACGCGCCACCATTCACCCGCTTTCCATGACCGCCATTGATGCGCGCCGCCAGAACCACCACGCCTTGGCCATCAATGAGGTGTCGCTGCTGCGCCAGACCCGCCAAACCGCCAAGCTGCGCGTTTCTGTGGATGGCAAGGTGCGGATGGATGAGCTTGTCTGCGACGGGGTCCTGGTGGCTACGCCCGCCGGGTCGACGGCCTATAATCTTTCGGCCTACGGCCCCATTATCCCCTTAACCGCGCAAGTCTTGGCCTTGACCCCGATCAGCGCTTTCAGACCTCGTCGATGGCGCGGCGCCCTGTTGCCCCATACCGCACGGGTGACGTTTGAAATTCTGGAAGCCGATAAGCGACCGGTCAGCGCCGTTGCCGATAATTTTGAGGTCCGCGACGTCCGTGAGGTTCACGTGTCTGAAAACCGCGACGTTTCGCTTGCCATGTTGTTTGATGCAGGTCGCAGCTTGGAAGAGCGTGTGCTTTCTGAACAATTTTCGACCTAAAGATGTCTTGAATAGACCTAAAGAACCTGAAACAAAGTTATTGTTTGAAATCCCTCCAATGGAATCGAAACTGGACGTATCAAACAGTATTGCCGCGTGAGTAAAGGGAAGCTTCTTTGTGACCGACCAGGGCCCACCTAAACCTTCGATCCCGCCAAATCTCGCTCGGGCGAGACTGGCACCGCGCATGGGCGCCTTGTCGCCGGACGCGCTCGCCAAGGCCGAGGCCGCGCTCAAGGCCCTGTCGAGCAATTTTGGCCAATGGTTGAATGATGAGATCGCCAAGCTTGAAGCGGCGCGTGGCGTGATCGCCCGCGATGGCGTCACGGTTGAGAATGCCGACCAACTGTTTGTCCACGCCCACGATCTGAAAGGGCTCGGCGGCACCTATGAATATCCGCTGATCACCCGAATTTCTGGCTCCTTGTGCAAGTTGATGGCCGATAAGGCGACGCGAACCGAAGCCCCCATGGCCCTGGTCGACGCCCATATCGATGCCATTAAAGCGGTTGTCCGCGATACGATTCGCGATCCGGAGCACCCGACGGGAGTAGCACTGGCCACCGAATTGGAACGCCGCGTGGCCGAGTATGAAACCTCGCGCGGCTAAGGTGCCGAGAGTCAGAGTCTAGCCCCCGACCTTGGCCAAGTCCTCTTCGACTGCGCCATAGCCTGCGTCGGGCGGGATCACCAGCACCTGCCCGTGCTCGCGGCGCTCAACCCAAGGCGTCACGACAATGTCTTTGCGCTCAGCCGCTCGCGCAACCGCGTCGGCGGCATGGGTGGCTTCGGCCAACAGCTTGAGGTTCATCCGCGTCGGGAAGATAATCGTTCGCTCGCCAGCCTCAGCCAGGGCGAGCGCGTGGTGGGGCGAAATCCATTCCGCGTCTACGGTTTCCGAGCCGTCTGAGACGGCCAGTTGGTCCTTTGGCGCGATGGCGGCGTAGAAATAGGTGTCGAAGCGCTTGGGCATCATCACCGGGGTGATCCAGCGCGCAAAGCGGGTTAGGGCCAAAAGATCGAGCTTGAGCCCGAGGTGATCGACGACTTGCCGAAAACTGATGTCCCCCGCCGCATTGCTGCGGCGCGCTTCTAAAAGGGCGCTATCGGCGATGAAGGCCTCGCCACTCCGGCGGCGCGCCAACAACACACCGGCCTCCTCAAACGACTCACGCAGCGCCGCAATGCGTAAAGGCCGCTCCTCGGCGGCGATCTCCTCCCACCCAAGGCTCGCCTCTGACCAAGACGTGTCTCGATCAGCCGGATCAAGCTTTCCGCCCGGAAACACCAGGGCCCCTGAGGCAAAGTCGATCTGGTGATGGCGCTTGACCATCAAGACCTCAAGCTTTGCTGCATCGCGAAGCAGGAGAACAGTTGCAGACGGCTTGGGCGGTGTGGGTTCAGACATGGCCCATCCTAGGACCGACGCTGCCAAGATTGCACGTCATTTTTGCCCATGACCCAAAGGCCCATTAGCCCAGCTAGGCCACGTCGGACATGTCCCGACGTTCGGGCGACAATTGATCGAGCCGCTCAATTAAGTACTCGACATCCTCGCGAGGAATGGCCTGCGGCTGGGTAAGGATGCGCTCGAGCAGACTGGCCTGAAAGCTTTCCAAGTCCTGGACGCCCCCTTCGCTACTTAATTCCCGAATGGTCTCCAGCGCGGCGCAAAATACCGGATAGAGGCGGTTGGGCATCCCTGCCCGCTCATAGAGGGCCTTAAAGCCAAGGCGACCGGCATCGTGGATCAACAGCCAGGCACGGTGACGCGGCAAGACTGCGAGATAGGCCATCGCACTTTCAAAGAACGTCACATAACCGCACGCTACCGCCCGCAAGAGGAGCGACGGGGTCAAGCGGTCATTTTCCGCCAGATGTTTGGCAAAGGCGTCGACATCGGCGGTCAAGGCAATCTGATCGACCAGATCAACCGTGGCCCGCTCGCGCGTGGCTGAGGCGAGCTTCGCCGCCAAGATCGGCGACAGATTGTGACGGGAGATCAGGTGATGGCGGACCTCTTCGCTCACCCGCGCCACCAAGCGTTCGACAATGGCCGCAGGCAGTGACGAGCGGTAGGCCAATGACTGGGGAATAGCCCGCGATTGCTTGAAGCGCTCTAGGGAGACCACCATGGCCTTTTCGGTGAATTGCGCGCCTTCATTGGCGGCGGCGGTGGCGACGGCGTCGGCGCAGGCCTTGTGCGCGATCACATCCACCACACCTTCGGAAAGCGTTTCGCGCTTGGCAATGGCAATTTGGCGAAATGGTTCGCCCCGCTGAAGAATGTCGATTAGATCGGCGTCCGTGAAGACCGGCGAAAAATTTAAAAACGGCGTGGCAATCTCTTCCACATCTTCCGACAAGCGCACCGCCACATCACGTGGCACGACTTTCGAGGTGCGCAACGTCACAGCAAGAGCTTTGCGCACCGATGTCGCCACATCGGCGACCATCACCCGCAAGATTTCGTCGGCTGCCGCACGGTCGCTTTCCGACAGGTCTCTGTCGATTTTCCGGCACAGCTTATAAGCGACCGCAGCCCGCTCGTCCTCCGTCGGGCCACGGATCAGCGCCCGAATATCAGCAGGCGTAAATGTTGTGGGCGTCAGCGCCATAAAACATCCGGTGGACGGCGGTTCGAAGTCAGGATCAAATGTAGGCGAACAGCCTTAACAGGTGTTTACCGTCTTGGTTCAGAGATCGGTCATAAAGGGGCCCTCCCGCGCGAGGGCCTTAGGGAGTTGGGACGCCGATGCTTGCTGGCTTGAAGATTATTGAACTCGCGACCTATATCGCCGCCCCCGGCGCTGGCGCCATCTTGGCCGACTGGGGCGCTGAAATTATCAAGATTGAACCGACAGACGGCGATCCGATCCGCAAATTCTTCGACACGATTGGAACAGAAACCGAAGAAAATCCGGTATTTGACATGGACAATCGCGGCAAGCGCGGAGTGGCGATTGACTTTAGCCGCGAGGAAGGCCGCCAAGCCGTCGAGCGACTGTTGCAAGGCGCCGATGTGTTTCTAACCAATCTACGACCCGGCGCCTTGGCGCGCGCTGGCCTCGACTACGAGCGCGTCAGTAAGTCGCACCCGAAATTGATCTATGCCAGCGTCACCGGCTATGGCTTAACGGGTCCGGAAGCCAATAAGCCGGGCTTTGACCTCGCCGCGTTTTGGGCCCGCGCAGGCGTCGGCGCCTTGACCACCCCGAAAGGCTCCGAGCCCTTTCCCTTACGCACCGGCGTTGGCGACCACACCTGTTCTATCGCAACAGCGGCCGGGATTCTCGCCGCAGTTGTGGAGCGGTCACGCACAGGCAAGGGGCGTTTGGTCGAGACGTCCCTCTTAAAATGCGGGGTCTATTCAATCAGTTCCGACATGTCGATCGCGCTGCGCTTTGGCAAGCTCGCCTCAAACCGACCCCGCGCCGACGCCGTCAATCCGTTGAATAACTTCTTCCTTTGCCGCGATGGGCGTTGGATCTGCCTCCTGCCGCGCCAAGGCTCGGCCGACTGGCCGAAAATCGCCCGCGCAGCTGGCCGCCCTGACCTGCTCGACGACCCCAGGTTTCAAGGAGCTCGCGCCCGCCGCACCCATGGCAGAGACCTCGTGGCCGAACTCGACAAGGGCTTTGCGGACATGGACTTCGCGCAGGCGGCTGCAGGGCTCGATCGCGAGGACGTGGTCTGGTCGCCAATGCAATCGGCCAAGGACGTGATTGAAGACCCGCAAGCCCACGCGGCCGGATGCTTTGTCTCGATTGCTAGCCCGACTGGCGAGCCGCGTATGAGCCTTGCCGCTCCCGTTCGCTTCGGCGGCTTTGACGAAGGCGTCCGTCCGGCGCCACCCAGCCTTGGCCAGCACACCGACGAGGTCATGGCCGAGCTTGGCTATAGCGCCGAAGACATTGCCCATTTGCGCAGTACAGGCATCGTCACCTGATGCACCGTCTAATGCGCTAGGGTTACGCAGTGGCGGTGAGGGTTCGCACGTTAGCGCCGGCGATTTTCCTCCGCCATCAGGCTAAGTAGCTCGGATGAAAACATCGCGCTGGTCGCTCCGCCATTCGGATTGCCCATAATGACCCGGATCAGCGTCTCCTGCTCGCGCTGGTGCTCCTCGCGTGCGGCATTGGCATAGGTGACGAAGGCGTCGCCCTTCCCCGGGCGGGTCAGCCGGTCAAGCGCAGTCTCACCAGAGGTCGTACGATTGAGGTTGTGATAAAGCTCAGAGACGCTTACTGGCCGCCCGCTAGCGAAAAAAACGTTGTGATTGGCGGCTGCTGCTTCTGGAAAGAGTTGGGCGGCCGGAAGGCCGGGCTGATCGCCTGTGGCCTCAATCAGCTTCGCCGACCCCTGGGCGCCGAGAAAATGGGCCATGTAAAGCTCACCGCTCGTCGGCTCGCGACCCGTGCGTCCGCGCAGATAGGCAGCATGCTCACCCGCCAACTCCCCGGCCATGACGGCAGACGCGTGCGGGTCGTATCGCAGATCCATGATGGCGCGCTTGGCTTCGGCCCCACCAGGAACAGAGAATTTGCCGTCACCTGTCTCTTGGATCAGGCTGGCATATCGGGCGTATCCATGGGCGGAGCCATGCCGCTTGAGCACCTTTAGCCAGGTTTGCTCGGTGAATTGGAACAGGCCCGCCGCGCTCGAACTCGGTGCGTGCGCGCTCGAATCATAGCCACTTTCACGCTTGGCCGTGCGCATCAAAAACTCGAAATCAACGCCGGTGACGTCAGCCGCCTGCTTGACGGCCTGCTCAACAACACTCAATCCTGCGGCGACGGAATGGACAGTCATGGGCAATTTTTGCCCGCCATATGGTTAACAACCCGTTTACTTTCTCCCCGCGCGTGCTGGCCTTAGTCGAATCCCAAGCGCGATGGCTAGATTAGCGTGGCGTCTCCGGCTAGAAGGCGCGAACTCTTTTTGCAAAGCGACGAGCTCCTGATGACTGACGACCCGGAAAACACGCTGATCCTGACCCTCGCAACGGGAAACGTGGTGATTCGTCTACGCCCAGATCTCGCCCCCGGCCATGTGGACCGGATTAAAGAGCTGACCCGTGAAGGTTTCTATGACGACGTCGCCTTCCATCGGGTGATCCCAGGCTTTATGGCCCAGGGTGGCGATCCGAAGGGAACCGGTCGCGGCGGGTCGGACAAGCCAAATCTCAAGGCCGAGTTTTCCAACACGCCCCACGTGCGCGGCGTCTGTTCGATGGCTCGCACCCCCCACCCCGATTCGGCCAATAGCCAATTCTTCATCTGCTTCGACGACGCCACCTTCCTCGATGGCCAATATACGGTCTGGGGTGAGGTTGTTGAGGGGATGGAGGCTGTCGACGCTCTGCCCAAGGGTGAGCCACCGCCAGCGCCGGGTCGCATCGTGACGGCGCGGATCGCCGCCGATCTCTAACGCCATGGGCCCAGAGGCGGGCCTGCAGCTTGCGGATTTCGATTTCGAGCTGCCGGACAATAAGATCGCGCTGCGGCCGAGCGAGCCTCGCGACCACGCGCGCCTGCTCGACATGACCGGCGGTGCCCCCGTGGACCGGGTCGTCAAGGACCTGGATCAGGTGCTTCGCCCAGGCGACATCTTGGTGTTCAACGACACCAAGGTCATTCCCGCGCGCCTGTTCGGTGTCAGACGGCGTGACGATAATGCGGTAGCCGTCGAAGCGACCTTGATTGAACGACTTGGCCCGTCCGCGTGGCGTAGCTTGATGCGACCGGGAAAGCGCCTGCGGGTTGGTGATGAGATTGGTTTTGTCCGCCCCGCAGCCCAGGCTGATGAAGTCGTTTTGACCGCGACCGTGCTTGGAAAGACGGCAGACGGCGAGGTTGACCTCGGCTTTGACCGCTCAGGCCCCGCGCTTGACGCAGCCATTCGCGCCAATGGTCGGATGCCGCTTCCCCCCTATATTGCGGCAAAGCGGCCGACCGATGCGCGCGACCTGGAGGATTATCAAACCCTCTATGCGGCGCGGGAGGGATCGGTCGCCGCGCCGACAGCCGGATTGCACTTTACCCCCCATGTGTTGCGTCGCCTGGAGGAGCGCGGCGTTGGCGCGGCATTTCTGACCTTGCATGTCGGGGCGGGCACCTTCTTGCCGGTCCGAACCGCAGACATCGCCGACCACAAAATGCATTCCGAGTGGGGCGAGATTAGCGCCGATACCGCCCAGCGCTTAAATGAAGCGCGAAAGGCCGGTGGGCGACTGGTGGCGGTAGGCACCACCTCGGCGCGGTTGTTGGAAACCTCAGCCCGCACGTCGGGCGAGGTGACGGCATTTTCTGGCGCCACGGACATTTTCATCCGCCCGGGCTTTGAATTTAAAGTGGTGGACCTGTTGCTGACCAATTTCCACCTGCCGCGCTCGACGCTCTTGATGTTGCTCGCCGCCTTTGCTGGCAAGGCGTGCATGGACCTTGGCTACCAACATGCCTTGCGCGAGGATTATCGCTTCTTCAGTTATGGCGACGCCAGTCTGTGGGCGCGGGCCAGCGCATGAGTTCCCCCTTCGCCTTCGAGATCAAAGCCACCTCGGGCGCGGCCCGCACGGGCCTGTTCAAGACAGCGCGCGGCGATATTCCAACCCCTGCCTTCATGCCGGTTGGCACGGCAGGAACAGTCAAGGCGCTGACCACCGATCAGGTGGCCGACACCGGGGCGGCCATCATTCTCGGCAATACCTATCACCTGATGTTGCGGCCCGGTCCTGACCGCGTGGCCCGGCTTGGTGGACTGCACAAATTCATGCGCTGGGACAAACCCATCCTGACCGATTCGGGAGGCTTTCAAGTGATGTCGCTTTCAGGCATCTCCAAGGTGACGGAAGAGGCAGTCACCTTCAAAAGTCATCTCGATGGCTCGCGCCATGTGCTCTCGCCGGAAAGGTCCATCGCGATCCAGGCTGACTTGCTGGGCGCCGATATTGTCATGCAACTCGATGAGTGCGTCTCCTGGCCCGCCGAAAAGGAGCGCGCGGCGCAGGCTATGCGCCTCTCGGCCCGATGGGGGGCGCGCTGCAAGACCGCGTTTGGCGACCGCGACCACCAAACCTTGTTTGGAATTCAACAGGGCTCGACCTATGCCGACCTGCGGCAAGAATCTTCAATGCGCCTGCAAGAGATCGGCTTTGGCGGCTACGCCATTGGCGGCCTCGCGGTTGGGGAAGGTCATCAGGCCATGTGCGAGACGCTCGACGATTGCACAGGCTTTCTGCCCCAGGACCGGCCGCGTTATCTTATGGGGGTTGGCAAACCTATTGACCTGGTCGAGGCGGTGGCGCGCGGCGTTGATATGTTTGACTGCGTCCTTCCCACCCGCTCCGGTCGCCACGGCCAAGCCTGGACTTGGGACGGACCGATCAATCTGAAAAACGCCCGTTTTGCCGAAGATGAGTCGCCGCTCGACGCCGACAGCGCCTGTCCAGCCAGCCGTCTCTATTCCAAAGCCTATCTCCACCATCTGATTCGGGCTGAGGAAATTCTCGGACAGGTCTTGCTGTCCTGGCACAATATCGCTTTTTATCAGGCGCTTACGGCAGCTATGCGCGAGGCCATCCAAACCGACCGCTACGACCAGTTTCGCGCCGAGTTCCGCGCCCGCCACCTGCGCGACACTGCCGCTTGATCTGGTCCTAAGGCGTCTTGCCTGTCGGAGGCGTTGGTGCAGCCGGAACCTGCTTGGTGGGCAGGGGCGGGCGAGGCTCAAAATTGAGCGGTGCGGCGGGCCAAGCACAGTTCTGCATCACGCCAAGTCCTTTGAGGAAGGCCCGTCGGGCAAAGCCTGCCTGAATGGCGCGACGAATTTTCTTATCGGCCTGTTCCGCACCGGACAGCTTGCGCACCCACGACTTCATCGGAACAACGCCTTCCGCCGTATCCTTGACCGCGTCCAAGGCGGCTTCAGCGGCGAAGCTCGCCCCCTTCAGGTACATATCGTGGGCCTTAGGCTCTGCGGGCGTATCGAGGTCTGGGCCCAATGCCAGATCAAGATCAGCGATTTCCTTCAGGAGCGCTGGGCAGCCCTCCATCCCAACCATGTCATAGGGCGTATAAAGCGCCTTGATCAGCGAGGGGGGGATCTTCTCGTTCACCAAATTGAAGTCGTGCAAAGGCGCAGACATGGCCTTTCCAACCCCAGAGGTGGTTTGGCTAACGCCGGTTCCGACCGCCGCCGTGCTGCGTCTAGCCGCGTCCATGGTGGAGTCGGTCGCACCGGCGCAGGCGGCCAAAACAAGGCAGGAGGCAAGAAGGGCGCTAAGTCTTGGCGCTATTCGAAACATCATCCCATATCGTCCACGCTCTCGGCCCACCCTTACCCGGATGTTAGGCGGGTGTGCGGCTGAAGGCGAGTTTAAATTCCGCCCCTCCCCTTGCGGATGTCCACCCCACCTCTCAAGGGCGCGCCTCGCCGACGCGCGCCCACGCAAGACCTCGCACATCAGGCCTTGCCTTGCGCATCTTGCGCCTCTAGGGTCCGCGCCGCTTAGTCGTAAGCCCCCAGAGCCTGTAGCTCAGTCGGTAGAGCACGAGACTTTTAATCTTGGGGTCCTGGGTTCGAATCCCAGCGGGCTCACCATCACCGAAGACGATCGCCTAGCGCGGATGCGCTAGACGCACAGAAAATCAAGGCGTTCTGGTAAGGACGTGCGCCGCAAGGAGGAACCGATGAGCGAGGCCGCTGTGCTCGAAGATCGCAAGTCGCGCGCCACCGAATGGTTCTCCACGCTTCGCGATTCCATTTGCGCCGCCTTTGAACAGCTTGAGGACATGGCGCCAGCCAGCCTCTATCCCGGAACGCCTGGGCGGTTTGAGCGTACCCCGTGGACGCGCCCTGACGGCGGCGGTGGGGTCATGTCGCTGATGCGCGGACGGCTGTTCGAAAAGGTCGGCGTGCATGTGTCAGCGGTGAGCGGCGCCTTTTCAGAGGATTTTGCCAAGTCGATCCCCGGAGGGGATGAGAGCCCGAATTTTTTTGCCACAGGCGTTAGCCTCATCGCCCATATGCACAATCCGCGGGTGCCTGCGGTGCACATGAACACCCGCTTCATCGTCACCTCGCGCCACTGGTTCGGCGGCGGCGCCGACCTTACACCGCTGCTGGCGTCGGAGCGGCAAGCCGACACCCCGGATGGTCTCGCCTTTCACGCGGCGCTGAAGGCCGCGTGCGATGCCTTTGATCCAAGCTGGCACGCCAAATATAAGGCCTGGTGCGACGAATACTTTTTCCTCCCCCATCGCAACGAGCCCCGTGGCGTCGGCGGCATTTTTTATGATCGCCACGATTCTGGAGACTTTGAGCGCGACTTCGCCTTTACCCGTGGCGTTGGCGAGGCCTTTTTGAAGGTCTATCCAGACATCGTCAGAGGGCGGATGGCCGAACCGTGGACGGAGGCCGAGCGCGAAGAGCAACTGATCCAAAGAGGCAGATATGTGGAGTTCAATCTGCTCTATGATCGGGGAACCACGTTTGGACTGAAAACCGGCGGAAACGTCCAGTCGATCCTGTCGTCCATGCCGCCTGTGGTAAAGTGGCCCTAGGCTAGGACTGAGTCCCCACCGCCGCGCACGAAAAAAGGCGGCTTGGCTTTAAGTCTGCGCCGCGCACGAAAAAAGGCGGCTTGGCTTTAAGTCTGCG
>CAIMFV010000045.1 GCA_903840435.1 uncultured Caulobacterales bacterium
GGTGACGGACAGACTGCCCGCCATCCAGTTTTCCGCCGCAATCCGGATCGCCCGCCGCACAGCTGGCGAGGCCGCCTTCACTTCAGGTCGGCGCCAAACTGGAATCACATCGGCTTCGCCCGGCGGAGTGACGACGTCGGTCATTCAGAGTGTCCTTTTGCAGCGAAGCGCATGCGCATAAGAAAAAGTGTAACCGTGCTGGCTGTGGCGCTGGCGACGGCGCCCCAGATCATGTCGACGCCAGTGACCTTCCACGACCAAAAGGCCAGGGTCGCCTGATTGGTCAGGTCATAGGTTCCATAGGCAACCAGACCAAATACCGCCCCTTGTGAGGCCGCCGTGCGGAGGCTGAAATTTTGCAAGCTCGGCCAAATCGCGAAATAGCAAAGCCCAAAAATATAGACGCTATAGAAGAGCAGAGCAGCGAGTGGATCGGGTTTGGCAGCAATCACCAGGCCGAGTTCAGCATGATAAAGCGGTTGGTAGGCTAGGCTCAGCCAAACGGCGTCGCAGGCGGCAAACGCCAAAGCGGCCAGAAGAAGCGAGATCAGTCTTTGTGCCATAGGCTGTGCCTTTCGCGGAAAGTCTGCTGTCATGTCAAACTCTGGACCGCTTCAAAGACAGGCGGGGGAAGAAGACACCGACCCGGGCTTGATAGGTCCGATAGGCCTCTCCGCGTGAAGCAAGCATGGCGTCTTCCAAAAGAGGTACGCCGCTGACATGGCGCAGGAGGTAATAGCTAAAAGCCGGCGCCGCAATTGCCACCAGCCCGATGGGATAAGCCATGTGCAGACTCATGAGGCAAAAGCCAACCCAAACCAACCACTCAAACACATAGTTGGGATGACGCGACCAGGCCCAAAGCCCGACATCGCAAACCCGTCCGCGCGGGCCAGGGCTTGTCTTAAAGGCCCGAAGTTGCGCGTCTGCCACCGCTTCGCCAATCACAGCAAGCCCAATGACAATGAGCCCCACCCCATCCATCGCGTCCAACCCCGTTAGTGGCGCGTGGGCGGCGAGCGCAGCGGCGATTGCAAAGACTGCCCCCGCCACTCCTTGGATTTGCAGAAAGCCAAACATGTATCGGTCGAAGCCCTCACCCTTTTGCGCTCGGATTTTTGCGTAGCGGGGGTCTTCATGCCCACCGGAAGAACGGGCAGCAATATGGGAAAAGAGCCTGAGCGACCATGCGGCAATCATGCCCGCGATTACGAATTGCCGAAGCGAAAGCGAGACCTCACCTGGAAGCGGCACAAGCGCGCCGAGCGCCCCACTGACGCCCACCGACAAGCCCCAAAAGGCGTCCGTCCAGCCTGCATTCCCTAAGGCGCGCTGTCCCAAATAGGCCAAGGCCATCAGGGCGCTCATCACGGCAACGACCAGAACAGCGATCAGGAGCATCGGCATGGGGTTTAAGTTCCTTAAGCCTGAAAGTTACTCCTGATTTTTGCCGACAGATGCAAGCGCATGCGTCGCCAATGGGAAAAAACTGCTAGAAGGCCCGCAAAGCGAACTCTAATCAAAAACTTCAGCCGTCCCCATCCCTAGAGGGATTTGGTGCGTATGAGTTAAGGAGGGCGAGCGCAGCGGCTTTTTCACCGTCACGCCCGTCAAGCAAGACCCCGCTCTATTTGGAAAGTTTGAATGCTGGCGAAATCTCCCCCCATCCGTCGTGTCGCGGTAATCGGTTCCGGCGTCTCTGGCCTCGCGGCCGCCTGGCGCATATCGAAATCGCGCGATGTCGTGCTGTACGAAAAGGATGCGCGACCCGGCGGGCACGCCCATACCGTCACCTCACAGGGATACCCGGCCGTCGATACGGGCTTCATTGTCTATAACGAAGTCAACTATCCCAATCTGGTGGCGATGTTTGAGACGCTTCAAGTTGAGACGCGCCCGACTGACATGTCCTTTGCGGTGTCGCTGGATGGCGGGAAGGTTGAATATGGTGGGCGGGGACTAGATCCCCTGATCGGTCGATGGTCCAACTTCCTGCGTCCACGCTTCTGGAGCATGATCCTCGACTTGGTCCGCTTCTATCGGGAAGCACCGACACAATTGGACGCGGCATTACGTGAACGCCTGACACTTGGCCAATTTCTCAGCCGTCACGGCTATGGCCCTGCCTTTTGCGAGGACCATATTCTGCCGCAGGCTGCTGCCATTTGGTCGGCGCCGTGCGAGTCGATTGTCGATTTTCCAGCCGCTGCCTTTATCCGGTTTTTTGAGAACCACGGCCTGTTGAAGCTGGTCGGTCGGCCGATTTGGCGCACGGTCGTCGGAGGATCAAAGTCCTATGTCGAAAAGCTGTTGGCCGACTTCTCCGGCGAACTGCGCCTGGGCCGCGCTGTCACCCGCATAACCCGGTTTGAAGATCGGGTGGAGGTGGAGGATGCCTCGGGCGGTCGAGAGGTGTTTGATGCCATTGTCATCGCCGCCCACGCCAATGAGGCCCTGGCCATGCTCAGTGACGCCAGCGCCGACGAGGCCCGTCTGTTGGGGGCGTTCGGTTACGCAAAAAACGTGGCCGTACTGCACACAGACAGCCGCCTAGCGCCGAAACGCCAAAAGCTCTGGTCGTCCTGGAACTATATGGGAGAAAGGCGCGAAGGCACGACACGCACACTCAGCGTCACCTATTGGATGAACCTGTTGCAGGGGCTGGTCTCGCCCAAGCCCATCTTTCTGACCCTGAACCCGCTCATGGACCCCGCGCCTAAGACGGTGCTGCACAGCCAGACCTATGATCACCCGCTGTTCAACCAAGCCGCCATCGACGCCCAAGCCGAGCTCGCCCTCATTCAAGGGGCGCTCAGAACCTATTATTGCGGGGCCTATTTTGGCTCTGGTTTCCACGAGGATGGCTTGCAAGCAGGGCTGTGGACAGCGGAAGCCCTGACCGGCGAGGCACGACCCTGGCGGCGCCCGGGCCAAAATGATCGCACAGCCCTGCCGACGCTCGGCGCACTGAAGTGATGCAAGGCTTTGGCGAAATCTTCGTGGGAGAGACCGTCCATCTGCGCAAGCGGCCGAAGCGGCACTTTCTTCGCTATCGCCAATTTCTCCTCGGATTTGATCTGGCGCGGCTGGAGGGTTTCGCCGCCCAATCCAAGGTCTTTTCCCACAATCGATTAAACCTCTTCAGCCTGCACGATATCGACCACGGTTTTGGCGACGGCTTGGCCGCTTTTCTCGCCGACGGCTTAGCCCGGCTTGGCCTGACGCCCGATGACTTGCAGGTGCGCCTGATCTGCCTGCCGCGTATCCTGGGCTATGTGTTCAACCCCATCAGCGTCTGGCTGTTTTACGAGCCGAATGGACAGATTCGCGCCGTCATCTATGAGGTTCACAACACCTTTGGCCAACGTCACGCCTATGTGAGCGACCTGAGCAAGGAAACCGCCGCGCCGTTTCACCATGGGGCTGACAAGTCCTTTCACGTGTCGCCCTTTATGCCGATGGACTTGAACTACGCCTTCACCCTGCACCCACCTGACGGGCAGGGGTTTCAGTTGCAAATCGTTGTTTCGGATGCGCAAGGCCCCCTGTTGATGACGCGGTTTTCCGGCACGGCAAAACCGTTGACCGACACGGCCCTGATCGGCGCGCTCTTCCGCCACCCGTTCTTGACCTTGAAGGTCATCAGCGGAATTCATTGGGAAGCGCTCAAACTGGCGCTTAAGGGCGTGCGCCTGCAACCAGATCCCGGCCTTGCGAACGGTCGGATCAGCCTGGCCGTCAGGGCATCGAACGATCTCCACGGGAGTGCCGACAAGGGGGCCTGACTTTTTCGACACCCGCTTGCGATTCAGGTTAGACGGGGTGACGAGTCTAATAGAGTATGTTTCATGTTTCGCGTTTTATGAAACTCATTTTAATGAAAACCCACATACTGCCGTCAAACAAAATCTTGCAGTCCGCCGTCACCGTGGTGGGCTTTGGCCTTTGTATGTTTGGGGTTTTTTACCTCTCGATTGCAATTCCCGCAGCCTTCGGGCCCAAAACGCCCATATGGATCGCGAACGCCGTCGTGGTTTGCTTTGTGCTGAGTGCGCCAGAGCCCTTGTGGGTCTTTATGTTTGTTGCGGCGTGGCATGCTGATTTCTTCGCAAGCCTTTTGTGTGGGGAAAGTTTCCGCCTCGCCTTTTGCCTCTCCGCCAGCAACCTCATCGGCGTGATGGCGACGGTTGTCGGCCTAAGGCGTTTTGGCGGACGCGCCATTGATCCGGCAAGCAGCGGTAATCTTGCCTCCCTGATCCTCATTGCAGGCCTAGCCGCGCCCGTTATGGCGGCAGCTACGGCGGCGCTCTTGCTCGGCTCGCTGAACAAGCCGGAAACCTGGATGATCTTGGCGACCTGGACGGCGTCCAATGGTCTTGGCTCGATGATTTTCATCCCGCTTTGGTTGATCCTGCGACGCGCCCACGACCACATCAAAGAGCGACCGGTTGGCCTGTCAGGCGCCTTTTCCGTCCTTGGTCTTGCCATGGTCTGTGCTTGGGTGTTCTCCACCGGAAAGCCCTACGCCTTCCTCATTCCGCCGGCGCTGTTATGGGTGGTGTTTGAATTAGAACTCCTTGGCGCAGCCGTTGGTGTCCTGATCATTTTCGCCACAGCGGTTGCCGCTGGCTTGGCGGGTCTTGGACCCTTCGGTCGAGAGCTCGGCGATGTGAATGAGGCGGCATTGTTGGCCCAATTATTTATCGCCTCGATCACGCTCACAGCCCTGCCCTCGGCGACCGCACTGTCGCAAATGCGTCGGCTGAGGATGCAACTTGCGGAAAGCGAGGCGCGGTATCGGTTGATGGCCGACTCATCGCGCGACGTCTTATTGGGCTATGATACGCACGGACAGCTGACCTTTGTCTCGGCAGGGGCGAAGGCGGTGGGATACGACCCAGATTATTTGGTCGGTCGCAACGTGCTTGACTATTTTCATCCCGAAGACCGAGAGCAAGCCGCCCACTCGCTGCGCGCGGCGGCGGCAGCCGAGCCCGGCCAAGAGGTGCCGCGCTTCAATGAGTTTCGCGTCTTGGATGCCTATGGGGAGACCATGTGGCTGGAAGGTAATCCCGCAGCGATCCGCGACGCCACGGGGCGCCCAATTGGCTTCATTAATATGCTGCGCGATGTCACCCAAAGGCGGGCCATGGAGGCGGAACTGCGTGAAGCCCATGCCGCAGCCGAGGCCGCCGCCCAGGTCAAGGCGGATTTTCTGGCCAATATGAGCCATGAACTTCGCACGCCCTTGACCAGCGTCATCGGGTTCACCCGCTTGGCTTTGGACGGATCGGGGCTTGATACCTCAGCGCGTCACTACATCGAAAAGGCAGCCAATGCGGGCGCAGCCTTGCTGGCGATCATCAACGATATTTTGGACTTTTCCGCTTTAGAACAGGGCGCGGTCTCGATCCAGCTGCAGCCCGTCTCGCCGGATCGGCTTTTCTCGGAGGCGATAAGTCTGTTCGAGGGCGAAGCGGCGCGAAAATCTCTACACCTGACCTATACCCAAACCGGACTTCCCGCCGCTGTCGAACTGGACCCTGGTCGGCTGCGCCAAATCTTGCTCAACCTGCTCGGCAACGCGGTCAAGTTTAGTGACCAGGGCGAAGTCAGATTGAGCGCCGAATGGTCGGATAACCTATTGACCCTGCGCGTCTCTGACCAAGGGCCCGGAATATCCGACGAGCAACAAGCCCTCTTGTTCCGCAGATTTTCGCAAATCGACGGGACCTCGACGCGCCGCTACGGCGGGACCGGTCTTGGCCTTGCCATCAGTCGTGCCTTGCTCGACGCCATGGGGGGCGCTGTTGAGGTTAAAAGCACGCCGGGGCAAGGTTCACGCTTTACGGTCACCCTGCCCGCGCGATCAGTGGAGAACGCCGCCGCACCGGAAGTCCACACGCCCCTCCTGAGTGCACAGAAACTCTCGGGCGTTGCGCCGGAAGTGCTGGTGGCGGACGATCACCCTGGCAATCGCGAGTTTGTCCGTGCGGTGCTGCAAAGCCAAGGCGTCAGCGTCTTTGAAGCCGAGAATGGCGAGGAAGCCTTGGCGCTCGCCCAGCTGAAACGGTTTGATCTCATCTTGATGGACCTGCGGATGCCGAAATTGGATGGGGAGGCAACCGTGAGGACCTTGCGCCAAGCTTCAGGCCCCAACCGGATGACACCGATCCTCGCCTTCTCTGCCGGGGTTGATGCGCCCGGCGCGGCAGCGCGTCTGGCGGCAGGCTTCACCGGCGACCTTTCCAAGCCCACCTTGCCCATCGACCTCTTGCGGGCCGTGAACGATTACGCCCTTGGACCTCCGGTGCCAGAAACCGCGGCAGAGGAGACCGGTTTTGCCGAAAATCTCCGCGACGTGCTTGCGCCCAAGTGATTGGCCGTTAGGCTCAGTCCTCAAGGCGCGACAGCTTGGCGCCGTTGGAGAGGTGTTGCGTGCTCAATCGCTTTTTTGACCTAGCCGCCAAGGGAACCACGGTGCGCACCGAGGTGCTGGCTGGATTCACCACCTTTTTGACCATGGCCTATATTATCGCGGTCAACCCTGCGATCCTTAGCCAAACGGGCATGCCCGTCGCTGGCGTTGCCGCTGCCACCTGTTTTTGCGCCGCCTTTGCAAGCATTTTGATGGGGCTGGTCGCCAACTATCCGCTGGCGCTTGCACCCGGCATGGGACTGAACGCCTATTTTACCTACACTGTCGTACTGGGCATGGGCGTGTCCTGGCGGGTTGCCTTGGGCTGCGTGTTTCTTTCCGGGCTCGGCTTCCTGTTCCTAACCTTGGTTGGCCTAAGGCGCCTTATTGTTGAAGCCATCCCAAAGCAGCTCTTCGCGGCGCTTTCCGGGGGCATAGGGCTTTTCATCGCGCTGATTGGGTTGAAGTCGGCCAATATCATCGTCAACAGCCCGGTGCTCGGCCTCGCCCTGGGCGACCTGACCAAGCCCAGCGTTTGCGTTGCTCTCTTTGGCCTGATGGTGATGGCGGCGTTGGAAATTCGGCGGATAAAGGGTGCAGTCCTGATCGGCATATTGGCATCGACCGGTCTTGCGCTTCTGATCGGCGCGACCCGCCTCAGTTTCAGCGCCTATGACCTGTCAGCGCTTTCGGCCACCGCCTTCCAACTCGATATTCCCGGCGCGCTCGGACTAAAGGGCGGCAAGGCGATTGGGCTCTTCGAGATCGTTTTCATCTTTCTGTTCGTGGATGTGTTCGACAATATCGGCACCCTCGCCGCTGTCACCAAACGGGCAGGCTTGACGGCGCCCGACGGCTCTATCCCGCGCCTCAACCGGATCTTAGCCGCAGATAGCGCCGCGGCCTTGGTCGGGGCCATGGCTGGGACCAGCACGGTTGTCAGCTACGTCGAGAGCGCGGCGGGGGTCTCAGTCGGGGGGCGGACGGGCCTAACCGCCATTGTGGTAGGCCTGTTATTTTTGGCCGCAGCCTTTGTTGCGCCGCTGGCTCAGATCATTCCCGCTGCGGCAACCGCGCCCGCCTTGATTATGGTCGGAGCGATGATGATGATGCCCTTGGCCGAGATCGAATGGAAAAACCCGCTCCTCGCCCTGCCCGCCTTTTTGACCTTTGCCCTCATCCCCTTGACCTATTCAATTGCCAACGGCCTCGCGGCAGGCGTGACCAGCATGGCCGTTTTGAAACTGGTGGCAGGTCGCCTGAAACGCTCCGACGCCCTCTTGGTCGGGCTCGCCGTGCTCTTTGTTCTAAGGTTTGTCTATCTGGGGTCCCACTGATGCGGCGCCTGATCGCCCTTGCCGGGTTCGCCCTCACGATGGCTTTGTCGCAACCGGCGCTTGCCTGTGGCGATCACGTGCCCCGCACCGCCATTGTGTCAGCCTTCGAACCCGAATGGACGGCGCTGAAAAACCTGACCCACCAGAAGCGGGAATGTCGGATCGGCGGGGTAGGTTTCGTCACCGGAACCTTGGGCCAGCATCGGGTCGTTCTCTTTCTCTCCGGCGTCTCCATGGTCAATGCCGCCATGACCACCCAATCGGCGCTCGATCACTTTCATATCAAGCGGTTGATCTTTACCGGCATAGCGGGGGCGACTGACACCACCCTCGCCATCGGCGATGTGGCCGTACCCGAGGCCTGGGCCACTTATCTTGAAGCCAATTTTGCCCGCGAGACCCCGGACGGCTTTCGCCCCTTTCGCTTCACGCCAGGACCCTATCCGCCAAATTTTGGCATGATCCATCCGCAAGGCGTCCATGTGACAGCGCCGGGTGCGCCCTTAGAAACCAAGCTTTGGTTCCCCGTCGACCCAGAGCTGTTGCGCCTGGCGGGCCAAGCTGCGGCGCAGGTAAAATTGAGCCGGTGCGCTGCGAGCGGCCAATGCCTGGATCACCCGCCTAAGATTGTCGTCGGCGGCAAGGGCGTCAGCGCCAGCATCTTCCTCGACAACGCCAAGTTTCGCGACTACCTGGCCAGCGCCTTTTCGGCACGGGTGGCGGATATGGAAAGTTCGGCACTCGCCCAAACCGCCTATGCCAATGGCGTGCCCTTTATCGTCTTCCGCAGCGTCTCTGACCTAGCGGGCGGCGGCGAGGGCGAAAATCAGATGCGGGCCTTTATGGCGCTCGCCGCTGAACACGCCGCTCAGGTCACACTGGGCCTGCTTGTCCTGCTTCCTCGCCACGAGACTTAAACGCCAATGTCCCCACTTGCGACCACCGACCTAACGCCAGCCTTCTTGCGCGGCCTGCCCAAGGCCGAATTGCACCTGCACATCGAAGGCAGTTTAGAACCGGAGCTGATGTTTGAATTGGCGCAGCGGAACAAGGTCACGCTGCCCTTTGCAACCGTCGAAGCGGTCCGCGCGGCCTATGCCTTTTCCAATCTGCAGGACTTTCTCGACATCTATTATCAAGGCGCGCAGGTCCTGCTGACCGAGCAAGACTTTCACGACTTAGCGCTGGCCTATTTTCGCCGCTTGCACGCCGATGGCGGGGTCTATGCGGAGATATTTTTCGACCCGCAAACGCACACCGATCGTGGTGTCAGCTTTGCGACCGTCATCGAAGGCTTGCGGGCGGGCATGGCGACCGCCGAGCGGGAGTTTAACATTCGATCCAAGCTCATCCTGTGCTTCCTGCGCCACCTGAGCGAAGCGGCGGCGCTGGAAACCTTAGAGGCCGCCAAACCTTGGGTGGACCGACTGGCGGGCGTGGGTCTCGATTCCTCCGAGCAAGGCTTCCCGCCCTCCAAGTTCACGCAAGCGTTCGCCGAGGCAGGCAGGCTGGGCTTAAAGCGCGTGGCCCACGCGGGCGAGGAAGGCCCGCCCGCCTATGTTGTGGAAGCGCTCGATCTGTTGCACGTCGACCGCATCGACCACGGCAATCGCGCGCTCGAAGACGAAGCCCTCACCGCGCGTTTGGTCAGGTCGGAAATGACCTTGACCGTCTGTCCGCTGTCAAACCTGAAACTTTGCGGCGTTCCCAACCTCGCCGTTCACCCGTTAAAGCGGATGCTGGAGCTTGGCCTAAAGGCGACGGTCAATTCTGATGATCCGGCCTATTTTGGCGGTTACCTGCTGGAAAACTATCAAGCCGTTGTTGATGCGCTGGGATTGACCCGCGCAGAGGTTCTGACGCTCGCCCGCAACAGCTTTACGGGCGCCTTTTTGACCCCGCAGGAAAAAGCCACCTATCTCGAAGCAATCGAGGCCTACTCGATTGCCAATCCCTGCCTCACCCCCCTCTAGGCGGGTGCCGGAACGCGATCAATCATCAGGCCGAGACGAGCGCGTTTCTCGATCAGATTGCATCAGATCGGCGCTCTATCGCTCTGAATTTTCGCCTTTCTTTTCCGCCAACCGGTGTCCACTTGGTCGGGAAAGGCTCTAGCTGTTCAGGTCCCGCCCTCGGGTTTCCGGAAGCAGGAAGATGAAGGCAAGCGTCGCCATCGCGCCAAAAATCACCGGATACCACAGGCCAAAATAGATATCGCCCTTGGCCACCACCATGGCGTAGGCCGTCGCAGGCAGGAAGCCACCGACCCAGCCCGTGCCAATGTGATAAGGTAGGCTGAGCGCGGTATAGCGCACCTTGGTCGGGAACAACTCAACCAGGCACGCCGCTTGCGGCCCATAGAGCGCCGTCGCCCCAACGGCGAACACCATCAAAACCGCATAGACCCGCCAAATGTCGATATGGGCGAGATCGGCGCCGACCGGATAGCCCGCAGCTTTCAGCGCTGCCTTAATCTCAGTTTCGACCTTGGCCTTGACGGCCTTGGCCGCCTTTGGATCGAGTTTCCGGGCATCTTGCGACACGACGATGGCATTGGCGACGCGCACCTGCGCAAGCGCGCCACGCGGGGCGGCCTCATTGGTGTAGGAAACGCCTGCCGTTGAGAGGACACTTTTGGCCATGTCGCAGGAGGAGCGGAACTGCGCCTTGCCGATCAGATCGAATTGCAACGAGCACTCGGAAGGGTCTGCCACGACCACGACCGGCGATTTAGCCTGAGCCGCCACCAAGGCGGGATTGGCGGCCTCTGTGATCTGATGAAAACCCCAGAAGAGCGCAAGTGTCGCAAGCGCCGTGCCCGCCGTCATAACCGGTTTGCGCCCGACCTTGTCTGACAACCAGCCAAAGAGGATGTAGAGCGGAGCCGAAGTCAGCACCATGGCGATCATCACCGTATTGACCACCGCACCCGGCGTCTTGATCACCCGTTCGATGAAAAACTGGGCGTAGAAGAAGCTGCAATACCAGATCGCGCCCTGAGCAATCATCATCGAGAACAGGGCGATCAGCACCCGCTTTAGATTGGGCCAGTGCAGGAAGGAGTCGACATAGGGGCGCTCCGAGCGTCCGCCAGACTCTTTCAAGGCGGCGAATGACGGGCTCTCACTCAGCTTAAGCCGGATCCAGACGGATATGGCTAAGAGCGCGGCTGAGGCTAGGAAAGGTATCCGCCAGCCCCAATCGCCAAAAGCCGCCTCGCCCACCACGCTGCGCGTCAGCAGGGTCACCAAAAGGGCTGCGCTCAAGCCAATGGCGGCGGAGGTCTGAATAAAGCTGGTCATCAGGCCGCGATGGCCAACCTGAGCGTGCTCAGCCACATAGATGGCGGCGCCACCATATTCGCCGCCCAAAGCCACGCCTTGAACCATGCGCAAAAAGATGAAGGCGGCGGGAGACCATAGGCCGACCTGACTATATCCTGGCAAACAGCCGATGAGAAACGTCGCGCCGCCCATCAGGGTGACCGTGACCAAGAAGGCCCCCTTGCGGCCCATGCGGTCGCCGATCCGGCCGAAGATCAAGGCCCCAAGCGGGCGAAAGGCGAAGCCAGCGGCAAAGGCGCCTAGCGCAAAGAAATATCCCGCTGCCTCGGGCAGGCCGGTGGCGAAGGTTTTGGCAATGATGGCGGCGAGCGGCACAAAGACAAAAAAATCATACCATTCAAAGGCGGTCCCTGCGGCTGACGCGGTTACAACCAGCGCCATGGACGGCCCCGTCCTTTGCGTCGTCTCAGCCATTCCAGCTCCCCTCATTCTCGCCCGCGCGCAGCGCAACCCTGCCCGCGACCCCGAGTTTGTCTTTGAAGATCAGAGTTAGGCTATGGACCGCTGGCTTGTCCAGTGAGGCACGCGTCCTGTTGGGCAAAGCCGTGGCTTCGGCCCATCAATTACGCAACGCCCGACCCGGCCAAGGCCGCGCTTAAATGTCGCGGCTTAGGCCAAAATAGAGCGCCCGACGCGCGCCATATTGCGGCGCGCCGACACCGACGCCGGTTCCATCGCGAATTTCATAGACCTTGTCGAAGGCATTGATCAGATCGACCCGCGCCGCCCAGGTCCCTAATTTTGACAGCGTAAAGCTGCGATTGGCGGAGAAATTGACGACCGGATAACCGGGAAGCGCAGCGCCATTTGGCACGACGCCTTCGCGGCGAAGTCCAGAGCCATAGATGAGATCGGTGGACAGCGTCGTGTTGGCCACCTTGAAGCTCGCACCGGCCGATCCAGTGAGTTTCTGTTCATGGTCGAGATAGATGAAATGGTTGGCAATATAGGCCAACTTATCCGGCGTAAAATTGAATTGGCTGGAGACAATATTTCGACCGCGCGCCATGCCATAGGCAAGGTTGGCATAGATTTGAAGTTTTCCGCGCGAATAGGTGGTGGAAAGCTCTTCACCGTATTGCAAGCCGTCTTGATAGTTGAACGGCGTCAAGATGATCGGCGCGCCAAATTGTCCCTCGTCGATGAGATGACGCGAGCGTTTGTAATAGGTGTCAAGACCGACGGTGAACCCTTTGAAAAAAGTCTTTTCCGCACCGATGTCGAAATAGTCGGCGCGCTCGGCATAGGGCGCGTCATCGATGGTGATCGGGACGGCGGCTGTGGTATTGACAAATTTCTGTACTGAAGCCGCCGCAATCAATTCAAACGGCGGCGGCGTGAAATAACGCGAATAGCCCACGTGCACGCTTAAGGTGCGGTCAGGTTTCCAGACGAGGTTTAGCCGTGGGCTGAGCTGATCTTCCCGCCGGGCCCCGTTGAAGAGATCGTAACGCAGACCGTAGTTGAGCGTCAGGCCCTGAGCGAGCGCCCATTCGTCTTGCAGGTAGGCGCTGTAGGTTTGCGCCGTGGACGCCGAACCATCAGGCACGCCAATCGGCTGGTCTGCCACTTGGCTGCCTGCCGAGGCACCCGCTGCTTGCAAGGCAATCACTTCGGACTGGGTTCGACTGGTCGAGCGGTCAAACTGTAAGATGACGCCACTTCGGAGCTTGTGACTGTCGTTCAGCCGATACACGGCTTCTGCCTGTAATCCCGCCGCCACATCGGTCTTAAAGGCGGCTTGCGAAATGCCGTTGAACAGGATGTCGCCAATCTCATCCGGGGCATAGTTCAGGCTGGAATAACGGGCAAACAGCGAGACCTGTGTGGTCAACTGGTCGCGCGACGTCAGCAGGCTGGCGACCGCATAATGGGTGATCTCGCGTTGGGTCTCGTTCAAGGCGGAACTGGCGTAGGTTGTGCGCCCATCAACATTCAAAGCTGTGGTGGTTTGCTGCCCCACCACGTTCGAGCCACCCGTCAAGTCGACCGCCGTTAGAGTGATGCTGGGGAGTGCATTGGGAAGATCGGGAATCTGGAACCGTTGCACCGACGTGCCAAAAATGAAGGCAAGGCGCGTTTCGTCGTTAAGAACTCGCTCCAGATAAGCAAAACCGGCCAACTGCTCCGTCCGATCATGGAGAGGGTTGGCGCTGGCGTCCGGGCTTTCAATCCCAAGCGTGTTCTGCTTC
Source organism: uncultured Caulobacterales bacterium (assembly GCA_903840435.1). Taxonomy (GTDB): domain Bacteria; phylum Pseudomonadota; class Alphaproteobacteria; order Caulobacterales; family Caulobacteraceae; genus CAIMFV01. The sequence continues at coordinate 13,292 of CAIMFV010000045.1, forward strand.
CACGACAGGGAGACAAAGCCGTTCCACGGACCTTGCGAAAAGCCGTACTCGACGCTCGGCTCAATGTCTTGGTGCGATCCGCCATAAAGGCTGACCGTTCCGGAATTGTCGAAAGACGTCTTGGTGGAGATGTCAACAATCCCCGCCGTGCGCAGGCCGTATTGCGCCGGGAGCGCGCCGGTGATCAGCGCCACCTTACCCGCCAGCCTTGGGCTTAGGGCTTGGCTGAAGACGCTCAGGCCCTCGGGCAAAATGACACCATTCAACCGAAATTGCAGACCATTATGCTCGCCGCGCACGTGCAACTGGCCAAAGCTATCTTGCGCCACACCCGGCGCTTGCAGAATCACTTCATTGAGCGAGGCATTTTCTCCGCCCGGCAAGGCTTGCAGGGCGGCCTGATCCATCGTGTAGACAGAGGCGCCAAGTCCAGGCTGAATCTGATCCCGCGCAGCGTTCAGCTTGGCATTGACCTGGACGGCGGCAACCGTGGTTGCGTCGGTGGAGCCTTCTGCCAAGGCCCATGAGGCGCTCGAAATCGCAAGGCAACCCAAGGCCACACCGCACAACCATCGACCGGCAGCAGTCGTCGAGGGGCGGACCCACTTCTGCATCTGATACCCGTAAAAACTCAAAACACTCTAGCCTATGACGCGACGCCCTGGCCTTAACGGAGGTCAAGGAAGGGAGGACCGCTTAAAGCAAGTCTCCTAGCGAGCGATTAAGGCCAAGACGGGGCGATGCGAGATCAGTTTGGCGGCAACGGCGGATTGCCTATTTTCCCATCGCATAAGCCTGGACCAGGGCAAACATGAAGTCACGGCCCTTATAGAGCGACCCAACGCGAATCCGCTCATTCAGTCCGTGCACGCCATTTCCGTCGGGGTCGCCAAAGAGGCCCGACACGCCATAGGTGGGAATTCCAACCGGGGTTAAGAATGCGCCATCTGTGGCGCCGGGTTGCAAGACGGGAATGATCGGCACGCCCGGCCACATCTTGGCCTCAAGGGCTTCAATCGGCTGCATGATTTCCGGCGTCAGCGGCGGCGGGGATTTCGACACCTCACTGCGTGCGCCCAAGGTGATCACCTTGACCTCCGGATCGGCGGCGAGAGACGCCAAGGTGTCGCGGACCTGATCGACGGTTGTTCCGGGGAAGATGCGGCAATTGATATTGGCCCGCGCCCGTTGTGGAAGCGCATTGGTGGCGTGACCGGCCTCCAGCATGGTGGCGACACAGGTCGTATGCAGCATGCCATTATAGCCGGGATCGGCGGCAATGACGGCGGCTGCCTTGGCATCGCTGGGATCCTTGGCAAAGGCGGTCATAGCCGCGCCCATTTCACCACCCACCACAGGCGCCATCCTGGCGAAAAACGTCCGCGAGGCGTCAGTCGTCGCTATCGGGAACTCGTACTGGCTGATCCGCGTCAGAGCCCCGGCCAAATGATAAATGGCATTGTTCTTGGTCGGGCGCGACGAGTGGCCGCCGGGATTGGTCACTTCCAAACGGTAGTCTTGCGGAAACTTCTCGCCCGCCTGCACATCAAACACCAAGGGCTTGCCATTGGCGTCCAACCGACCCCCCGCCCCCTCGTTCAGGGCGAAGGCCGCATCAATCAGCGCGCGCTCATGGCTGGCCAGAAAGCCCGCGCCGTTAAAGGCGCTGGCGGTTTCTTCGCCACAGGTCAGGGCCATCTTGACGTCGCGGCGCGGCACAAATCCCGATTGCTTGAAGCGGATGAGGGTGTCGGTCCAGACTGCAGCTTGCGCCTTGTCGTCAGAGGCACCGCGGGCATAGAAATAGCCCCCCTCCTCAATCAGGGTGAAGGGATCGCGCACCCAATCCTCGCGCTTGGCCTCGACCACGTCAATATGGGCGAGCAACAGCATGGGCCGCGCCTTTGGGTCTGAGCCATGCAGGACCGCCACCAAGCCACCCTCTTTCGGATGGCCGTCGGCCGCGAAAGTGTGCAGGTCAGCCTCTGGAAAACCGGCCCCTTTTAAACGAGCCGCCATCTTGGCCGCAGCCTCGGTACAACTGCCAGACGAGAGGGTGGTATTGGTTTCGACCAATTCCTTATAGAGCGCGCGGAACGCAACTTGGTCGGGGCGCAGGGCGGGGACTTCGGCGCTTGCCGCCGATGACAAGAATAGAAAGGCTGAAGAGAAAAGCGCTAGTTTCCGTATCACCTGGTTCGCCCCGTCAAAAATTCGTCGATCAATACAGCTTAGCAAAAAATCATGCGGGTCAAGCGGTGTGAAGACCGCAAAGTGATGCTCGATGCCCGTCTGACCAAAAAATCCATTCACGAGACAGACGCATGCTGGCGCAGGGCACAGGGGACGTCTAAAACCGAGGTTCAAGCCGCCCTAGAAAAGAGCTCCCCGATGAAGACCACCGCCGCCGTCGCCTTTGAAGCGGGCCAACCGTTGCAAATTGAAACCCTGGACTTGGACGGCCCCAAGGCGGGCGAGGTCCTGGTGGAGATCAAGGCGACAGGGGTTTGCCACACAGACGCCTTCACCCTGTCCGGCGGCGATCCCGAGGGCCTTTTCCCCTCCGTGCTCGGCCATGAGGGCGCGGGCGTCGTGGTGGAGGTGGGTGCAGGCGTCACCTCCGTCGCGGTCGGCGACCACGTGATTCCGCTCTACACGCCGGAATGCCGCAATTGTAAGTTCTGCCTGTCGGGACGGACCAATCTGTGCGTCGCCATCCGCGCCACCCAGGGCAAGGGCGTCATGCCCGATGGAACCAGCCGCTTTTCGTATAAGGGCAAGCCCGTCTTTCACTATATGGGCTGCTCGACCTTTTCCAACTATACGGTCCTGCCAGAGATCGCGCTCGCCAAGGTGCGCAAAGACGCGCCGTTCGACAAGATTTGTTACATTGGCTGCGGTGTGACCACGGGCGTAGGCGCGGTGATCAATACGGCCAAGGTCCGCCCAGGTTCGACGGTTGCGGTTTTTGGCCTCGGCGGCATTGGGCTCAATGTGGTGCAGGGCGCGCGCATGGTCGGCGCCGACATGATTATCGGGGTCGACCTGAACCCCGAGCGCGAAGCCTTAGGCCGCCAGTTCGGCATGACCCACTTCATCAATCCAAAGACAACGCCCGACGTGGTGGGCGCCATCCAGGCCTTGACCGAGTGGGGCGTCGACTATTCCTTTGAGTGCATCGGCAATGTCGGCGTCATGCGTCAGGCGCTTGAATGTTGCCATCGCGGTTGGGGCGAAAGCGTCATTATTGGCGTTGCTGGCGCCGGGCAGGAAATCTCCACCCGCCCCTTCCAACTGGTGACCGGACGGGTGTGGAAGGGCTCGGCCTTCGGCGGCGCCAAGGGTCGGACGGACGTGCCAAATATTGTCGACTGGTACATGGACGGCAAGATCAATATTGATGACCTGATTACCCACGTCCTGCCCCTCTCCGACATCAACAAGGCTTTTGACCTGATGCATCACGGCGAAAGCATACGAACCGTTGTGACCTTTTAAGGTCTGAGCCGCCGCCGCCCTCAAATCGCCGGGATGCGGCGGCGAAATAGCCGTAGGACCAAGGCCAGCGCCAAACAGACCCCGCCGCTGATCAGGGCGTCGGCGGCGAAGCTTCCGACCACGCCGTGGAAGCTATAGGCGTGACCGTCTATGACCTGCATATAGGTTAGGGGCACGGCGCTAGCCGCTAACATCATCCCAACCTGTGTGGAGGCGAGCGGATCATCGTCGGAGAGTGTGCGTAGCATGATCAGGTTCGACACCGAAAATGCCGCCGCTTGAAACACATTTTCGCCCAGCAGGGCCAAGGCAAAGCTGATGGGATTGCGCGGCGCGAGGATCAGGGCGAGCGAAAAGATCGCTCCCGTTCCCCCAACCAACAGATAGAGCGTGCGTGGCGCGATCCGCGTGCTGATGCGCGGAATGAGGAGGCTGCCCACTAGCCCCGCCACAGTAACGCCCGCACCGCCAAGCAGGGAGACGAGCCGCTCTGAGGTATTGAAGTCGCGGCCAAATCCGCCCAGCGCATTGGTCAAGGCAAAGGCGGTCGCTGGGCTGACGAACAGCATCAGGGTCCAAAGCACGCTTGGCTTTTTCAACACGCTGCCCACATCGCGGGCGAAATTCGCAAACGACTCGCTGGCCAGCCGCCCGTCGGCAGGCGGACAGTCGATGACAAGAAACAGCGGCGCGGTCATCAGAATAAGGCCTGCTATGACCCCGGCCCCCACCGGATAGGGCAGGTCGCGTAAGAGGGGGATGGCGAGGACGGCGATCCCGCCGCCGCTGGCAATATTAATGGCGGCAAACCAGGCTCCGAGCCGGTTCTTCTCCGTCGAGGCAACGAAATTGCCGAACCAGCCGCCTGCCGCTGCACAGACAAGAAAGGCGCACAGGCTGGAGCCAAAAAATAGCGGCGCCAGAACCGCGACGTGCTTTTCCAGCATCAGGACCGCGAAGGTGCTTAAGGCGCACAGGCAGGTCAGTCCAAGCGCATAGGTCTTGCGGCTGAAGCGCCAATCGAGGATCGGCGACAGGAGAAAGCTAAAAAATCCAGCCGCCAAGGCAAGCGCGGTGATGTGGGAGATGGTTTGTTCTGGGACGTGATCGCCAGAGAGAAGCTGAGGCATGGTGATCAAGGTCACCCCCCCATTGATGCCGAGCGGTAAAAAGCCAAAGCCCAAGAGCCAGGTCGGCGGTGCGGCAAGGCCTTTGGGCATGTATTTCATCCTTCTCAAGTCTCACCTTGCGGCGGAGGTAATTTTTAGACCCGTCTAAACCTAGCCCAGCCGCGCTTTCAGATGCTCCGCCACACGAAGGGCATTGGCGACGATGGTCAGCGTCGGATTGACGGCCGAAGAGGAAACGAAAAAGCTTGAATCCGCCACATAGAGATTGTCGAGTTCGTGCGCTTTACAAAATGGATCAAGCACTGAGCGCTTTGGATCGGCACCAAACCTGAGCGTGCCGCATTGGTGGGCAGTTCCATAGAGCGGCAACAGTTCGTCGACTTCAAAATGATGGCCCGCCAGCACATGGTGATGGGTGACAAAGCCGCTCAAGGCGTGCTCAAGCCGTTTCACTAGCCTTTGGTGGGCGTTCAAATCGCCAAACTGGTAGCTCAACCGAATTTGCCCATCGGGCTCCAGCGTCACGCGATTTTCCGGCTGGGGCAGGTCTTCTGACATGGCCAGGAAGGCCAGCATGCGGTGGGCAAGCGCCTCGGTAAACACATCCGGCAACAGCCCCGCTGGCAAGACATCGGCCATCTGGCCCTTAATCGTCTCGCCCGACATGTATTCCAGCATTTGGATCTGGCCCATCGGGTAGGGATAGGAACCGTCCGGCTCGCCGAAATAAAAGTCGTTGACGCACAGGGTCTTGGGAAAGGTGGCGTCGAAGGGCTCTATCGCCATGGCCACCACCGCCGAGGTCGCATGGAACATATAGTTGCGTCCGACCTGGTCAGAGCCATTGGCAAGTCCGTTCGGGTGGGCGTCGGAGCGCGAAGCGAGCCACAACGCAGCCGAATTGGCAGCGCCCGCCGCCGTGACGATGATATCGCCTTGGAAGCGTTCTTCGCCGTTCTCTCCCTCCGTCACCACGGCCCGCGCGACCTTGCCGCTGGCGTCGGTCTCGATGCGCACAGCCTTTCGACCGGTCAGGATGGTGATATTGGCAAGCGCCTCGATCTTGGCCAGGGCCGCTGTGCGGGCATCGACCTTGGCCAGCACCTTGCACGGATAGCCGCCGCAGGTTGTGCAGCGAATACAGGGGGCAGCCGGCGGGTTTAGGTCGTCACGCCGAATCCCCAGCGGCAAGGGCGACGGTCGCCAGCCGAGCGAGGTGAAATAGCGCTCCAACTCCAACACGCCGGGATCGTGGGCTAAAGGGGGAAACGGAAAGGGCGGATCGTTAGGCTGGTCGTTCGGGTCCCGCCCCCGCTCGCCATGAACTTCCCACAGTTGTTCAGCCTTGGCGTACCACGGAGCCATGTCAGCATAGCTCAGCGGCCAGGCGGGGGATATGCCCCCGGCATGGGTGACCTCCTCGAAGTCCCGCGCCTTCATCCGCATCAGGGCCGCGCCATAGAAGCTTGTATTGCCGCCCAGCCAATAATGGGTGTTGGGAGTGAAGGGCTTCCCCGCGCGGTCAAGCCAGGTTTCGCGGGTGCGATATTTGCGATTGAGAAACACAGCCTTGGGCGACCAGTTGTCGGCTTCGACAGGCAGCGGCGCGCCGCGCTCGAGGATGAGGATCGACTTTCCCGTGGCGGCGAGGCTTTGGGCGAGCGTTGCCCCACCGGCACCCGAACCAACAATGATGACGTCATAGGTCTTATCGCTCACCTGACACTCCTCAACTCAACTTGGGTCGCCTTGGGCGAAACGGCGGCTGGCGGCGGCGGATAGGGCGCGCAAGACTGTCGTGGGCGCGAGCTTAAACACGAAGGCCGCCAATTGATTATGCCAACCCGGAATGACTGTCACCTGCCCGAGCGCTGCGGCCGCAAAGGCAGAGTCGACCACCTGCTTCGGCGTCGAGATCAGAAAGCCCGGCATGGCCTTCATCGCGTCTGCGGTGCCATTGGCGGTTTGAAACTCGCTAGAGGTTGAACCCGGCAGCACACAGGTCACCCTCACCCCCTTGGCCCGCACCTCGGCATCGAGCGAGAGGCTGAACTTTAGGACAAAGCTTTTGGCTGCCGGATAGAGGGTGTGTCCTGGGCCTCCCGGCGACAGGGCCAGCAAGGACGAAAGGGTGAAAATCGTGCCGCGACCCTGCGCCACCATGCCCGGCAGGACCGCATGGGCAAGCGCGGCCACCGAAACCACGGTTGTGGTCAGAAAATCGTGCTGGTCCTTCCAAGTGGTGGCGTTGAAGGGGGGCGCAAGGCTGTAGCCCGCCGCCAGCACCAAGACCTCGACCCTGCGGTCCTCCAACATGTCGAGGACGATTGATTCTGCTGTGGGCTTGCCAAGGTCGGCGACGCAGATATGGGCCTCGATGCCGTGGGTGCTGACAAGCTCGTCCGCCAGGCTTTGCAACCGCTCGCGCCGTCGCGCCACCAAGACAAGATCATGCCCCCGCGCCGCAAGCTGGCGGGCAAACTCCGCGCCAATACCTGAAGAGGCGCCGGTCACCACCGCGAGCCGACGGCGTGAGGTCGGGTTTAGGCCTGAAGTCGGGACTGAGGACGCCATGAGCTCCGAACGCAAAGCGGGGTGGGAAGACGTTCCCCGCCCGCGACGCCGAAGTCAACCAAGGAGAGAGGTAATGTCAGCGCGTGGCCGAAGACGTTATGCGGCTTCCACCGTCGATAGGGCCGCCGCGAGCTCAGCGCCCGGCAGCAATTGAGCGAGCTTCAAGACCGTCACCATGCCGCGCTCTAGAGGGAGGAACCCTTGAATAAAGTCCGGCGCGACGCCGCCACTGGCTGCGGCGGCGGGCTGCACCTCTGAGCGGGCAACGATGCGGTTGTCGCATACTGCCTCGACCAGCAACCCGACGGGCCCATAGGCGGCTTGCACCACAATCACCACATTGCGGACTGAGGGCTCCAAGCCCCGGCGCCCCAGACGTCGGGCCAGATCCATGACGGGCAATACAACGCCGCGCAGATTGACCACGCCTGTAATAAAGTCCGGCGCATGGGCGATTGGCGACGGCGGGGTCCAGCCGCGAATTTCGAGAATATCTTGGATATCGAGGCAATATTCCTGGCCATCGACCTGGAAGGAGATCAGCTCCAACGCGCCATCAGCCGACAAACCCGGCGCTTCCGTGCCAAACATCCCACCGCTCCGCGCCTGCCCTCACAAGACAAAGGAGCCTAGCCAAAAGACCTGAAGGTTTTGTGGGCGGAGGTGGTTAACTGGGGATTAGATGATGGCAGTCAACGCAATTTCGATAACCGACATCTGACCCTTTGTGCAAAATTGAAAGAAGCATCCCAAAACCGACCCGGTAATAAGAGATCAGGCTACAACTGGAGGCAGGTGTTCCTTTTGAGCATTATCAAAGCAACGACGCAACATATCTGAGACCTGCTTAGAAACAGACACAAAACGAATGTGAGATTTTATAAATTTTATATTGTACGAATTGAGCAATGCAACGAAAGCAGAATTTATAAAAGACGAAGTTACTTCAGAAACACCAGAAAATGATACTGTGACGAATTCATTGTAAGCCAATTTTTCTTCGACCAAGGCCCGAATCGTATCCCCCTGCTCTGTACTAAAACAAAAGGGAACGTGATTAAGAACATTGATTACCATTCAAATTCCTCCTCTTCACCCTCCTCATCACCAATAAATCTCTCAATAGGCAATTGGATGTCCACGAGCGTTCCCGGATACATTGCATCCATCTGGAAGCTTTCGCGATCAAGTCCATTTCGATCAGGGCGACATAAGTACAAGCCGTATCCAGAATGTATGCTTACCCGCCCACCATTGCTAGCCACTGTGACGGAAAGATAGTCGAGGCCGATGCCCATATTGTTGGGGTGACTTTTTGATGTGACCCCTTCTTGAGACGCCTTGAGGATAGCATCCTTATCAGACATTTCGCCATATTTTCTTTTAATGTTACTTGGAATTCCCACCCCAATGTCAGAAATTGAAATGTCTATCCTATTGATTCGGGGATAATGTTGAACATGAATGAACCCCTCATTGAATGAAGAATGGTCCTTAATATTATTGAATATCTCATTAATGCAGGTTTTTAAACTTGATAATTTATTTTTATTTACATTCAACTTGATACACATCCATGGAGTGAAATGAAAATCCATCCAAGCTTGAGAGTGCGCGTGATCAATTTTTTTAATCGGCAAAGTGGTGTCCCGAACAGCTCGATGTGGCCTCAAAGGAGTGTTTGTGTATTTTTCAAAAAATCCACAATCATCCATGTATACCAAATAATCATTTAAATATTTTTGGCCAATATGAAATATACATCTGATTTTTTTATGCATCAACCAATCAATTGTATTACACAATACAGTCAATCCAACTCCATCCACAAATCTTAATTTAGAAAAATCAAATAGTATCTCAGATTCGCGCGGAAATCCGTCGGGGCCGATTACATCATGGATGAATTTTGCAATTTCCTTCTCATTGAAGTCTGGCGGCAGAATTACTTGCTTTACCATAATATATGAAACCTCAATGGGACTTCCTGACTAACTGTAAATTATAGTGAAATTTTTCGCATTTAAAATCCGGTCGAATAGGTTGATATTTAGAGCTCATTAAATGATCAATCTCGTCCGCGCGTCGAAAAATATGAGGACGACACTGTCATTTCAAAGACCGCTCAATGAAAGGTCAGGCTGAAAGGCACCATTGGTGCAAATTGGCCTAACCCACAATGAACCTCACGCCTCAAGCTCAATATCCCAGTAGAGATAGTCCAGCCAGCTGGCGTGCAGGTGGTTGGGGGGGAAGCGGCGGCCGACGTCTTGCAGTTCGTAGGCGGTAGGGCGCCTAGCAACTCTGTGCAGGTGCATTTCGGCCTCGCGCGGCGTGCGCCCACCCTTGGCGAGATTACAGGGGGAACAGGCGGTGACGATGTTCTCCCAGGTGGTGCGGCCACCTTTCGAGCGCGGAATAATGTGGTCGAAGGTAAGGTCTTCCCCCGATCCGCAATACTGGCAGGTGAAGGCGTCGCGTAGGAAAAGATTGAATCGGGTAAAGGCGGGTGCCCGGTTTTGCGCCACATATTGCTTCAGCGCCACGACGCTGGGCAGGCGCATTTCAAAGCTCGGCGAATGAATGACATGGTCATAGGTGGAGACCACGTCGACCCGATCTAAGAACACTGCCTTGACCACTTCCTGCCAGGGCCAGACCGAGAGGGGATAATAGGATAAGGGCCGAAAGTCGGCGTTTAGCACCAAGGCAGGCGCGCCGGAAGGTGGATGGGTGACAATTTTCATCGGCGGCGCTCCGCCCGAGGCGACGGCAGCGCTTCGCGCTCAAGCCTCGCATTGCAAGACGCTCTGTCGTTCCGTCCGAGTGTCGTGAAGGCGGCTCTCCTCTGAAATGGCCCACAAAACCGGCGGGCCGATGAGAATCACTGCGTCTCAGTCCAAGTCGAGCCACCATAGGAGATTTTTGGCGACATCTCCATGACGTCGCAATTTACACCCGATTAGGTTTTGCTAGGCGCGTCCGCCTCGCGCCGCTTTATGGCGCCGTAATAGGCCCAAAGGAGGTGCGCCGCGACGCTGCGATAGGGTCGCCAACGAAGGGCGCGTTCGGCCAAGTCCTTCGGTGTGCGTCGGGTTTCGGCGGCTTCCGCCACCCGCACGGCTTCTTGCAGGGCGACATCGGCGGCGGGGAAAAGATCAAGGCGACCATGGCAGAACATCAAATAGGTTTCCGCCGTCCAGCGCCCAACACCGTTTAGGGCAATAAGGGCCTCGACCGCTTCTGCATCGTCCAGTGCCTCCAGCGCATCAAAGTCAAACGCGCCGGAGTAAACCGCCGTGGCCAAGCCGCGCACATAACGCACCTTGGGCGCCGACAAGCCGAACACCTTGAGGTCAGGTTCGTTGAAGGCAAGGACGGCCTCCGGCGTGACGCAGCCAAGCCCCGCCTCCACCCGGCGCCAAATGGCGGCCGCAGCGGCGACAGAGACCTGCTGCTCAACAATCATCTTGGTCAGGCCAGCAAAGCCGCCGGGCCGCCGCCGCCAGCCGACCGGCGGCGTTGCCGCTTCGGCGCGCGCCATCACCTCGCACCGGGCCGCGAGCCAGTGTCGGGCCTCAGTCAAGGTCTGCAAACTGTACTCAGGATAGGATGACGTCACGCCTTGGCCTCTGGACCCATCAGATAAAGAGCCCAGCGGTCGCCGTGGCCAGACCGACGGCTAAGCCCAAGGCCAGCAACATGGCAAGGCCGGTCTTTTCGATCACGGTTTCAAAGGCGGTCAACTGAGGATTGGAAAGCGCGAAGCTCAACATGGGAAATGCCTTTCTAAGGTGCCAAAGACGCCCGGAATGGGTCGCCGTTCAATCTTTACAATGCTTAGATAGGGTGCCATTTAAACATTGTCAAGATGCACTTTACGTGACGGCGGGAACAGGCTATTTTTCCTTATGACCAAAGCCTTTTCCCCTCCCGCTCCGGCCACGGCCCCGCCCGCCACCGCCCGCCCTTACCATCACGGCGATTTGCGACGGGCGCTGATAGATGCGGCGCGCACCATTATTGAGCGCGACGGGGCCCAGGCCATCTCGCTTCGCGGCGTGGCGCGCGAGGCAGGCGTGTCGCCCGCCGCGCCCTATCACCACTTCAAAGATAAGCAGGAATTGTTGCGAGCGGTTGGTGTCCAGGGCTTTGACGACCTGGCGATTTCCATGATGCGGGCGCTGGAAAAGGTTCCCGCAGACCCCCGCGCGCGGTTGCGGGAGATCGGCGTCTCTTATGTGTTGTTCGCCCTGGCCAATCCGGCCATCTATCGGATCATGTATGACTGCGCCCGCGACATGGAGGGGCTGCCGCAAGACCCGCATGAAAAAGAACACAATGCCTATGATCTGGTGCGTGAAACCGTCGCGGCAGCAGGACTCGCCGACCCGCAAAACCCGGCAGCTGTCGAGACCGTCACCATTGCTTGCTGGTGCGCGGCGCATGGCGTGGCCGAAATGGTTGGCTTCCCACAATTCGCCCCCTTGCGGGACGCGCTCGGCGGCGAGGTTCCTTTGATCCGCGAGTTGTTGCGGCACGTGGGTTTTGCTGCGGAGCGATGAGCGCCGACGCGACCTTTCGCTTCGCCCCCTCCCCGACCGGCCTACTCCACCTCGGCCACGCCTATTCGGCCCTGTTTGCTTGGGACCAAGCATGCGCGGCGGGCGGTCGGTTTTTACTCCGTATCGAAGATATCGACACGACCCGGGTACGTCCCGAATATGAGGCCGCCATCTATGACGACTTGGCTTGGCTGGGGCTTGCCTGGGAAGAGCCGGTTTTGCGCCAGTCGGATCACGGCGCAACCTATCGCCGCGCCCTCGATCACCTCACCTTCCTTGGCCTGACTTATTTTTGCTTCAAAACCCGGTCCGAACTGGCGCAAGACCTGTTGAGCGCGCCGCACGGCCCGCAATCGGCCTATGTCGGCGCGCCCCTTTCGCCCGATGAGGAAGCGGAAAAACTCGCCAGTGGTGCGCCTTACGCGGTGCGCCTATCGCTCTCCAAGGCCAAGGCCTTTCTCGGCGCACAGTGGACCGAGCTCGGTTTTGAGGAGCGCGGCCTTGGCCCGGATGGCGAGACTGGCTGGATTGGCGCGCGCCCGGAGCTCCATGGCGACATCGTGCTTGCCCGCAAAGCGCTTGGCCTTGCCTATCATTTGTGCGTCGTGGTCGATGATGCGCGTCAGGGCGTGACCGAGGTGACGCGCGGATGTGACTTGCAAGACGCAACCCACATTCAGGTGGTACTGCAGGCCCTCCTTGGCCTTCCCCGTCCGACCTACCGCCACCATGGTTTGCTGATGGGCGAGGATGGCAAAAGGCTCGCCAAGCGCAATGGCGCTCCGGCTTTGCGCGACTTGCGTTTAGCAGGCGCTCCTGTCAGCGACGTCCGCGCGCTGATCGCTCAGCGCGTTGGGGTTGGGTGTTCGCCGCGATAGTCGTAAAAGCCGCGCCCGGTCTTGCGACCGAGCCATCCGGCCTCGACATATTTCACCAACAGCGGGCAAGGACGATACTTCGAATCCGCCAGACCGTCGTGCAGCACATTCATGATGGCGAGCACCGTATCGAGGCCGATAAAATCGCCGAGCTCCAAGGGGCCCATTGGGTGATTGGCCCCAAGCTTTAAGGCTGTATCTATGGCCTCGACCGTGCCGACGCCTTCATAAAGCGTGTAGATGGCCTCATTGATCATCGGCACCAGGACACGATTGACAATAAAGGCCGGAAAATCCTCGGCATTGGCCGTGGTCTTGCCCAAGCTTCTGGCAAACCCGACCGCCTGCTCGTAGGTGCCCGGGTCGGTGGCAATGCCGCGAATAATCTCGACCAACTTCATCAGCGGCACAGGGTTCATAAAGTGCAGGCCGATAAACTTCTCCGGCCGATCCGTGACCGACGCCAACCGTGTGATGGAGATGGACGAGGTGTTGGAGGCAAGGATGGTGTCGGCGCCCAGATGTGGGGTAAGCGACTTGAAAATGGTCTTTTTCAGATCCTCGTTTTCCGAGGCAGCCTCGATCACCAAATCACTGGCCGCCACAGCCTCTAAGGCCTCTGCTGCGTGAATTCGGCTCAAGGTCGCGTCGCAATCTTCAACCTTGATCATGCCGCGTGCAGCTTGGCGGGTGAGGTTGCGTGAAATCGTGGCGAGACCAGCGGCGATTCTTTCTCCCGACACGTCATGCAGGCGCACGTCGTAGCCCGCCAGAGCACACACATGTGCAATGCCGCCGCCCATTTGACCGGCGCCAATCACGCCGACCGTCTTGATCTCAGCCATTCAAGCGCCCTGTCGTCGGACCAAGGTCCGAGCTCAAAATTCCCAGCTCGAAAAACTCAAGCTCGCTATCGATAAGACTTTGCTGCGCCGCAAACAAGCCAAGTTTCGCAGCAAAAGTGAGGTTAGGCCCGTACCAATTCCCGCATGGCGCGATCAAGACCCTCCAATGTCAGGGGATACATCCGATCATTGACCAGTTGGCGGACAACACCAATGGATTGGGTATGCTCCCAATACCGCTCGGGCGTTGGGTTTAGCCAGATCAGGCTGTCATAGATTTGGGTGACGCGGTCGAGCCAGATGGCGCCCGGCTCTTCGTTCCAATGCTCCACCGAACCGCCGGGATAGGTGATTTCGTAAGGGCTCATGGTCGCATCGCCGACAAAGATGACCTTATAGTCGGCTGGGAACTTATGAAGCACGTCCCAGGTGGCCAGCTTTTCAACATCGCGGCGGCGATTATCTTTCCACACCGCCTCATAAAGGCAGTTGTGGAAATAGAAGAATTCGAGGTTCTTAAACTCCGTCCGCGCCGCCGAGAATAACTCCTCGCACAGCTTGATATGGCTATCCATCGAGCCGCCAATATCGAAAAACAGCAGTACCTTGATCTTGTTGCGCCGCTCGGGCCGCATGACGATGTCGAGATAGCCTTGGCGTGAGGTGGCGTCGATGGTGCCGTTCAGGTCAAACTCGTCCGGCGCGCCCTCGCGGGCAAACTTGCGCAAGCGCCTCAGGGCGATCTTGATGTTGCGGGTGCCGAGCTCGACCGTGTCGTCGAGGTTCTTATATTCCCGCTTGTCCCAGACCTTCACCGCCCGGCCATGGCGGCCCTTGTCTTGGCCGATGCGCACCCCTTCAGGATTATATCCATTGGCGCCGAAGGGCGAGGTTCCTGCCGTGCCGATCCATTTGGAGCCGCCTTCGTGGCGCTCTTTCTGTTCCTTCATCCGCTCAGCTAGGGCCTGCATCAACTTATCAAAGCCGCCCATGGCTTCGATCGCGGCCTTCTCCTCGTCGGTGAGAAACTTCTCGCTCAGCTTTTTCAACCAGTCGGCGGGAATGTCGGCGGTGAGGTTTTCATCGACCCGTTCAAAGCCTTTGAACACATGGCCGAACACCCGGTCGAACTTATCGAGATTACGTTCGTCCTTCACCAAGACCGAGCGCGACAGGTAGTAGAAATCGTCGACTTCGAGCCCGATGACATGCTTGTCCATCGCCTCCATCAGGGTCAGGTACTCGCGCAGCGACACCGGAACCTTGGCATCGCGCAGTTCGGAGAAAAATCTCAGGAACATCCGGGGTCAGCCTCCAGGCCGCATCTTTAGAGATCAGGCTATGTCGCCCGCCCGGCGAGCTCAAGCGAAAGTCTTAAGGTGCCGGTGCGTCACGGCGAAAAATAAACTCATGATCAAGGGTCTCGCCGACGCGAAACCGGTAGTCGCCAACCTTTTTAAAGCCGTTGCGATAATAAAAGGCCTGGGCTTTCAGATTGCCTGACCAGACCCCAAGCCAGACCCGGCGTCGGCCTTGGGCTGCCAACCAGTCCATAATGGCCTCAAACATCAGCCTACCGCCGCCCAGCCCTTGGGCCTCGCGCAGGAAATAGATGCGCTTCAACTCGCCGTCCGCAGGGTCCGCCTCATCATGAGGCAGGCTGTTGGGACCTGCCAAACCATAGCCGACAGCGCGACCGTTCCTTTCGGCGATCAGGTGGCGGCAGGTGGGGTCTTGCAGCAGCCGAGAAAGGGCGACCACCCCATAGGCGCGCGGGATAAATTCGGCGAGATCGGCGGCGCTGTAGGGCAGTGACAGGTCCTCGACAAAGGTTTCGCGAAAGGTCTCCTCCCCCAGGGCGCTCAAGATTTCAGCATCAGCCAGTGTGGCCTCGCGGAGGGTGAGGCTCATCGCGCGCCCTCCCCCGACAGTTTGCGCCTGCGCCAAAAGACATAGGGCAAGGGCGCGATGACGACCAAGGCGGAGTAGAGCCCGCCCAGCGGATAGTCGAGCACCATGACCGCAATCAGCGACGCCTGCACCAGCGATGCAGCAATGGCGATCCAGGGAAAGAGCGGCATTTTCCACGGCCGGGGCAAATCAGGTTCGGCGATGCGCAATTTGATCGCCGACAGGCAGACCATCAAAATCGCACCAATGCTCCACGGCGCATAGATGCGCACAATCTCCTCGTAATGGCCGATGGCTGCGAAGGCGAGCGAGCCAACCGCGACCGCCAAAAGGCTCCGGCGCGGTGACCCGCCGGGCGCGACCACGGCAAGCGCCTTGGGCAAGATCTCATCTCGCGCCATAGCAAAGGTAATGCGCGAGGCCGCCATGACTTGCAGATTGACGATGGCGGCGAGGGAAATCAGGCTGCCAAGCGTGATCAACTGATCCGAAATCGGTCCGAGCACCCGTTTTGCCGCATCGCCCACCGCTAAGGTCGAGCCGGCCAGTTCGTGCGGGGTCAAGACATGCAAGGCCGCCGCATTGATCAGCACATAGAGGATGCTGACCAAGCCAATCCCCCAAAAGGTGGCGCGGGCGACATTGCGTTCTGGATTTTCCACTTCCTCAGAAAAAAAGATCGCGCCATCCCAGCCCGCATAGGTCGAATAGATGACCCGCACCGCCATGATCAACGCCCCTAATGAGGTCACCGGGGCAAGACTGACCGCCACCGCCACCGGCGAGCCCACCGGCTGATGGGGCACTAGGAACAGCACCAGCACCAGCAAGACCAGAGCACCGCCCTTGATGGCGCTGCCAAGACTTTGTGATCCGCCCGAAACGCGCGTGCCAATCCAGTTGATCGCGGTGACGGCCAAGATCAATCCGCCTGCCAAGACGGCATTGGGCACGCCGGGCGCCAAGCCCAGCCGATGAGCGAACTCGCCAAACACCACCGAGATGAAGGCATTGGACGCCACATATTGCAGCCAGCTCAACCAGCCCGTAACAAAGCCGACCGTCGGCCCAAAGGCCCTGCCAGCAATGGGGTAGGAGCCTCCCGCACGGGGAATGGACGCGCCAGCCTCGACGAGCGGCATGGCGGCCAACATGGCCGAAACTCCGCCAAACGCCCACGCCACCAGGATCCAGGGCCCTGAAGTCAGGGCCGAGGCGACAACGCCCGGCGCGCGCAAAATGCCTGCCCCCACCACACCGCCGACCACAACGGCCAGTCCGAAAATCAGGCCGAGTACGCGCAGCAACTGCACGGGCGCAGAATGGCCCCCGCCAGGGTGTTCCGCTTGCCCACTGGCATTCAATGCGTTTTGGTCCACGTCTGCCCCTTTATGGCCTCTTCTAAAAAACCCTAGCCGAGCCACGGACACTGCGCCAGAGGAGGCGCCTTTCCCTTCAATCGGGTAAGCCCTCTTGTGCCCGCACCCTGCCACGGCAATATAGAAAAATGTCGCTGCCGATCTACACACACCCCGCCATGCACCGCCATTCCAATGGCGAGCGTCACCCGGAGAAGCCAGAACGGCTATTGGCTGTCATGGACGCCCTTGTCGACGCGGACCTCGCCAGGGATGTTCGCGACGCCCCCTTGGTTGACCGCACCGATCTCGCCTTGGCGCACCCGCAGAGCTATCTTGATCACGTCTTCGCGTCAGAACCGACCCAAGGTCGGACGCGGCTTGATCCGGACACGGCCATGGCGCCAGGCAGTTTGGAGGCCGCCCGCCGGGCCGCAGGGGCCGTGTGCGCGGCAGTCGACGCCGTTTGGCGCGGTGACCATGACCGGGCGTTTTGCGCCGTTCGCCCTCCCGGCCATCACGCCGAAGCTGACACAGCCATGGGATTTTGCATCTTTTCCAATGTGGCCGTTGCCGCCCTCAAGGCCCGCAGACTTGGGTTTGAGCGCGTTGCGGTGATCGATTTCGACGTCCACCATGGCAATGGCACCCAATCGCTGTTCGAACACGATCCGACACTATTTTTTGGCTCGATCCATCAGTCGCCGCTTTATCCCGGCACGGGCGCCGAGACTGAGCGCGGGGTTGGCAATATCTGCAATGCCACTGTCCCACCGCTGGCGTCCCGTCAAACCTGGCGTGCCACCTTCGAGCAGCGCCTGATGACGGCTTTGGATGAATTTGCTCCTGACTTGATTTTGGTGTCGGCTGGCTTTGATGCCCATGCCCGCGACCCCTTGTCAGAACAGGCCTTGGAGGCATCGGACTTTGGCTGGGCGACCCGGTCAATTTTAAGCGTCGCGCGGAAACGATGCAAAGGACGGGTTGTTTCCTCGCTTGAGGGCGGATACGACCTAGAAGCTCTCGGGCGCTCCAGCGTGGCGCATCTCGAGGCACTTGGCGAGGGGTAAGGGCTTGAACCGAGCGGCGCAGCGCGCCATTTCGCTCGCGCGTCACGGCGAGCCAGCCTTATCGCGAAAGGTTCGGCTGAGCGCGCGTGGCTACCGAGATTGGTGGGCGCAGTATGAGGAGGGTGGCATCCGCAAGGACCAGACCCCGCCTGCCGCCTTGCTCGACCGCGCGGCGCGCGCCGGTGCGCTTTTATCCTCCACCCGCCTCCGCGCTCGCGAAACTGCAGCCGCTGTCAGTGGCGGCCGCACGGTCGTTAGCGACGCTATTTTCATTGAGGCGCCCCTGCCCCCGCCGCCCCTGCCCGACGCCATCAAGCTTAGCCCAAGGCTTTGGGGAGTGGTGGCGCGTACAGCCTGGTGGTTTGGCTATGGCGAAGGCGGCGAAACGCGGGCGCAAGCCAAGGTACGGGCGGAAAAGGCGGCTGAGCGGTTGATTGCAGAAAGCGAGGCCCACGCCGAGGTCTTGCTGTTGGCCCATGGCTATTTCAATCACATGATCGGCGTCGCCCTAAAGGCGCGCGGCTGGCGCATGGCAGAAAATCAGGGTTTTCGCTATTGGGCTGTGCGCAGCTTCGTTGCACCTCTACCTTCGGAATAAAGGCAAACCATGCCCTCCGCCCGCACCTCGGCAACACCCATCCCGCCACGGCGAGTTTCGCCCTTGAGATCGTGCTCATGACAGACGCATCCGACATTCCCACGCTGAGTTTTGAACAGGCCCTAGCCGAGCTCGAATCGATTGTGCGCGCCTTGGAGTCCGGCCAGGCGCCGCTCGAGCAATCGATTCAAAACTATGAACGCGGCGCAGCGCTCAAGGCCCATTGCGAGGCGAAGTTGGCGGCGGCGCGTTTGCGCGTCGAGAAGATTGTCTTGAGCGCCAGTGGCGAACCGAGCGCCGTGCAGGCGGCGGACTTTGGCTGATCATGCGGAAGGCCCAAGGGTGAGTTCGCCACATTTGGTCATCGGTCGCGAGGAATTAGCCCGACGGGTCTCGGATGCGGCGGACCTTGTCACTGTGGCGCTGGACGCCCTCTTGCCGCGCGCGGAAGGCCCTGAACACCGGCTGACCGAGGCCATGCGTTATGCAGCCCTCGGACCGGGAAAGCGCCTGCGCCCCTTCTTCGCACTCGAAGCCGCCAAAATGTTCGACATTGAGGAGCGACCGGTGCTGCGCGCCGCCTGCGCGCTCGAATGTATTCACGCCTATAGCCTTGTCCACGACGATCTCCCGTGCATGGACGATGACGACCTGCGCCGAGGCAGGCCCACCGTTCACAAGGCCTATGACCAAGCCACAGCGGTGCTGGTCGGCGATGCCCTACAATCGACAGCGTTTGAAATTCTCACCCATCCCGACACCCACGACAATCCGGCCATTCGCGCTGAACTGGCTCTAGAGCTCGCGCGCGCCAGCGGCGCCAATGGCATGGCTGGCGGTCAAATGGTTGATATTCTGGGCGCGCGCGACGACCTCGAACAAGTAAGTCGTATGCAGCGGCTGAAAACCGGCGCACTGATCGCCTATGCTTTTGAAATCCCGCTGATCATTTCCACGGCCGCCGATGGGCGTCGCGGTGCGTTGCGCGCCTTTGCCCAGGCCTTGGGCCTCGCCTATCAAATTGTCGACGATCTCATCGATGCCGAGGGCGAGGTCGCCAAGGCCGGAAAGGCCGTGCGCAAAGATGCGGCGAAGGGCAAGGCCAATTTTGTGACGCTGTTGGGGGTCGAGGCCGCGCGCGCCAAGGTTGAGACTTTGCGCCACGAGTGCCATACGCACTTGGAAATCTTCGGACGACGCGCCACATACCTTCGAGAAAGCGCGGACTTCGTGCTAAGACCCTAAAAGAAAAGCGCGGTTGGGCCCCTCAGTCCACAACCGCCCCTCTATGAACCGAGGCCCAATGCCCCCGACGACGCCGCTCCTGGACCAGGTGCAAACACCTGCGGATTTTCGCACCTTCTCGCTCGCCCAATTAAAACAGTTGGCCGACGAGGTGCGCGCGGAAACCATTGACGCTGTCTCGGTCACTGGCGGTCACTTGGGGGCGGGCCTTGGGGTGGTCGAATTGACCGTCGCTCTGCACCATGTCTTTGAGACGCCCGACGACATCTTGATCTGGGATGTGGGGCATCAGGCCTATCCGCATAAGATCTTGACCGGTCGCCGCGACCGCATCCGCACACTGCGGCAAGGTGGCGGACTGTCTGGCTTCACCAAGCGCTCAGAAAGCCCCTACGATCCTTTCGGCGCCGCCCACGCCTCCACCTCTATTTCCGCAGCCCTCGGATTTTGCGCCTCTCGCGACCAGCAAGGCCGTGACAATCGCGTCGTGGCGGTGATTGGCGACGGCGCCATGAGTGCGGGAATGGCCTATGAGGCGATGAATAATGCGGTCGAAGCGACCAGGGGCCAACTGACCGTCATTCTCAACGATAACGACATGTCCATCGCCCCGCCGGTGGGGGCGATGAGCGCCTATCTGGCCGGGCTTGTTTCCGGCGGTGCCTATCAGTCTTTCCGTAAGCTCGGTCGTGCGGTTGCCCACGCCCTGCCCCGCCCGCTGCAGGAAGCCGCGCGCAAGGCTGAGGAATATGCGCGCGGCATGGCGACAGGCGGAACGTTCTTTGAAGAGCTCGGCTTCTACTATGTCGGCCCGATCGATGGCCACAATATGGAGCACTTGGTCAATGTTCTAAAAAATGTTCGCGAAATCAAAGATAAACCTGTGCTTGTTCATGTGGTGACGCAAAAGGGCAAGGGCTATGGTCCGGCCGAGAACGCTGCTGACAAATACCATGGCGTGGTGCGGTTTGACGTGGTCACCGGTGTTCAATCCAAGGCGAAGTCCAACGCGCCAAGCTACACCAAGGTGTTTGGCGAGGAACTGACCAAAAGGGCGGAACAGGACGAGCGGATTGTCGGCATTACCGCGGCCATGCCTGCGGGCACGGGTCTCGACATCATGGCCAAGCGTTTTCCAGACCGCGTCTTCGACGTCGGCATCGCCGAACAGCACGCGGTCACCTTCGCCGCAGGCCTCGCTGCCGATGGCATGAAGCCGTTCTGCGCCATCTATTCGACCTTCCTGCAACGCGGCTATGATCAGGTGGTTCACGACGTGGCGATCCAGGGCCTGCCCGTTCGCTTCGCGCTGGACCGCGCGGGTCTGGTTGGCGCCGATGGGGCGACCCATGCTGGCAGTTTCGACATTGGCTTTTTAAGCGCCTTGCCCGGCATGATTCTAATGGCCCCGTCAGACGAGGCAGAACTGGCGGGAATGATTGCCACGGCCTGTGAGATCGATGACCGACCCTCGGCCTTCCGCTATCCGCGTGGAGATGGGGTCGGCGTGGAAATTCCTCTGCTTGCCCCCCCTGTGGCGATTGGCAAGGGGCGGATTGTCCGAGAAGGAACGGCGCTCGCCATTCTCTCGCTCGGCACACGCTTGCAGGAGGCCTTGCGGGCTGCGGAACTGCTGGCGGCGCGGGGACTAAGCGTCACGGTCGCCGACGCCCGATTTGCCAAGCCGCTCGACATTGATCTGACCCTGCGCCTCGCCCGCGAGCATGAAGCCTTGTTGACGGTGGAGGAAGGGGCAACCGGCGGCTTCGGCTCCTTGGTCCTGCACAGCCTCGCCGCCCACGGTGCGCTGGATCGCGGGCTGAAGGTCAGAAGCCTGACCCTGCCTGACACCTTCCAGGATCATGACACGCCCGACGCCATGTATGCCCAGGCCGGGCTGGACGCCGAGGGGATTGTCCGTGCGGCGCTCGCAGCGCTGGGTGTGTCCAAAGAAGCTGCGGCGCGGGCTTAAGCCACGGACGGGCCTGTCGTTTAGAAGGGCGAAAACTTCTGCAATAGCGAAGTGCCCGCAGGGGTGTCCTGAACCCGGCTGACCGACCCCTTGCCGCCATAGGAGACGCGGGCTTCGGCAATCTGGGTGTGCTGGATGGTGTTCGAGGATGAGATGTCCTCGGGCCGCACGACGCCGGAGACGGTCAACTCGCGCATCTCGCCATTGACCATCACCTCTTGCTTGCCCTGGATCACCAGATTGCCATTGGGCAAAACGCCTGACACTACGGCGGCAATGGTGAGGTTGACGGCTTCAGACCGGTTGACGCTGCCCGTTCCGTCATTCGAGAAGGACGAGGACGTATTGACGGCGGTCGCCGCCGAGAAACTGTGTGGCAGATTGTGCGCCAGGGTCGATTCCAATCCAAACATATTGGGCAGGCCAAGGGTGTTGGCGCCCGTCCGCTTGGCGACGGTTTCATTTTGCAGTTTGGCTGCGTCATTGATGGCGATATTGACGGTCAAAATATCTCCGACGCGCGAAGCGCGCTGGTCATGGAAAAAGGCTCTGGCGCCATTGCGCCAAAGGCTGTTCGGTGATGCAGGGCGCGCGCCATTATCCGCCGAGCTAATCACCGCTTGCTGGGTCGGAACCAGCGCCGCCGGATAATTCATATTCGACATTTTCGGCTTTGAGACCGCCTCCGAAATCGACGAGCAGGCACCGAGCGGCGCGAGCAGCAGGAGCGCAGAGAACAGGGCTGAACGACGCATGGGGTTTTCTTTCATCAGCATGCAATTTTAGCGGTTTGAAGCGGTGCGGAACGGCGCTGTGCCTGTGGACCTAAGCGTTTCCGCCTGGGGACCGACAACAGCGTGACCAGGGCCCGACGCGACCGCCTCGATGATTTTTTTCGATGTGGGGTTCATCACTTGCACCGGCTCGCCCAGACTTGCATCGGCGATTGCGCGGCCTTGCAGGGTCAAGGACATGCCGTCGTCCTGGAAGGTGACGAAGACAACCTCATCGCGGTGGATGACCTTGGCCCCCACGAGGTCCCGCGCGACAACAGGCGCGCCAGCGCGTAGGGGGTGCCGAGCGATGCGACCGGCGGCAGAGTCGGGATCATTGAGCGGCGCACTCAAATAGGCTGACGGCGGGGCGTCGCCCCACACCAGATCCTCTGGCGCAATGGCGTCGCCGGTTGGAATATTTCGCGCATAGAGCAGCACTTGTCGCGAAGGCGACGGCACCACAGCCTCACTAACCGTCGCCATGGCCTTGGCCTTCCGGTGGGCCGCATTTGGGGAAGGCCTTTCAACACCTACCCCGGCCTCAACCTGGATGCGCAGCAAGCCCGGCGCATTGTCCCATTGCAGTCCAGCCCGCGCCGCTAATGCCTGGACGCGGCCCGCATCTAAAACCGCGACCTGTCCGGGGGGAGGCGCCGGGGCGACAATCTGGTCGGCGGCTGCGCCAGACGCGGCGGGAAAGAGGTCCGCGAGCGTGATCTTGTCGCCATGAGAAACCGGCGCGGGCGCCAATTCCACCACCTCTCGGGCCCCGACTGGAAAGGCCAACAGGGCGGCAATCACACTGGCTAAGAGAAACAGGCGCGATCGCATCAGGATGATCCTTAGGATTTCAGCTGTTCGATGGATTGCAGCATCTGATCGCTGGTGGTGACGACCTTTGAATTCATTTCATAGGCGCGCTGAGCCACGATCAGATTGGTGATTTCGGTGACAGAATCGACGTTGGAGCTTTCCGTGTAGCCCTGCTGGATCGAGCCATATCCGGCGGACCCTGGGGCGGCGAGGTTCGGGGCACCTGAAGAGCCCGATTGTAAAAACAAGTTCTTCCCAATGGCGTCGAGACCCGCTTCATTAAAGAAGGTCGCGATGGTCAATTGCCCGACCGTTTGCGGCGTCGGATTGCCAGGAATGGTCACCTGCACTTGGCCCGACGAAGACACAGTCACCGCAGTTGCGGTCTGCGGAATGCTTACCGCTGGCAAGACCGAATAACCGTCAACAGTAACCAATTGGCCGTTTTGGTTGACCGCGAAATTTCCCGCCCGGGTATAGGAAATATCCCCCGTCGGCAGTTGCACTTGGAAATATCCCCGCCCGCTGATGGCAAGGTCGAAGGGATTACCGGTCTGCGACAGCGCGCCTTGGGTGGTGATGCGATAGATCGAGCCCGTCGCGACGCCCGACCCCAGTTGAATGCCTGTCGGAACCACGGTTCCGGTATCGGAGGACTGGGCCCCCATCTGTTCAACGTTTTCGTACAACAGATCTTCAAACTGCGCCCGCTGCTCCTTGAACCCGATGGTGTTCATGTTAGCGATGTTGTTGGAAATCGTTTCGACGTTCAGCTGCTGGGCGGCCATGCCGCTAGCGGCAATATGAAGCGCTCTCATCTCAAATTTTCCTGACAGAAACCAAAGGGACGGACGACATTAGGCGAGTCTGGATCAAGACGACTTTCCAAGGCGATCGATGGCGGTTTTGGAGAGATCGGTGGTGGAATTCATCATCTGGGTGATCCGCTCATAGGCGCGCGAGATCGAGATCAGATTGGTGATTTCCGCCACGGGCTGGACATTCGATTGCTCGATCATGCCCTGCTTGACCGAGGCGTCAGTGGCGATGATCGGCGCATTGGCGGGATTGGTATTGGCAAACTTGTTGCCGCCGACTTTCGACAGGGGCGCCTTTGAGGGAAAGCGGAAAATGCCGATCTTCCCCAGCCGCACCCCATCTTGAGTAATGGTGCCGTCAGCCCCAATGATCGGTGGCGACCCCTTGGGCTGAAAATTAATCGGGCGGTCAGCGGAATCGAGCACCGGCTCACCTTGCTGATCCACAAGCTGGCCAGTCGGGCTGACCATAAACCGGCCATCGCGCGTATATTGGGTGCCCGCTGCGGTCTGGATGCTAAAAAAAGCGTCGCCCTGAATGGCGAGGTCATAGGGATTGCCGGTTTGCTGCAGCGGCCCTTGGGCAAAGTTTCGCGCCACGGCGGCATTCAGAACATATTGAATGGCGGGATTGTCGTTCGCCGCCAAGCTTGCGGTCTTGGACGGCGCGATGGGATCGGTTTGCACCACCATCGATTCCACCTTGAACCCCGCCGTGTCCAAATTGGCGAGGTTGTTGGCGGTAATGTCCATTGCCTGCTGCAAGCTCACTTGGCGCGACAAGCTGACATAAACTGCATTATCCATGGGCCACCCTTTCGATCCCCAGCTATGCAAGGGTGGCGCCAATATTTTATTCTTTGATTTCAACAATTTAAAAGGTTAATAAAGTCTTGCGTGCAAGTTGGGCTCGGTAAAATCTGCACCCCGCCGCCAAGCTGAACGCCCGCCTCATCACAATTCCTAACCAAACGTTAACCAACACCATGACTTATCAAGGCAGAAAGCGGGAATCGCTGCTCGACCCGCATGCCAGGGACTGTTCGCTATGGCGAAATCTGAAGCCGCGCCTGAGCCCGCTGAGGGGGAAGAGGGCGAAGAAGGGGCTAAGAAAAAATTGCCGATGATGATGATCATCATCGCCGCCGTTGTCGCAGTCGTTCTGATCGGTGGCGGCGTCACCGCCTTTTTGGTCTTGAGCGGTGGCAATAAGGCGGAAGCCTCAAAATCGGAAAAGCCGAAGAAGGAAGCCAAGAAGGAAGGCGAAAAGGGTAAGGACAAGGGGCCTAACCCCATTACCCAAGGCCCAGACGGCGTCGCCTATTATGCGCTTCCTGATCTCGTCTCCAACATTCAGTCAGCCGACGGCCGGCCCCAGCTGTTGAAACTCAAGATCGCGCTTGAGTTTCCCGATGAAAACGCTGCGGAGGACGTCACCCCGGCCATACCGCGCTTGGTCGACATGCTTCAAGGTTTCATGCGCGAGCTTCGCCCCGAAGATATGGCCGGAAGTCAGGGGGAATTTGAGATTCGGATGGAAATTCTCCGCCGGGTCAATCTGGTCATCGCCCCGACCCAGGCCAAAGCCGTGTTGATCGAGGAAATGTTGATCACCTGAAGTCGAAAGACTCACCCCATGGTGCGCGACGAAGGATACTGAGACCCGCAAAATGGCCGACGAAACCTCTCCCCTGCAAGACCCCGAATCCCTCACCCAGGGTGGTGCGGACGCAGCGAACATGTCGCCGGAATCTCTTGGCGTTGAGCGGGTGCTCAACCAGGACGAGATTGACAGCCTCTTAGGCTTTGACCTCTCCGATGATGACGCTGAAGAGCGCTCTGGCATCCGGGCAATCGTCAACTCGGCCTTGGTGTCCTATGAGCGTCTGCCGATGCTCGAAATCGTCTTCGACCGGCTGGTTCGGTTGATGACCACCTCCTTGCGGAACTTCACCTCAGACAATGTCGAAGTCAGCCTCGACAATATCTCTTCCATCCGGTTTGGCGACTATCTGAACTCCATCCCCTTGCCGGCCATCTTGGCGGTGTTTCGCGCCGAGGAATTGGACAATTACGGCCTGCTGACCGTCGATTCCAACCTGATCTATTCCATCGTCGACGTGCTTTTAGGCGGTCGACGCGGGACGGCGGCGATGCGGATCGAAGGTCGCCCCTACACCACCATCGAGCGGGTCCTGGTACAGCGGATGGTGGAGGTTGTACTCAATGACGCCCGCCTGGCATTCGAGCCCTTGACCCTGGTCCACTTCAATCTCGACCGACTTGAAACCAACCCGCGTTTCGCCGCCATTGCGCGACCGGCCAACGCCGCCATTTTGGTCAAACTTCGTATCGATATGGAGGACCGAGGAGGCCGAATCGAGCTTTTGTTGCCCTATGCGACCCTTGAGCCGATCCGCAAAATGCTGCTGCAGCAGTTCATGGGTGAGAAGTTTGGCCGAGACAATATCTGGGAAAGCCACCTTGCGACCGAGCTTTGGACAACGCAGATGGAAGTGGCCGCCGTCCTCGACGAACAGCAGATCTCGCTCAAAAAAGTGCTTGAGCTTAAGGTGGGTGACACCTTGATGCTGAATGCCTCAACGAACAGCCTCGTTGAACTGAGGTCTGGCAATATTCCTCTCACACGGGCGCGCATGGGTCGGTCAAACCACCATTTGGCCGTCCACGTTGAAGCCCCGCTTGCGCCCGCCGCACGGCGGGCCGTTGCAACCTTTAAATAGGGCGCGACGCGGTGACGCCCCTCGCCATAGCCATGGACATCTTCCTGGCGGTGCTGTTGATCTCAGCGCTGGCAATGGGCGTGCGCCTCAATAAGCGCTTGAAAGAATTGAAGTCGAGTTATCTGGGCTTCGCCAAGGCCATCGTCGAATTAAACGACGCCGCCAGCCGCGCCGAAAGTGGCCTCGCCGCCTTGCGTGAGGCAACCTCGGAGACCCATGACAGCCTGTTGTCGCGCATCGAAACGGCGCGCAACCTCTCTGGCAAGCTTGAGGGACAGATCAAGGCCGCCCGTCATGTGGCCGAAGCCAATGAAACCGCCCAAGCGCATCGTCATGGCGAGCGCTACGACACGGAACAAAATGGCTTCGATGCCGACGCCGTTCCGAAGTCGCTTTTAAAGTTGGCTGAACGATTAGAGCGTAAAGAGGGATGGCAAGGGCAGGACCAGAAAGGTGCGTCGCGGCGCGAGCCACCAGCACCGGCAAGGACCACCCGTCCTCCTCCCACAAGGCGTCGCAATGACTTTGAAGACGAACTCTTCGCGCCAGAACCGCGCCGCGCAGCCGCCGACGCACTGCTGCGCCCTGTGCGGACGAACCCCGTCCCGCGATGGGCGTCGGAGGCGCCAGCCATGACCCTCACCGACATTGCTACGCCCGATCAGGCGCTCGACGACTTCGCGGCGCGGATTCGTGCCCGTAGGACAGCGGTCTGATGCGCGCGCCCCCGCTCCTTCCCATAACAGCGGTCGCCATTGGCGGCGTGCTGGCCATGGGCGCAATCAATGCGGTCACCAAATCGCCGCAACTGTTAGAGCGCGCACAAGCCTTCGCCGAAGGCACGCCGCCGCCGACAGCCGACGCAAAGCCTCCCCTGCCCGGCGCCCCGGCGGCTCAATCCGCCACAACCCCGACCCCAGGCGGCACGACACCCGCAACCACATCCGCCAATCTTCCGCCCGCCTGTACGCTGTCGCCAAAGGACCTCGCCAAGGAGGCTGGGCTGTCGCAGAGCGAGTTGGAGACCTTGCAAAATCTCTCGGCGCGGCGCGGACAATTGGATGATCGCGAAAAGGCGCTGGACCTCCAAATCCAGCTTTTGGAAGCGGCCGACGCCAAGGTCGACGCCAAGCTGAAGACCTTGACCTCCCTGAAAAGCCAAGTGCAAGACCTCTTAGGTCAAGCCGACGCCAAGGCAGCGGCTGAGATTGATAGTCTCGTCATCGTCTATGCCAAGATGAAGCCTCGGGATGCCGCCGCCATTATGTCGACCCTTGACGACAAGGTGCGCATCCCCGTCGCGGCCAAGATGAAGGAAAAAGACTTAAGCGCCATCTTGGCTCAAATGCCGGTCTCGGAAGCGAAGAAGGTGACAGAATTGTTGGCCAACCGCTTCGCCGCCGCCAAGGCCATGAGTGACGCGGTGAAGAACCCCGCGCCAGAAACCGCAGCGACCGATACGGCACCTGCCAAGCCGCAAGGGGCGGCGCCAGCGAAAACCGCCAATGCACCGCCCGCTCAGGGTCAACCCCAAGCGCAGCCTCAGTCGCCACAGAAGTCACCGCCGCCTGCGACCGGGAAGAAGGGTTAGAGGCGACCCTGACCCGCGTCTGTTATTTGCCAGTGAACTTATTTGCCAGTGAACTGGGGCGCGCGCTTTTCTAACAGGGCGTCGACCCCTTCCATGTGGTCATCGGTCAGGTGCGCAATAGCCTGGGCGGCGGCCGACATATCCATGAGCGTGTCGTAGCTGGTCAAGACGCCGTGCCGCAAAAGGTTCTTTGCCAACCTCAAAGCATGCGGCGGTTGCGCAGAAATTCTTTCGGCTAGAGCGAGACTTGCACCCATCAGCTCACCATGGGGTGCAACCTCGGTCACCAACCGCCAAGCGAGCGCCGTTTGGGCGTCGATCAAATCGCCTGTGAACAGCAATTGCGCCGCGCGGTCTTGGCCAATAATGCGCGGCAACAGCCAAGCGCCGCCATCACCGGGGATCAGGCCGAGCTTTAAAAAAGTGACGCCAAACCGCGCTTGGTCCGAGCTAATGCGGATATCGCACATGCAGGCCACATCACATCCAAGTCCCACAGCCGCGCCATTGACGGCGGCAATGGTCGGCACTTCCAGCCCATAGATCGAGCGGACGATCCGGTGGATATTGGTTCGGTAATTGTCGCGGATGCCGACGCCGCCACCTGCAAAAGCGCCTTCGCGCGCCTTCATGGCCTTAACATCACCCCCTGCCGAAAAGGCGCGCCCAGCCCCGGTCAGGATGACGCAGCGCACCGAGGGGTCGGCATTGATACGGTCACAGACGGCCTGGACCTGATCGCCATCGCCGGGTGCGCCCAGCGCGTTCATCGAGTCGGGACGATTAAAGGTCAGGATGGCGACCGCATCGCGGCGCTCGACTGTCAACAATTCCATGCGTCTCCCCTATGTTTGTCAATCTTTGTTCTGGTTGCGCGGGTTACGCCGCCCGTGTCAATCCTCGGCCAGAATCCGGCGGCGCCACGCCACCACCTCGGTACGCGCATGGGTGAGGCTTGCCACGAGGTCAGAAAAGCTAGGTCGCCGAGCCGCACGGGCCAACAGCGCCTTAAATCGCTCCGGCTCAGCTTCTGGGTTTTCCGGTTCTGTCAGCGCCAACTTGACCAACTGGGTCAGCGATTGGTGCAGGCGTAAGGCGGCGCTCAACACCCTTTCCGCCTCGGGCGGCAGGCGGCCTTCGGCCGCGGCGATGGCAAGCGCATTTCCAGTCGAAACGGTTAACTCCCCCCCGTCAGCGGCGCCGAAGAGCTGCAAGGTCTGGGCAATAAATTCGATATCAACCAAGCCGCCGTCGGAGAGCTTCAGATCCCAAAAGCCATAGGCGGGGCGTTCACGGCGCATCAAGGCCCGCATCTCCCGTACATCTTGGCGGACCGTGTCGGAAGAGCGCCGCAGGGTAAGACCCGCCGTGATGGCGTCTTGGCAGGCTTTCGCAAACGCGGGCGAGGAGGCCCATGCGACGCGGGCACGCGTCAGGGCCAAAAATTCCCAGGTCTGGGCCTCTTGGCGATAATAGGCCTCCATCGCCGAAAGGCGCACCGCGACGGGCCCCGCCGTGCCGGAAGGGCGAAGCCGCATGTCGACCGGATAGAGCACGCCTTCGGCGGTCGGCGCCGACAAGGCGGCGATCAGTCTTTGGGTGAAGCGGGCGTAAAAGGTCTCCGCCGTCCACCCCTTGGCCGAAGAAACCTGGTTCGGTTCCGCAGCATAGAGGGTCATCAAATCAAGGTCCGACCGCGCCGACATTTCACGTGAGCCTGCTTTGCCCAGAAACACAATCGCCACGTCGCCAGCGAACGCGCCGCCTAACCGCACCGTCTCTTCCAAGGCCTTCGGAGCCAGCGAGGCCAGACAGGCATCGGCCAGGGCCGCAAAGGCCGCGCCCGCCTCTTCCGGCGCGGCCATGCCCGACATGACCTGAACGCCAATCCGAAACGATTGGTCGTGGTGAGCCCGCCGCGCCGCATCGAGCACCGCCTCAAACCCCTTTGCGCTATTGACGGCAGCCTTAAGGGTAGCGCTCGCGTCCTCAGGCGTCACGGGCGTGAAGAAATCGCCGTCGACCAGAGCGTCAATGGCAGCCGGTCGACGCGCCAGCGTCCGGGCGAGCTCTGGCGCGAACGCCATCACCTCGACGATC
Organism: uncultured Caulobacterales bacterium; assembly: GCA_903840435.1. Taxonomy (GTDB): domain Bacteria; phylum Pseudomonadota; class Alphaproteobacteria; order Caulobacterales; family Caulobacteraceae; genus CAIMFV01. The sequence goes on from CAIMFV010000045.1 coordinate 43,778, forward strand.
AAACGAAAAAGGGCCGGTTGGGCCAAAAACAGCGATTGAATCTGCACGCCTGAGGAGAGGCTGGCAAAAAAGTCAGCAAACCTGACAAAGGCCGCATCCGGCGCGCCTGTGGCTGCGGCGGCGTCCAAAAGTTGCGGCGCCAAGCGCGTGAAGAGTTCGCGCCCGCGCGCGGTCCGGGTCGCGGCGATCCGCCCGTGGTGCCAGCTGCGAATGGTTTCGGCGACCTGTTCAGGATGAGAAAATCCCATCCGCCCCAGGGTCAGCAAGGTTTCCGGATCATTCTCGACGCCGGTAAAAACCAGACTGCCAAAGGCCGAGGACAGGGGCTCATCCTCGGAGAACAGCGCGCCATACCTGCGATTAACGCCGCGCATGACCTGTTCCACCTGGGTGTCGAAGCTGGCCAAGTCCTGCCCCGCCAGCGCTGCAACCCGGTTACGGGCCTCAGGCGCGACGGGCAAGATGTGGGTCTGCTCGTCTTCCAACATCTGGACCCGATGTTCCCAGTCGCGCAGCTTTGGATAGGCAAGGCGCAGTTCATCCGCCGCGTCATCACTAACATGTCCCGCAGCGCGTAAGGCCTCCAGCGCCTCCAAGGTCCGCGGCGCCCGCAGCCGTGCGTCTCGACCGCCGAGGATCAGTTGTTGGGTTTGGACAAAAAACTCAATCTCACGAATTCCGCCGCGTCCGAGCTTCAAATTTGCACCCGGCGGCGTGAGCCGGTCATCGACCTTATAGGTATGGATTTGGCGCTTGATGGCATGGATATCCGCCACAGCGGCATAGTCGAGGCTTCTGCGCCAAACAAAGGGTTGAAGCTCGCGCAAAAAGGCCGCCCCCGCCTCGAAGTCTCCCGCCGCCACGCGGGCCTTGATCATCGCCGCCCGCTCCCAGTTCTGGCCGACCGTCTCATAATAGTCGAGCGCGGCGACCACAGGCATGGCGGCCGGGGTCGAGGAGGGATCGGGGCGAAGGCGCAGATCAACCCGAAAGACATAGCCCTCATCGGTGCGACGACTGAGAATTTCGGAAACCTGGCGTGCCAAACGCAAGGCCACCGCCTGGGGCTCGACACCTTCCGCAACAGGCAAGCGCTCTGGCTCATAGAAGATCGAAATATCGATATCGCTCGAATAGTTGAGCTCAAAAGCACCCATCTTCCCCATGGCGAGGCAGAAAAAGCCCGGCGCATCGCAAGCACCGCTGGCAGCCGCTGGCAGGAGGCGGTCCTTTTGCCGCTCTTGCGCAACTGCCAAGCTTAGCGCTGCGCCCAAACTGACATCGGCAAAGCGGGTCAGGGCGCACGTCACTTGATCGAGGCCCCACACACCGCCCAAGTCACACAGCGCCGTCAGAAGGTGGGTCTCAGCCTTTAGGCGGCGCAGCGCGATCATGGCAGCGTCGAGGCCTAAGGTTTGGGTCGCGGCGGTGTCGGTGAGGATCTGCTGAAAAGCCGCATCAGGCTCGGCATCCAGTAGCCTGGCGAGCCGATCGGGATCTTTACGCATCAGGCCAGCGAGATAGGGCGACGCGCCAAGAATGGGCGCGAGCTTTGGCGTTAAGTCGTCGGGTAGCGGTCCGAGCGCGGCTGCAAGGACCTCGAAGCAACGTTCCGCCGCCCCTTCATCGGCTATCGGTCCACAGATGCCGAGTTGGGTCGCGAGGCGCATCTCGCGCGACCTCTTTAGAGTTGATCCAATCCATAGGCCTGGTGCAGCGCACGCACCGCAAGCTCGGTATAGGCGGCCTCGATCAGGACGCTGATCTTGATTTCCGAGGTCGAGATCACCTGGATGTTGACGCCTTTGTCAGCCAGCGCCTTGAACATGGTCTGGGCGACGCCCGCATGGCTGCGCATGCCGACCCCGACCACGGATACCTTGGCCACGTCATCATCAATCGTCACTTCCGAAAAGCCGATATCGGACTTGCCCGCCCGCATGATCTCAAGCGCACGACCCGCATCGCGCCGCCCGACCGTAAAGGCCATATTGGCGGTGTCAGAGGTGCGGGCCTTTGACTGGACGATCATGTCAACATTGACATTGCCGTCCGCCAACCGCGAAAAAATCTTTGACGACACGCCAGGGGTATCTGGCAGTCCAAACAGCGTGACCTTGGCTTCATCGCGTGAGAAGGCGACGCCGCTGACGATGCGCTTTTCCATAATATCTTCCTCGTCACAGACGATGGTTCCGGTATCGGACTGGGCCTCGCCCGGTTCAACAAAACTCGACAGGACCCGAACAGGCGTCCGGTAGGCCATGGCCAGTTCGACGGAGCGGGTTTGCAAAACCTTGGCCCCTAATGAGGCCATCTCCAACATTTCTTCATAGGAAATGCGCGCCAGACGACGCGCCTTGCTCTCGATGCGCGGATCGGTCGTATAGACCCCGTCGACATCGGTATAGATATCACACCGAATGGCCTGCAAGGCAGCGGCGATAGCCACCGCGCTGGTATCGGAGCCACCTCGGCCAAGCGTGGTGATCCGCCCCCCCGGCGTCACGCCTTGAAAGCCTGCCAAGACCGCCACCTCTCCGGCGTCCAAGGTCGCCAGCAGCTTGTCAGGAACAATGTCTTCAATCCGCGCGGTGCCGTGGGCTTCGTCGGTCAAGATTGGCGTTTGCCAGCCCAGGAAGCTCTTGGCCATGACGCCCATATTGCGCAACACCATGGCCAACAGCCCGGCGGTGACCTGCTCGCCGGAAGCCACGACCACATCATATTCATCATCGCTCGCCGGCAAGCCAGGCGCTGCAGGACCCGCGCCGTCTGTCCAAGCCACCAGTTCATTGGTTTTGCCAGCCATGGCTGAGACCACCACAGCAACGGCGTGGCCCCGTTCACGCTCCGCCGCCACCAAGCGCGCGACACGCCTTATCCGTTCAAGGTCGGCGACGCTGGTGCCGCCAAATTTCATGACCAATCGTGTCTGAGCCAAAGACGCATTCCCCAAGTGCGCATCACTGCGCTGTACGACTTGTCAGGCGGGCCCGGCCTGACCATCTGTAGTCAGAAGTGTCCTTGCGAGGCGAGGACCGGGGCGTTCTAACGACAGAATTCCTCTTCGGCAATGCAGGAGCCTTCATGCGCGGCGCGTCCCCCTCTTCCGCAGACCCTGAAGCCGACATCTCGGACCATGCCCATGGACCCAGCGTCGATGCCGAGGGCGTCGCCGTCTTTTCCGCCATCGCCGACCAGTGGTGGGACCCGAAGGGCAAGTTCGCCCCGCTGCATCACTTCAATCCGATTCGACTTGGCTTCATTCGGGACCAAGCCTTGACCCGCTTCGGCCGCGACTCGACCGCCCGGCAGCCCTTTGAAGGTCTAAGGCTGATCGATATTGGCTGCGGCGGCGGCCTCCTCTCCGAACCCATGGCCCGGCTGGGGTTTCAGGTCACAGGCCTTGATGCGTCGGCGCGCAATATTGCCGCTGCCAAGGCCCATGCGGACAAGACGGGCCTCTCAATCGACTATCGCTGCGCGACGGCGGAGAGTCTCGTAGAAGCGGGCGAGCCGAAGTTTGACGTGGTCTTGGCAATGGAGGTGGTCGAGCATGTGGCCGACCCAAAAGCCTTTTTAAGCGATTGCATGCATCTGCTGAAGCCGGGCGGCATCCTCGTCACCGCAACCCTGAACCGCACCCTCAAATCACTCGCCTTGGCCAAGATCGGAGCTGAATATGTGTTGCGGTGGCTCCCCATCGGCGCCCATGACTGGCGAAAATTTCTGACTCCTGAAGAGTTGCGTGGGTTTTTGGCTGCGGGCCCCGTAGCCGTCCAGGGCCCGTTTGGCGTCGTCTTCCATCCCCTGACCGGCAAATGGTCGCTGAGCGACGATAGCGCAATGAACTATATGATGACGGCGACCAAGGATTGACCGACGTCAGGTCAGCTTAGGCCCTAATTCAACTTAGCCCTAATTCAACTTAGCCCTAGGTGTCGCGGCCAGGGGCAAGGGAGCCACAGGTACGCCGTCATCGATCAGGCCCTTCACCTCTTGGGCTGTCGCCTGGCCGAAAATTCCGCGCGCTTCGGAGCGTCCCTCGTGGATATCGCGGGCTTCGCGGGCGAAGCGGTCGCCGACGTCTTCGCAATTGGCGGTGACGAATTCGCGTACCTTGGTCAGCATTTCCGCCAAGTGCTGGCCCTCTGGCGCTGAGGCGGGCGCTGGCAAGACGGCGGCGACGTCGGCTGCGGGAAGGGTCTGAGAACGTTGCGCCTTTGTGCCCGTCACGGCAGGGGCCATGATCTGCTTGGTCACTTCGCGCGAGGCGCAATAGGGACACTCGACCAGGCCCCGGGCGCTTTGATCATCATAGTCGGAGGACGAGCCAAACCAGGCCTCGAACATGTGGGCGTGATTGCACACCAAGGCATAGCGGATCATTCCTCAGCCTCGCTGGGTGCGCGGATCAACTCAGGTGCGGCGAAGGGACGATCATTGGCGAGGGCGGGCACAGCGGCGCGGACCCGCGCCACCTCCGAAAGGTCCAGGTCGACGACGAGAACGCCCGGGTCGTCATGGTTCAGTTCACCAATAATCTCCCCCCAAGGCGCAACCGCCAAGCTGTGGCCGTGGGTGCCGCGACCATCCTCGTGAAAGCCGCCTTGGGCCGGTGCAAGCACAAAGGCCCCGCACTCAATGGCCCGCGCGCGCAACAAAATATGCCAGTGGGCCGCACCTGTGGGCCGCGTAAAGGCGGCTGGGGCGAAGATCACCTGTGCGCCCGCCTTGGCGAGGGCGCGATAAAGCTGCGGAAACCGCATGTCGTAACAGATGGTCAGGCCTGTGGCGCCAAGGCGGGTCTCGACCAAAACCGCCTGCGCGCCCGCCCGATAGGCTTCACTTTCGCGCGCCCGTTCACCGGTTGGCAAATCCACATCAAACATGTGGATCTTGTCATAGGTGGCAAGGATGTCGCCCGTGGCGGCGATCATCACCGCGCGATTGGCCGCCTCGCCGTCGTCGCGGCGCACCAGGGCTGAGCCGACCAGAATTTCAATGTCCAACTCGCGCGCCAATTGGCGAAGCCGAGTCACCACCGGGTCGTGCTCCAAAAGGGTCAGGGCGGGCTTCAGCTTGCTGCGGTCGCGTTGAACGAGGTTTGAACATTCGGGCGTCGCAACCAATTTCGCCCCTTGTCGCGCCGCATCGCGAATGAGCGGCTCCACCTCAGCCAGGGCGCCTGCATGGGTGGCGGGCGTGCGGGTTTGGATCAGCGCGACCTTCATGCGGTTAAAAGGCCGTCAAGCTCGCCCGCGCGGTCGAGTGCCAGCATGTCGTCGCAGCCGCCAACATGACGGGTGCCAATGAAGATCTGCGGATAGGTCGCGGCGCCGCCGGACTTTTCCAGCATTTCGCGGCGGCGGTCGGGATTAAATGCCGCATCCTCGATTTCCGTTACCGAAGCGCCCTTGGCCCGCAGCACCGATAGGGCCCGCGCGCAATAGGGGCAGAAGGGTTTGGTGTAGATCAACACATCGGCCATGACATCGCCTATGATCGAGACAAAAGGTTCACACCCTATATAGAGAGGTCACGCCCGTCGCGCACCCTCGCCACGGCAAGAACATCTACGCTCGCCGCACCGGATGCAAGCAGAACGCGAGCGCAAGCCTCCATTGTCGCCCCTGTGGTGTAAACATCATCGACCAACAGCACGCGCTGCCGCTTCAAAGCGCTGAGATGGCGCTTCCGAACTGCAAAGGCGCCTGCAACATTGCGCGCCCGCCCTCGGGCTGACTTGCCGCCTTGGCTTTCCGTCTTTCGTTTGCGAATCAAAATATCCGGCGCATAGGCCAGCCCCCAGAGGTGGGCCAAGGGGCGGGCGATTTCAGCGGCTTGGTTATAGCGCCGGGCAAACAGGCGCGCACCATGCAAAGGCGTCGGCGCAATGAGGTCGGCCTGAGCCAACAGGTCGGCACCGACCCGGCTCAACCAGCGGGCAAAAAAGCCGCCGAGCTCGGGGCGATCTGCGTGTTTGAGCTGCAGGATCAGGTCGCGGGAATCGGCGTCATAAAAGCAGGCGGCCCGCAGACGGCTGATCCGGCGTGGTCTTGCCAAACAGGCCTCGCAGCGGGCCCCGCCGCCGAGATCATATTCGAAGGGCGTGCCACACCCATCACAGAGGGGCGCTTCTAGAAACTCAATTTTTGACCAAGCCGTCGCCGTCAGGCCGATGGATTGCACGGGCGTTTGGTCGATCAGGTCGCGCAGCGGCGCCACCTGATCGGCGCCGAACCGCGCCAGAGCCCGCGCCCAACCGGGCGGCTTCATGCCGGGCGAAAAAGCGTGATATGGACTGGCCATGGTTTCCGCCCCTCCCCTTCTCTTTGATCGCGCCCTGGTGAGGCGGCGGTTGCAGATCGCCGATATCCGCATGCGCCGCGACCCAAGCCGAGGCGCGGACTTTCTTCGCCGTCGCGCGGCTGAGGATTTGGTCGAGCGCCTAGAGGCGATCATGCGACGGTTTCCGTGTGCCGTCGATTTGGGATCGCGGGATGCGGCATTCGAGCGCGCCTTGCAACAGTCGCCCGCCCGGGAAAAGGTTGGCGATCTGGTGGCGATGACACCGATTTTTCGCCCCGCCTCGCCGATGCAGGTTGTCGGCGACGAAGAAGCCCTTCCCTTCGCGCCGGAAAGTTTTGATCTCGCCACCTCGGTGCTGGCGCTCCATCTCACCAATGATCTGGTCGGCGCCTTGGTGCAGGCACGGCGGATCCTGAAGCCGGATGGGCTTTTTCTAGGCGCCGTCTTTACCGGGGCGACGCTGACCGAATTGCGCCAATCCCTGCTGGAGGCGGAAGCGGAGGTGACCGGCGCCGCCGCGCCGCGCGTGGCGCCCTTCGCCGATGGGCCCGACCTTGCGGCCCTGGCGCAACGGGCAGGCTTCGCCCTGCCCGTGGTCGATATTGACCGGATGTGTGTGCGCTATCGCCATCCACTCGATTTGATCGCCGACCTGCGCGCCATGGCCGAGACCAATCCCTTGCTTGGTCAGGGCAACCGGCGGCTGACGCGGCGGGTCATGGCCCGGGCGCTTTCCATCTATCAAGAACGGTTTTCCGATGCGGACGGTCGGGTGCGGGCGACCTTTGAGATTTCGACCCTGACCGGTTGGGCGCCACATCCTGACCAACAACAGCCATTGAAGCCGGGTCAGGGGCGGGTTCGGCTTGCCGACGCGCTCGGCGTGACGGAACACAAGCTTTCGGCCCAGCGCGACGCGCCGCCCGCACTGCTAGGCTAGCGTTTGTCAGGAAAAAGTGGAAGCCGGTTTTTCCGAAAAGACAAACGAAAACAAAGGAATTTAGTGTCTTTCAGATACTGAAAGAAACTGAAAGAAACTGAAAGACACGAGGGCCGGTTTAAACCAACTCGATCGCCATGGCGGTTGCCTCGCCGCCGCCGATGCACAGGCTGGCCAGACCGCGCGTCTGGCCTCGTGTCTCAAGGGCCGAGATCAGGGTTGCCAAGATGCGCGCGCCCGATGCGCCAATCGGATGGCCGAGCGCGCAGGCGCCACCGTGCACATTGAGCTTTTCAGACGGAATGCCCAACTCCTGCTGTGCAATCATGGCGACCACAGCAAAGGCCTCATTGACTTCAAACAGGTCAACCGCATCGACACTCCAACCGGCGCGCTTGAGGGCTTTGCGCATGGCAGGCACCGGTGCGGTGGTGAAGAGGCTAGGCTCCTGCGCCGCCGCCGCGTGGGCGACGATTTTGGCCTTGATGGGCAGGCCCAAACGCTTGGCCACCGAGACGCGGGTGAGCACCAAGGCGGCGGCGCCATCGGAAATGGAGGAGGAATTGGCGGCGGTTACCGTGCCGTCCTTGGCGAAGGCTGGCTTCAAATGCGGGATCTTTTCCGGGTCAGCGCGTCCTGGCTGTTCGTCCTGCGTCACGCTGGCCACACCCTTGCGCCCCTCAACCGAAACGGGCGTGATCTCACGATCAAAGGCGCCAGAGCTTTGTGCGTCACGCGCCCGTCGCAAGGACTGAAGCGCAAAGGCATCCATGTCTTGGCGGGAAAACTGATAGGCCCGCGCTGCGTCCTCGGCAAAGGCCCCCATCAACTTGCCGGGTTGGTAGGCGTCTTCCAGGCCGTCGAGATACATGCTGTCGGACGCCACATCGTGGCCAATCCGGGCGCCCTCGCGGTGCTTGGCCAGAAGATAGGGGGCACGCGACATGCTCTCCATCCCCCCCGCCACCACGATGTCCGCCGAGCCCGCCAGCAACGTGTCATGGGCAAGGATCGCCGCCTGCATGCCGGATCCGCACATTTTGTTGACAGTGGTCGCCGTGACGCCGAGTGGCAACCCTGCCCCTAGTGCGGCTTGCCGTGCTGGAGCTTGGCCAAGACCGGCGGGCAGGACGCAGCCCATGAAGATTTCGTCCACCCGGTCTGCATCGAGCCCCACCCGCGCCAAGGCGGCCTTTACGGCACAGGCGCCCAAAGCGGTCGCCTTGACCGAGGCGAGCACCCCTTGAAAAGCCCCCATCGGGGTTCTGGCATAGTCGAGGATGACTACCGGATCGGCGGACATGGCGGGGTCTCCGATTAGCAGGTGAAGGGGGTGCGTTGGGTATCGGTGATGAAGCCACCCCCTAAGACCCGGCTTGGCGCGCCAGGGTCATAGAGGACGCAAGCCTGGCCTGGGCTGACGCCCTCCTCAGGTCCATCAAAGCGCAAGCGCACGGCACCGTCTTCGACCACCAAATGGGCGGGAGCCGGATCGCGCGTCGAGCGTACCCGCGCCAAAACGGCCCGCCCTTGGACGGCGGCGTCGCGAATATCTGACGTATCGCCCAGCCAATTGATCTCTTTCAGCGCCAAGCTTTCGGTCAACAAGGCTTCGCGCGGTCCGACGATAACTTCGCGCCGCGCCGCATCGAGGGCGACGACAAACAGCGGCTCGCCGACAGCAACATTGAGACCCCGTCTTTGGCCGACCGTATAGCGGCTGACGCCCTCGTGCCGTCCGAGGATGCGCCCATCAAGGTGGCGAATGTCACCTGCCCCCGCCGCATTGGGTCGCAGTCGGTCAATGAGGGTGGCATAGGCGCCGTCCGGCACAAAGCAGATGTCTTGACTATCGGGCTTGTGGGCGACGGCTAAACCCATGGCGTCCGCCGTCTCGCGCACGAGGGTTTTCGGCAGATCCCCCAGCGGAAAACGCAGGAAGCCCAGTTGCTCGCGGGTGGTGGCGAAAAGAAAATAGCTTTGGTCGCGGCTTGCATCGACGGCGCGATGTAATTCCGGTCCCGCCGCGCCCTCCGCACGTCGAACATAGTGACCTGTGGCTAAGGCAGTCGCGCCGAGATCGCGCGCCACTTCCGCCAGATCGCGAAACTTGACCGTCTGGTTACAGCGGATGCAGGGCACAGGCGTTTCGCCGCGCAGATAGCTGTCGGCGAAATCGTCAATCACGTCCTGACGAAACCGGCTTTCATAGTCGAGCACATAGTGGGCAATGCCAATGCGCTCGGCAGCGGAACGGGCGTCGCGAATATCTTGCCCGGCGCAGCAGGCCCCGGCCCGCTTCACCGCCGCGCCGTGGTCATAGAGTTGCAAGGTGACGCCGACCACCTCATAGCCTGCTGCATGCAGGACCGCAGCGACGACGGTGGAGTCGACGCCGCCCGACATGGCCGCAACCACCCGTGCCCCCTCAGGCAAGCCAACGGCGTCCCGCGCAGCGGCGGTCACGCGCGCGAGCGTTGCTAAAGGAAGGGACGTGGCAGAGCTTAACATCGCGTCGATGTAAGGCTTTGCACGGCCTTTGGCGAGGGGTTAGCTCGGTCGAAAAAAATTGTGGATGCGTTCGGCCAGTGCCGCCGAGACGCCTTCAACCTTCATCAGATCGGCGACGGCGGCTCGCTCCACCCCGCGCGCCGAGCCAAAGGCATGCAGCAAGGCCCGTTTACGCGCCGGCCCGACCCCTTCAATCTCATCTAAGGGGTTTTTGACCATTTCAGCCGACCGTTTGGCCCGATGGGTCCCTATGGCAAACCGGTGCGCCTCGTCGCGCAAGCGTTGCAAATAATAGAGCACCGGCGATTTGGGTTCGAGCATGAAGGGCGGCGCGCCCACCGGAAAAAAGTGCTCGCGGCCCGCATCGCGATCCGGGCCCTTGGCCACCCCGACAATGGGAATATCATCAACGCCTAAGTCCTGCGCCACGGAAATCACCGCGTCCAACTGGCCCTTGCCACCATCAATGAGGATGAGGTCAGGGCGGCGCGTGCCATCGCCATCGGCCTCCTCGCGCACCAGCCGAGCAAAACGGCGGCTCAACACTTCGCGCATCATGGCATAGTCGTCACCGGGCGTGAGCTCGGTGCTTTTAATATTGAACTTGCGATATTGCGACTTCTCAAACCCTTCGGGTCCAGCAACGATCATCGCCCCAACCGCGTTCGTGCCTTGGATGTGGCTATTGTCATAGACCTCGATCCGCGATGGCGGGGCGTCCAAGCCGAAGGTTTCGGCCACACCGGCGAGCAACTTCGCCTGGGCTGAGCCCTCCGCCATGCGCCGCCCCAAGGCTTCACGGGCATTATTCAGCGCGTCCGCCATCAGGCTTGCCTTTTCGCCCCGCTGCGGGCGGAGGATCTCAACCTTGCGACCGGCCTTTTCGCTTAAGGCCAAGCTGAGCAAAGCTTGGTTTGGCAAATCATGGCTGACCAGAATCAGAGCCGGCGAGGTACGGTCGCCGTAAAACTGGCCAAGGAAGGCGTCGAGAATGTCACCGTCTTCATCGGTGCGGTCGACTCGCGGAAAATAGGCGCGATTGCCCCAATTCTGACCGGCGCGGAAGAAGAACACCTGAACGCAAGCCTGTCCGCCCTCAGCGCTCAAGGCAAATACGTCCGCCGCTTCCAAGGTTTCGGGATTGACGCCTTGCTCAGCCGTAATGGCGGAAAGCGCACGGATCCGGTCCCGCAAGCGGGCTGCGGTCTCAAATTCCAGCGCGTCCGAGGCCTCCTGCATGTCGGTGGACAGCCCATTCAGGACAGCGCGGCTCTTGCCCTTGAGAAATTGGTGCGCCTCATCGACCAGTTGGCCATAGGCGTCAAGACTGACCTCGCCAACACAGGGTGCACTACACCGTTTGATCTGGTGCAACATGCAAGGCCGCGTGCGACTGTCATAGACGGCGTCGGAGCAGGAGCGCAGCAGGAAGGCCTTTTGCAGCGTATTCAAGGTGCGATTGACCGCCCAGGCCGAGGCAAAGGGGCCAAAATACTCGCCCGGCAGGGTATGGGCGCCGCGATGCTTGGTAATCTGCGGCGCAGCGTGGTTGCGGCGGATAAGGATTTCCGGAAAGCTTTTGTCATCGCGCAACAGCACATTGAAGCGCGGCTTGAGAGATTTGATCAGATTGATTTCTAACAGCAGCGCCTCGGTCTCGGTGCGGGTGGTGACCACGACGAGGCCCCGGGTCTGATGGACCATATGGGCGATACGCTGGGTGTGAAACCGGCCTTGGGCGTACTGGCTCACCCGCTTCTTGAGCGACCGTGCCTTGCCGACATAGAGGACCTCGCCGCCCTCGCCGAGCATGCGATAGACGCCCGGACGGTCCGGCAACCGCTTCACCTCGTCCACAAGCAGCGCCATGCCCGTCAGAGCGGGCGCTGAGCCGGGTTGGAGGTCCGCAGTTTCGGGCGAAGCCGGATCAGACAGATCAGATAGATCAGACATGGAGGAAAATTAGGGTGATGCGCCGCGAATGGCTAGAAGGTGATGGGCGAGACCCTTCACTTTCGGCCAAAGAACGCTCATTTCAAGGAGGCTGAGGCGGTTTCGCCTTGGGTTCGCCGTTCAACAGGAGCCGCGCCCTGACATTGCATTCGATGACACCGATCTTGATCTTAGGCGCAGGTCGCATGGGTGGTGCCATTGCCGCGGGTCTAGCGGCGGCCAAGGCCTATGCCCCCGACGCCTTCCTCCTGGTCGATCCGCATCCGGGCGCGGAAGCTCTAGATCTTGCGGCAAGGGGTGCGCGGCTTAATCCGCCACTTGGCGAGCTTGCCCAGGCGAGAACGGTTGTCTTGGCCGTCAAACCGCAAACTTGGCGGGAGGCCGCCAAGCTCTACGCACCCCACCTGCGGCCTGATGCGACCCTCATTTCCATTGCGGCGGGCGTCAGTTGCAGCGACCTTGCCGCTGCCTTTACAACTCAAGTGATTGCCCGGGTCATGCCAACCACGGCGGTTGCAATTTCCAAGGGCGTTGCCAGCATTTGGAGCGCCTCCGAAATTGGCCGCACCACCGCAGCGACGCTTTTCCGCCCCTTAGGTCGGGTTGTGGAATTGCCAGACGAGCGGTTTATGGACGCCGCCACGGCGGTTTCGGGATCGGGGCCTGCCTATCTCTATGCCCTGGCCGAAGCGATGAGTGCTGCGGGCGTTGCGCAGGGCCTTGCGCCGGATGCAGCGGCTGAGCTCGCCCGCGCGACCCTGATCGGCGCTGCCGCCCTGATGGAGGCAAGCCCCCTTTCGCCTGCCGAATTGCGCGCCCAGGTCACCTCTCCTGGCGGCACAACTGCGGCTGCCTTGAGCGTATTGCAAGGCGAGCAGGGCTTGCCACAGCTTATGACCAAGGCCGTCGCCGCGGCAGTGGCGCGGGCAAGGGAACTTGGGTGAAGAAAGGCGTCGAGACATGACCGTATTGGACAATCCCGCCCCCGCTGATGTGCAGGGCCTTGCCTGTCACGCCGCCTTGGAGCTGGCGGCCCAGCGCCCGTGGAACGACATTACGCTGCGCGACATTGCCGCGGCGGGCGGCGTCGACTTTGCCGATCTCTATGCGGCGACGCCGGGAAAGGCGCCCCTGTTGCGCAAGATCGCCGCCCAACTCGATCAAACGGCCCTGAAAGCAGGCGAGTTTGACGGAAGCCTCGACGTGCATGACCGGCTGTTTGAAGCGGTGATGGCGCGGCTGGAGGCAATGGGGCCTCACAGGGCAGCGCTTTTGTCTATTGCCCGCTCAGATGGACTGGCAGCGTTGGCGCCCCGCCTGCCCTTGACAGCTCAGGCCCTGTTGGAGGCGGCTGGCATCGATACGGGTGGCTTGCGCGGCCCCGGGCGCGTTGCAGCGATGACGATGGCCTGGCTGGCGATTTTGCAAGTCTGGCGCGCCGACGAAGGGGCGCTCAACCGCACCATGGCCGAGGTCGACCGGCAACTGAAGACCCTGCGCAAAAGGCTGAAACGCGTCGGCCTCGGTTATTGACGGCCAAGACCGCGGCAAGGCGATTTAAGCTCCCAGCCGTTGCTCAGAGGCGCCGACCGAGAGCCAAAATCCGCGTTGTCTCGTCTTAGCCGACGATTTGCTCGGCTGAGAAGAACTGACCGATTTCAAGCGCGGCGTTTTCTTGCGAATCCGAGCCGTGCACCGAGTTTTCGCCGACATTGAGCGCGAACAGTTTGCGCAACGTGCCTTCAGCGGCGTTTTCCGGATTGGTCGCACCCATGATTTCGCGATAACGGGCAACGGCATTTTCGCCTTCCAAGACCTGCACCACGACGGGCTCAGAGGTCATGGTTTCAACCAGCTCGCCAAAAAACGGCCGTTCCTTATGGACGCCGTAAAACTGTTCGGCCTGGGCGCGGGTCATGTGAATCCGGCGCTGAGCGACAATTCGTAGTCCAGCGCCTTCGATGACGGCGTTGATCTGCCCGGTCAGGTTGCGGCGCGTGGCGTCGGGCTTGATGATGGAAAAGGTGCGCTCAGTCATGAAGGCCTTCGCTTAAGCTTGCGTTTGGTGGAGGTCGCGGGCTTATAGCGGCGGCCTGACCAAAGTCCAAGCTGTTCTCACCCATTTTGGACGGGAGCGCGCCATTCCCGCGCCGCCGCCCGCCAGATTTTCACATTTGAGCCCCTGACCCATGTTGCAAATCAAGTCCCTGACCTTCGACGCCTGGGGGCGGCGCTTTTTCAATCAGGCAAGCGTCACCCTAGGCCCCGGCGCCAAGGTCGGGCTCGTCGGACGTAATGGCGCGGGCAAGTCGACCCTGTTCCGGCTGATCAAGGGCGAGTTCACGCCGGGCGAAGGTGAGATCAGCCTGCCCAAACGGGCGCGCATGGCCAGTGTTGATCAGGAACATCCCGCGACGCCTGTGTCGCTCATCGACACCATTTTGGCCGCCCATGAGGAAAGGGCCTCCCTGCTCGCCGCTCTCGACACCGCGCCGCCGGAAGAGCTTGGCGAAATCTATGTGCGCCTGGACGAGATCGAGTCTGACCGCGCGCCCTCGCGTGCGGCGGAAATCCTCACGGGACTAGGCTTTAGCCAGCGCGACCTGTCGCGGCCCATGGCGGAGTTTTCCGGCGGATGGCGGATGCGGGTGGCCTTGGCCGCCGCCCTGTTCGCTGAACCGGACCTGATGCTGCTCGACGAGCCGACCAATTATCTCGACCTCGAAGGCGCGTTGTGGCTGGAAGCGCGGTTGAAAAAATATCCGCACACGGCCTTGATTATCAGCCACGACCGGGAGCTGTTGAACAACTCGACGGACCAGATCCTGCATCTGACCCAAGCCCGCCTCGACCTCTATACCGGCGGCTATGACGCCTTTGAAAAGGCCCGCGCCGAAAAGCTGCGCTTGGCGGAAGCGGCAAGCGTAAAACAAGAGGCCGAACGCGCCCACCTGCAATCCTTTGTCGACCGATTTCGCGCCAAGGCCTCCAAGGCGAGCCAAGCCCAATCCCGGCTGAAGCGGCTGGCAAAGCTCGAACCCGTCTCGCTCCCGCCCGGCGAGCGGGTCGCGCCCTTCATCCTGCCGTCGCCGGAAAAGCCCCTGCCGCCGCCTCTGGTGCGCTTGGAGGGCGTCTCTACCGGCTATGACGGCCAGCCGATCTTGAAACGCTTGACGCTTCGGCTGGATCTCGACGACCGGATTGGCCTTCTCGGTGTTAATGGCGCGGGCAAGTCGACCTTCGCCAAACTGATCGCCGGTGCGCTGACGCCCCTGTCTGGCCACATGGCCAGGGATCGCCGCTTAGAGGTCGGCTGGTTCCACCAGCACCAGATCGAAGCC
This sequence comes from uncultured Caulobacterales bacterium, assembly GCA_903840435.1. Taxonomy (GTDB): domain Bacteria; phylum Pseudomonadota; class Alphaproteobacteria; order Caulobacterales; family Caulobacteraceae; genus CAIMFV01. Next base: position 58,838 of record CAIMFV010000045.1, read on the forward strand.
CTCGACCCCACCGATACGGCCTTCCAAATCTTACGTCGGGAACGCCCCGACTCGAGCGAAAGCCAAACCCGGTCAAAGCTTGCCCAATTCGGCCTCGCCTATGATCGACAAGACGTCACCGTCGCCAATCTGTCGGGTGGCGAGCGCGCGCGGCTATTACTCAATCTGGTGGCGATGCAGGCGCCTCACTTGCTCATTCTCGATGAGCCGACCAACCACCTCGATATTGATAGCCGCCGCGCCCTCCTCGACGCGCTGAATGACTATCGCGGCGCGGTTATTCTCATCACGCACGATCGGTCCTTGATGGAATTGGTCGCCGACCGGCTCTGGCTCGCGGCAGACGGAACCATTGCCCCGTTTGACGGCGATATGGACGACTATGCCAAGTTCGTCCTCGACCGGGCGCGGATGGCGGCCAAGGCTGCTGCACAGGAAGGCGCACTCGAAAAACCCAAGGCCGAAGCGGCGCCCGTCGCACTGCAAGCCCCCGCCCGCTTAAGTCCGCGCAAGGCGCTGGCCGTGCTGGGCCCTCTGAAGAAAAAGCTCGAAGCGATTGAGGGTCGGGTGTCGCGCGCCACAGACGAAGTGGCCGAGCTCGACAAACACCTCCTCGCTCCCAACCTCTTTACCCGCGACCCGGTCGGCGCGCGCCTCCTGACCGAGAAACGCACCATCGCTGCGAAAAAACTCGAGGCCGCCGAGGCCGAATGGATCGCCGCCGCCGAGGCCTTAGAAGCCGCCAAACGCGAGATCGGCGCGGATTGAGGTCGCTGCGAGCCGCCAGCGTACCTGCCGCTTGCATAACTGTGTATATATAATATGCTCAGTATATGGTAACAACCAACCTCGGCCCCATCTCCGCGGCGGCTCCCGGAGCGCTCTATGAACAGGTCGCGCGGGCCGTTCGTCGGGAGGTGGCGGCCGGCCGATTGAAGCCCGGCGACGCCTTGCCGTCAGTGCGAGCGCTCGCGGCGACCCTGCTGGTCAGCGTCATCACCATAAAGCGGGCCTATGCCGAGCTTGAGCAAGACGGCCTGATCTATATTCGCCAAGGCCTTGGCGCCTTCATCGCTGAAAAGGCCGAACGCGAGTTACAAAAATTGGAGGCCGACGCGGTGGGCGAAGCCCTGCGCCAAGCCGTGGCGGCGGCGCGCAAGGCGGGGCTGTCGCGTGACGCCGTTTTCGCCGCACTTTTCGCTGAATTCGAACGGGAGGACGCCAAATGAGCGACGCTGAACTTGCGATAGATGTGCAAGACGTCGTCTTAAAACTTGGTCGATTTACCCTCGGGCCGATCTCGCTTCAGGCCGAAACGGGCATGGTGCACGCCCTGATTGGCGCCAATGGCGCGGGCAAGACTACCCTCATCGACACGATGATCGGTCTCGCCGAACCCGACTCTGGCGACCTGCGCATCCTTGGGCTGCGACGCGGGTCGGACGATGTGAAGATCAAGGCGCGCGTCGGCTATGTTTCTCCTAATCAGAATTTCGCACCCTGGGGAACCATAGGCCGCGCGCTCGACTTTATTAGCGGCTTTTATCCGGATTGGGATGATGGGCGGTGCCAGGATCTCCTCAATCGGTTCGGGCTCTTCAAACCGGCGAAAATATCAACACTTTCGTTTGGGGCGCGCACCAAGCTTAGCCTGGTCATGGCGCTGAGCCGCGATGCCGACCTGTTGCTGCTCGACGAGCCAACTGTGGGCCTCGACGCACAGGCTCGCCACCTGCTTTTCTCCGAACTGCTGAAGATCATGGAGCGGGGTGACAAGACCATCCTTATTTCCTCCCACGACCTCGTCGACCTTGAACGCATCGCCGACAGCGTGATCTTGATCCATAAGGGTCGGGTCAAGGCGCAAGGACGCATGGATGCTCTCACCAGCCGCTTTGTGCAAATCGACACGGAGGGCGGTGACATTGTCGCGCCCGGCTGGAAGCGTCTAAGCCGCACGGAGACGCGCGCCACCTGGTTGGTGGATAGAGACATGAGCCGCACCAACCCCCTCCCCAACCCAGCGGACGTCAAATTGATCAGCGAGACCCCCCTCGCCTTGGAAGACCTCTTCCTCGCCCTGACGCAAGACTGAGTCCGCGCCATGAACGCAACCGTCAAACGCCTAGTCTTCATACTGCCCGACAGCGTGTTTCGATTTTGCCTTGTCGTGCTGATTCCGCAGATCCAGTTCGGAATGATTTTATTTGACGACGAACCCTACTGGCTCGGACCCACCCTGGTGGCGCTCTGCGCCATTGCCTTTGGCGGGTCATTCACTCTTGGCAAATCCCAGTTACGAATGCTCCTGCCGATAAGCCCACGCGACCTCCAGCGCGCGTCATGGTGGGCAAGCGCGGGCATTCCGCTTGCCCAGCTTACGCTGCTAACCGCAATCCCACTGCTTCTATCTCGTGTTGGCGTAGGACTGAGCCCCCCGCCTCAGGCTTGGACCACCAAGATGGTGAGGGCCTTTGAGATTGAGGTAACTCTCGTTTCCGCATGGGGCTTGATTGGCTGGGGTCTTGGTCGGGTTGGGCGCAATGTCGGAGTGCGCACGAGAGCGCTGCTCGCTATGGCGGCCATGACCTTATTGCTGATCGCCTTTATTCGGCTGGGTGAAGTTCAAATTGATGTTTGGAACACACTTTTTTGGATCAGCGTCTCCGCTGTCATTTCAAGCTATTTTGTGGATGCTCCGCTCCATCTTCATACGAAAAAACATCTTGTTCATCAAAATAAGAGCGTGGTTTTCAAAATTAATCAATTTAATTTCCCCCCATTAGGTACAAATATATTCAAACTAAATGGTATAGCACTTTCATTATATTATTGCATTATAAGCATGTTTTCATATGCGATTTTTAATACACTGTTTTTTAAAATATTTGTTGAGCTCACACACATGCCGAGACAGACCCTCATTTTGATCGGTCTGAGCTCTGGCTCATTTCAATTTAATGCGATTATGAATAAATATTTCAACATGAATCAATTAAATACATTGCCCGTGAATAAAGTTGATATATTTTTTTCCGGCACTTTAATGCTTTTTTGCTTTTCGATTATTTTCGCCATGCTTGAAATTTTATTGAATTACGGATTAGGCTTCAAATTTTGGTCTTTATTTTTTTGTACTGCGGCCTCCTCTTCTATTTCCTTCGCTGGCAGACGCATCATGACCAGTCAGAACGCCTTCGACTTAAGATCTTCGTTAAATATGGCCGTAGTATTTTCGCTGTGTTTAGTGTCGATCCTTCCCATCGAACGAATCTTTCATCATGCCAGTTGGGCGCATCCGCTTCTAATATACGTCTGCGTCTTAGCCATAGGCCTCGCCTGCGACGGGTGGTTGCTGAATCAGAGGCGCCACGGCTACCACTCACCCCTCAACACGGCCCAGCCCGCGCGAAGGCCGTAGACGCAGGTCCAAAACCCGGCCCCTCACAAACAATCGCGCAGCCATGCGCACAGTGGCGCGTCGGCGGGCGGCATGGCGTAGTCGAACAGGCGGGCGGGTTTGACCCAGGCGTGGGCGGTGTGCTCGCGGCGCTCGACCTCGCCGTCCCAGCGGCGCAGCAGAAAGAGCGGCATCAGGAGGTGAAAGTCCTCATAGGTGTGGCTGGCAAAGACGAAGGGTGCCAGACAGTCGCGTTTGGCCTGCACGCCCAATTCCTCCGCCAATTCGCGCAGGATCGCCTCTTCTGGCGTCTCGCCCGGCTCGACCTTGCCGCCGGGAAACTCCCACAGCCCGGCCATGGCCTTGCCTTCGGGGCGTTGACAAATCAGCACCCGACCGTCGCCATCAATGAGCGCGGCGGCGACCACGATGAGCATGGGCTTTCCCATGGGTCTAGCTGCGATAATCGCCATTGATGGCGATATAGCCCTTGGTCAGATCGCAGGTCCACATATCGGCGCGGCCAACACCAATCCCGACATCGACGCTAATCTCCAGTTCCTTGCCGCGCATATAGGCGCTCATGGCAGTCTCGTCATAGGTGGTGGCGACCTTGCCATCGGCGGCGGCAGCGAGAGACCCAAAGCCGATGGAAAGCTTGTCGCGATCCACCGGCTCGTCAGCCCGACCGACCGCCATGACGATCCTGCCCCAATTGGCGTCTTCGCCCGCGATCGCAGTCTTGACCAAGGGGCTTTCGCAAATCGTGCGGGCGATCTTGGCCGCAGAGGCGTCGCTGGCTGCCCCCGACACGGTGACCTTGACGAATTTGGTCGCCCCTTCGCCGTCGCGGATCAATTGCTGGGCAAGGCTTAGCATCACTTGGCGCAGCGCCGCCTTAAAGTTTTGTAGCCGGGGATCAGCCGCCTCTTTCACCGCGCCGTGCTGCGCCTTTCCCGTTGCGACCAGCAAACAGGTGTCATTGGTGGAACGATCACCGTCGACCGTCACAGCGTTGAAAGTGTCGCCAACCGTCGTCGCCAACAGCTCCTGAATAATCTCGTGCGACAGGGCTGCATCGGTAGCGAGAAAGGCCAGCATGGTGGCCATGTTGGGCGCGATCATGCCCGAGCCCTTGCAGATACCGGCCAAGCGCACAGGCGCGCCGTCAATCTCGCACTCCGCCACGGCGCCCTTCGGAAAGGTGTCAGTGGTCATGATGGCCTGAGCCGCCTCGGCCCAGCGGTCCGCCTCGAGGCCCGCTGTCAAATGGTCCATCTGGGCGACAATGCGCTCAGCGTCCAAGACGACACCTATCACCCCAGTTGAGGCCACCATCACTTCGGTCTCGACCGCGTTGAGCGCGCCGGCGGCGGCATCAGCGGTTTGTCGTGCGGCCTCGGCACCGGGCGCTCCGGTAAACGCATTGGCGCAGCCCGCATTGCAGACCAGGGCCCGCACACGCCCGCCGCTCGCCTGAAGGGCAGCCTTGCACCAATCCACGGGCGCTGAGCCCACCGCATGACGGGTGAAGACGCCGCCAACGACAGAGCCCGCATCAAACGCCATCAACACCAGATCAGGACGGTCATGGCGATAGAACCCGGCGCGACCGATGGCGAGCCGAACCCCGGCAATCACGCCAAATTCGGGTAGGTCAACAGCGAGCGGCGAGCGGGCAAGGCCGGGTTTACCCGGCGCCACGGCGTCCTTCAGGCTGGGCTCGGACATGTCAGACCTTTCCTTTCGGATCCGGCTTGGTGAGGTCGAGCGCCTTGGACGGCGGTTGCGGAGGCGGACTGGGGGGCAGTGTCACCTCAACCTGGGTGGCGGCGCGCAACTTGGCCAGCAGGGTTTTGATCTCGTCATAGGTGAGGAAGCGGACAATCTGTGGTCGCGCCTCTTCCAGGGTGATCGGTTGCTCAGGGCGACGATCTTCAATGCGGGCAATCACATAGCCAGCATCGGTTTTGAACGGACCGACAATGGCGCCGGGCTTGGCGGCTTTCAACGCGTCGCCATAGGGCGCAGGCATGGAGTCGAGGGTGAAATAGCCAAGATCGCCGCCATTGAAGCGGGTTTCTTGGTCAGTGGATTTCTGCATCGCCAAGGTTTCGAAGCTGGCGCCGGTGCTGAGCAGTTTCTTCACCGCTTGCGCGTCAGCCTCGGCGGCGCAGACGATTTGACGGGCTCTGATTTCTTCGCCGCCCTTGGCGACCCGTTGTTGCTCGGCATAGAGGGTGCGTATCGAGGTTTCGTTGACCACCGTCTTCACCCGGCCCTCAATCAAAACATCGCCTAGCACCTTTTCTTGGGCCGCCAACAAACGGCGCGCCGTCTTTGGGTCCTTGTCGAGCCGCAATCGCACCGCCTCGCGGGCCAAAAGCTTCTGGTCGATCACCTCATCAAGCGTCGCGTGGAACTGGCTGGAGGCCGGGTCAAGCGTATCGCCCTCATTAATGACCCCTTCGGCGAGGGCCTGGCGCTTGACGTCGGAGGCATAGACGACATCACCGCCCACACGCGCGACAACCCGGTCGCCCGGCTCAACGCCGCCCGCCCCGCCGGGCTTGCCGCATGCGGCCAGGCCTAGGCAAAGGGCGAGGGCTGTCGCCGCCCGAGGCCAGCAGCGGAGAGAAGTTTGGAGAAATCCAGTCTGCATCATCGTCGCCATGGTTTGGGCGTGCCGCCTCGCCTGCGCGCGTTGACAGGCTAGGTTCGGGTGCTTAAGTCTCGCGCGCAGCCAAGTCGAGCGGTTTTTGGCCCAATGCCGGTGTCGGGCGACGGTTGCGACCGGATGATTTGGTTGAATTTTCGTCGCCTTATTTGGGCTTCACGGTTATGAGAGCCCTCACGCCGTCCGCGTCAAGGACGTTACTCACTCTTCTTCGGAACTTTTCATGTTATCTCTGGCGAAAAAGCTCTTCGGCTCTTCCGGCGAACGCAAGATCAAACAGATGCGCAATCGCGTCTCGGCGATCAATGCTTTGGAAGTCCAGCTGTCGAGCCTGAGCGACGCGGAACTGCGCGCCAAGACCGATCAATTCCGCGCGCGGCTTGCTGATGGCGCCAGCCTTGACAGCTTGCTTGAAGAAGCTTTCGCCGTGGTGCGGGAAGCCTCAAAACGTGTGCTCGGCATGCGCCACTTCGACGTGCAATTGGTCGGCGGCATGGTCCTACACGCCGGCGGCATTGCCGAGATGCGCACCGGCGAAGGCAAGACCTTGGTTGCGACGCTCGCCTGCTATCTCAACGCTCTGCCCGGTCAAGGCGTCCACCTTGTCACCGTCAATGACTATCTCGCCCAACGCGACGCCGAATGGATGGGCAAGATCTATGCGTTTCTCGGCATGTCTACTGGCGTCATCATCAATGGCTTGAGCCAGGCCGAGCGTAAACGCGCCTATGCCAGCGACATCACCTATGGCACCAATAACGAATTCGGCTTTGATTATCTGCGCGACAACCTCGTTTATGATGTCGAGGAGATGGTGCAGCGGCCGCACAACTTCGCCATTGTTGACGAGGTCGATTCCATCCTCATTGACGAGGCGCGCACGCCGCTGATTATTTCAGGGCCGACCGAAGACCGCTCGGACTTTTATCGCACCATCGACACTGTGGTGCGCGAACTGATCCTCGACCGCGACACCTTCGATCTCGACGAAAAACAGCGCCAAGTCATTCTGACCGAGTACGGCAATGAAAAGGTCGAGGAACTCCTGGCGGCAGGCGGCCATCTGGAAGAAGATTCCACCGGCCTCTATGACGCCGCCAATGTCAGCGTCGTGCACCACGTCAATCAGGCCCTGCGCGCCAATGTGCTCTATGCCCGCGACCGCGACTATATTTTAAAGTCCGGCGAGGTGGTGCTGATCGACGAATTCACCGGCCGGATGATGACCGGTCGGCGGTTGTCCGAAGGGCTGCACCAAGCCATCGAAGCCAAGGAAGGGGTGGCGATCCAGCCGGAAAATCAAACGCTCGCTTCCGTCACCATTCAAAACTATTTCCGCCTCTACAAAAAGCTGTCCGGCATGACCGGGACGGCAGCGACCGAGGCGCAGGAATTTGGCGATATCTATAAGATGGATGTCTCCGAAATCCCAACCAATCGCCCGGTGGCGCGCATTGATGAGGATGATGAGGTCTATCGGACCGAAGCGGAAAAGAACGTTTCCATCCTGGCGCAAATCGCCGACTGCCATGTTCGGGGTCAGCCGGTTCTGGTCGGCACAGTATCAATCGAAAAGTCCGAGCACCTTTCAGAGCTTCTAAAAGCCTATAGCTTTGAAAAGGATGGTAAAACCCATAAGGGTATCCCCCATCAGGTCTTGAACGCCCGCTATCACGAACAAGAAGCCTATATTGTCGCCGATGCGGGCGTGCCGGGTGCAGTGACCATCGCCACCAATATGGCCGGGCGCGGAACCGATATTCAGTTGGGCGGCAACCTGGAAATGCGCCTTGGCCGCTGGCGGCAAGAAGAGCGCGCCAAGGGCCGCGACGTCACCGAGGCCGAGATCGCTTCTGAGCGCCAGAAGATCGAAGCCGACATCGCCGTCCGCAAGGCCGAAGCACTTGCTGCGGGCGGCCTCTTTGTGCTCGGCACCGAACGGCATGAAAGCCGCCGGATCGACAACCAGCTGCGTGGCCGGACCGGCCGGCAAGGCGACCCGGGCAAGTCGAAGTTTTTCCTCTCCACCGAAGACGACCTCTTGCGCATCTTTGCTGGCGAGCGGCTCGATTCGATCATGCGCACCTTCGGCATGGCGGAAGGCGAAGCTATCACCCATCGCTGGCTCAATTCCGCCATTGCAACGGCCCAGCGCAAGGTCGAGCAGCGCAATTATGAAATCCGCAAGAACCTCTTGAAGTATGACGACGTGGTCAATGACCAGCGCAAGGCAGTCTTTGAACAGCGCCAGGAATTCATGCAGGCGCCGGATCTGTCGGAAGTGGTGGCGGAGATGCGTCTCGACACCATTGCCGACTTTGTCACTCGCTTCTTGCCGCCCAAGGCCTATGCCGAGCAGTGGGACCTGGAGGGGCTGGAAGAGCGCCTCCTGATGATCTTGGGCTTGACCCTGCCGCTTGCCGACTGGGCGGCGGAAGAGGGTGTCGACCCGACGGAAATCGAAAAGCGCATCGCCGAGGCTGCCGCGACACGCGCCGCCGAGCGAGAGGCCCTGATTGGCGCTCCCCATATGCGCGAGCTTGAACGCAGCTTCATGCTGCAAATGATCGACATGCAGTGGCGGGAACACCTTCAACACTTGGATCATCTGCGCCAAGTCATCGGCCTACGTGGCTATGGCCAACGCGACCCGCTCAACGAATATAAGACCGAAGCCTTTGCCCTGTTTGAAAAGCTGCTGGTGGACCTCCGGCACAATGTCACCCGTTGGATCATGACGGTTGAGATCACGTTTGAACCGCCCGAGGCCTTCCAGCCAGAACCCGCCGTCTATCAAGAGATCCACCTCGATCCGCGCACCGGCACGAATGAGCGAAGCGGGGGCATGGGTCTGGGCGATTTGACCGGACTGTCGCCCGAGGCCCGCGAAAAGCTGCCCGCGTCCAGCCTGCCGAACGGTTGGGAGCGCACCGGGCGCAATGCGCTCTGCCCCTGTGGTTCGGGCAAAAAGTTCAAGCACTGTCACGGGCGATTGGTCTAACCCTCGTTGCAGGGTCGGGCCCTTGACCTGAAACCGCGCCACCCCATTTATCTGCCACAGTCACGGTAACAGATGAGGCGGTGATGATTTCCGTTCGACCCTTTGCGAAGCTGGGCGGCGCCGACCATGGTTGGCTGAAGGCCCGCCACCACTTCTCGTTCGCCAACTATTATGATCCCGGCAATATGGGTTGGGGGGCGCTTCGGGTGTGGAACGACGACGAGATCGCGCCGAAAAGCGGGTTCCCGCCGCACCCCCATGCAGACATGGAAATCATCACCTATGTCCGCACAGGCGCCATCACCCACCAGGACTCGCTTGGCAATCAAGGCCGGACGGGGGCTGGCGATGTTCAGGTCATGTCGGCCGGAACCGGTATCCGTCACGCCGAATACAACCTCGAGCCGGAAACCACGACCCTGTTTCAAATCTGGATCGAGCCGACCGCAAAGGGTGGCGCGCCGCGCTGGGGGGCCAAGCCGTTTCCAAAGCACAACCGATCCGGTCAATTGACCGCGTTGGCGTCTGGTTTTCCAGAGGACGAAGACGCGCTGTTCATTCGCGCCGAGGCCCGGGTGCTTGGCGCGACCTTAAGGTCCGGCGACGAGATCACCTATGCCCTCCCGCAAAATCGCAGGCTCTATGTGGTTTCGGCGCTTGGCCGGCTGAGGATTAACGGTGTCGAGCTTGGGGCCCGCGATGGCGCCGCCATCAAGGATGAAGCAGAAATCAAGATTGAAGCGATCGAAGACGCCGAAATTGTGGTGGTCGACAGCCTCTAGACATTGCAGTGTGGACATAATTTAGCCAGGGTCGCTTGTGAGAGACCGGTGTCAACAAAAGTCGATTTGGGCCATGGGGTGGTCCAGGCCAAGCGTTGACATCCTCGCAAGGACCCGCCCTAAAGGACTGAATCTTGTCTCCACTCAGGAATAAGCGCGGGTGAGCCTAGCCGGAGTTTTGCTGAGCGCGGCCTTGAGTGTCTCGACGGAGGCGTCTCCGCCCCCGACGCCACCGCCCACCTTGGCGGTTGAGGCCCCGAGCGCAGATGCCAGCGATCCGCTTGAGCGCCTCAACCGGCGCACCTACCGCATCAACCTTTCGCTTGACCGCTATATTTTCCGCCCCGTCGCGGTCAGCTACCGCCGGGTCCTGCCAAGGCCTGTGCGACGGGCGCTGCATGCGGCCCTGATGAATTGGGATGAGCCCGGCGTCTGCCTCAACGATTTGCTGCAAGGTCGGCTAAAGGACGCATCGACGTCTGGGAAGCGCTTCGTGGTCAATTCAACGCTGGGCGTGGGCGGAGCCTTCGATGTGGCGCAAAAAATGAATTTGCCACACCACGAAAACGGCTTTGCCATCACCCTTGGCCGCTATGGCGTAGGCGCAGGCCCCTACCTGTTCGTGCCCTTTTTGGGTCCTTCGTCGACACGCGACCTGTTTGGCGCGGGCGTCGATTTCTTCTCCAATCCCTTGGTGCAGCTCCGCGGCCTGCGAACAGGCCTGATCGAGAAAATTCAGACGGTCACAAGCGTTGTTGATCAACGCGCCAGTGTTGAAGATGATCTTGAGACCATTGCGATGACGGCGACCGACCCTTACGCCTCCTTACGATCCATCTACCAACAAAGGATGCGCGCCCAGGTGTCGGGCGACCAATTCTCCCTCGTCGATTCGCCCGATATTCCCGGCGCGCCGGAACTACCGCCCGGCGTGAAAAAGCATGTCGATCCGCCGCCCCCTTCTCAACCTGGCCCTACTCAACTTGGCCCGACTGAACTTGGCCCTACTCAACTTGGCCCAACTCAAGCCGACCCGACTAAGCCCGACCCAACTCCCCCCTCGCCCCCACCCTCGGCGCCACGTTCATGATCGCTGCGTGGGCGCAACTGCTTACGCGCCTTGGCGTCCGCCACCCCCGCAAAGTCGTGGGCGCCAGCTTGGGATTGGCGGCGATCTCGATCGTCTTTCTTCTCGGCCATTTGAGTGTCCGAACCGATTTGGACGCGCTCCTCTCAAAAGACCTGCCTTGGAGACGGACCGAAGCTGCACTGAACAGCGCCTTTGTTGCGGAAGGCGACGATTTAACCCTGATCGTCAAGGCAACGACGCCCGAATTGGCCGATGCCGCCGCCGACCGTCTCTCTGAGAGGTTGGCCAGGCGAAAGGATCTCTTCCTGCTGGTGCAGCGGCCCTTGGGCGGAGCCTATCTCGAACATCAAGCCCTGCTGTTTTTGGCGGAAAAGGATGTGCGAAGTCTCACCGCCCAACTGATCCGCGCCCAGCCTTTTCTCGGCCCTCTCGCCGCCGACCCGAGCCTTCGCGGACTGATGCATGCGCTGAAGGCCAGCCTGACGGATGCCGAGCATGACCCCCACCGTCTGACCGACCTACACCCCTATGTGACGCGTTTAGACGCCAGTCTGGCCAAGCCGCAGACTGCACTATCCTGGCGCGCCATGCTGTCAGGCGGGGTGGAAATCGCTGGCGCCTCCACGCCCCAGGCGGTCATCATCCTGACGCCGAAGATCAACTATGACGCCATCGCGCCCGCGGCCGCCGTCCAGGCGGAAGTTGCCTCGGCGATCAAAGAGATGCAGTTCGAGACGTCGGGCCCCGCCGCTGTCAGCGTCACCGCGACGGGCGCAGTCGCCATGCAGGCCGACGAATTGGCCAATCTTGGGGAAGCCACCGGCCCAATCGCTTTAGGCGCGGGCCTCCTCATCCTGGTCATCCTCTTTCTAGGTGTACGCTCCGCGACGACGATCACGGCCATTGTCGCCACGGTGCTGACCGGCCTTGCCATCACCTCCGCCGCTGGCCTCGTTTTGTATCACGAGTTCACTCTGATTTCGGTCGCCTTCCTGCCGCTGTTTGTTGGGCTTGGCGTCGACTTTGCTATTCAATACGCCATTCGAAGTCGCGCCGAGCCCTCGGCGGACGACAGCCCAGGAAGTGCCTTTCTGGCCACAGCCCGAACAGCCGGTCCCAGCGTTGCCTTGGCGGCGGCGGCCACAGGCCTTGGCTTTCTCGCCTTCGTTCCGACCTCCTATAAGGGCGTGTCCGAGCTTGGTGGGGTGGCCGCACTGGGGATGGCGGTCGCGGCCCTGCTCGCCCTCTTGGTTTTGCCAGCCTGGTTGACCCTGTTCGGCAGCGCTAAGGCATCTTCGGAGGGGGATCTGCGGTTTTTCCAAGCCCTCGAAGACCGGGTGCAGCAATGGAAACGGCCTATTCTCGGGCTCGCCTTGGGTCTTGGGCTCGGCGGCTGCGCTTTACTGGTGAGTTTGCGGCTCGATTTTGATCCCCTGTCGCTGCGCAATCCCAAGGATGCGTCGGTCCGGCTTTATAAGACACTGACCCATGATCCCGACCTGACGCCAAACCGTCTGCAAATTCTGGCCCCCTCGCTTGGCGAGGCGCGCACGCTGGTCCGTCGCCTGCGGACCCTGCCAAGCGTTGGGGAAGTGACGACGGTTGAAAGCTTCATCCCCGAGGATCAGACCGCGAAACTCGCGATCATTGCCGATGCCAATGTGATCCTCGACCCCAGTCTCTCGCCCTTCGACATGGCAGGCCCCTCGATGCCGGAGGACACCCGAAGCGCGGTGAGTGAAGCGGCTGCAAGGCTGGCAGAGGTTGCCGCGCTCGGCGATCCGCAAGCGCCCGAGGTCAAGGCGGCCCAAAGTTTCGCCCTACGCCTAAAGGCTCTGGCCACAGCACCGGACGCCGTATTGGACGGCGCCGAAAAGACCCTGACCGCCAGCCTGCCTGCGGCCTTGGATCAGGTACGCGCGTCCCTTACGCCGCAGGCCTCGAGCCTTGCGCTGCTGCCGCAGGAGTTGCGAGAGCAATGGCTGACGCCAGACGGGCGCGCCCTCGTTGATGTGGCGCCGAGAGGCGATGCTGCTGATCCCAAAGTGCTGAAAGGCTTTATTGATCAGGTCACCTCCGTCGCCCCCGAGGCGTCCGGCTCTCCCGTTTCCTTACGCGAAGCGGCCCGCACCATTCTGGGTGCCTTTCTTCAGGCGCTCGCCCTGTCGACCCTGGCCATTATTGCCCTTCTGGCCCTTGTTCTGCGCTCAGTCCGGCTTGTCGCCTTGACCCTGGGTCCCGTCGCGCTCAGCGGCGTTCTGACCTTGGCGAGCCTGCCAGCCTTTGGAGAAGCGCTGAATTTGGAAAATCTCATCGCCTTGCCGCTCCTCTTGGGCATCGGCGTCTCGTTCAATATTTATACGGTGATGGCGTGGCGCGATGAGATTGCAGATCGGCTGCGCGCCAGTCTCGGTCACGCCATTCTGTTTAGCGCCCTGACCACCGGGGCGTCATTTGCAGCCCTGGCCCTGTCGGCCCACCCCGGCACGGCCAGTCTTGGGCGGCTCTTGCTGGTGGCTTTGGGCTGGACCTTGATCAGCGCCTTGGTGTTTCAACCCGCCCTGCTCGCCAGCTTTGAGGCGGGTCGCAAGGCGAAGCCCGCTATTTAAGTTTCGCCGTCGCCTGATCCAATCGCTTGACCAGAGCGCTCGCCCCGCCAGCCGCTAAGGCGCTGGCGAAGTCTGACCTCTGGGTGGCGATTTGGCTGACGCCTTCATAGAAGACATCAATGATTTTCCACGTGCCGCCAAAGTCGCGGAGACGATAGCCGAGCTTGGTCGGGGCCTCGCCCGGCTCGCGCACCTCCGCCCGCACCAGATGGTCTAGGCCACGCACCTGAACATTGGGGTCGACCACCAGGGTTTGACCAGTAAATTCTTTAAATTCATGGACATAACGCGCTTCTGTATAGCGCAGGAGCGCGCTTAAGACCTCCTCACGCTCACTTGCGGAAAGGCCGCCCCAGGCCGGGCCGACCGCAAGTTGCGCCATGATGGGGAGGTTGAACGCCTGTTGCAGCAAGGGGCGCAGATGGTCTGGCGTCAAGTCGTGGCGTCGCGCCGCCGTGACCAAAGCCTCATTCAAGGTTTCGACACGGACGACCGCTGGATCGCTTTCGGCCCTGACCGGCGACGACACTGCCACTGAGATGGCGCAGGCCACACTCGCGCCTATCAGGACGCCCGCGCGGGACAGGTCAGATAATCGGTGTAACCGTTTGGACATAGCCATTCCCGAGAAAGAGCCCCGCCCCCCATAGCATTGTCGCGCCCTGGGAAGCCAGAGACCTGATGACGCGCCCATTAAGCTGATCTTATGCAGTTCAGGTCAGCTTTAGCGCCGATTATGGCCCGGCACGCTTTCAAAGGCCCATGAGACTGATCTCCGTCCTCATTCCGACCCAGAGGCGCCCCGGCGGATTGCTCACCGCCGCACGGTCGGTCTTGCGTCAAACGCTGCCGGACGATGTCACGCTCGAATTGCTGATCGTCGACAACGACCCGGACGGAAGCGCTGCCGCCGGGGTCAGCGCCTTAGCTGCGACAAGCGAAATTCCTGTCCAGTATTTGCACGCCCCCCACCCTGGCGTGGCCACTGCCCGTAATCGTGGCGTCGCGGCGGCGCGTGGCGATTTCATCGCCTGCCTTGATGATGACGAGGAGGCCTGCGAGGGCTGGCTGGCGGCGCTGCTCTACGCCGCCGAAACTTTGAACGCCGATGTAGTCTTTGGGCCCATCAGCACGCGCCTCCCGCCCAATCAGTCCGCATGTCCGCGCTATTTCAGCCACTTTTTCGCCCGTTCCGGACCGCGCCAAGACCAGCCAATCGCCAAACCTTTCGGGTGTGGAAATTCCCTGATCCGGGTCAGGGCTCTGCCGGATCGCACTGCGCCCTTTAAGACGGCGCGCGATCACCTCGGCGGCGAAGACGACCATCTGTTTGCCGCCATGGCCGCGAAGGGCGCCCGGTTTGGCTTTGCCGCCCAGGCCTTGGTCTATGAGCATCCAAGCCTGTCACGCCTCACCCTCAGCTATTGCCTCAAACGCGCCTTTTCCTATGGGCAGGGCGCCACGGCGGAAGCGGCGCGCCATCGGGGCTTTGGTGGCGCACGGATTGCCGCCACCATGGTCATCGGATTGGCTCAAGCCGTCGGATGTGCCTTGATAGCGCTCAGCGCAGCAGCTTTCGCGCCTGAGTTCGCCACTCGTGCTGCGGATAAGGCAGCGCGAGGTCTTGGCAAGGTGGTCTGGCTCGAGCGCTGGCACCCCAAGTTCTACGGGCGCGTCTCAGGTCGCTAAACCGCGACCCTGCCTCTGGCAGGCTCTGGTCCCCGCTCTGGCACGGTTCTTGATTGGCAAAGGAACTTCCATTCCGCCTCGCGCCAAGCTGAGACACGCCCATGACACACCTTCTCAAGGCCTTTATCGCCGATGAATCCGGCGCAACCGCTGTAGAATATGGTTTGATTATCTCGCTGATCTCCCTGGCAATCGTGGGACCTGCCCGCGAAGTCGGCGAACGGCTTCGGGAGACCTTTTACCACATTGCCCATGTGCTTGATTGCCTCACGCCCTGAAAACGGCGTTTAGGCCCGCGCAGCGATCAGATCGGCCTCCAAAGCCCAAAGGCGGTCTTGACCCCAATGGGCCGCGCCGCCATTGACGCGGTAACTGGGCGCGCCCCACAGGCCAGCCTCAAACAGCGCGGCGCGATTTTCTTCAGCCACAGTGCGCCAGCTTTCATCGGCAAGCGCCGCCCGGGTTTCAGCCTCGGTCAGGCCAGCACGCCTGGCCACGTCAAACAGGCCCTTGTCCTCAGCAAGCGCAATCCCCTCGGCAAAGGCGCCGCGCATCGCTAATTCTGCGAAGGTTTCGCCCCGACCGAGCGCCACTGCGTGGTGGAGAACGGCAAGCGCCCTTGCCGCACCTGAACCTACCGGATCGACAATCGTGCCAAAGGGCAGACCGACCTGATCGGCCTCGCGCTTGGTGTCGCGGGTAATGTAGAGCGTCTTGACCTGCGGCACGGGTAATCCGCGCATCACCATGGGCAGGATAAATCGCAAGCGCAGCTCTGCGCCATAATGGCTGGCCAACCGGCGCAGGCGGGGAAAGGCGATCCACGAATAGGGGCTGCGAAACGAAAACCATGCCTCGATCACCGGTGCAGGCTTGTCGCTCGGTACCAGCGGCTTCAAGGCAATGTCGCGATAGGGAGCTATCGGCGCCGCATCTGGCATGGTGTCGCGGCCCATGGCGGCCAATCGCGCTTCGAGGTGGTGCAGACGATCAAGGCTCCAATACCACTCGCCCTCGAAATGGAACATGGCGCTCAGATAGTGTCCAAGCTTTGCCCGCCGTGCGCCGCCTTCCGCGAGAAGGCTTGCAACCTCAGCCCTGCCCATGGGGGCTTGGTCGAGGGGCATCTCCGCTCCGGCACCATCCCCCCACACCACGTCGCCCATGGCGCCGACTGCGGCAACAAACTGGACGAGGTCGCCGCGCGCCTTTGCTAAAATTTGGGTTGCAGCCTCAATATTGCCCGCGCTCGGCGGGCGCGGATCCTTTGGAAAGATCACCCCATATTCAGCGGCTACGCGCACGGCGTCGCGCCGCGCATAGGCCTGTAATCGGGCGCGCTCTGGGGCTGCCGAGTCCTCCGGCGGCGGCGCAAGCCAAATCCGAATCTCGACCCCATAGCGCTGCTGCAACCGGGTCAAAATCTGCGCTGACAGGTGGCTATAGGGATCATCCACCTGGTGGAAATAGTCGATGACTGGCACCGAACCTCGAAGCCGTCGGGGCAAGGCGGCGCTGAAACGTCCAATGTCGCGAAGGGTGTGACTTGTCAGGAGGCGGGTGACAATCCGTGCAACGGGAGGTTTCATGAGCGGCCCTTCTGCATCTTGTTAAGGCCTAACATAGGGGGCGGGTCGTGGCTGCAGAGATTTCGGCATCGCGATCGTGGGGTGTTGGGATCGTGTGGAGTCTCGTTCGAAGTGCAACACCTTGCTAAAGGCCTCAGCGGGGGTCTGGAAGTCCAGACATTTTCTTGGGATGTGGTTGTAAAGGCGGCTTAGGTTGAGGAAATGCTCGTCAGTGAGGGTTTCGAGGTCTGTCTTGCGTGGAAGGTATCGTCGCATTCGACCGATGGCATTTTCGATTCCGCCTTTTTGCCATGGCTTGTGTGGGTCGCAAAAGAAGGTGGCCAGTCCTTGGGATGAGGCGAGCTGGTGGTGCTCGGCGAATTCAGTTCCATTGTCGAAGGTGACGGAGCGGCGCAGAGGCTGAGGGAGGGGCTCTAGGAGCTTGGCGAGGTGGTCTGCGGTCGGCTTGGCTTTGCGGTCCTTTGTCCGCACAAAGGCTGTCAGGCGGGTGGTCCTCTCGTGAAGAACCAGAACTGACTGGCCGTATTTCCCGAACAACATGAAGTCGGCTTCCCAGTGGCCGGGCTGCTGGCGGCTATTGGCCGAGGCAGGCCTTTCGCTGATGGAAACCCTTTGTCGGATATGGAATTCTGGCGATCCGCCCCTCTGGGGTCGCCACCCGCGCTTGAACCTCGCCCGGGGCAGGTAGTGACGCCAGGCGCCGTCATTGGTGCGCTTCAACTGGTCATAGATGAAGCGATAGATGGCTTCATGACCGATCACGGCCTTACCGTGTTCTCGCTTCAAGCGGCCCGAAACCTGGGCTGGAGAGTAGCCCGCGCTCAGGCGCTGCAACACCTCTTCGCGCAGCGCCGCATTGCGATCTAAC